>JAMCQI010000030.1 GCA_023381515.1 Chloroflexota bacterium | reverse complement strand
GGCAAAGCCGAGCAGATAGTAGCGGCCCCCAGGAGCCAGGGTACCGGCGAGCTGACCCGCAAACTGATCGCGCTCGGCGTGGTCGAACAAATGGAAAAAGCCCGAATCGACCACTGTGGAAAAGGGCCCGGGCAAATTCGCAGGATGGAGCGCATCGCCGAACCTGAATTCGACGAGGTGGCTGAGCGCCGGGTCAGCCGCGGCCTTGGCCTGTGCTCGGGCGATTGCCGTCTCGGCGGCATCCACGCCCAGGACGTGCAAGCCGCGCCGGGCAAGCGCGATTGAAAGCTCCCCCGTGCCGCAGCCGGCCTCGAGCACGGGGCCGGCGGGGGGAAACTCGTCCAGCAGCGCGATCAAATCCGGCTGAGGCTCGCCGATGTCCCACTGCGGCGTTGCGCGGTAGGCCGAATCGAAAAAGTCACTTGGTCGCCCCGAACTTGAATCGTTCATAAACACTCCTCTGGCGTTACTTGATCGCTTCCAGCGGTCTTACCGGTCCGTGCCCCGGGTAAATCGTCTTGACATGGCGAGCGCGGATCATCTCCCAACTCTTTTCGACTTGATCGCGAGCCTCTTCGGTGGCAAACCCCGGAGTCGTCAAATCGCCCGTAAAGGCCTGGCCTTCGTCGAGAATCAAGGTGACGCTGTCTTCCGAGTGACCGGGCGTGCTGAGGATTTCGCCGTCGAGCCCGATACGCCGAAGCACATCCCTGCTTGCGCTCGCGCTGACCTGGAGGTTACCCTCAAGGGCGATCTCGCGATAGGGATAGCTGGGTTTGATGTATCGTCTCAACTGCGGGATCGCGGCCACCTGGGTGTCGAGCACGATGAGCCGGATGCCCTGGTCTTTGAGCTCTTGCGCTAAACCGGCATGGTCCGGATGGTAGTGGGTGATGAGCAGGTACTTGATCTCGCGCAGTTCTACATTCTTCCGCTTGAGCTGATTGAGCAATTTGGGTAGTGTTCCCGGCCACCCGACGTCGATCAAGAGGCGGGCGCGGTCAGGCCCGACCAGGTAGTAGTTGGTCGAACCATAACCCACATTCAAGATGTTCAATTCTGGCTCCAGACTAAGGTCGCCGACCAGGCTTCTACCGGTCAGACTTCCGAAGTTTCCAAAAACTTCGGAAGTCTAGGCAAGAAACTTCGGAAGTCTAGGACTAGGGCGTATTCCCGGGGCCCGAAAACCTCCGGCCACCCGGGCCTAGGATGGGCGCGGGCACGTTGCTCCGTGTGACGGTGAAGCTGGATCCGTTTGCGCCCACCGCGGAGGGCTCGGCCAACGCCCGTTGGCCGGAGGTGTACATCGTGATCGGGTGCCCGCCCGCCTGCTTGAGAGTGACTTGCTTGCCGTTCCGAATGGTCATGGCGTTCGAGAATGTGATCTTGCCAAAGCTGTCCAGAGGCAGGATGACGCGGTGGCCCGTGGCCGGTGACTCTTCAATCCACTCGGCCGAGGAATTTGTCGACGCATACGTCACGCTCGTTTGATACGACTGGGCGTTCGTCGCATCCTTGATGACGACTTGCCACACCCCATTGGACTTTTGGGTAACGGACACACTCACCGAGTCGCCGGCGTTCACCGTCATGGGAACGGTCTGGGCGGCTTGAGGGAGCGTTTCATACCAGGCCGTGTAGGCGACCTGTCCCGACTGGACGATGGCTTGTGTCCCCGCCTGGACCAAGTTTCTCGAATTCACACCGCCGATCCCCACCCAGGTTGCATCCATGCCGTCCGTCGCGCTGCTCACGTTGGGGACGATCCAGCTGCCGGAGACGCCGGTGAAGGTGCCGCTCGTCGCGGCGTAGCCGGACCAGTTGCGCGATTGAGACTGTCCCGGCGCCGAGAGAGGTAGGGGCGTGGTGGGAGCGACCGGTGTGGCGGCGCCCGGAGGGGGCTGCAGGGTGCGTGAGTTCGGATGCTCGTCCTGCTGCACGAGCCAGGTTCCATTCTGGAGGACCATGGTGTAGACGTTGGTATCGGTCTGCTGGAGGGTGCTGCCATCGGAAAAGGTCGTGCTCCAGGTCTCGTGCGTGGTCGCCTGGCCCGTGGTCGGACTGGGCTGCGTGATCGGTCCCCAGGTCAACTTGTCCAATTTGATCGCCGTGATCCCCGAGCTCAAAAGATCATTCAAGGTTGAAACCGACTCGGTATAGTAGCTCGCGGTCGCGGTATCCCGCATCACTTTAGGATTCTTAGCGGCCACCGCCTGTTCCTGCTCGTGGTTCGCCTTCAGGATGACGGCCTGGATGGCCGCGACCACTGTTTTGGAGGCGTCGGAAGTTGGAGCAAGGGTAGGAGCGGCGGCGGGTTGGCGCATGGCAACGGTCGGAACCGCGGCGGCGGTGGTCGGCGCTGCCGATGCCGCGGGCGGCGCTGCGGATGCCGCGGGCGGCGCACCCAGTCCGGAGGTGTAAGGCGAAAGCGCGCTGCACCCGGTGACGGCCCATAGGCTCGCCAACAATATGGTTATGAGAATCAACTTTCGGTGGTACATAGAGTCTCCTTGACGACGTTCTCGCGGCCCCAGAGCCCGAGCTGCCGGGCGCGGTGCATACCGCATCCGGCTGATTGAGCCGGCCGGCCTTGCGCCGCTGGGGAGCAGAACGACCTCAGAGATATAAACGGAATTGTGGTACGGAAAGAGCCGCCGATTTGGTCTTGGGGCGGCTCTTTTTTGAGGCATATGAGGAAACTCTAAAGATTAGGACCCTGAAATTATGTATCCCTCTCACATCCAAGTAGACTTCGTCTAGGGCTCAAACTCCAAAATGAGACCCGATCATTTGCAGGGCCGCGGCGACGAGCGCGCTGACCGGAATCGTCAAGAGCCACGAGACGACAATCTCTTCGGCCACACCCCAGCGGACGCCGCTCATGCGCTCTGCGCTTCCCACCCCCATGATCGATGTGCTGACGACCTGCGGGGTGCTGACCGGTCCGCCGAGGGCGGCCGCCGTGAGAATGATCATGGCAGAATAAGTCTGGGCGACAAAAGAGTGAATGGGCCGCAGTCTGTAAATGTGCCAACCGAGCGTTCCAATCGTCCGCCAGCCGCCGGTGGCCATCGCGGTGATCAAGGCGAGGGCGCAGATCAACTTGACCCACACGGGCACATCGAACGTGGCCTGTTGGCCTGCTGCGACGAGCGCCATAGTGATGACGGCGACCGATTTCTGTCCATCGTTGGCGCCGTAGCTCAGTCCGAGCGCGATCACGTCGAGCGTTTGAAAGTGCTTGAAGAACTGGTTGATCCCCGGCGACGCGCGCCGCGTCGCATAGACCGCGAAGCGCATGAAAAGGTATCCGCCCGCCAGACCGATCAACGACGCGAACAGCAGCACGAGCATCACGGTGAGCAAGCCGCCGAGCAAGAGAGATTGGAAGCCGTGCGTGATCGTCACCGCGCCGATCAGTCCTCCGAGCAGCGCGTAGGTGGAACTGGAAGGCAGGCCGATCGATGCCGCAAAGATCACCCAGGCCGTCGCGCTGATCATCGCGAACAAGAGCGCGTCGAGGGTGATGGCCGGCGCCCGCACCAGGTTGGTGCCGATGGTGGCCGCGACCGCCGAGCCGAATAAGAAGAATCCGGCGAACACGGCGGCGGCCGCGAGCAACAGCGCGGCGCGGGGCGCGAGGGCGTGTGACGAAATGGCCGTCGCCACCAGGCTGCCGGCATCGTTCAGCCCGCTGACAAAAGCATAGCTCAAAGTCACTGCAATAACGGCGACAAGCAAGACCTGGTCATTCATGAATCGAGATCACCTAAGCAAAAAGCCTCTACCCTGACGCCAGGGTAGAGGCTCTGAGTCGTCTATCTGACGGTTGAGGAAGCTTGCGAAACGGGACGAGCCTCGTCGCCCGCTTCACGCTTGGCAACTCTGATTGTATACAAAGCAGGCTTTAAGTCAAACGCGTTGGCTGTTCTCTGGCTGCCCGATGAACGCTGTGGGAGAAAAGTGGCTTGCCAATATGGCGCTGCGGCCGCCGGTATTTTCGACGTGGGTCAGGCCCTCATCGCCTTAATTGGACTTTAATCTGTGTGTAGTATAATCAGAGCAACAAGATTGTGGAGATCTCTCGATGCGTCTATTGATCGTCGAAGACGAAGCCCGCATTGCCGCGTTCATTCGCAAGGGCTTGCAAGAAGAACAATACGTCGTGGACGTGGCGGGGGACGGCGACGCCGCGCTCGCTTTTGTCGAAGCCGCGGCATATGATTTGCTGATTCTGGATGTGATGCTGCCCCGCCATGACGGGGTGAGTCTGTGCAAAGAAATTCGTCGACGGGGTATTCACACGCCGGTCCTGATGCTCACCGCGCGCGACGCAGTCGACGATCGCGTGCGCGGCTTGGACGCGGGCGCAGATGATTATCTCGTGAAACCGTTTGCGTTCAAAGAACTGTTGGCGCGCTTGCGCGCGCTTGCGCGGCGACCCGCCGAAACACAAACGTCCGAATTGCGCGCAGGCGATTTGGCGCTGGACACGACGACGCATCAGATCACACGCGGGGGGCAAGCCGTCGATTTGAGCGCACGCGAATATCGCTTGCTGGAATTCTTGTTGCGCCATCGGGGTCAGCCCTTGACGCGCATGCAAATCGCCGAGGGCGTGTGGGGCTATGATTTCGACGCGAACTCGAATGTGGTCGACGTCTATATTCGCTACTTGCGTCGAAAGGTGGACGATCCGTTTGAAACGAAACTGATCCAAACTGTGCGCGGCGTTGGCTACAAGATCGAGGCGGCGAGTGTTTAGAACCATTCGGGCGCGCTTGACGCTGGGTTATGTCGCGCTCCTCGCATTGATCCTGATATTGTTCAGTAGTGTTTTGTATTTCACGCTCGCGCGGTCGCTCGCTCAACAAGTAGACGACAACTTGGCTGTGAATGCCGAGCAGGCCAGCGGTGCGATCAACTTGGATCAAGGGCGACTGAGTTTTCAAAACAACGAAGGCGATCCCTCCGATGTGGCGGGGGTGCGCGACCGCGGGTATCTCGTGCGCTTGGTGGATGCACAGGGTCAGCTCGTGGATACGAGCGTACGATTTGCCGCCCTGCCCGTGTCGCCGAATGTGTTGAGCGCCGCACGCCACGGGCAATCGGTGTATGAAACGGTGACCTCTCATGGAATCGCGTATCGTATTTATTCGCGTCCCATCCGCGAGAACAATCAATGGTACGGCGTCCTTCAGGTGGCGCAGTCGCTCATCGAGGTGACGAGCACACTGGAGCGATTACTACTGTTGTTGGGGCTTTTCGTCCCGGGGACGCTGGGCCTTGCGTCGTTCGGCGGGTTCTGGTTCGCGGGGCGCGCGCTCGCGCCGATGGATCGCATCACGCGGGCGGCGCGACGCATCGGCGCGGAGGATTTGAGCCAGCGCCTTAATCTGGATTTGCCCGACGACGAAGTGGGCCGGCTCGCGCGCACATTCGACGCGATGCTGGCGGGGCTGGACGAGGCGTTTCAACGCGAGCGCCAATTCACCGCCGATGCGTCGCACGAGCTGCGCACGCCGTTGACCGTGATGCGGGGCAACATCGATGTGGCGCTCAATCGCCCGCGGTCGGAAAAGGAATATGCGTGTGTGCTCAGGGAACTGGGCGGAGACGTGGACCGCTTGACGCAGATGGCGAACGAGCTGCTCGTGCTGGCGCGCGCGGACGCGAGCAAACTTCCGGTCCAATGTGATTCGGTGAACGCGACGGGTTTGCTTCAAGCGGTCGTCGACGAGATGCGCCCGCTGGCGGAGGAACGCGGTATCGCGCTAGTCGAAAGGGCAGACGCCAAGTTGACGTTGTGGGCGGAAGAAGATAAATTGCTCCAAGTGTTGTTCAATTTGGTGGGGAACGCTTTGAAATTTACGCCGGCCGGCGGGACGGTCACGTTGGCGGCGGCGCGGGAATGTGATCAGGCGGTGCTGACAGTTTCCGATACGGGCGCGGGCGTCGCCCCCGAACATTTGCCGCACATCTTTGAACGCTTTTATCGCGCGGACGAAGCGCATTCGGCGAACGATGGCGCGGGGCTGGGTCTCGCCATCGCGCACGCGCTCGTTACGGCGCAGAACGGTACGATCCAAGCGCAGAGCGTTCTGGGCCAAGGGACGACGTTCGTGATTCGGATGGAAACCCAGAATCCGGATAGGTCAGTGAAACCCGTGAGGTCAGGAGGATGATGGACCAGGGTGTTGTTGTATGTCAAGAAACTGTAATTTCCACGATGCCTTTGTTTTAATCTGCGTGGTTTATGCTGAGGGCAGATTCGCACACCGATACTGATCGAATCAAGAACAGGAGGTTTGGATGAAACGGAGATTGCTGACCCTTGGCGCGGTGTCGATGTTTGCCTTCGCCGCCTTGAGCGGGGTGGGTCACGCCTACGCGCAAGGACCGACGCCCGGCTCAACACAAGACCGGGGTCCGAACGACCAGACTCCGACCTACACGTGTAGTGTCCAATCAGGCTGGGCGCCAACCATCACGGCGGAACAAGCGCAAGCCGCCGCGCTTGCGGCGAACCCTGGCACCACGGCGACGAGCGTTGGACAGGACGATGAGAACGGTTGTGTCGTTTACGGCGTCCAATTGAGCAGCGGCGCCGACGTTAAGGTCGATGCGGGAAACGGCGTGGTGTTGCACACCGAATTCGCAGGACCCGAAGACGGCACGACCACCGAAGCGTCCATCGCACCGCCCGAGGGCGTCGAAGCAGGCAACTAGTACGCGAGGCACGGGGGCAGGAAATTCCCGCCCCCTCATTGTGCGGGAGCATTACGATGGCGCAGAGGCGTGTGGTCAGGATTATCAAGATCGAATTGGCGTTGGGATTGGTGCTCCTGGGATTGTGGGGCTGGGTCGCCTTGCCACCCAGCGCGGTCGGTCAGATAGTGGATGGTGTGCGCAATGTGGTGGGTCCCGAACCGATCGCCTTTGCCGAAGATGTGTTTTACTCCGCCATGGATTCGGTTCAGCAGGTGCTCGCCTCGCACAATCTACTCGGCAGTGCGTCCCCTGCGGCTGCCGTCGTGATCCCCTCAAGCAACCGAGGAAACGCGCCGGTGCCAATCCAACCCAACTTTGCCCTCCGACCCGAAGAGGCGGCGCCGCGCCAAGGCACATCGCCCGCCCCTAATGAGGCAACGGCAGGCGACGGCATTTGGACGCCTATTCCCAATAGTTTCGATCCGGGCGCCGCGCCGTTGATGTACAAAACATTGTTGCATCCGGACCGGGCGCGTGCTTATGCTCAAGTGGCGGTTGTGGCGATGGACGCGACGCGTCTACGTCTGCACGTCGTCGCCGGAACCAGCGAGCCGGAATCGCCCGTGCGCGTGTCACGGCCTGGGTTGATTCCCACCTCCGAGCGATCGGGACTCGTCGCGACATTCAACGGGGGATTCAAAGCGATCCACGGTAATCACGGGATGATGGTCAATGGGCAGATGATCCTCGCGCCGAAACGAGATTCGGATACGATTGCGCTCTATCGCGATGGCACGGTGCGGATCGCGCCCTGGTCCATCATTTCCAATACGCTCCCGCTGATGCAATCGTTCCGGCAAACGCCCCCGTACTTGGTGATGAAGGGTCAAGCCAATCCTGATTTGCAGAAGGAACAAATCTTTTCCTGGGGCAAGAGCATCAGCGGCAAGGTGGCGATCTGGCGTTCCGCGCTCGGCATCAGCGCGGATGGACGCACGCTGTATTACGCGGCGGGCGAAGCGCTCACCGCGCAAACGCTCGCGCAGTCGCTCGTCGCCGCGGGCGCAAGTGACGTAGCAGAGTTGGATGTCAACTGGTCGTTCGAACGGTTTCTGATATACGCGCCCCTCGCGGGCAAATGGACGGAACGGGTGCTGCTGGACGCGATGGTTTACCAACCCGGGATTTACGTGTCGCGACCATCGGCGAAAGATTTCTTCTATGTAACGGTCGTCAAATGAAGCTGGCGGGAAATCACGACGAATATCTTTTGGTCCTCAAAGGACTCTTCGCACTGCCGAGCGCGTGGCGTTGGTTCGCGCTGTTTCGGTGAAAGTCTAGCGGAGTCTCACTAAAGCGGAAGATTCTTCGGCCTCGATCCCCCTCTTGCCACGGGGAAGAGGGGACAAGGGGTGATGGGGGAAAAGCAGAGATTTCTTAAGCGACAGCTACAGCAGCGAGATGCCCAGCCAGGTGGCGAGTGCGGCGAAGAGAAACACGGTGCCGAGCTTGACGCGCGCCGTGTTCTGTTCTAGAAAGCGGCCGAGTTGGTGCGAGGTCGTGCCATAGTAGGCGAGGATAAAGACGACGATGAGCGGCAGTATGAAAACGAGGTTGTACAAGACGAGATAGCTCACCGCTTGGAGGCGCAGCTCCGGAATACTCGCGACGAAGATGATCGTCGGAAGATAGATCTGCCCCGTGCAGGCCAATTCGACCAGGGACACGGCCGCGCCCGTCAGGAAAGCGCCGGCGACAAACGCCTGCATTTGCTGACCTGAACGGACGAGCGCGTTGACCCGCTTGCGCAGCGGGGAGGGGAGGCGCAGCGACATGTCTTCAATCTTGCCCCGGCGGGCCTTGAGCCAATCCCTAAAGCTGATGACGGCAAGGACCGCACAGAGGACGGCCGTGAGCGCATAAATCCAGCGGCCCACCATGGTGAGCCAGCCCCCCATCAAATCCAGCACCTTGTACATTCCCAGCCCCACGCCGAGATACGCGAGAAAGACGCCGAGGGTGAACGCGCCGCCGACGGCGATCACATCGCGCCCGTGGCGGCCGCTAAACGTGAGGTAGGAGACGAGAAAGATGAGGGTGGCAAAGGCGCAGGGGTTGAGTCCGTCGACGAGTCCGGCAAAGACCACGGTCAATGGACCGAGCGCGCGAAATTGTGCGAGCATCCCGCCCTGCCCGTTCGCCGGATCGAAGCCGTTCCAGACGCGTGCCGCGCCGCTCGCACTGTATTTGACGGCGAGCGCCTCGATATTCTGCGGCGTGATCTCCGTTTCGCCGATGAGCACGTCGTTCCCGATAAAGACCGCCGGGGTGTGGAAATCCTTACGGCCCGAGCGTTCCGCGAGCCACTGCCCCAACTGCGGTTGGTCATAGACGTTGAATGGATCGACCACGATCTGGGAATAGCGGGTGCGCACATACGCGAGGTCCGCTTCCGCGCGGCTGCATTTTTGGCAGCCGGTCTGGTAGAAATACGCCACCCAGATGGGCGCGGCGGAGGAACAGGTGACCGCTTGGGTTTGCTGGCATCCGGGAGAGCCGGGCGTGCTCGCACTGCCCGGTCCGTTCTCAAGGGTGGCGGCGAGCCCGGGGAGGTCCGGCCAATCGATTCCCCCCTGCGCCAATCCGTGCTCGACGAGCGCGGGCAGCTGGTCCCGGATGGCGTCTTGTCCGATGAGAGCCTGATTGTCGATAACGAGGGTCGGGATGCCGCGCTGTTCGGGGCGCACGGCCAGCTTCTCCTCCGCGCGGATCAATAATTCGTAATTCGCCGGGACACTGATTTCCAGTTTGCGGATTTCGATTTGGCTGCCGTAGCGCGTCTCGAGCGGTGTGAGGATTTGGTCCTGTACGGCTTGGCAGTGCGGGCAGTCTTGTGAGTAGAAATACAGAATGCGAACCGAGGATGTCTGTAGAGAGGCGGATGGGGCATTACGCAAAGGTGAGGTCGAGCCGGCTGCCGAGGCGGAGCTACCAAAAGCCAAGACAAGTGCCAGGCTGAATATCAGGCCGAACAGGACACGAAGACGCATTATGGTATAGTCGCCGAAAAAAGAATAGGCGCCTAGTCACTGCGGGTAGATTTCACCCGGCGGGTGAATTCCACCCCCGGGTGTTGTTTACCCTCGGCGACTCGACGCCACTCAGAAAGGACGCCATTACTCCTCAGCGTCCCGGACCAGCCTCCCCGGCGAGGCTCGAACTCGCAACCTCAGCCTCCGCAGGGCTGCGCGCTATCCAATTGCGCTACGGGGAGAGCATGTAAAGGCAGAAGGCGGAAGGTCGCAGACCCCGCGACCCTCAGCGGGGATGAAGGATGAAGTAAAGTCAGAGGGATGAAGTCGGAAGGATGAATCAAGACCAAAGGCAGTTTCGCTTTCGCGCCGGCCAAGTCCCGTTGAGTTCCAAGGACGGCGACTCATCCTTCATCCTTCCGCCTTCTACCGTCTGCCTTCATCGTTTAAAAGAGCGGAGGGGGCGGGATTTGAACCCGCGACAGAGGTTTAACCCCCTGTAGTCACTTAGCAGGCGACCGCACTAGACCGGGCTATGCGACCCCTCCAAGCATTTGCGGATTGCGGATTGCCGACCTCTTTGTTCCGCAATCTCGCAGTGAAGCGGAGACTCCGTCGCTTGCGAGGCGAATTCCGCAGTTGGACTGCGGAGGAGGAAGGATTCGAACCTCCGTGGCTCATCGCCCATCCGCTTTCAAGGCGGCGCCGTTAGTCCACTCCGGCACTCCTCCTCATGTGTGCGCGATCCCATGGAATCCCACGTCTCGCGGCTTTAATAGTATAGCAAAGAGAGACCTTTTAGTCAAACGGAATGTTGCCCCAGGGGCTGTTGCCAGGTCCCCCCGAGTTGTCATGCGAAGCGGAGCGTCGGAACAAGTCACCCGCAGCATCTCGCGCCGCACTACGAGACCCTTCGCTCTCCCGCAGATCCCCGAAGGGGTCGCGGGGTCTGCGACTCCGCCCCTTATCCGCGTCTCGATCCAAGCCTACAATGCCCGGGACGCGGTGGACGCTTGGGTGAGGCGCTGGAGAAACTGCCAGAAATCGCATGGGATGAGGAGAGTGTGCAAGAGAAAGCGCAGGGCAAGAGAAAGCGTAGGGGAAAGACAAGAGCCCCGACACTAGCCGGAGCTCTTGTGTTGGGGGGCAATGCCGTCGCGTTATCTGACAAGGAGGGGAAGCCAAAGCCCATAATATCTAATAGGGTATATACTGCTCGTGACATAGACATTGAACGCGGCACCAGGCGGAATCGCCGTTTGGTCTTGGTCAAAGATGGACCACTTGTTCGTACCGGTGTTGTACCGCACGCCGATCGCATGGTTTTCATAGGTGTTGCCGATTCCGCCCGGGTTCCAGTTCGGCGTCACGACAAAAATCGCTTGCGGATTGTTGTTGGTGAGCGGATTGTCAATATCCGTATGATCTCCGGCGGAGTTCCCCGCGTTCGCCGTCTGGACAAACACATTTGCGCCGGGAGGCGGAATCAGCACGTTGAACGCCACGTCAGGAGCCATATTCGATTTATCTTGGTTAAAGATCGCCCATTTCGAAGAGTTATCGTACCACACGCCGATCGCATGGTTTTCATAGGTGTTGCCGATTCCGCCCGGGTTCCAGTTCGGCGTCACGAACACGAGCGCGTTAGGGTTGCCATTCGTCAACGGGTAATAAATGTCTGTCCAGTCGTGAGCAATATTCGCAGTCGTCGCTTTTTGAACAAACTCTCCCGCGTCCGTCGTAAAGACTAGTACATTGAACGCCGCGCCAAGTGGAATGGCCGTATGGTCCTGGTTGAAGATGGACCACTTGTTCGTTGTATCGTTGTACCAGACGCCGATGGAGTGGTCGTCGTAGACGCCCGTGGGCCGCCCGCCCGGATTATAGTCCGGCGTCGCCATCACGACTGCGTTGGGGTTGCCGTTCGAGAGGGGATTGTCAATGTCGGTATAGTCTCCGGCCGAGTTCCCGGCAGTCGCGGTCTGGACGAACACGGCGGTGTTCAGCGGAGCGACGAGCACGTTAAATGCGGCCCCCACCGGCATCGAGGTGGTGTAGTCTTGGTTAAAGACCGACATCTTTTTACTCGAGGCGTTATACCAGACGCCAATGTTTTGGTCGTCGTAGACGCCCAAGTGCGCGCCGCCCGGATTCCAGTTCGGCGTGACGAAGAGAAGAGGATAAGCGTTGTTGTTCGTCAGCGGATTGTCAATATCCGTAAAGTCGAAATTGGTATTCGTGGTGCTCGCCGTCTGGATGAATACATTCGAACCCGCGGACGGAACGAAAACGTTGAACGCCGCGCCAAGTGGAATGGCCGTACGGTCTTGGTTGAAGATGGACCACTTGTTCGTTGTATCGTTGTACCAGACGCCAATCGGAACGTTATCGTAGACGCCCGGCAATCCTCCGCCCGGATTATAGTTCGGCGTCACAAAAAGGATCGCGTTCGGATTGTTGTTGGTGAGCGGATTGTCAATATCCGTATAGTCTCCGGCCGAGTTCCCCGCGTTCGCCGTCTGGACAAATACATTCGGACCGGGAGGCGGAATCAGCACGTTGAACGCCACGTCAGTAGCCATATTCGATTTATCTTGGTTAAAGATCGCCCATTTCGAAGCGTTCTTATCGTACCACACGCCGATCGCATAGTTTTCATAGGTTTTGCCGATTCCGCCCGGGTTCCAGTTCGGCGTCACGAACACGAGCGCGTTAGGGTTGCCATTCGTCAGCGGATGGTCGATGTAGGTCGAATCCCCAAGGATGTTCGCCGAGTTGGCGATTTGAACGAATTCGACGGCCACGGAGGAAGATGTTCGGGGGGCGTAAGGTGTAACCGGGCTCTGTGATTGGGAGCTCTGGGCTGCGAAAACGGAGAGGGGAGTGGAGAGGATTGCTAAGAGGACTGCTAGCCTGAGGACGAACGCGATCGGGGACAGCGATGTCCGTTTCATCTTTGCCTTCTTTCTGTGATTCCTCTCTCCCAGCTTCGCGAGAGAGTGCGCCCTCGCTCGCCCAAATTCGTCCCGGATTTTTGGGCGGGCTAGAACACTTGTAGCGTGAGTGTATTGCAGAGAGGCATGCCGCAGATCAGGGTAGTCGGAACTACCGCGCTAGTATATATACATTATCCCCGTAACGCAAACGCGACTCTCGTTCGGGTGCATACATTGCGGGCGTAATCTCGGCCTGGAGTGAGATTGCCGCGCCGCTCTTCGGGCGGCGTCCCGTGGGACTCAACGGGCGCAATGACGAGTTGTCCCGCCCTGTGAGCTGCGCTCGTTGCCCTTGTCTAAAGCGTAGGCGTATGATATACTCGCGTGAGGGGCCGTACGCGGCCTGGCGGCCATGCGCCGTCCAGAAACGGAGGATGTCGTGCAGAACACTGTGGAGAGTCCAACGCGGCTGGCCCGCCTTGAGCAGGTCGATCCCGACATTGCGGAGATTATCGAACGGGAGGAGCGACGCGAGAAGGAGGGGCTGGAGCTGATTGCGTCTGAGAACTATGCCAGCCGGGCGGTGCTCGCGGCCGCCGGCTCGGTACTGACGAACAAGTACGCCGAGGGCTATCCGGCCAAGCGGTATTATAACGGCTGCGAGTACGTCGACCAGGCGGAAGCGCTCGCCATCCGTAGGGCGAAAGAGCTGTTCGGCGCCCAACACGCGAACGTGCAGCCTCATTCCGGTTCTCAAGCGAACCTGGGCGCTTATCTCGCTCTCATTCAGCCGGGGGACACGGTCCTCGCCATGAGTCTCGCTCAAGGGGGGCACCTCACGCATGGGGCTCCGGTCAATCTCTCCGGCCAGTTGTACCATTTCGTCGGCTATGGTGTGAATCGAGAGACCGAGCAGCTTGATTATGAAGAGATTCGGCGGCTCGCGAAGGAGCATCATCCCAAGCTGATCGTCGCCGGCGCCACGGCCTATCCCCGCACGATCGATTTTGTCCGCCTGAGAGAGATTGCGGATGCGGTCGGCGCCAAGTTGATGGTGGATATGGCTCATATCGCCGGGCTGGTCGCGGCCCATGTCCATCCCAGTCCGATCCCCTACGCTCAGGTGGTGACGACCACCACCCACAAGACGCTGCGGGGCCCGCGGGGCGGCATGATCCTGTGTCAGGAAGAATATGCCAAGGCGGTGGACAAGGCGATCTTTCCCGGCACTCAGGGAGGCCCGCTCGAACATATTATTGCTGCCAAAGCCGTGGCTTTGAAAGAAGCGCTCGCGCCTTCGTTCGTCGATTATCAGAAACAGATTGTCGCGAATGCCCGCGCCCTGGGCAGCGAACTAGCGAGTCGCGGCTTGCGCCTCGTCTCCGGCGGCACCGACAATCATCTGCTCCTCGTAGACCTGTCCGGACAACATGTGACGGGCAAGGATGCCGCGAATGCGCTCAACGCGGTGGGGATTACGTGCAACAAGAATCTCATCCCCTTTGACACCCTCTCGCCGACGATTACGAGCGGCATCCGGCTCGGGACTCCGGCGGTCACCAGCCGCGGGATGAAAGAGCAGGAGATGCGTGCGATCGGTCATTGGATTGCCGACGTGATCTCCAACATGGACGACAGCGCTCTCCACGCGCGCGTGCGCGAGGAGGTCAAGGCATTCGCTTCCCGCTTCCCGGTCCCGGGCATTGATGGTTGATCTCGTGGTCCTTTCCTCTTTTTAGGAGAGCGAGTTGACGCTCCCGCCTGCCCCCTTCGCCATCGAGGCACGAGGACTCACCAAACGGTTCGGTCCGGTCACCGCCGTGAACGGACTGGACCTGGACGCGCCACGCGGACAAATCTTTGGGCTCGTCGGCCCCGACGGCGCGGGCAAGACCACGACGATCCGCATGCTGTGCGGGATTCTCGCTCCCACGGCCGGCGACGCGACCGTCCAGGGTTACAGCGTCGCCGCCCAGCCGGAACAGGTCAAGGCCCGCATCGGTTACATGTCCCAGCGTTTCACCTTGTACGGCGACCTGACCGTGAAGGAGAATCTCAATTTCTTTGCCGAGATGCACGGCGTCGCACCCAAGGAACGCGGGGCCCGCTCCGCTCGACTGCTCGAATTCTCTCGCCTGACCGACCACCAGGACCGCCGCGCGGAGAACTTGTCGGGAGGGATGAAGCAAAAGCTCGCGCTGGCCTGTACGCTCATTCATCGCCCCGAGGTCTTGTTTCTCGACGAGCCGACGACCGGAGTGGACCCGGTTTCGCGGCGCGAGTTTTGGAAGATCCTGTACGACCTGCTCCGCGAAGGCGTGACCCTCTTCGTGGCCACGCCGTACATGGACGAAGCGGAACGCTGCGTGCGGGTCGGGTTCCTGTCCGGCGGCCGGCTGATCGCCGCAGGCACCCCGGAAGAACTAAAGCAAAAGATCAAGCACCAAGTCGTGGAGCTGCGCGCGCGGCCGCGCAAAGTCGCGCAAGCCGTGAGCCGCGCCGCCGTGGGCAGCGAAAATGCGCAAATCTTTGGAGATTCGATTCACCTCAGCACGGAAGATGCCGAGAGTCTGATCCCGCGCTTGACGCGCGACCTGGCTTCCCAAGGCGCAGAGATCATTACGCTGCGGCGGATTGCCCCTTCCATGGAAGACGTGTTCATGGAGATGAACAAATCCTAGAGTCCACACGGACGGTTGCGGCCGTCGAAACCTCCCACCTGACAAAGAAATTCGGCGCTCTGACCGCCGTGGACGACGTGTCGTTCCGGGTCGCCGAGGGCGAGATCTATGGCTTTCTGGGGCCGAACGGCGCGGGCAAGACCACGGTGATCCGAATCCTGTGCGGCATTCTCGCGCCTTCGTCGGGCAGCGGGCGCGTGCTGGGCCTGGATGTGGCGACCGAACCAGAGAAGGTCAAAGCGCAGATTGGCTATATGTCGCAGAAATTTGCGCTCTACGACGACCTGACCGTGGCGGAGAATCTGGAGTTCTACGCCGGCCTCTACAATGTCCCGGCGCGCGCGCGCCGCGAGCGCGTTCACGAGCTCATCGCGATGGCGCATCTGGAGCAGCGCGAGCGCGAACTGGCGGGGAATCTGGCGGGGGGCTGGAAACAGCGGCTCGCGCTGGGCTGCGCGATCGTCCATCGTCCTCCCATGTTGTTCCTCGACGAACCGACCGCAGGCGTGGACCCGAGCTCACGCCGCGAGTTCTGGGACCTGATCTATGCGCTCGCCGCGTCGGATGTCACCATCTTTGTGACCACCCACTATATGGACGAAGCGGAGCACTGCAACCGGATCGGCTTGATGTACGGAGGCCATTTAATCGCCGAAGGGAATCCGGATGAGCTCAAGGCGAGCCAAATGACTGGGGATTTGCTCGAAGTGGATGCCGAGCCGACGATGGCGGCGCTCGACACGCTCCTCGGGATCCCGCGCGTGCGTGAGGCCGCTTTGTACGGCAACCTGCTTCATGTTGTGGTGGATGATGCCTCGACGGCGCGTGCGGAATTGCAGGCCGCGCTGGAGGCCGCGGGTGTTCATGTGCGGAGGATAGACCCGATCGCGCCGGCGCTGGAGGATGTTTTTGTGGCCCTAATTGAAAGACAACGGACCACAGACGACAGACGACAGACAGGTGACCTGTCGTCGCAGTAGGCTATCTAGTCCTAGAAGGGAGTCAGCGGTTTCTGCTGGCTCCCTTCTGTTGTCTGTTATCTGTTGTCTGTCATCTGTCCTCTGCCTACGCATGGCTCTCAAAGCGGTAGCCGATTTGGCGCTCGGTATGGACGTAACGGGGCTTGCGTGGAGAATCGTCAATCTTTTCGCGCAAGTGGGAAACGAGGACCTTGACGTACCGATATTCCATCGCATAGTCATCGCCCCACACATAGCGCAGCAGCTCTTCACGCGTCACCACGCGGTCTTTGCGAGCGACCAAGCACTCGAAGAGCCGCCATAGTTTGGGGGAAAGGGAGACCGGCTTGCCTTTCACCGCCAAGCGGTGCGCTTCGAAATCTACATCCAGTCGACCGTCCTGATACATGAGAGGGTGAGGAGGATTGGCCTGGTGTGCCCTCCGCAGGAGGGCGCGAATGCGCGCTACCAATTCTTCGTTGTGAAAGGGCTTGGTCACGTAATCGTCCGCCCCGTCGCTCAGGCGGTTTACTTTTTCCTTCATGTCCGACAAGGCGGTCAGCATGAGAATGGGAACGTCGGAGATCTCACGCAGGCGCCGGCAGACCTCACGGCCGTCCCGGTCCGGCATCAAGATATCGAGGAGGACCAGATCGGGCCGGTGCTTGTAGGCGAGGCGCAGGCATTCTTTCCCATCGGCTGCTTCCAGCACGTCAAAGCCTTCTGTCTTGAGCAGCATGCTCAAGACCTGGCGGACGCCTGACTCGTCGTCCACGACGAGAATCGAGTCTTTCTTGACCGTCATTCGCTTCTCCGCAAACGTAAATAAAATGTGCTGCCTCGTCCGACCTGGCTAGCTACCTCGACGTCACCCCCCATTTCACGCGCCAGCTTGCGAGCGATATAGAGCCCGAGCCCGTGACCGTAGACACGCTGACCTCCGGGTCGCTGGATGCGGTAAAAGGGTTCAAAGACGCGGGCTTGTTCCGGCGGCGGAATGCCCGGCCCGCGGTCTCGCACGGCGATATCCACTCGGTCCAGCGGCGGCGATTGGGAGACTAGAATCTGGACCTGGCTCGCGGGGGGCGAGTAGGCGGCGGCATTGTCGAGCAAGTTGCGGAGGACAGATTCCATGCGCTCCGGATCCGCGAGCACGGCGGCATCGGAGGGGATCTTGTGGAGGCGAAAGCGATGCGCCGGGTGGACCCGGCGAAAATCTCGCACGAGCTTTTGGAGGATAGACGCGACCGGCACCCGCACGCATTCCACCGGCAGAGCGGGCTGGACTTGGCGTTCCATTTCGAGAAATTGGTGCGCAAACTTGTCCAGGCGCTCCCCTTCGGCCTTGACGACCTTCCACATCTCGGCGGATTCTTGGGCGTCCAACCGGCCATTCTCCAGGAGGTCAAGCCCGCTGAGGAGAGCCGTCAAGGGATTGCGCATCTCGTGCGCCACCATTCTCAGGAATTCTTCCCGATTCAGCTCGGCCTCTCTCTCCCGGGTCAAATCCCAAAACGCCCCCACGGCCCCCGTTATGCCTCCATGCTCATTTAGCAGCGGAGCGACTGCCTCGGCAACCGGGATCAACCGGCCGTCCCGGGTGCGAAGATGCCCCCCCTCCGGGCGGTACGCGGGACTGGCATGGCTGAGCGCGGAGAGAATCAAGGGGGAAGCGAGCGGGTCCTGACCGGGAGCGGCCAGAACCTCTTCCCAAGGCTTGCCTTGCACTTCATGCAACATCCAGCCGGTCATGCGTTCGGCGGCGCGGTTGAACATCACGATGCGACCCGAGACATCCGTCGCGTAAAGCCCGCTCAGGCCGCTGTCGAAAATCGCTTGCACTTTGCGTTGTTCGGTCAACACCTGCCGGAACAATTGCGCATTCGCAATCGAGTTGGCGGCCTGATTGGCGATCGTCTGAAGCAGATCGATCTCTCGACGCGACCATTCGCAAGGACCTTCACGAGCCACGTTCAAAATGCCGACGACCCGATCCGGCGCCGGCATGGGCACGGAGAGAAGGGCGCGGACGCCCTGCTCGCGACAATAAGCGCGGGTCGCCGGCGCTATTTTGGTATCGCGCTCGCTGTCGCCGACCACAAGCGGTTTGCGTCGCTCGATCAGGGAATGGACCATATCGGAAAGGCCGGGCGCGTCCCAAAAGCTCGCGCCCTCCCGCGCTCCGGCTGTGGCCGTGAGCGGGGCACTGTCCCCTTTGAGGAGGCGGAGACTGCACACCTTGGCCGGCAAAAGCCGGCGCGTCCATTCGACAGCCAGATTGGAAATCGCTTCCAGCTCCAGCGTCGAGGAGCACGCCGCGCTCAGTTGTGCCAGGCCATCCAGTTCCTGAACGCGCCGCTGCATCTGAGCGTAGAGGTCGGCGTTCTCCCAGGCCAGCCCGATCCGCTGCCCGATGTTCACGAGCAGGGCGATATCGGAGGCCTCGTACTCGCGCGGGGTATGACTAGCGATCAGGATGGCGCCGACCGGCTGGCCCCGTGTCGAGATCGGCACTCCGACTCCAGCCTGATAGCCGGCCGCACGCGCCAGGTCGAGGATTGGAGACGCCACTTGGCTCAAGTCGCCGAGCATGACCGTTTCGCCGTGAACGGCAATCCGCTGCAAAAAAGGATCGCCCAAGGGAAGCCGGCGCATGTTCTTGATCGCCGACGGCATCGCGCCGTGGTGGGCCATGAGGACGAGCGCCTGCCTGGACTCGTCGATGACGTACAACGTAACCGTTTCCATACCGGTCAACGTGGCAATCCGCTCGCAGATCTGATCCAGGGCGCTTTGAATTTCCAGCGGCCGGGTGAGGATGCTCGAGACGGCATTGAGCGTATCCAGTTCGTGGTTGCGGCGGCGCAGAGTCTCGAGGAGTTGCTGCCGCGCCGAGATATCGCGAAAGATGCATTGGTAGCGGACGACCTTGCCAGAGTTGTCGTCAACGAGCCGGATCGTCAGGCTGAGGGTCTGGACGACGCTGCCATTGGTTCGAACCTGTGCGATCCAGTTACTGAGGGAGCCCTCCTGGCTGATCTGCATGCGGGCCGGTTCCAATCCATCTGGGTTCACCGCGAACTCGACGAACTTTCTGCCAAGGATCTGTTCACGCGGCAGGCCGAGGATCCGGCAGCCCGCGTCGTTAATGAAAGTGATCCTCCCTCGAAATTCCCCTTCCACAAACCCATCTGGACTGTCTTGGATAAAAGTGCGGTGCCAGGCTTCGGATTCGCGGACGGACGCGTGCAGCCGCGCGTTCGCAATCGCCATGCCGACTTGCTCGCCGATGGACATCAGTAAATCGATGCTCGGGGGCGCGAGAATCCGGTCGGGGCTCATGCCGGCGAGGAGCACGCCGATGGCCTGACCGCGGGCTGTCAAGGGGAGGAGCGCGAAAAACTCGGCGCCGTGAGCGAGGAGGGTTTCCCGGACGCGTGCGCCTAATCGGTTCAGGATTTGCTTATAGTCACCGGGTTCTGCCGCTTCGAGGGGCGGCCCAGAGTGGAGAGCCAGGTTCTGGAGGGATTCGATCAAAGAGGTAGAGAGGCCGGTGGGATGGGCCAACTCCAGAGTGTGGGTCTGTGGCTCGATCAGGAGAAAGCATCCGAATTCGCCGCCGACAACGCGCTGGATTCCGGCTAAGCTGGTCCGCAAAACCTCGTCAAGCTCTAGCGAACGGTTGATCTCGGTCAGGACGTCGACCAGCGCATTCAAATCGGCGAGGCGCCGTTCCAAGCTTCGGGCCTCAGCCTCCCGATGCAGTTCGGGCATAGCGCAAGTTCCTCTTACAGCCAAAGACAAATGATAGCAAGGGGCTGCTCAGTCGAACACTGTCAACTGGCGGTTCCCATTCGCACGAGCGGGTGATCTATGCGACCAGGGCTCGCTTGAGCCGCAACGGTTCATTGGCTGGTTCTAGTTTGCCGGCGGCGCAAATCGGCGTCGACCGCGCGTCGGGGCGAGGCATTCGCCTGTCCAAGAAAGGATGGCAGAGCGCATGCTCGGGCCACTGGCGTCGTCATGACGGCAGGGAATTGGCAATTGCCGCGCGCCTACTTGCGGAACATCATCGAGTAGCCGATATCGTGCGCGGGGGCGTGGCTCAGCGTCAAACCCCAACTGGCATTCACCGCAATTCCCTCTTCGGTCAATTGCCACGGGGATGCCAGTGCGAGCGTCTCTTCGACGGTGCGAAAGCGCACGATAATGTTGGCGTTTCGATAATTGTCGCGCGCGGGGGTCAATTCGGGGTCGGAAAGCCAATTCTTATTCGACGAGCTCACGGCGAGATAACTGCCGGGCGCGGCCCAATCGTAGAGTGCGCGCCAGGATTGACGCAATGCGTCGTCCTCCAGAAAGAGCGCGAGATTGAGAAAGACAAAGCCCACCCGCCGCTCGTCGCCGATGAGCTGCCGGGTGAGGGGAGAGTCGAGGACGACATGAGGGGTCGCGGCATCGGCTTGGAGGTAGATGGCGTTCGGGTTGCCTTGCAACAACTCCTGACCGTAGGCATAGATAATTGGGTCGATGTCGCTGTAGACGACTAGCATCTGGGGGTCGATCGCATTGGCGACGATGTGCGTATTCTCTGTGGTGGGGAGGCTCGCACCAAAGTCGAGGATGGCGCGGATCCCGTGCGCGTGAAAGTACTCGACGCACCGGCGCACCATGGCCCGCGAGTCCTTGGTCACCTGGACGGCCACCGGAAAGGACTTGGCGACCTGATGGGCCAGCTGCCGGTCGACTTCAAAGTTGTGGCTGCCGCCGAGCCAATAATCGAGTACCCGTCCGGTGTGTGGGCGCGTTAAATCGAGTTGCATCTGACACCCCCAATGGGATTATATACACATTGGGAAATGAAGCAATTTCGAAAAGGATGAAGGATGAAGTAAAGGCAGAGGGATGAAGGATGAAGGATGAAGAAAGCCAAACTGCCTTTGGTCTTGATTCATCCTCGCAGAGATCGCGAGGTCCGGCGACCTTCATCCTTCTGACTTGTGCCTTTAGGAGACCGTCTAGCCAAAACCGATGAGCGAGCGCGAGATCACGAGCTTTTGAATCTGCGTCGTACCTTCAAAGATCTGCATGATCTTGGCGTCTCGCATGAATTTCTCAACGGGGTAATCCCGGGTATAGCCGACGCCGCCGAAGATCTGCACGGCGTCCGTGGTAACGCGCATCGCGACTTCGGGAGCAAACGCTTTGGCCATCGAAGACAATTGAAGATTCGGCTGCCCTTGATCGATTAACCAGCCTGACTTCCAGCAGAGGAGGCGCGCCGCCTCGATCTCGGTCGCCATATCGGCGAGCATAAAGGAGATCGCCTGGAACTTGGCAATGGCTCTCCCGAACTGCTTGCGTTCAAGGCTGTATTGCAGAGCAGCCTCGTAGGCCGCCCGCGCAATTCCGACGGCGCCGGCCGCCACGATCGGCCGCGTTTGATCAAACGTCTGCATGGCCAGCAAAAAGCCTTCGTTCTCGGGCCCCAGCCGGTTCTCCTCCGGTACAAAGACATCCTCGAAAATCACTTGGGAGGTATCCGAGGCGCGGATACCCATCTTTTTCTCTTTCTTGCCGGGCTTGACGCCGTCCCAGCCGCGTTCGACGATAAAGGCAGAGACCCCGTCCGCGCCGAGACTCGGATCGTGTGTGGCAAAGACAGAGTAAATGTCCGCGACGCCGCCGTTCGTAATGAACTGCTTGGTGCCGTTGAGGACATAGCCACCCTTGACCTTTTTGGCGGTGGTTCGGATCGAAGCCGCGTCGCTCCCCGCATCCGGCTCCGTCAAGGCATAGGCGCCGATCATGGGCATGCCGTCCTTTTTGGTCGAGCAGAGCATCGGAAGATACTTTTTCTTTTGCTCCTCATTGCCTCCGATATAGATCGGAGTCGCCGCGAGGCCGATCGCGCCCATCGCCGTCGCGATACCCGCGCAGCCCCAAAACAGTTCTTCCTGGACAATGCAGGCGGTGACGAGGTTGGTCATTCCGGCGCCGCCGTATTGTTCGGGCAGCATGTACGTCAGCAGGCCGACGTCGGCGGCCTTTTTCAAGACAGGCCACGGGTACTCTTCCGTCTCGTCGTAATGGGCCGCGACGGGGCGCATTTCCTTTTCGGCAAACTCGTGAGCCAGCTCCTGAAAACGTTGCTGCTCCTCGGTCAAGTCGAATCCGATCATTTTGCCTCCTGTAAGTTTCTTTTGAACCACTCGGCCGTTTGCTCGCCGGCAGACGCGTCTTGCTGAGCGAAGCGATGGTGTCCGCCTTCGATGAGCACCAGCTTCTTGGGCTCGTGCGCAAGATGGAAGAGCTCTTCGGTGCAGGTGTAAGGAATCAGTTCGTCTCCTTTGCAGTGGATGAGGAGCAGCGGGCGTGGAGCGATCCGGTGAACCTCGCCGCGCGAATCATGCGAACGCAAATAGCGAACATAGGCGGATGAGTCAATGCGAACGGTCAAGCCCACGCGGCCCAGCCGTTCGAGCAATTCCCCGGTCTCGATGGCGGGAATCGTGAGGGCTTCGACGGCGGGCGCGATCGCCGTGACGGCCCGGACGCGCGGATCGCGCACGGCTGCGTGCAGCGCAAGCATGGCGCCCATCGAAGACCCGCGCAGCCCCAGCCGAGAGCGGTCGATCTCGGGTCGCCGGCTGAGCCAATCCAGCGCCGCCGTGATGTCGTCAAGCACATGGTCGTCCAGCTGCCCTTCGCTCTCGCCATGACCGCGCAAATCAAACGCGAGGGCTGCTAATCCATGGTGAGCGAGGAAATCGGCAAAAGCGCTGTGGCTCTCTTTGCAGCTCCCGATGCCATGACAGATCACAACGGCCGGGTAGGGCGGTGCAAACCGGGAGGCGTCCGGCAGGTGCAGCGCCCCGGCGATTCTCAATCGACCGCTCGTGAACTCGACCTTCTCCATTATTCCCTTTCACGAGGGCAGTGGAACCAGTCTCTTTTGGCCCGATATCGATGAAGATTTGGCGGTGGCAAGTCTCCTCGCTGGCGCTGACTGGCAGTCGACTTAGCTCGCCGCCTGGCTCTTGGTGATTCCTCGCTCCTCCAGATCCTCGAGTTCTTGATCCTCCATCCCGATACCCTGCAACACCTCCCGCGTGTGTTGGCCCAGCGCGGGCGGCGGAGTCGCATGGCGATTCGCAAAGACAAACACCGACCCCACCTGCGGTACGGCGCCGTCCCCCGGAATCGCGGTCTGCTGAATGAGGCCGCGATGTCGCAAATGTGGGTCCTCCATGATCTGTTCGAAATCGCGCACCGGCTCGATGCAAGCATCAATCGAATCGAACATGCCGAGCCACTCGGCACGCGTCCGGGTCTTGAAGATGGCGGCCACATCGGGGATGGCTTGTGCATCATAAGCGCGCGCATCCAGGTCGGGGCGCTCGACGGCCTTGCAGAACGCGGCCCAAAAGTGCGGTTCGATGGCTCCCAAAGTGAGATACTCGCCGTCCTGTGTCTCGTAAACATTGTAGCAGGCCATCGCGCCGTTGAGCTGCATCGTCCCCGGCCCGGTCTTGTTCCCCGCCGCAAAAGTGGCGCCGATCATGGTGCCTGCCCATGAAAGAGCGCTCTCAAAGAGACTCACGTCGAGATACTGGCCCTCACCCGTTTTGCTCCGCCCCACCAGAGCCGCGAGAATCGAAACCGCGGCGAGCATGCCCCCGCTCAGATCCGCGACTTGGACGGCCGGCGGAATCGGCGGCCCCCCCGGGGCGCCGTTTGCGGCAAGGATACCCGTCAGGGCGAGATAGTTCAAGTCGTGTCCGGCGCGGGTCCGGTAGGGCCCCGTCTGCCCATAGCCTCTGAGCGAACAGTAGACAATACTCGGGTTGATCGCTTGCATTGCCTCGTACCCGATCCCCCAGCGGTCTACGGCACCGGGGCGAAAGGTCTCGAGGATGACATCGGCGCCTTTGGCCAGGCGCTTGAACACCTCTTTACCGCGGGCATTGCGGAAATTGAGCGCCACGCTCTTTTTGTTTCGGTTCACCATGACGAAGGCAGTGCTGATCGTTTCTCCGGTGCTCGAGTCCTCGAGAAATGGAGGAATCATCCGCATATAATCGCCGATGCCCGGCGTTTCGATCTTGACGACCTCGGCGCCCAGGTCCCCAAGGAGCATGGTGCAGTACGGACCGGGCAACAGGCGCGAGAGATCGAGAATACGTATTCCTTCTAATAATGCCATGTTTCAGGTTTCATATTCTATATATTCTGTATCACCATCGCGATGCCCTGTCCCCCGCCGGCACACAGGGCCAACACGCCGAATTCGGCGTTGCGATGTTTGAGCTCGTACGAGAGGGTGAGCAAGAGCCGGCTCCCGCTCATCCCGACCGGATGGCCGAGCGCCACACCCCCGCCGTTCACGTTGAGCTTGTCCGGGTCCAGCTTGAGCTCGCGGAGGGTCGTTACAATCATGACGGCAAAAGCCTCGTTCACCTCGAAGAGAGATATATCGTCGAGGGTGAGCCCGGCTTTCTTGAGCGCGGCCGGAATGGCCACCACAGGCGCATAGCCTGTGATTTCCGGATCGATGCCGACCACCGCCCAGGAGACGATGCGGCTGAGGGGGCGGACGCCGAGCGCCTCCGCCTTGTCTCTGGAGGCGACAAAGACCGCACAGGCACCGTCGTTCAGGGTCGAGGCATTGCCGGGAGTGATGGTGCCGTCCCATTTCCACTTGGGCTCCAGACGCGCGAGTCTTTCAAGCGAGGTATCGGCGCGGGGGCCTTCGTCCTTGTCCATCAGACGGACGCCCTTTTTCTCCGGCAGTTCCAGCGGCGCGATCTCTTGACGCAGCCGGCCGGACGCGGTCGCGGCCACGGCGCGCTGGTGAGAAATGAGGGCCCAACGGTCTTGCTCCTCACGCGAGACCTCGAATTTCTCTGCCATGTTCTCGGCCCAGACCCACATCGCGCCCGCGGTCACGTCGTCGAGCAATTCGCCCATGCCGTCGATGAGGAATTGAGGGCCCATTTTCACGCCCCAGCGCATGCCGCGGATGTGATAGGGCACCGTGCTCATGGATTCGACGCCGCCGGTCAGGACGAGCCGGGACTCGTCGGTCATGATGTTCTTGGCTGCCCAAACGGCGGCTTCCAGGCCGCTGGCGCACTGGCGATTGATCGTCACGCCGGGCGCCTTGTTCGGAATCCCGACGCGGAGTGAGCAAAAGCGTGCAATATCGGGCGCGTCGCTTCCTTGAAAAACCTGGCCGACGATGGTTTCGTCGATCTCCTGCGGATCGATCTGCGTCTTGTCCAGTGCGGCGCGAAAGGCGTGCTCCATGAGCGTCGGAGCATTCACTTCACGCAGGCTCCCGCCAAAGGATCCGATTGGCGTGCGTGCGCCCTCAAGGACGACGACCTCTTTCATGAACAACTCCACTTCGCCTCACGCATCACGAATCGCCAAGCGGACGCGTGATGCGTGAAACGTCCCACGAGGATGCTTTGCGATGAGACGTGACAAGCTACGATAGCCTGGCTATTTAACGTTCGCGGCAATTGCCTCGTCCAGCGCCTTGGAATCCACCTTGTTGGCGTCGGCTTGCAGGGAATAGACGATGTTGCCCTCGGGATCGACGATGAAGATGGCCGCGGGGTTTTCGACCCCATACATCTTGTAGACGTTCATCGCGGGGTCGTAGAGGGTGGGGAACTTGACACCCAACTGCTGCAAAAAGGCTTTGGCCATCGAGACGCTCGGGACTTTGCGCGAGACCGTGATGATCTCGGCCTTGTCGCGATACTTGATCCACAGTGACTTGACCTGGTTGGTGGACGACGGGTCCACGCGATCGGGGGCGAAGATCAGGACGACCGACTTTTTTCCTTTGTAATTCTCGAGATTGATTTCCGGTCCCGTTAAATTGGTTCCCTTGAACGTGGGGGCGGGTGTGCCTGCAGCTAACAGTGCCATGAAGAAGCCTCCTTTAAATTTGGGATTTCAGAGTCATTTCTGCTCTCGCTTGGATGGGGCGGCCAGTCCGCGCAGAGCCAGATCGGAAAAGATCCGAGCAATGCCCTCCGGGGAGAGACGGCCGCCGGGCGAATACCACTGATACAGCCAGTTGCACATACCGAGGATCGCGTGAGCTGCCATTTTCGGATCGACGGCGCGGAACTCGCCGGAACGGATGCCCTCCTGGATGATGCGTTCGAGCAGACGGGCGTGCCGCTCGCCCTGGGTGTGCACCTTGGCGCTGTGGCGTCCTTCCAGAGCACGGCGTTCGGAGAGATAAACGGTAAACATGTCCAGGTGCCCGCACAGCTCGACGAGGTGGGCCTCGATCGCGTGTTCGAGCTTGACGGTGGGAGGATCGTCCGAGGCAGCGATTTCTTCGAGGCGATAGGTGAGCGAGCGGCTGCCGCGTTCAAAGATTTGAAAGAGGAGTTCTTCCTTGCTGGAGATATAGTGGTAGAGGCTGCCTTTTTGCAGGCCGACCGCATCGGCAATGTCCTGGACGGACGTGGCGTGATAGCCCTTTTGTTGAAAGATTCGGACGGCCTGCTCGAAAATCTCTTCGCTTTTACCCGGGCCATCTTTGGTCGCGAGTGAGTCCGCGGCAGTTTTACGCATATCGCTCCTCTCGGCCACAAAGAGCAGCAAAGGGCTCGTCCCCTCCGCCCGGGACGGCATGCCCGGAAGAGGGAATCTACCGACCGTTTGGTAGATAGATTATAGCACGAGCAGGGGATGCTGTCAATGTGTGTCGCGAGCTATTTTATTTGACCCTGTGTATCCATTCTGCTATAATGGCCGAGATGGAGAAAATTGAAAAGAAACCGTTGGGTGTCATCGATGCACTCTCGGGCGGCTTTGAGCGGGTGGTCCGCCGGCCCTGGATTCTGCTCATCCCGGTAGCGCTCGATCTTTTTTTGTGGCTCGGCCCGCAACTGAGCGCACAGCCGGTATTTCAGCAACTGGCCTCTTTTGTGAGCGCGGCATCGGTCCAGGGGGCGCCGCCGGAAGCCTTACAGAACGTCGAGGCCCTCAAGAGCGCGCTGCAGACAGCCGGGGAGCAGTTTAACGTCTTTTCCTTGCTGGCCCTTTTTGCCATTGGCATGCCGACTCTGATGGGGCTGGGGACGCCACCGGCCGATTTTCTGAGCCGGACGGCCGTCTACCCGATCCGGGACGGGTTGGTCCTCCTGGGTTGGGTTGGCTTGTTCGGACTCGTCGGCCTGTTTCTGGCTACGGTCTATTTGCAGATTTTGGCGGGCACCGTCAAATCTGATGCGCCCAAACAGCAGAGCTTCGCGCCCCGGCTGGCCAGATCCTACCTGAACATTCTCGCGCTCATTATTTTCGGTATTGTTGGGGCGCTCGCGCTGATGGTGCCTTTTGCCATCGGCGCAACGCTCGTCAGCTTTGTGAATGAGGGGCTGGGGTCCTTTTTCATCGTCGTGGGATCGTTCGTCTTGCTATGGGCAGCACTCTACCTGGCGTTCGCGATTCCCGCGATTTTTGTGGGCGGCGCAAGCGTCTTTGAGGCGATTGCTAACAGCATTAGCGTCTTTCGCTACAATTTCTGGTCCGCGCTGGCGCTTGTCTTTTTGATTTATCTCTTGCAGATGGGATTTTCGGTCATTTGGGACCAGTTTCTGAATACGACATGGGGCGTCTTGATCGACGTCATTGCCAATGCGTTCCTCGGGACCGCCCTCGTCGCCGCCGAGATGCTGTTTTACGATGACCGCTTTACGTGGCTGACGCAGGTCCGCGAACGGATCCGCCAGCATCAGAGACCGATTATTAAAGGGTAGAATTTAAAGGCCAGGGTATGGCGAAACAGAATGGGTTGAGTAACACACCGGTGGAAACGTACGACGCCTCGAAAATCACGGTCCTCGAAGGGCTCGAGGCGGTCCGCAAACGGCCCGGCATGTATATCGGTTCGACGGACGTGCGCGGGTTGCATCACCTCGTGTTTGAGGTGGTGGACAACGCGATCGACGAGGCGCTGGCCGGGGTTTGCGATCGTATCGAGGTGACGATCGACAAGGACAATACTGTCACCGTCAAAGACAATGGCCGCGGCATTCCCGTGGACACGCACGCGCAGACGGGCAAGTCGGCGCTCGAAGTGGTGATGACGAAACTGCACGCGGGCGCGAAATTCGGGCAAGGGGGCTATAAGGTAGCCTCCGGCCTGCACGGCGTCGGCGTGAGCGCGGTGAACGCGTTGAGCGAATGGCTCGAAGTGCAGATCCGCCGCGACGGTCACGTGTACCAGCAAAAGTACGCACGCGGCGTGCCCAAGACCGAGGTCAAGATTGTCGGCAAGTACAAGGAAGGTGGGACCGGCGCGACCATCTGCTTCCTGGCGGACAAACAGATTTTCAAGCAGATTGACTACAAGTTCGACGTGCTCGCGCAGCGCTTTCGCGAGATGGCGTTCCTTACGCGCGGGCTGACGATTTCGTTCAAGGACGAGCGGGACGGGCGGGCGATGACCTTTTACTTTGAAGGGGGCATCACCTCGTTCGTCCGGTATTTGAACAAGAACCGGGATGTCCTTCACCCGCCATTTGCGGTGGCGCGCGAGGCCAACGGGTCGCAGATCGAGGCGGCGATCCAGTATACGGACACGTACACCGAATCGGTGTATACGTTTGCGAACAACATCAATACCGTGGACGGCGGCACGCACCTGACCGGCTTCCGGTCCGCCCTGACGCGGACGTTGAATGATTACGCCCGCAAGGCGAACCTCCTCAAGGACAACGATCCGAACCTCACCGGCGACGACGTGCGCGAGGGGCTGACGGCGGTCGTCTCGGTTAAATTGGAAGAGCCGCAGTTCGAATCCCAGACCAAGGGCAAGCTCGGCAATGCCGAGGTCAAGACCCAGGTCGAGTCGGTGGTGACCGAAAGCTTTGGGGCGTTTCTCGAAGAGAACACGCGCGAGGCCAAGGCGATCATCGAAAAGTGTATCACCTCCGCGCGGGCGCGGGAGGCGGCGCGGCAGGCACGCGACCTCGTCATCCGCAAAACGGCGATGGAATCGCTGAGCCTGCCGGGCAAGCTGGCGGATTGCTCCGAGCGGGACGCGGAAAGATCAGAGCTGTACATCGTCGAAGGCGATTCCGCCGGAGGAAGCGCGAAACAGGGCCGCGACCGACGGTTTCAAGCCATCCTCCCCCTGCGTGGCAAGATCATGAACGTGGAAAAAGCGCGGTTAGACAAGATGTTGCAGAATGAGGAAATCCGCGCGATGATCACCGCGATCGGGACAGGCGTAGGGAACGCATTCAATCTCGAGAACCTGCGCTATGGGCGGGTCGTGATTATGACCGATGCGGACGTGGACGGGAGTCATATCCGGACGCTCCTGCTAACGTTCTTCTTCCGGTACATGGAAGGGCTCATCGAGCACGGGCACCTGTATATCGCCCAGCCGCCGCTCTACCTCGTCAAGCAGGGCAAGACGTCCGAGTATATCTACGACGACGGCGAACTGGACAAGCTGAAGAAAAGAACCAAGAGCGACCGGATGGAGATCCAGCGCTATAAAGGTTTGGGTGAGATGAACCCGGAGCAGCTCTGGGAAACGACGATGAATCCGGAAAAGCGGACGATTCTGCAGGTGAGCCTGGAGGATGCGGCCGAAGCGGACCGGACGTTTGAGATGTTGATGGGGAGCGAGGTGGCCCCGCGCAAGCGCTTTATCCAGACGCACGCCAAAAGCGTGCGCAATCTGGATGTGTGAGAACCCATCGCCCGGTCTATATGCTAGTGCGAAGGCTATTCGCCCCGTCCACCAGTCGGAAACGGCTGGTGGTTTCTTTTTTTCTTCTCTTTTTGAACGGCAGTTCCTGGCACAGAGGACGTAGGACGCACGCCTACAGGGAAATCAGACAGCGGCTGATACATCTCCTTAACCGCAGGCGCGATAATCGACGGGCCGTGGCGCGGAAAGCACCATCGGCCAGGCCCAACCACATTGAGGTTGTAGCCTGCAACAAGGGGAGATTGAATGAATCTAGTCCATCGCTATTCCAAGGCTCTGTTCGTCCTTGCGATAATCGGAGTGGTCGCTGCCTTCATGCCAAGGCAGGCAGTCCAGGCCCAGAGCACCACTCTTACGTTTGTCCCCACAGCGGATGCATATGTTAACAAACAGCACCGGAACGCCAACTATGGTACTCGCACGACGCTTGCGGTCGATGATTCCCCAATCATTCGCAGCTACCTCAAGTTCAACGTTAGTGGGTCAAGTGGTACCCGGATCACCAGCGCGACGCTGCGGCTGTATGTAACCGCCGGCTCGGCCAGCGGTTTTTCGGTGGCCAAAGCCAGCAGCAACTCATGGAGCGAAAAGGGGATAACGTATGCAAATGCCCCGAGCTTTGGCAGCGCCTACGGCAGCATTGGTGCCTATGGAGCGCAGCAATGGATCGAGATTAACGTCAGCGGAGCTGTGACAGGCGACGGTCTGGTTACCTTGGTGCTGACCACCCCTTTTAAAACGACAACTGACTTTTCCTCCCGCGAGACGGGCGCCAATGCTCCCCAGTTGGTTATGACCTTGGGCACTGCTCTGGCCACCGCAACAGCAACCCCAACCCATATATATCTTCCAACGATAACGAGCACCCCTACGCGGACGGCCGCACCTACCAGGGCCCCTACTTTTACGCCGACCCCGCCATCGACCAACACGGCCATCCCTACCGCGACCAAATCGGCGACTGCGACCAACACGCCCATCCCCACCGCGACCAAATCGGCGACTCCGACCAACACGTCCATCCCCACCGCGACCAAGTCGCCGACTGCGACCAACACGCCGACCTCTCTGCCATCCGCGACCCCGACCCAATCTTCACAACCCCAACCGTATGGTCAAACCGGCACCTGGTACCTGAAATGGTATGACGAGTTCAATGGTACGCAGCTTGACCCGACCAAGTGGCAGCCTAACTGGTTGGCCGGTGACAACACGTCCATCACCAAACCGATCGACGGCAATGAGGCATCATGCTATGACCCCAAACAAGTCACTGTCGCAAACGGTTATCTGACGCTGTCCGCGGTGGCGCGCACCTGCCTGGCCAACAACGGGACGACGTATCCATATGCGTCTGGGCTGGTCAACTCCAGTTCTCATTACAATTTCAACTATGGCTATATGGAAGCACGGGTCTGGCTGGATGGCACGACGACCCCCAAGAACTGGCCGGCTTTCTGGGCGGACGGCACCGGGACGTGGCCCACGACGGGCGAGATTGACGTGATGGAAGGGCTGGGCGGCAAGCTAGGCTGGCACTACCACTGGGGAACGTCGAGCAGCCCGCAGCAGGTGGGCGGCTACCCGACGATGAGCAGCAGTGTGGGTTGGCACATCTTTGCGGCCGATTGGGAGCCCGGCTATATCCATTACTACTATGACGGTGCGCTGGTGGGGCAGGTCACTTCGAATGTGGTGAATTCGAATATGTTCTTGATCCTCAACTATGGCGTCTCGTCTACTATTTCTCCGCCGATCCAGGTTCCCTCCAATATGCTGGTGGACTATGTGCGAGTCTGGCAGAAAAGCCCATAGCTGAATACAGCCCTTTCGAGAGTGGAAAAAACACAAACCATCCGCCGATTTGTTCGACGGATGGTTTGTGATTTTTGAGGTCCTTTTTGCGTTATTATTGGTGTCAGTTTCTTGTTCGTATGGGAGGCGCGTGGCCGTCTGTACATCTGATGAGCAGAACGATCAAACACGTTTTGATTCTAGAAAAACCCGACAACACCAGGACAACGTTTGCACGGGGCTAGCGTGGGGAAACGCTTTTGAAACGGCAAGTCTGATATATTTTCCCCATTGGTTCGAATTGCATTTCTCAGATTGTTCTCTGTCTTAATTCTGAGTCGTAGGGTTGGCGCTGCTCTTACATTCCCACCAAAGCAAGATACTCTAGGTAAAAGTAAGCTCCCCTACCTGAGTAGGTATCCACCGCGCAGGGCCAGAGAAATTCAATAGGAGCACGTCCATTCAGGTGAATACACCGAATACAATCTTTGCATCTGCGCGGGCTGCTCTGGTCTCACCTTGTGAAACAGCGCCGACACCGCGTCATTCAGGACAAGGGTATTCGTACCTGCCAGTGCTGATGTGTCGCCGTGCATAGGGCGGCAGCTACCAGCATCACGGAGTGATTGATGTTCGGACGTGCTTACAAAAGACAATCAGTGCGCAAGCCTACCGTTTCTGTCATTGTTCCGACGCTTAACGAAGCGAAAAACCTGCCCCTCGTTCTCCCTTACATTCCCCTCGACGTAGTCGACGAAGTGATCCTGGTGGATGGTAGATCCAAGGATAGCACGATTGCGGTGGCGAAGCAGTTGCTCCCTTCGCTCAGGGTAGCTCTCGAGAACACTCCCGGTAAAGGCGCGGCCTTGCGCCGAGGGTATCGGGAAGCAAGAGGAGATATCCTGGTCGTCCTAGATGCGGACGGATCGAATGACCCCCGAGAAATCCCGCGCTATGTTCAGGCGCTGGTAGAGGGGGCTGACTTTGCCAAAGGCAGCCGCTTTGCGCCCAGCGGGGGAACCACGGATATGCCTCGTCTGAGGAAGATGGGGAACATGGCCTTTGTCTTGATCGTCAATCTGCTGTTCTCGGAGTCGTTCACCGATTTGTGCTATGGCTATCACGCCTTTTGGCGGCACACCCTGGAACAACTGGATCTGGAATCCGTCGACGGCTTTGAGGTGGATACGTCTATTTACCTCCAGGCCGTGCGCAAAAAACTTCGAGTGGTAGACGTCCCCAGCTTTGAAGGCTTCCGCTTTTACGGAATGGGCAAGCTCCAAACCTTCCCGGATGGCTGGCGCGTGCTGCGCACCATCTTTCAAGAATGGGCCGCCAAGATGCGCCAGCCGCCTCTGGAACCAACGGTGGGCTTTCGAAGCTACGCGCGCAAGGCCGGACTCCGCGAGGGTTCGTACATTCCCATGACGATACTCGATCTCTACAGCTCTGCTCCGAAGAGGGATGGGGACATTAACGGCTGCCAGTGCTCTTATGGATTGGACGATTTCTTATGTCGGCACTGGCCGAGAGTCGCGAAACATGATTCGCGGCGTTTGCTCCACGGTGTCCTATTGACCGTCATGGAAGAAATGGGAGCTACCGGGGGCAGTCTGGTCGTGCTGGATGATCAGAACCAGGTAACGCAAGGCTACCGGATCTTTGGCCGAAATATTGCGCCGATTCAGTCTGGAGATATGGATGATACGCTCACCCGGGGAGTGACGGGCTGGGCCGTGGAGAATCGCAAACCGCTTATTATTCCGAACACTCGCGCAGACCCACGCTGGGTCCACCGCTCCTGGGAAGACGAGGAGGGCGCTCACCGCACGGCCATGGTCGTTCCGTATATGGTCAATGAGAAGTTGGTCTGTGTGCTTGCCCTCACCCGTCCCGCGGACCGGCCCTTTACTGCGGCGAATCTGGAACGTCTGAACGCTATGCCGATCAGTGTCACGATGAAATCCGAAAGTGATCCGACGAAATCCCCTGAAGCGGCGGGCCCGACCAAAAGAAATGGCCATTCCGGGCCGCACCACCAAAGACGGTCCGGGAGTTGAGTCCGAAAATGATGGCCGGTGAATACTCGGCGGGGCAAGAAGCAGCGGATGCTTCGGTCATCATCTGCGCCTATACCGAAGAGCGCTGGCAGGATCTGATCGAGGCGGTGGACTCGATCAAGAACCAAGTGACTAGGGCGCGCGAGGTGATTGTGGTGATCGATCACAACCCGGCGCTATTCCACCGCGCAAGCCACTTTTTGAGCGGAGTCAAGGTGGTGGAAAACCAGGAAGCGCGGGGCCTGTCGGGTGCGCGGAATACCGGGATCGCCCATGCTTGCGGGGAACTATTGATGTTTATGGACGAAGACGCCACGGCTGATCCCCTCTGGCTGCACCACTTGCTCACGCACTACCGCAGTCCAGGCGTGTCCGGCGTGGGCGGCAGGATTGATCCCTGGTGGATGGGCGGCAGGCCTACCTGGTTCCCCGAAGAATTCCAATGGGTGGTAGGCTGTAGTTACCGAGGGATGCCCGAAGAGACTAGTCCAGTGCGTAACTTGATCGGTGCGAATATGTCTTTCCGCCGACAAGTGTTCGAACAGGCGGGCCGGTTTGCCATCGGCATCGGCCGAGTGGGTACGCGGCCAACCGGCTGTGAGGAGACGGAGCTATGCATCCGAGCCTCAGAGCAATCGGCCGCGGCTCTGTTTCTCTTTGATCCGCGCGCGGCGGTACAGCACCGCGTACCGAAGAGTCGCGCCAGTCTTGGTTATTTCTTGCACCGTTGTTTCGCCGAGGGGCGCTCCAAGGCCCAAGTGGCTCAAGCTGTCGGAGCGCAGCGAGCCTTGGCCAGTGAGCGCGCCTATACCCTGCGCGTCCTCCCTCACGGCGTGCTCGCCGGGATCCGGGATGCGCTGCATGGCGACGTCAGCGGGCTCGGCCGCACAGCCGCCATTGTGACGGGACTGGCCTTGACCGCGATCGGCTATCTCTCCGGACGTCTGTTCCGGTCCTGAGAGCGTGAGCGAGGGTGGTTCTTTATGCAAGTGGAAAAGAAAAGCGTGCCGGTTCGGATCGTCGAGATCGAATTGAGCCGTCCGCTTTCCGCTGTGGCAGCGGAAGATACAGAAAAGGGGATTAGGTACGCGCGGGCGCTCGCGCTGGTCCGGTTGCACAGTTTCCCGATCGGCGCGGTAGAGCTGGAGTTCGACGAAGGGGGAATCATTCCGGCAGAGACGCTCGCGCACATCCTCTGGCGGGAATTGGGCGACTTGATCAATGCTCACCTTGAGCAGGACCGTGGTAATTCTGGCATGAATGAGATTGATGCCTTGGACGCCTCCGGGCTGCCCTACACGCGGACACCCACGTGCCTGATCGAGCGCGAGCGTTTTCTCGAGCGCGCGCCTCACGTCAGTATCTTGGTAGCAACCCATAACCGCCCGGACCAATTGTCTGTATGTCTGGATTCTTTGCTGGCCCTCGCGTACCCGAGTTTCGATATCATCGTCATCGACAACGCACCCTCGAATGACGAGACAAGAACTCTAGTCACTCGTCGCTACCGGCAGACAGGCGAGGGCTCACCCCGCGTGCGCTATGTTCGCGAGGATGTGGCCGGGTTGGCTCGTGCACACAACCGTGGGGTGGCGGAGACGGATGCTCGTTTCATAGCGATCACCGATGATGATGTGACCGTCGACCGTTACTGGCTGGCGGGGTTGATGAGAGGGTTCACCTTGGCAGAAGATGTGGGCTGTGTCACCGGCAGCATCTTCCCCGCCGAGATAGAGACGGAAGCACAGTACTGGATCGAGCGCGCGGCCGGGTTCACAAAGGGTTATCGGCGGCAGATGTTTGATATCCACGAGAACCGTCCGGACCATCCGCTCTTTCCCTATGCCGCCGGTATGTTCGGCTCGGGCGCCAATATGGCGTTTGACACCGCGATTCTGCGCAAGGCAGGCGGATTTGACGACAGCCTCGGCGCGGGGAGCATGGCTTTGGGTGGCGATGATCTGGCCTCGTTCTTCCAGATTCTCGCCCACGGTTACACCCTAGTCTATGAGCCCGCAGCCATTATCTATCACATGCACTATCGCGAATATGCCAGACTCTGCAAAACGGCCTACGGATACGGTGCCGGTTTGACCGCCTACCTGACTAAAACGCTTCTCGATCGTCCATCCCGTTTGGTCGGATTTGCCCGGCGCGTTCCCTACGGGCTGTACTATGCTCTCAGCCATCGCTCCCCCAAAAACGCGCGCAAAGCGGATGACTATCCCGGTGAGCTGAATCAACTCGAGCGGAGAGGCATGCTGGCCGGACCGTTTCTGTATCTCCGCAGCCGCAGGAATATGAACAGGTTGCGCGATCGCGCAAGACGGGGCATCCCTGTTGCAGGCAGCCAACTCAAAAGCAACAGGAGCCACGATCGATGAGCAAACCCATTCCTATTCTACTTTACCACAGCGTCGCAGATCACCCCGCGGACAACTCTTGGCCTTGGGTCATGTCTCCAGACCTCTTTGCCGAACATCTGCACCTTTTGCAGCTGCGAGGCTACACTGGGGTGACCATCACGCAGTTGGTGAGCGCGATCAGGAATCCGGCCCATGAACTGCCGGAGCGGGCCATTGCTCTCACGTTTGATGATGGTTATGTGGACTTTATCGAAAATGCATTGCCGCTGCTCCGCGAGTTTGGGTTTCCGGCCACGTTGTATGTGATCACACGCTACGTCGGGCGGACGAGCCGCTGGTTGGAGGACGAAGGTCAAGGTGACCACCCGATGATGACCTGGGGCCAGATTCGCGAGGCGGCGGAACAGGGAATTGAAATCGGCGCGCACAGTCAGAGCCATCCAGAGTTGGACATTCTCAGTTCCAGGATGGCTTACCAGGAGATTGTGGGATCGAAAACCGAGCTGGAACAACAGCTTGGCCGGCCTGTGCACTCTTTTGCTTACCCTCACGGCTATCACAGCCGGGAAACACGCTCGCTGGTGATCGACGCTGGGTTCAACTCTGCCTGTGCCGTCAAGAATGGCCTGAGCAGCCTAAACGACGATCCCTATGCGCTGGCGCGCATCATGCTGGAACGCGGTACAGATACCGTCCGGCTAGCCGGCTTGATGGACGGTAATGGCCTGGAGCCGGTCGCGAAACAAGAGCGGCTGCGGACGAAGGCTTGGCGCGCCGCCAGGTTAGTCCGCTCCGGCATTCGGCTGGAGCTGAAAGCAAAGCATGCTTAAAGAGACCCTCCATCGAGAGGAACAACCGGAAAGCAAGGCAATATTACCGCTGGTCGAAAAACCGGTCCCCCCATTGGCGCGAGCCCCGGTTGATGTTGCGGCGACTACCCCAGCCTCCTCACAGGATGTGCTGTTTCGCGAACCGGATCTATCAACGGGTCTGGTCATCCGCAATCTGCTCAATGACCTGGATGGTCTCGCCGCTTTTCTGAGAACAGCCATCCATCAATCGGATTGGTTGAATGCATTCCTTCTATCAGCTGGAATCTGGCAGATAGTGGAGGATTACTTGCACTCTGACCCGCTTTCTCTCCAGCGGGCAGAAAAAGTATTTGAAGGGTTGCATCATCCACTGATAAATACGGCGAGAAGTTCTGTGTGGCTCACCCGCCAGATGGAGACTGGCCTTTTCCAGCAGTTACCTCGCTATCGGCGGGTGCTGCGCTGGAGTGCTTTATGGAAGGAGCTTGTCGAAGCCTTGGCAGAGGCGGCGGTATCCGTGAACGCCGGCCGAGGTCTGCCTGCCGAAAGCGAGGCAGGTCTGATCGAGCGGTCGCGTGCACTGCTCGCCGACAGCGAAGATTTTCCAACCCGCTTGAGGCGCTCCATCTTGCGCCTGCCCAACTGCTTCCGCAGCTTTGATCAGCGTCCGGAGGATATCCACCGGCTGGCGGCCAAATTCGCAAAGCAGTACCCGGACCGGAACCAGCCGGTCGTCGTGGTTGGGCTGCGCACTTCGGGCAACTACCTGGCTCCGCTGCTGAAATGCTACCTGCACCGGGAGGGGTACCAGGACATCACGGTGACAACGTTGCGGCCCGGCATCGACCTGCTGCCTTTTGAAAAGGCGCAAATCCACCGGGCAAATCGGCAGGGCACGCTCTTTGCCCTCATCGACGATCCACCGGTTACGGGCCGATCGATGTTGAAAGCGGCCAGAAGACTGGAGCGCGTTCACGTATCCCGGCAATCGATCGTTTTGATGGTGCCGCTCTTTGCCGGACCGGATAGCCTCCCCGCGCGACTTCGGGGTTTCACAGGCGTCTTGCTGCCCTGGGAGGAATGGGCCATTCAAGATTTAACCAGCCCGGAGGCTATGAAGGATACACTTTCCGGTTGGCTGCTCCCTGGCTTGGAAATCACGCGAGTCGAGCAGACCCCGATCATGAGGAACGATACCGGCCGCGGGCATATCACCCGTGTGTACCGAGTGACCGTCAGTCAACCCGCGTCGGGCCTGGAATGGCGTCGCGAGATTCTGGCCAAAGGTGTCGGCCTGGGCTACTTGGGCGACCACGTCCAAGACATGCTTCGGCATCTTTCTCCTCACTTTCCTACCGTCTACGGTCTGCGCGATGGATTGCTGTCCCGCGCCTGGATACCTGAGGAGGATCAAATCGGCGGCCTGGCCGAACGGGATTTTCCTGCCGCCGCCCGAGGTATTGCCACCTATGTCTGGGACCGTCACCGGCAACTCTCTGTGGCCGAAGATGTCAGCCTGCGCCGTTTTGGCAACTCGCCAGCTTGGGAAGTGACCAGCGACCTGATCAGCCATGTCTTTGGCCGAGCCTGGAAAGTCGCGCGCGTGCCGCTGGTAGATCCGGTCATGCGCAGACTACTGCACGCCAGCAGCCCTTCGCTCGTCGATGGGAACATGGCACTGTCGAATTGGTTCTACCGGTCCGCGCAGAATCAGTTGACCAAAGTCGCATTCGAGCGCGGCGTCTTTCGCAATGACGTGGAGTATACCAGTTATGACCCGGTCTTTGACCTCGCCAGCCTGGCAGCTGACCTGGAAGTCGCAGCTGTGGAAGGGAAAGAATGGGCGAAAGAGCTCTCCTCATTGATCCGCCGTGATTATGAGCAACTGTCCGGGGACAAGATCGACGAAGAGCGCTGGTTGCTCTACCAGTTCGTTCGCCTGTGGGAAGTGAAGCGCACCATCCCGATGAACCGGACCCACATTCTCACGCGCGCCTATTCGCGCGCCTTGCAGCGCTATTTCTCCGCGTACTATTTTCAGGATCTGCCCGCCAACCCGCACGGGGACATTTGCGCGTTTGATCTTGATGGGGTGTTGGAAACCAACTACCTGGGGGACGCTCTGTTGGGTGGTTTGCCGGCGCTCAGCCCGGCGAGCGCGGTATCTTTGCGTGCATTGGCGCGGCACGGCTACCGCTCCATCGTGACGACCGGACGGAGCCTGCCGGAAGTGATCGAACGCTGTCAGCATTACCCGATCGTGGGTGGAGTGGCCGAGTATGGCGCGGTCATCTACTCCCCCGCGCAGGGAACTCGAGTTCTGCTCTCCGACGACGAGCAGGAAGCGCTGGATGGCTTGCGCAAGTACCTGCAATCGCAGCCCTGCGTTTTCGTCGATCCCGATTACCGGTACGCCGTCCGCGCCTATCAGGTAGATTTCCGGGGACGTAGGTTGGCACTGTCCGCCGACCAGATCGCGGGGGCGTTGCGCTCCCAACCCTCCGGATCTGCCAGCCTCCGCCCCATCGCGGGAGAGAAACAGACCGATTTCATGGTAGAGCGGATCGATAAAGCAGTGGGAGCGCGGGAATTGTTGGCGAACTTGACGATGGGCGGCGACGGAAGAGGCGCCGACTCTCATCCTCTGGCACTCGCGGTGGGCGACAGTCTCTCTGACCTCCCTGTGCTCGAGATGGCGAAACGAGCCGTCCTCCCCGCGCATGCCTCGCCGCGGCTGAACCGGCCAGGCATACGCCGGTACCGTACAGCCTATCAAGCCGGGCTCGCTCAGGCGGTCACTGATCTGATCGGGCACTCACCCCGCGACTGTGAGGAGTGCCAGCCGCCCGCGTTTTCCGAGAATGCCCGGTACTTGCTCGGGCTGTTTGCGGTTCAGGAGAACGGAGCGAAAAGCATCTTGTTAAGCTTGATCAGCCGGATGCGTCCATGAGCTTGTCCATTTCTCATCGAATCTCGGAATACCAGGAACGCGTGGTTGAGCACTTGCGGGCACCGCTGTTCCGCAATGGTTACGCGCTCGCCGCCAGCTCGGCAGTCACATCGGTGATTGGAGTCGCCTACTGGATTCTGGCAACCCACTTTTACTCCGCCGAAGTGGTAGGGATCAATTCAGCGATCATTTCGATGATGATGTTTTTGGGCGGGCTCGCTCAATTAAACCTGATAACGTCCCATATCCGTTTTATCCCTAACGCGGGCAGGTCGGCCGCGCGTTTTATCGCCATCACCTATCTCGTGGCTCTGCTCGTCGCCATTCTGATCAGCCTGGTGTACTTGAGGAATATCCGGATCTTTACGCCTGCGCTCAGTTTCCTTTTCGAGAACAAGGCGTTGGCGGTTACATTTGTGCTGGCGACGATGGGTTGGACGATTTTCGTTCTGCAAGACAGTGCGCTGACCGGACTGCGGTACGCGACGTGGGTACCGGTCGAAAATGCCGTCTTTGCCTTGGCGAAGATCGTTTTGATGATCCTGTGGTCACTCTCAATTCCACAGCTCGGGCTCTTTTTCTCGTGGCTGTTCGGTCTGGCGATCACCTTGCTGCCAACCAACTATTTTATATTCGGGCATCTCGCGCCCACACAAGCAAAGGCTTCTGGGGACCTCTCGGCGGACTTTCAAGCCAAACACATCATTCGGTACTCGGGTGGCGATTTCCTGGGCGCGCTGTTCTGGTTGGCTTCTACTACTCTGCTGCCGGTAATGGTTACGCAATTGGTGAGCGCGCAAGCGAATGCATACTTTTTCCTGGCTTGGCAGATTGCCTATATGTTGTTCCTGATCAGTTCAAACATGGGCTCTTCGCTCATCGTCGAGGCATCTACTAACCAGAGCAAACTGAGGGAATACAGCCGGCGGGTGGGCCTGCAACTCGCGCTGATGGTGGGCTCCGCGGTGCTCGTCATTGAGGTTGGCGCGCCGCTCATCCTGCAAATCTTTGGCCAGGATTACGCAACGGAAGGGTCTGGGCTGCTCCGCCTGCTCGCGCTGGCCGCCATCCCCAATATTGTGACGTCACTTTTCGTCAGCATTTGTCGCGTACAACGCCGCATAGGCCGGTTGATCGTCACTCTGGGAGCACTGTGCATTTTGGTATTGTCTATGAGCACTGTCCTGCTTCCGCGTTATGGGATCGAAGGGGCCGGCATCGCCTGGCTGGTAGGCGAGGTGGTAGTGGCGGGTGCTATTCTGACCACAGAGATTGTGAAGGAACTTGGGAAAAAATAGCAAAAAGAGCATTCCTATTTGGGTTGTCGTCCTGCCGTTCTTGGTCTTGCTGTGGCTTGCGGCCGATTCAGAAGCCGAGTCGCAGCCTAGAGGGCCGCAGCCCTACGGGGGCAAAAACCAGTGGGACTTGGTCTTTAATGAGAATTTCGACGGTCAGGCGCTCGACCGGAATAAATGGACGACCTGCTATTGGTGGGGCAACGAGGGTTGTACTATCCAGAGCAATCATGAGCTCGAGTGGTACACGCCCGCGAACGTATCTCTCCGCGATGGCGCACTGCAACTGACCGCGCAGCGGCAGACAGTGATAGGATCGGATGGCAACGCCTACCCGTACACGTCTGGAATGGTGAGTACCGGGGCGAGGAGTGGCAATACGAAATCTCCTCCTCTCTTTGCCTTCGAGTACGGGTTTGTGAAAGTCCGGGCTTGGGTCCCCAAGGGACAAGGGTTACTTCCGGCGATCTGGATGCTACCTGCCGACCAACAATCAAATCCAGAGATTGACGTGATGGAAATGCTGGGGAGCGACCCGCGGACGGTGCATATGAATTTTCATTACCGGAATAGCATCGGAAAGGAGGAGGCGAGCGAGGGACAATGGATTTCGCCCACCGAACTCGCGGGCGGCTGGCACGTTTTCGCTCTGGATTGGGAACCCGGCCGGATTACGTGGTTCGTCGATGGCATAAAAAGGAGGGAATTTACACAGACGGATTTGATCCCGTCCAAACCCATGTACCTGATTATAGACCTTGCCGTCGGCGGCGACTGGCCAGGTAGTCCGGATGCCAACACGCCTTTCCCTAGCACATTCATAATCGATTACGTGCGGGTCTGGAAGAGTGGCGGCGATGTGGCACAGAGTCCGACCGACGATACGCATACCGACGCGATGCAACCCGACCAAAACTCTTTCCCGTCCTGTGACCCACGAGAGATCGTTACATATTCTGGCAGCGGTATGGATTCTTCCCCCCTGCCCCGGAGTATCCGGAATGCGCTTTACTTTTAGCCGCCGACACCCGACCCTCAAGTCGGTTGCCAGAGTGCAGAGTCTTGGCAGGGTGCCGCGGGCCATGCTGACGAACTTGGATCTGCGTATTCCCATGCGCCTGTTCGCCGCGGGCCAGCGACTTCGCTTCATCTGGGAGCGGGACCACCAGGTAGCCCGCGCAAATCGGATTCTCGCCGACATTGCTTCAGAGGTCGCTGGTCATGCGTGGGAAAAGGGGTGGCAGGGCCAGAAAGTGCTCTCAACCGTGACGCATGTGACGGTGGTCACCCTGGGTCAGGCGGGACGCCCCCCGGAAGCGCTGCTGAAGCTGGCGAACTCGGAAACGGCGGCGGCTGACCTCAAAAACCAATCGCGCGTGCTTGCTGCGCTGCGGGCAGACGCACGCCTGCACAACTGGAGCGCCCTGCTGCCGGACGTGTGTAGGGAAGGACAAGTCGGTCATCAATACTATGTGATCGAGATTTTGGTGCCGGGTGTCGACGCGCGCATGGTGCTCCGGCATCCGGGTGCCCGATCCCGCATGCTGGCCGCTGCTGCCGAAACCATCGGGGAACTACACACGCGCACTGCCACTATCAGGCCCGTGGACGCTGGACTGCTCAATCAATGGATTGACCGCAGGGTCGAGATCATACGCCCAAGTCTGATGCACGGGACGGAACAGGACCGCTATACCGAAAAGCTGGAAGGGCTGGCGGGTGAGCTTCACCGGTCAGTCGCCGGTCAAAAAGTCCCGGTTGGGTGGATTCACGGAGATTTTGGCCCAGGCAATTTACTGGTATCACCCGATGGTAAGGTGGTTACGGGCGTGGTAGATTGGGGACTCGCTTCGCCGGCGGATCTGCCTTTTCTTGACCTTGTTCATATGCTGCTGTCAACCCGAATGTACATGCAAAGGCGCGAGTTGGGAGACATCATAAGGCGGCTTTTGGACCGGGGCGACTGGACAGAAGAAGAAATCGGCCTACTCGAGAGCGAACAAAAAATGTTTTCGAGCCAGACGCTGGACATGCGCTCACTACTGCTCTTGGCCTGGCTGCGACACGTCGCTTCGAATCTATCCAAATCTCCACACTATGCACACAACTGGCTTTGGATCAACCAAAACGTGAAAGGGGTGCTGGCAGCCCTTTGAATCCTGCCAACCTATAGCAGGGCACGGTCGTTTATCAGGAGGGACATCTTATTTTGGAAAGGCAGTTGCCACTCGAAAAGAACCTAAAGGGTAGCTCGACTCGCCCGGCTTGGCTCATCCAGGAGCGAGCCGTCCAAGCGATACCGTTGATTACGCTGTCCCTGGGGGCTTGGCTCTGGGCCATTTCCCTGCCAAACGTGAACCTACGCGGCATGACGGATATCGGCCTCTTGGCCGTTCTGCCTGTCACTTTTTATCTCGCGTTGGCGGTCGTGACGATCAGCTTCTTCTTGGCTGAATTTGAATTCCACAGTTCCCCCCTGATGCTTGGCCTGCACCTGCTTCTGATGATCTTTATCCTGCACGGCACGCCGATCATCCTATACGGCCCGGACACGATGCGCTATTCCTGGTCCTGGAAACACTTGGGGATTATCGATTACATCATGCGCCATGGCAGCGTGGATCCTTATATTGCCTTTCTGAACGCCTACCACAACTGGCCGGGTTTTTTTGCCGTGAACGCGCTGTTCACGGAGACCGCGGGTCTGAGTAGCGCACTGAGTTATGCCCGCTGGTCGCAAATCTATAACAATTTGTTCTTCCTGGGCGGGCTGGCGATCCTCTACCGCAGCTTTACCATCGACCGGCGGTTGATCTGGCTTGGGGCGTGGTTTTTCGTCATCTTGAACTGGGTCGGCCAGGACTATTTCGCACCACAGGCAATGGCGTATTTTCTCTATCTCGTCACGATTGGCATCCTACTGACCTGGTTCCGCAGCTGGGTCGGGCCGGATTCGTTCGGCCTTTTCAAACGGCTGCGTTTGAAAAGGTTAGAAAGCTGGGCGAGCTGGTTGTTTCAGCGTTCGGCCGGCGATGTCCCCAGGAAAATCGCCGATCCCCGGCAAAGGGTTCTGTTAATCGAGGCAGTCATCCTGACTATGGCCGTGATTACCTTCACGCACCAGCTCACGCCGCTCGTCTTGATTGTCTCGCTCGTCCTCCTCGTATTGTTCCAGCGAATCTACATGACGTCCATTGCATTACTGATGTTCGTCTTTGAGAATGTCTGGCTATGGTTCGTCGCCACACCCTTTATGGCACAGAACTTGCCTAGCATGATAGCCGCGCTTGGCAACCTGAGCGGAAATTTCTCACAGAGCCTGATCAGCCTGTCAAGCGCCAGCCAGGGACAGATCATCGTATCGCTGATGGGCCGTGGCCTGACGCTTCTCGCTATGCTACTGGCCGGGATCGGGTTCCTGCGTCGTGTGCGCGTCGGGCATGTCGATCTGAGCGCAATTCTGCTGGCCATCGCGCCTATTACCAGCTTGGCGGCAAATTCGTATGGGGGTGAAATCCTCTTTCGCGTTTATTTCTTCGCGCTTCCATCCCTTGCCTTCCTGATTGGCGGGATTTTCTATCCGGCGGGCGCCAGCCGCGATTCTCGGCTGCATATGGTTGCGGCTATAGTCATCAGCCTGGTCATGCTAACAGGATTTTTGTTTGCCTATTACGGGAAAGAGAAAGAGAACTATATCTCGCCGGCTGAGGTTGCCGCCTCGGTGTATCTGTTCAACACCGCACCGCCCGGTTCCTTAATTATCTCCGGAACGGCAGACTATCCGGCGCTGATTCACAATTACGAAGACTACACCTATGTGAATATTGCTCAAGAACCGATTGAAAGCCGGAAGACTGTGCTGCAAGACCCGGTGCGAACTCTAGACAGCTGGATGAGCAACACCCGGTACACGGGAGCTTTTCTGATTATCACTCGCAGCCAATCGGCGGCCGTGGATATGGTGGGGTCCATGCCCACTGGCTCGCTCGGCCGCATCGAAAAGGCTTTGATCCAATCCGGCAAGTTTACTGCGCTGTACCAGAACCAGGACGCAGTGATCATCACCCTAAAGGATCGGACACCGTGAGAACTCGGACGAATGACATGTGGCGCTGGATCAGCTGGATGAATCTGGGCCTGAGCTTGCTGACTGGACTGATTGTCTTTACCGGCATACTGCCGCTCTTCAGGCCCGCGGTGGTGCTCATTTTCTATGTCACCTGTCCCGGGCTGGCTTTCGTCGGCCTCTTGAGGCTGCGCGATTTCCTCACCGAGCTGGTGTTGATGGTCGCGCTGAGCCTCGTGATCGATTCGGTCGTTGCCATGCTTCTCCTGTATACCGGCGCCTGGTCTTACGTCACCGGGCTGTTAGTGATCATTGGCATCAGCGTAGTTGGAGCCCTAGCGGGTATGCGCGAGGGGAGCCCGGCTGGGCGCACGCCGAATGCGGAAACGCAATACAAGCCTCTGCCTGCCCGCGCCTCAGAAAGCTTGCCTTCCCGGGTAGACGAACCGGCACGGGAGAACCGGATGGCGCTCCCAAGCGCGCCGGCGCAGGTCGAAAATCGAGTTGAAACAAAGCGGAAATTGGAAGACAGCCGACCACCGGGGCAGAAACAATCTCGTGAGGTAAAACAGGAGGGCCGGCCGTGATCACGATTTTCATCCTCCTTCTGTTGTGGTTGTTGTGCTGGCAGGCAATAGACCAGGCAAATCATGGACAGACGCACCCGACTCCAAGGCTGACCTTCTGGCAGGGGTTTGCCACGACTTTCCTGCTCACCGTTTTTGCTGGGCTGGTGATTTACCAGCTGCTCGTGATACTGGCACTAGGATGACGCTGGCTCGCCAATTGCTGTGCAAACACGGCAACCTAAATGCTATCCTTTGGTCGAAGGTAAAAGGATGACCCAAATCAGAATATGCTGTCCCAAGTGCCGAACGCCGGTCGAAGATGCAGAACTTGGGAGCCCACTCACTGGCGAGCTTGGGGAAGACAAATCCTGCCCACATTGTGGATTTCGGTACCAGGTGCGCGATGGGATTACGGACTTTGCCCCTGAGGATCACTTTTATTGGGGGGAAATCAGCCAAGAGAGAATGGAGGAGATCAACCGGCGCGCAGAACAGACCGGATGGTTCCAGGCGCTTTCCGGCTGTGTTGAAAGTATCAGCAACCGGGATCTGACCTATTATCTGTTCGACCGAGTACGGATCGCGGGGCTGGTCCACTATTACAATCCGGAACGAAAAGAAGCCGCCCTGGACTTGGGCAGCGGCTGGGGGCCGATTGCGTTTGGACTGAGCGAGTTCTACGACACCGTCTATAGCATGGATGGCGTTTATGAACGGATGCGCTACCAGGCCATCCGCGCGCGGCAAGACCGGGTTTCGAATATCCGCATCCTGAAAGGCAATCTCCTCCGGCTGCCCTTGTCAGATGACTCCATGGACACGATAGTCGTCAACGGAGTGCTAGAGTGGGTCGGCCTGAGTGACCGGATGGCCGATCCACAGCAGCTGCAGAACCAATTCTTGAGCGAAGTGTACCGGGTGCTCAAACCCGGCGGCAGACTCTACATTGGCATCGAAAACCGCTTTGGCGCGCAGTATCTACTCGGCGGACGCGACCACAGCGGTCTGCGCTTTACCAGCCTGATGCCGCGCTGGATGGCCAATGGGGTGATGAAGTTGTTTGGGCAGCAAGTTTCCGAGGGCGGCGAGGATTTTTCCTTCTCCGACATGGGGGCTAGCTACCGGACCCTCACCCATTCAATTCCTGGATATCGGAAACTCCTCCGACAAGCCGGCTTTGCTCGGCCCCGCATCCACTGGACGCGCGCGGATTACAACTACCCCTGGGTCAGCGGGACGCTGGATGGCAATAGTCTAAAGTTGTATCTGGAGTATTTCGCGAGTCAGGCCAGTGGTCCTGACCAAACCTTGGATCGATGGATTGCTCGCCTCCCCAAGAGCATCTTGGGCTTTTTGGTCCAACTCTTCTCAACCGATCTCCTAATCGTCGCCAGCAAGGAAGATTCCATAGATGGTCTGGAGGAACAAATTGCACGCACCCCACCGCAGGGCAGTTTTCTTCGTACCACACTAGAAACGAGGGCGAATCTTAATACAACTTACTGGTTTCTGAATGGACATGGGGTAGGGAGAATTGCCCAACTCCGGCCCATCAGCCAGGAAGGTACGAGAGCACTCGCGGTCGAGACGCTTGATCTGCCGGGTGGACATCCTCTCCGTCCCAACGTGCTTGGCGAAGTTCGCCGGGCCGCGCGATGGCTGGCTGACTTTCAGGCCAAGAACCAATCAGGTCTCTGGCCGACGGAACAGCCTCAGGCGGAAATGCATGAGCTAGTGGAGCGAGCAAAACAGTTTGCGCAGGACCGGGATCTTGAGGCGCTGCTCGAGGAATACGACCGTCAATATCAGAAGGAGATTGCGACTTGTGCCGTTCCCGTGGTCGTCGAACATGGTGACTTGGCGCCATCGAACATCATCATTATCCCAAATGACACGATTCGCCCCATCCACTGGGAGCATTCAAAAAAGTCTGGCAACCCGATGATGGACATCGGCGCACTCTATCTGGCTATGCTAACAGAAATCAACGCGGGCGACGATAATACGGCTGATGTTCTTCGTCAAGTTCGGGCAATTCAGGAATCCTACCGCGTTCCGTTCGAGATCCCCTGGCACCTTTCGCCCGGCTATTTTGCGCTCCGGTCGCTGGCGCGTGAAATGGGGGGTGCGGAATTGGGACCCGAGAACTATATGAGCTGGAAATACTGGATGCATCTTCTCCCAATAACCCTACGGTATCGTTACACAGGAGAGGTCAAATAACTGTAAGCGCTGAAAAATCCCCACTCTCTGGACTGCAGAAGGGCAAGAGCGGCCGGATGGAGATCCAGCGCCAGAAAGGTTTGGGCGAGATAAACCCGGAGCAGCTCTGGGAAACGACGGTGAATCCGGAAGAGCGGATGATTCCGCAGGTGAGCCTGGAGATGCGGCCGAAGCGGACCGGACGTTTGAGATGCTGATGGGGAGCGAGGTGGCCCCGCGGCTCAACATAGAAACCTATCGATTGCGATGATGAGGGGCTGTCCAAAAAGAACGAGGTGGACAGCCCCGATTCGCGGTTTTAGGGACCAGCCTATGGCAGGCTGGTTCTTCTTTTTGGTTGCACCGCGGGCCATAAAGTATCGCATCATGAGGCTGCGCCGGGCCGCCGGCAGACAGCGTGAGTCAGGTGATCGGAGTTGAAGAGGGGAGCCGGTTCCCGCGGCGAATTGATATCATTGTCCACGTCGGGTCAGGGACTTGTCGTGTAATCATCAGCTGGAATATCATGGCAAGGGAGTGAGACGATGTAACTTGTGCTATAATGCGCTCCAATCTTTTTCGGCCCTTGGTCGCTTGAATCAATTCTTGACAACACGCGGTTTCACCCTCAGCGGAGATTTTCCAGGTGGTCGGCGCCGAGCCAGGGAGAACCATACGGCTTGAATCGCGCGAGAATGGGGTGGCGAGTGTGGTGTGCATTGTGGCGGGGAACGAGTAAGCATCAGTAGCGCAGTTTTCCAAATCGAGGGCGACGAGAGGCTGGGGGCTGGGAGCAGGGGAAAAGGGAGCAGAGGCGCAGAGGAACAGGGGAGAGAAAATGATTCTTGCTGATTTTCCGCAGCCGCCGGCAAATAACGGGCGCGGGCTGCACGGCACCGCTTCGAACCAGCGGTTTCCGGACCCGTGGGACTATTGGTTGAACGAAATCTGCGAGATGGGCATCAAATGGTTCAAGCTCCTCGACGACGGGGGGAGCAATGTGGACTTTGCGAAAGAGTTGCTCCACCGGGGGGTCATGCCCGTCATTCGTCTCTACATCGACGCGCCGAATCCCGGTCGGATCACGGATTACGCGCGTGTGGACGAGGTCGCCGTCATCCGCCGCTATGTCGCGGCGGGGATCCGCTATTTCGAAATCAATAACGAGCCCAATCTCGGCAACGAGTGGCACATTCCCTATCCGCCGGATGCGCCGGAAATGACGATGGACAATTGGCTGCCGGACGCGGAACTGGTGATCTCGCTGGGAGGACTGCCGGCCTTTCCCGCGCTCGCCCAGACGCAAGACCCGAGGTTTAATAGCGTAAACTGGTGCCGGCGCGCGTTCGCCTATTTGAAGAGTCATTACGCCGACCGCGCGGCCGCCGTCTTTAGCAGCGGCGCCTGGCTCGCGGTACACGCCGCGCTGCTCAACCACCCGCTCGATTATCCTTATGATGCCATCAACCAGCGTGATCATCCTCGCGCGACCGCCTTCACCGACGATTGCTGTCTGCTCGGCTATCGGGTGCCGCTGGACATTTTGAAAGAGACCTTTGGCCTGTCGGCGCCGGTGATCTCGACCGAAGGAGGCGTGTTCGCCCCCGGCCCCTCCGGATCGACTACCTGGGACACGCGCTACCCGGCGATCACGAAACAGACGCACGCGACCAACACTGTGGCCATGTTCCAGTGGATGATGGATCAATCGCCCGCCGAATTCTTTGGTATGTGCCCGTGGCTGATCTTTGGCGGGGGCAATCCCGCCTGGGACTATGATTCCTGGTACCGGCGGAATGAAATCCTGCCGGTGGTCGCGGCGCTCAAGGGAATGCCCAATTACGCGAAGAAGAACCCGGTCGGTGCCGTGCCCAAGCCGTCGCCGGGCTTGCCGCCGGCAAGCGTCGATGTCGCGAACATCGCGCGGGGGGTTGCGTGGAGCGCGCTCAAGATCACGCTGAACCCGGACGCCGCTTTGTTCAAAAAGGCGAAGGAACTGCAGCTCGGCCACCCGGTCACGAATGAGATACCCGGAGTCATGATCGGCGGCGTGCGATGCGTGGTGCAGGGGTTTGCCAACGGGATTCTGTATGCGAAAGAAGGGGACTGGGGGAATATTCAAATGGCGACGTGGATGTAAGGTCGGCTGAACATCCCTGTAGGGAGTATTAGGCGGAATCTTTCTGGATAAGCAATAGTTGGGCGGAAGGGACGCGTAGGCAGCGACGAATGATATTACCAAAGAAGCGAGACCCCAGGTTCATCACCGTGCGGCGCGGCGGCACCCTCCAAGACGCCGATCATCACCTGCTTGCGTTATGGGCGGCCGATTGCGCACAGCACGTGTTGCACTTGTTCGAGGAAATACAACCCAATGACGACCGGCCGCGTCGAGCCATCGAATTGGCGCGCGCTTGGACGCGAGGTGAGGTTACGATGACCCAAGCGCGCACGGCGGCCGGGCATGCGATGGGGGCAGCCAGGGATCTGAGCGGAGCGGCGCGCAATGCCGCGTATGCTGCCGGCCAGGCCGCAGCGGTGGCGCATGTTGCCGCCCACGAGCTCGGCGCGGCAGCCTACGCAATCAAGGCCGTGCGGGCAGCCGCGCCCAAGGGGGAGAGCGAGTCCGCCGGTCGCCGGGAATGCCAATGGCAGCGCGAGCAGCTGCCGGAAGTGATCCGCGACCTTGTCCTGGATGATGAGCGACTGCGAAACGACATCTGCTGGTCGGTGTTCGACTGCTAGTCGACGACTGGCCTGCAACCCGCCACTGCCCAACAAAGCGTGCACCTGACTGGCGGGATGGAGCTGAACTTTGTCTTAGGCTCTGCAAATCGGACGCGGCAGATTTCGCACGTGATCTGACAGTTTCGCACCATTATTCTTCTGCTCTGGGGGTATTCGAAAGAATGGACAAGCACCCGTCCGGACTCTAACCGGAATCGTGGCTCATCTCGGCCGGTCGCGCTTCCGAGCCCGGCGCTCCGCTGAACGTACCACTGGTCCCCGCATCGAACTTTATCATCGGCAGTGGGCGCGAGTACTCGCGCGATGATGGGACTCCGACCTGGGAAGCACTCGAAAAGTCGTCGGCGGGCTAGAGTCCGGCAAGGCCGTAGCGTTCGCGTCAGGCATGGCCGCCATTGCCTCCGTGTTTGATCAGCTTGCGGCGGGCGCCCTGGTGGTGCTGCCCAATGATTGCTACCAAACGCTCCGCGGCACCGTGACTGTAGTGACGAGGATACTCTACTTCGACCCACAGACCATGCAGTATCTTTTTGCATCGACTCCGGTGAGGGCTTGCCCTAGCTCTGTCTACCTCAACGTATTCGAGGCCAACCAAATTTCCCTGGGCTTGGCAACGGGGGCCCTTGACGGAGAATCCAGGGTGGGTTAGAATCGGCGTTATGAACGGGTGCGAAGAACCCCCGTCCCTCTTCTGGACGCTTTTGACCGGGTGGAGCGAGTGGCGTAACCGACCGTGCTATTTGAGGTCGGTCGTAACCGACCGTTTCGTTTACGGTCATAGCCGACCGTGGCATGATTTTCGTGTGCCGCGGTTTTTGTTTCCCATTACAGCACCCCGCCGGATCCGTGAGGACTCGATCATCGGGGTGCGCGAGCGAGGAGGTGATGCCCATCGACCGACCACCAACGACGTCTTGCGAATAGGATCACCAAGTCTGGGGATATCATCCCTGCTCGGAAAGTGAGGAACACAGAATGAAAAAGCTTGCGCTCCTAACCAGCTTGATCGTAATCTTGCTCGCAGTTACAACCCTGGTCGCTTCTGCTTACAACCCCGACACCCTCGTCACTGTCGGCAGTCCCTCTTCGCCGTTCTCGCAGAACAAGCAAAACGAGCCTGCGGTGGCCGTCGACGCGAATCACCCGAATATTCTGGCGGCAGGCTCAAATGACAATATTGACATGGAAGCCTGCAACGCGGGTACAGACAATACTTGCCCGTTCACTCCCGGCGTGGGCGTCTCGGGCGTCTATTTTTCCTTCGATGGCGGCACAACTTGGACCCAGCCAACCTATACAGGCCTAAGCGCGCGCAGCTGTCTGGGTGTGGTAGGCAATACGGACCCGGGCTGCACACCTCAGGTGGGCCCCATCGGCACGCTACCGTACTATTACGAAAACGGCTTGGTCTCGGACGGTGATCCGGGTCTCGCGTTCGGACCCCAACCCGATGCCAACGGCCATTTCAGCTGGGCGAACGGGTCGCGTCTCTATTATTCGAATCTGACGTCGAATTTGAACTCAAAGCGAAACGAGACCTTTAAAGGGTACGAAGCCATTGCGGTCTCGCGCACCGACAATGTGGCGGCGGCAGCCGCCAGCGATAAGGCCGCCTGGAAGGCTCCCGTGCTCGTCAGCAAGCAGTCTGCGACGACCTTTAGCGACAAGGAGCAGATCTGGGCGGATAACGCCGCAAGCAGTCCATACTTTGGCAACGTGTACCTGTGTTGGGCCTCTTTCCGCAGCCTCAGCGGCGGCATGGCCTCGCCGCAGCCACTGATGGTCGCGACGTCGACGGATGGCGGCTCGACCTGGACACAGAAGCAGGTGACGTCCGCGAGCAACAACCCGTTCAATACAAAGCAGGGCTTTGGACGCTCGGGCTGCACGATCCGTACCGACAGTCACGGTGTAGTCTATGTTCTAGCCAATCAGTTTGCCGTCGGCACGCCCGGGCATGGCGCCCACGTCATGGTCAAGTCTTTCGACGGCGGCAAGACCTGGACCCGACCTGTAAATATCGGCCTCGCGGTGGATACCTGCTTCGCCGTTGCCTTCGACGGCAGCGGCTACCGCTGCGTCATGGACGGCGTTGCGGGAGCACGCGATGATCTGTCCTCCGCTCCGAGCATCGATATCGCGAATGGCGCGCCGACGGGAACCGGAGCGACGAACGAGATCCTCCGCACCTGGGTAGACGGACGGAATGGCGTCAACAATGTGCCTGTGTTCCTGAGTTACTCGACCGACAGCGGCAAGACCTGGTCGGCGCCGGCGGCCGTGCAATCGGCAGGAGATCGCGGGTACTATTCGGCGGTCGCCATCTCGCCGAGCGGCACCGATGCCTATCTCGTCTACAATGCCTTTACGACTCCCTTCCGCACTGACACGACCAGCTCGCGCACCTTAGTGGGGGTCGTCAAACATGCCGATATCACCGGAGGAGTGCCGGGTGGGTGGGGCGAGCTGATGCGTTCTCCGAACGGAGACCCGCGCGGCTCGTCGCAGAACAATCTGTGGCTCGAGTTCCTCGGGGACTATGTGTATGCGGTCGCGACGAACACGTATGGCGCCGCGGTCTGGAATGACACACGCAACGCGGCTGATTGCCCGGCGATCGACGCGTGGCGCGCGGCAGCTCAGTTGGCCGTGCAGAACGGGACGGCCGTGCCAACACGTCCTGCGCCACAGCAGGATTGTCCCGCCACCTTCGGCAACTCGGATATCTACGGAGGCTCTTTCCTCGATCCGACGCCGTGAACGATGGCCATGTGACAAGATCTTACTCGTCCTGTTACTTTTCTCTAATCCTTCTCTCCCATATCAAGTACTAACGCTCGTGTACGCCGGCGTGCGGTTCTTAAGGGAGGGAGAGGAGAAAGAAGAATAGGGGGCGGTTGGAATGCCGAAGACATCCCAGCCGCCCCTCAAGTTCCCCTCCAGGAGGCAAGAATTTCTCCGTGACATGATCTTTGTGCTATAATCCACAAACCTCGCGGAGCGAAAACACCCCTCTCTCGCTTCTCGAAGCACTATCTATTGTTCTCAATCCATCAAGGAGCCACGCGTTGGAAAGCGCACTAGAACAAGTCCAGCCCAGCCTGGGCGAAATATTCGCGACCTGGTCTGTTATTGGGATTCAGTCCTTCGGAGGCGGGTCCTCAACCTTTTACTTGATTCACCAAGCCTGCATCGAGCGAGGCTGGCTGGACGAAGAAGAGTTTGTGCGCGCATGGGCGCTGGCGCAGATTGCCCCCGGGATCAATCTGATCAAGTTGACGGTGATGGTCGCCTATGAGCTGCGGGGCTGGCCGGGCCTCGCCGCGGCGGTAGCCGGCTTGATGCTGCCGAGCGCTGCGGTCACCGTCGTGATGACGGCAGGGTTTGAAACGATCCGCAACATACCTCTCGTCCAGGCAATGTTGAAGGGCATCCTCCCCGCCGCCATTGGTCTGTCTCTGGCGATGGGGGCACAGATGGCCCAGCCGCTCTTTGCGCGCGCCCGCGGGGAAGGGCATGTGCGGGTGGGGGTGCACCTCTTGATTCTGTTAGGCGCCGCGTTGCTCTTTGCCCTGAGCGGCATCTCACCCGTGGTAGTCCTGCTGCTGGCCGGGGCGGCGGCGGCGGGGTTACTGGCTCTGATTCCGGCCAAGCCGGAACCGCGGAGGGAGAAGGGCGACGGATGAATCCGCGATGAGTCCGCTGAGCTATTTCTTGCTCTTTCTTAAAGCCACGCTCCTCTCCACGGGCGGCCTCGGAAACCTGCCGTTCTTGAATGACGATTTGTTGGGGCTGGGATGGGCCAAACCTGGCGATTTCGTGACGGCGATTGCCGTCGGAAATGTAAGCCCCGGCCCGACCGGGCTGTGGAGTGTGAGCCTCGGCTATTTGACGTTTGGCTGGCTCGGCGCGGTCTTGGCCCTCGTCGCGCTCACCCTGCCGCCGCTCCTTATTCTGGTCGTCGCCGCGTCTTACAATCGCATCGAGCATCAGGTGATCGTCCAGAACTTTACAAGGGGGCTGGCGCTGGGAGTGGTCGGGCTGACCCTGGCCGTCGCGTTAAGTCTGGTCGGCTCGACGGTCGCGGACTGGCGCGGGGTTCTCGTCGTGCTGGGCGCGCTGGCCTTGGCGCTTTCGAAAAAGGTGCCGGTCATCGTCATCCTCATTTTGGCCGCCGGCGCCGGCTGGCTGTTTTATGGGATATAGAGGCACGCAGAGAGGGCCTACTGCGATGCCCAGCACAATCCATTCCCAGCCGATTCACAAGGCGCTCGCCTTTATGCTCGACCACATGCCTCCCTGTATGCATCTCGTCCTCATCACGCGCTCAGATCCGTCCCTCGCGCCCGCGCGACTAGACGTGCGGAATGAACTCCTGGAAATGGGGGCGGAGGACTTGCGCTTTACGGGAGCGGAAGCATCCCTCGGAGAATAATTCAGCGTGCAAGTCACGATTCAAGAGGGGCACGAGCTCGTCACGCAAGGCCCCTTCCGGTATCTGCGCCATCCGCTACTCGTTCACAACGCAATCCAATTGACTATTTCGTTCTTCAAGAGTATATTGGAAAAAGAGCTGACCTTTTGGTCAGTTTAATCTCATCGTGGAGTCCTGAAAAATGTTGCCCAAGACGGCGGATGTCGTCGTGATTGGCGGCGGATGCATGGGCGCGAGCACAGCAAACCATTTAGCCCAACGCGGTGCAGGTCAAGTTGTCCTCCTCGAACGCGAAAAATTCCTCGGCATGGGGTCCACGGGCCGCAATGCAGGCGGCGTCCGCTACCAGTTCTCGACGGAAGTGAACGTTCGTCTTTCGATCTACAGCCTCGACATCATTTCCCACTTTCAAGAGCTCTTTGGCGTTTCAGCAGACTATCGTCCCATCGGTTATTTGTTTCTTCTGACGTCGCCGGGCGAGGCGGCAACCTTTAAGGCAAGTGTCGAGATGCAGCACCGCCTCGGCGTCCCCTGGGTCCGCTATCTGGAGCCGGGAGAGATCGCACGCCATGCCCCGCTCGTCAACCTGGAAGGGGTGATCGGCGGGACATTTTGCCCGCGCGATGGCCTCGCCGACCCAAACACGGTGACCCAGGCGTTTGCCCAAGCCGCCTTACGATCGGGCGCGAAAATCGAGACGGAGACGAACGTGACCGGCATCCGAACGGAGGGCGGCCGCGTCGCGGCGGTAGTGACGGACCGGGGCGAGGTGGCGACGCGCACGGTCGTGAATTGTGCCGGGCCGTGGGCCGCGTCGCTCGGCAAGATGGTCGGACTGGATATTCCGATTGTTCCCCTGCGGCGCCAATTCTTCGTGACGGATGCGCTCCCCGCGGTGCCCCACGATCAGGTCTTTACGATCGAATTTTGCACCTCGCTCTATTTTCACCCCGAAGGCCCGGGCCTCCTCGTCGGCATGTCGAACGCCGAGGAAAAGCCGGGCGAGACCTATGCCATCGACGAAGAGTTCCATCTCAAGACGCTGGAGCGGGCGGTGTATCGCCTGCCGCTGTTGGAACATGCCCGGGTTGCCCGGCAGATGGCCGGCCTTTATGAGACGACGCCCGATGCCCATCCGATCATCGGACTGGCGCGGCGGGTGCCGGGATTCTACATCGCGGCGGGCTTTTCGGGGCACGGTTTTCAACACTCTCCCGCCACCGGCCGCGTCATGAGCGAAATCATTCTCGACGGCGCGAGCAAGATCGTCGACGTTTCGATGCTTGACCTTGAACGGTTCGAAGAAAACAGACTTGTCCAGGAGGTCAACGTCGTTTAAGCGCGAGGCGGACAAAGTCGTCCGCAAGCAGGACCCAAGGGGGTTGAACCATGCCAGTGCTACGTGATGCTTTCCTAGCTTTGTCAACGAATGGCGTCGTGCGCGAGTTTGTAATTCGTTTCCCGCTGTCGCGTCGAGTTTCACGTCGCTTTGTCGCCGGGGAAACGCTTGAGCAAGCGATTGAGGTCGTCAGGAAGTTGAACCAGCAGGGCATGCAGGTGACGTTTGACCAATTAGGGGAGAGCGTCACCCAAGAGTCCGAAGCTCGGGAGGCCAAAGACGGCTACCTGCAAGCTCTCGATGCGATTGCGGAAAATCATGTCTCGTCGCACGTTTCGGTCAAGCTGACGCAGATGGGGCTCGACCTGAATACGGATTTGTGCCTGGACAACATGCGGCAGATCGTCGGCAGAGCTCAGCAGGTGGGGACGTTTGTACGGATCGACATGGAGGATTCCGCTCGGACACAGGCCACACTGAACGTGTTCAAGACGCTCCGCGAAGAGTATGAGAATGTCGGCACGGTCATTCAAAGCTATCTCTACCGGAGCGAGGCGGATATGCAGGCGCTGGCCGCTCTGGGCGCGAGCGTGCGGCTGTGCAAGGGGGCGTACAAGGAACCGGCCAGCGTGGCTTTTCCGGCAAAGAAGGATGTGGATGCCAACTATCTCAAGCTGGCTCGCATCTTTCTCGACGCCGATGGGCATGAGCACGCGCCGCACCTGGCGGTCGCTTCGCACGATGAAAAGATCATCCGTTGGGCCAAAGAGTACACGGCCGAGCACCACATCGACCGGAAGCGGTTCGAGTTTCAGATGTTGTACGGAATCCGGCCGGACCTGCAGCGCCAATTGGTCGCCGAAGGGTATACGATGCGCATCTATGTCCCCTACGGGACGCATTGGTATCCGTATTTTATGCGGCGCCTGGCCGAGCGGCCCGCAAATGTTATCTTTCTCATCAGCAACCTTTTCAAGTAGAGAGGCGGCACGAGCTCTATGAGAGCTGAGACGATTTCCATCGGGACGGAACTGCTCCTCGGCGAAATCACGGATACGAATGCGGTGTGGATTGCCGAGCGCCTCGCCGAGGTCGGCGTGGACCTTTATTTTCGCACGACGGTCGGGGACAATGTGGGCCGCATCGTCGACGCGATCCGCCATGCGCTGACGCGGGCGGACGTCATCATCACGACCGGCGGGCTGGGTCCTACCGTGGACGATATGACGCGCGAGGCGGTCGCACGGGCGACGAATCGCGACCTCGTCCTCGACGAGGGCTTGCTCGCTCAGATTCGCGAGCGGTTTGGCAAGTGGGGCACGCCGATGAGCGAAAACAATGTCCGGCAGGCGTACATTCCCCGCGGGGCGGTGCCCATTGAAAACCCGGTGGGCACGGCGCCGTGCTTTATCGTCGATGTCCAGGACCCGGCGTTGGCCGGCGGGTCCTCCGATCACTATGTCATTTCCCTCCCGGGCGTTCCACGCGAGATGAAATATCTCATGGAAACGCGGATCCTGCCCTGGCTGCGGGAAAAGACCGGCGACGAACGGATCATTTTGAGCAAGACGCTGCGAACATGCGCGATCGGCGAAAGCCTGGTCGATGCCCGGCTGGCGGATTTGGAAACGTCGACCAATCCGACGGTGGGCCTGCTCGCGCACCCCGGCCAGACGGATGTGCGCGTGACGGCCAAGGGCAAGACACGCGCGGAAGCCGAGAGTATGATCCGCGAAATGGAAGCCAAGGTGCGCGAGCGGCTGGGCGATTGGATCTATGGCGAGGCGGACGAAACGGTAGACGAAGTCGTGGCGCGTCTCCTCGCCGCGCAGAACTGGCGCCTGGCGGTGGCGGAAACGAACACGGGCGGCAAGATCGCCGAGCGCCTGCGCGCGCGGCCGGAGGGGGCACGCATCATCAGAGCGGCGATGCTGCTCGACAACGTGACCGAGCTCTCGGAGCAGAATGCGGCGACGATCGCGCAGCAGTATCGCAATGTGACCGGAGCGGATATCTCACTCGTCATCCTGGGGACGACCCAGTCAGGGCAGGACATGTACGGCGAGGACACGGGCAAGAGTGCGATGGCGGTAGCCACGGCGGACCAAACGTTGCAGCGGTCCTACACCATTGGCGGCATTGCCGAGCAGGGGCAGGCGTGGGTGGTGATTCGAGCGCTGGACCTGGTGCGCCGAGCGATGCTCAAGGCAGAAGGCGGAAGGATGAAGGATGAAGGATGAACTAAAGGCAAAAGTCAGAAGGCGGAAGGATGAATCAAAACCAAGGGCACCTGGGCTTTTTCATCCTTCAACCCTCTGCCTTCATCCTTTACTAGTGGAGGTGGGGCATGGACGTGACGTCGCTCATTTTGTTTTTCGCAGGGATTGCAATTAGTGCGGCGATTTTTGCCCTTTTGATCTTTTTCTATCCTCGCTTGGTGGAGCGCGGGCCGAGCACCGAGGGAATCGCCAAGGACGTAGACCGCGCATTGCTGCCGCTGGTTTTTTACGGCATCTCCGCCGGCTTTCGGACGACGGAACGGGCGACCAACGACGGTTATCCTCTGCTCGAGGGCTCTGACAAGAAGGGGATTGCCGACAGCGTGTACGATGTGCTGCCGGAGCACGTAGGGGACATTGACCTGGAGGAGGTCAAAAAGCTCATTACGCGGCCGCGTTTTGAGCAAATGATCCAGGACGCCTATAACGGTTTTGACAGCTTTTATAAAGAGAACAAGATCCACTTTGATCAAGAGTACGAGACGTGGAAGCAAAAGCGCCGCCAGGCGGTCGTGGAGGCGCAGACCGGAACGGCACCGCAAAGCAAGTAAGCGTCAGACTTCGGCTCGGCGGCGCGATGGGCCGCATCGACCAGCCGCTCTCTTGCAAGGCGTTGCTCCAAACGGGGCCGCCCAATTCCTGGGCGGCCCCGTGTTGTTATTTCTCCGCCGACTTGGCGAATTCTTGCCTGACCTGCTGCATCAGCTCCGGATCGCTCAACAGGTCCACGGTCGTCATCGCCATGCCCTTGGCCGCGTCCAATAACCCCGCGTGTCCTTCCGGCGAGATCGCCGCCTCGCGAAATTGCATCGAATGGCCGGGCGTGCCGTCCGGGGCGATCGCGATGTAGGGATGGATCGCCGGCAGCGCGTGGCTGACGTTCCCCATATCGGTCGAGCCGATGCGCTCGTTCGGACGCGGCTCGTGAACCTCCACTCCGATCGCCCGCCAGTTCTCTGCAAAGAGCCGGGCCATAACCCCGTTCGGGACCATATCGGCGTAACCGGCCGCGACGGTATACTGGAGCCGGGCGCCGGTGGCCGCGGCGCCCCCTTCCGCACAGCGGATCACGCGCTGGAGGATTTCATCGGCATAACCTTGCTTCCGGGCGCGCACGCTGAATTCCGCTGCCGCGTAGTCGGGAATGATGTTAACTGCCGTCCCTCCATGCGTGACAATGCCGTGAACGCGAGCGTCCGGTTTCAAGTGGAGTCGCAGCGCGTTGATGTTGTTAAAAGTCAGGATCACGGCTTCGAGGGCATTAATCCCATCTTCCGGCGAACCGGCGGCATGGGAAGCCTTACCCGTGAACTCGATTTTAAGCCGGTTCGACGCGAGCGAGCCGCGGTTGGTCATGGTGTAGCCGGAGGGGTGGACCATCATCGCCGCGTCGATCCCGCGAAAGACCCCCCGTTCGAGCAGCTTGATTTTCCCGCCGCCCCCCTCTTCGGCAGGCGTGCCGATGACGACCACGCGACCGGGCACTTGATCGAGGACCGTTCGCACGGCGAGGCCGGCTGCCATCGCGGCGGTGCCGATGATGTTGTGCCCGCACGCGTGCCCGATCTGGGGCAGGGCGTCGTACTCGGCCAGGATCGCGATCGCCGGTCCCTCGCCGTTGCCTCTTGCCTCCGCCCGGAACGCCGTCTCCAGGTCGCCGACGCCGCGCTCGACGACAAAACCTTGCTTCTCCAATGTGTCGCCAAGCAGCGCGGCCGCCTTGCGCTCCTGAAACGCGATCTCGGGGTTGGCGTGGAGCGTCAGGCTGGTCTGGATGAGGTTGTCGCGCATGGCATCCACGGCGGCGATCACCGATTGCTTCAACTGCGAACGATCAGTCAAAGTCTTGTCTCCTTCTCGCTCAACGGGCGATATGATGCGGGTCGAGGGCGTCGCGCAAGCCGTCGCCGATATAGTTAACGGAGATCACCGTGATAAAGATCAAGATACCGGGGAAGATGGCCGTCCAGGGAGCATAATCCATTTCGGCCTGCGCGTTCTGCAGCATGTTGCCCCAGGTGGGAATAGGAGGCTGCACCCCAAAGCCCAGGTAGCTCAAGCCCGATTCGGTAATGATGGCCGCGCCCACGCTCAGGGTTGCGGCGACAATGATCGGGCTCGTCGCATTCGGGAGGATGTGCCGCACCATAATGCGGACATTCTTCGCGCCCCCCGCGCGCGCCGCTTCTACGAACTCTTTTTCCTTGAGGGATAGAAACGACGCGCGGACGAGACGGGCCACGGGCATCCACGCGGTGGCCGCGATGACCAGGATGATGGGCGTAATGCCCGCGCTGAGAAAGGGGACCACTCCCGCGCGCAGCAATTGGGTGAGCAGGATGGCGACGAACAGCGTGGGCATGGTGAGCATCATGTCCGCAAGGCGCATGAGGAGATTGTCGGCCAGCCCGCCATAGAAACCGGCGATCGCGCCGACGAGCGTCCCGATGCCGATGGCGAGGAGCATGGCGAGAAAGGCGATCATCAACGAGATGCGCCCGCCGTCCATCGAGCGAAGCAGCATGTCGCGGCCGAGACCATCCGTCCCCATCGGATGGGCGAGTGAAGGCGCCTCGTACTTGTCCAGAATGTGCGTGGTGCCGGGATCATAATTCGTGAGGGTGGGCACCAAAATGACGCCGAGCACGAGCACGGTTAGGACGGCCATACCCATCAAGGCGAGCCGGTGCTTGCGAAAATGGCGCCAGGTCAGCGAGAGCATCGTCTCTTGCTTCCGACCTAGAGTCGAGATGGCGCCCGAGGAATCCAGCGCGATGTTGGCTTGGGTCATCTAATTGTAATGGATGCGTGGATCGAGAACCGCGTAGGCGACGTCGGCGACGAGGTTGAAGAAAATTATCAGGGCGGCACTGATCATCAGGATACCCATGAGAACCGGATAATCCCCGCGCTCGGCGCTGTCGAAAAAAAGGCGGCCCATGCCGGGCCACGAGAAAATGGTTTCCGTGAATAACGCGCCGTTGAAAAGCCCGGGGATTTGGAGGGCAATGATGGTCACGACCGGGATCGCGGCGTTCTTAAAGGCATGGCGGAGGATGACGGCGCGGGATCTCAGTCCTTTGGCCGTCGCGGTGCGGATATAGTCCATCTGCAGCACATCCAACATGCCCGCGCGCATATAGCGAACCGTCGCGGCGAGTTGGAAAATGGCGAGCATGGTCACCGGCAGAACGAGGTGCCAGATCCGATCGACGAGGGGTTCGGGCGGATAGCTGCCGAGGGTCGTCATCCCGCCGCCCGGAAAAAGGGGCAGCGGCGGGGGATGAGGAAAGAGCGGGGTGCCGGCCCAGGGATTCTGAATGTTCACCGAGAAAACAATAATCAGAACGAGCCCGAACCAAAAAATGGGAATCGATTGGCCCATAAAGGCGATCGTCGTGACGACATGATCGAAGAGCGAATACTGGCGGACGGCGGAAATCATGCCGACCGGAATGGCGACGACGAGCGCGACCAGAAAGGCTAGCCCTGAGAGGATCAACGTGTTGGGAAACCGTTCGGAAATCTCGGTCAGCACGGGGCGATGCGTGACGAAAGAGTCGCCCCAATTGCCGGTCAAGGTCTGCCCCAGCCATTTGGTGTACTTGAGCGGGACCGGATCGTTCAACCCGTATTCATTTTCCAGCCGAAGCAAGTCTGCGGGCGAGATGTTGGGATTGTTTTGAAGCTCTGAAAGCGGATTGTTGGGCATGATCTGGATCAGCGCAAACACGATGACGCTGATCACAAAGAGCAGCGGGATGGATTCAAGCAGACGACGGATGATATATCGCGTCATGGTTGCATCGTTGCATCATTGGGTAGTTGGATGATTGCTCGAACCATCCAACTACCCAACGATCAAACCATTTAACTACTGACCTACTTGGTGACCCAGATGTCCGCCGCGTTCCACAGGGGGCCAAGCCAGGGCGTCGGAATCCAGCCCTGCACGCGGGTGTTGAAACTGTGGAGATTAAAGCGCTGGTAGAGATAGATGTGGCTGTAGCCGTCCACGATCCGTTGCGCAGCCTGGCAGTACAAGTCCTTGCGCTGGTTCCAGTCAGGAATGGTGCCCGCTTTTTCGATCAGCTGGTCGGTCTGCGGGTCGTTCCAGCGGCTGTAATTGATCCCACCCTGATTCGTGGGGGAGGGAATGGACTTGCTGTCAAAGTAATTGTACATCTGGCTGCCCGGGTCGATGCTCGCGTTCGTCGTGTACATGATGATGTCGAAATTGCCGTGCTTGCGAGGGCTGCCGGCGGACCACGAACCGATCAAGACCGAGGAAGGCTGGTTCTCGATCCTGAACTCGACGCCGATGGCTTTCATGTTCTCGACGATGAGCACCTGGCTGTCCTCACGCAGCTTGTTCCCCGTCGTCGTCTGGTACTTTAAACTCAGGCGGGTCCCATTCTTGACGCGGATCCCATCCGAGCCCGGGACCCAGCCCGCGGCGTCGAGCAGTTGCTTGGCTTTGGCAGGGTCGTACGGAACCGGCTTGATGCCGCAGTTGTAGGGGTCCACGTTCAACTCGCCCGACCCCGGCAGGGCCTTGCCGTTCAGCAGTTTGTCGATGATCGTCTGCTTGTCAATGCCCAGCGCAATCGCCTCTCGCACCTTGACGTCGCCGAGGATGGGGTGCGGGGTCTTGTTGTCAGAGGGATCGGCATTCTCGGTCAGGTTGAGGATCAAGCGTTCGCCGCCGGCCTGAGGGGCGTCAAAGATCTTGACGTTCGACATTTGGGCGAGGGCCGGAAGGTCCGCCTCCGTATTGTTCCACATCACATCGGCTTCGCCGCTTTTCATCATCTGCATCCCCACTTCGGAGGAAGGAACGACGCGGACGATGATCTTGTCGAGATACGGTTTGCCCGGCTGCCAATAATTGGGATTCTTGGAAAGGGTGATGTGATCGCCGGTGACGAACTCGTCCACCTTGAATGGGCCTGTGCCGATGGGCTTGCGATTGTAGGCCCAAGTCTTCATATCCTCGGGCTTGCCGGCGTCCTTGGGGAAAACGTAGGCCATTCCGTTTCCGTTAAAGAGCCGGATCCAATCCGCCTTGAAATCTTTAAAGGTAAGCACCGCCGTGTTCGGATCGGGACACGTCACGGTCAGATTGGCGAATGCCGAGGCATCGAGAGCGCCGATATTGGGTGTCGTGATGACTTGCTGCGTGAACTTGATGTCCTCGCAGGTAAAATCGGTGCCATCCTGCCATTTGACGCCTTTGCGGAGATGATACGTAATCGTCTTGCCGTCGGCGCTGACTCCGCCGTTCGCCGTGGTGGGAACCTCGGTCGCAAGCACGGGGAACCATTGCCCCTTTTCGTTGACGTTGAGCAAACCTTCCTCGAAAAGGTCGGCGATGTGGAATGCGACGGTTTGCGAGACCAGTTCGACGTTGAGGTTCTCCGGCTCTTGCCAGACGACCATCGTGATGGTGCCGCCGCTCTTGGGAGTACCGGCGGCGCCGGTTGGGGCGGTCTTTGAAGTGGAGCTCGCAGAAGATGCTTGGGTGGCTGCCGGGGCTGCGGTAGCCGGGGGAGCAGTCGCAGCGGGGGGCGCTGCCGGTGCGCACGCGACTGCGACGAAGGCGAAAAGGACGACCGTGAGGAATACAAGTGCATTCCGGCTGTTTCTACACGCGGGGCGCATAATCTCCTCCTTTAAATGACGAGCGCGACGTCGTTCGTACGTTCAGCCGTAGCTAGTTTTGGGCGTCATCACCCCCTTCCGTCAGTTATATATCGCTGACAGCGGAATCGGTGGAATGGTCGGCGTGTGGAGAAAATTAGATGCGCCTGTTCGGTAGGCAAGGAGGATTCTAACATGAAAGCGGTCATTGTGCAATTTCTAGTCTGGCGGGAGCAACTGGGTAGACCTTGGCGGTGCCAATGGATTGGCGTCAAGCAGTTCATTTGCGGACGGATGAGCTTCGTCTTGGCGTAAACCGCCCGCTTTCGCTGGGGCATGCCAAAAGCGCCGAGGGAGATTTCTCCCTCGGCGCTCCTCTTTCTGCTTTCTAATCGCGGCTCTGGTCTAGAAACTTCCCGAAGCCGTCGCGACATCCTGCTGGTGAATCGGGGTGGGAACGAATTGCAGCCCGTAGAACCACACGACGTCCTGCACGTTGTTCGTGTCGGTCCAGAAGGCGTGGAAGACGTCATCGGATCCGACGGCAATATCGGTATAGTCGCCGATAAAGCCGCCGCCAAAACCGTAACGAGTGTTGATCGGGTTGGTAGTCACCTTTTGGATCACACCCGTCGTGAGATCCGCGACATGGTAGTCGAGGCGAGCGTTGTTAATGTAGCCATCGAGGCTTAGGCAATTGATGCGACCCTCGGGCAGGGAAGCCGCGTTGGCGCAGGTCTGCCAGGGCGAGACCACATCCGCGGCGTAGGCCGACATGTAGACGCGGCCGGAAGGAGAGATTGCAACGCCGGGCCAGAAGGTATCAACGCGGCGAGAAGCCGGGGCCGTTAGGCCACCGGTGTACCCGTCAGCCGTCCGGAACGAGGCATCGAGCCCCGCAAAGATCGGAGCGGGTGTAGACCATGTAGCGCCACCATCTGTCGACTTGCTGTACACAGCCGTTAGGTGACAGCCGTTGTTGGTCATGGTGGCGCATAGGCCGCCCGAGTCCTTCATCTGCGAGGACCAGGCGACGTACACGTCGCCGTTCGGAGCGACGTCCGCGGCGGGGAAGCTGTTCACACGAAAGACGGTGTTCGCGGGCGGCACGACCTCCTGTAACGGGGAGACCTGAACCGGTTTGCTCCAGGTCACGCCGCCATCCTTGGATTTGACCATGTAGGTGCTATCCAAAGCGGCAAGGCGCGTCGCGCCATCCCAAAAGACATAGACGGTGCCGTCGGGACCCACGACCGGGCGCGAGCCCTGGCCGTAAAGCACTTTGCCGCTGATGAGCTGTGGAGTGCTAAACGTCTTGCCGCCATCGGTCGAAAAGGCAAGGCTGATCGGAGACTGGACATAGGCGCCCGTCTTGGCATTGAAGATAAAGCGGGTCCAGGTCACATAGACGCGGTCTCGAAAAGGACTGGAGGCATGCGCGTCTGCCGCGATCCATTCCTTGTCGTTAAAGACCGCCGGCGCTTTGGTAGGATTAATGAAGGTCGGCGGTCCCCACGTTAGGTTTCCGCTGCCGTCAAAAGTTCCCTTGCTGGCAGTCACCGTGTTGGGTGGAGCCGTGCGGTCAAACCCGAGGCCGGCGTAAAAAACGTGGCCCTGGCTGTCGAAAGCCAGTGCCGGGTCTCCCCCTGCGTCATAGGGGCCGCCGGTCAGCCGTTCGACGCCCGGAATCAGCGTACCGAGATGGGAAGGGTCGGTTGATTTGCCGGACCAGGTCTGACCGCCGTCATTCGAAAAATAGGTGCCCGAGTAGCCATCGCCGAGCGCACTGCAGGGCACGCCGTTGACAGTGCAGGCCCATGTGCGAGAGACATAGTCGTTCGCTGCGGCGACGATGCGATCGTGGTTGTTGGGATCCACAGCAATCGCCGTCTCGTTTTGTGGCGCCGCCGCCGTATCCTGGTTCACGGTGACGTCCGGGGCGGCGATAAGGGTTGCATCGAGAGGGCTCGAAAGCACATATACCGGCGTGATGAGACTGCTCGACGGCGGCACCGAGTTCTCTTGAGCCTCTTGCTCGATGAAAGCGGAGAAACGTATCTGTAATCCGGCCGTACCGTTGACGGAGGCGACTTTGCCTGCGAGGGTGTTGATATTATACCTCGGCCCCGCGGCGCTGGCGCCCGTCGTTCCCAAGACACCAGTCAGTGCGGCTAGAGCCAAGAGCAAAAGAACCAACTTGTGGGCTTTCATGCTTCCTCCTGGAGAGTTCTATTCATGTGTTCATGGTCCCAGTAGCGAGTCTTACCGGACGCGGGTCGCCCGAGAAGCGTCACCTCCTTTCCTCATAGATCGCAGAGAACGAGGTAGAGTGCTCGCACCCGCCTTTCCTACCCGATTGCACCCATTCGAAATGACAAGCACCCGACCCCCACGCGTGCGCACGCGTAGGCATCGGGTGCTGGGCCCGGATTGACCTCTTGTAACGAAATCCTAGACTTTCGCGCTTCTTCGCGCTCTCATGCTTGTGATTCTTCACACGACTTGTCCGTAATGAGCAAGCACTACAACCAAGAAACCGCGATCAACCTATGAACATTATATAACGGAGCAGCGGAATGTCAATGCCTTGGCGAGGCAGCGCCAGTGCAGTTCAGATTGGGGGCAACTCGTCATTGCGAGCCGCCCCAAGGGCGGCGTGGCAATCTCACCCTTCGTCATGTACTCCACTGGACTTGCGCACGGCTTCGGCCAACTTTGACAGGCCCCTGCCCTTGCCTCCCGCCGCCATTGACAAGCGAGGCGAAGCGTGGTATTATGGTAGCGCTACCATAATGGTACCGCTACCATAACAGGAGAAACCCAAGCTCCGATGGATTCCTCGAGACGCAAGACCACGATCCACGATGTCGCACGCGCCGCGGAGGTATCCGCCATTACCGTCTCGCGTGTCTTGTCCGGCAACGGTTACGCGAGCGCCCCCACCCGCGCGGCCGTCGAGCGCGCAGCGAAAAAGCTGGGCTATGTGCCGAATCGGATCGCCAGCAGCCTGGCGAGTGGGCGCACGAAGGCGATCGGTTTGGTCGTCCCCAACATTGCCTCTGTTTACTTCGCCGAGATTGCGCTGGGGGTTGAAAACGCATCCACCCCGGCCGGCTATCATCTCATCGTCACCAACACAAGCGGCAGTCTCGAGCAGGAGAAACGCATCCTCGATTTCTTGCACCAAACGCGCGTCGATGGGATCATCATGGCAGGCGCACGTCTCCCCAATGCCACCCTCGTCCGCGCGCTCGCGCATTTTCCCGCCTTCGTTTCCATCAATCACCCCATTTCCTCTCGCCGCGGCGGCATCATTGTCTCGGAGCAAGCCAAGGGAATGGCCATGGCGGTCGAACACCTGGTTCGTGGTCATCGCCGGGTGATTGCCTTCATGGCAGGACCCCAAAATTCGTACACCGCGGCAGAACGTTTGCGTGGATATCGAGCCGCCATGGAACGCTTCGATCTCCCCGTCCGCCCTGAGTTGATCGTGCCGTATGAAATCAACTACGGCGAGGAATACCACTCGGATTGGGAATGGTTCGACTCGGCCGACGTAGGCTCGGCGGAATGGAACGAACGGCGCGCGACGCTGGGTTCACGCGGCGCCCACGCGCTCTTGTCCCAACAGCGCGAGGTGGATGCGATCGTGTGCTTCGATGACCAATTGGCTTTTGGCGTGCTGCAGGCCTGCGCGCGACTCGGTCGGCGCGTCCCCGACGACGTGGCGGTGATCGGTTGTAATGACATTCCCCTCGCGATCCAGGTAACGCCCACGCTGACTACTCAGCGCATTCCCCGTTATCGCATCGGCAAGCGCGCGGTCGAAATGCTGATCGAGCAGCTCAATGGCGAGCGCCCACGGGAGCCGGCCATATTCCCACACGAGTTGATTGTTCGCGAGAGTGCCCCGGCGGCTACCTGATCGGTTCACCGGTGAACCGATCGCAGGCATAAATCTCAGAATCCAAAGGAGGACAAGCCCGATGGTCAAGCTTACTCGTCGCGAGTTCCTGCGCTACATGGGTATGAGTTCGACGGCGGCGATGCTCGCCGCGTGCGGACCGCAGGTCACACCCACGCCCGGTGTGCCCCCCCCGGCGGCAACCGCACCGGTCGGGAGCCAGGCTTCCGCGGCCACGACCGCGCCGACGGTCGCCGCGGGACCCGAAGCGCTCACACTGCCCATCGTCAAACAGCCGCTCACCCTGTCGTATTGGTGCCAGCTCGAAACAAACCCGGCGACGGTCGTCAAATCGTACAACGAAGTGGGTTGCTACAAAGAAATCGAGAAAGTCACCGGCATCCACATGGACTTTCAGCAACCCTCCACCGCGCAGGCCGCCGAGCAATTCAACCTGATGATTGCCTCCGGCAAGTACCCGGACATTATCGAGGCGAACAGCGGTTGGGCCAATTTTCCCGGCGGACCTGCGAAAGCGATCAAAGATGGGGTCATCCTTCGGCTCAACGATCTGATTGAACGGTACGCGCCCAATTTCAGCAAAGTGCTGGCCGCCCACCCCGATTGGCGCCGGCAAATGATCACCGACGCAGGCGACATTTATTCTTTCCCGTTCCTGCGCGGCGACCCGGCGCTGCTGGTCTTTAGCGGTCCCACCGTTCGCAAGGACTGGCTCGACAAACTCGGTCTGCCGGTGCCGACGACCGTGGACGAATGGCACGACATGCTCGTGGCGTTCAAGACCAAAGACCCCAACGGAAACGGCAAAGCGGACGAGATTCCCTACGGTCCGTGGTACAGCGAAGGGACGCGCAGCGCGCGATCGGCCTGGTACCGCGGTTTCCTCTTCGGCGCGTACGGCATCCTGATGGAGTGGTTTCAGGAGAAGGGCGTCGTCAAGTTCGGCGCGCTGGAACCGGCGTTCAAGGACGCGCTCAAGGTACTCGTTCAATGGTACAAAGAAGGCTTGATCGATCCCGATTACGTTTCCGCGGACCAAAAAAGCATTGACGCCAAGATCACCGGCAATTTGCTGGGCTCGACCTCGATGAACACCGGCGGGGGCATCGGCAAGTACATGCCGGTGATGACGTCGAAGAATCCTCAAGTCAGCCTGGCTCCTGCCCCCTATCCCACGTTGAAGAGGGGCGACAAGCCACTCTTCGGTCAGCGCGACCAGGTGTATCGCGGCGGCGCCGGCGACGCGGCCATCACTACCTCGTGCAAGAACGTCAAGGAAGCGGTCAAGTGGCTCGACTTTGGTTACAGCGATCAGGGACACATGCTCTACAACTTTGGGATCGAAGGGGTGTCGTACAAGATGGTAAACGGCTACCCGACGTTTACCGATGCCATTACGAAGGACCCCAAGCTGCCGATGGCTTCGACCATGTCGCTGTACATTCGCGCCCATTACAACGGTCCGTTCGTCCAAGACAAAGCCTACATCGAACAGTACTCGCCGCTGCCCGAGCAAAAGCAATCGCTCACCCTTTGGGCGCAGCCGACGAACGAAGGCCGTCTCCCGCCCATCACGCCGACGCAGGATGAAAGCAAGAAATTCGCCACGGTGATGCAAGATGTCATGACGCGCTACGAAGAGATTTTCCACAAAGTCGTGACGGGCGCATTGCCGCTGGACGCCTGGGATCAGTTTGTCAAAGACGCCAAAGGCATGGGCATTGACGACGCGATCAAGATTCAGCAAGCCGCCCTGGACCGGTACAACAAGCGCGCCTAACGCATCGAGACCTGACAGGTCCGCCTTCGGCGAAACCTGTCAGGTCTGCAAGGAGCACCCATGGCCATCGCCCAACGCGTCCGGGCTCGTCCCATTGCCGTCCCCCGCCTTGGTTTTTTGCAGCGCGTCGCCAAAGATATCGCGCGGAATCGCTATATCTACCTGATGCTCGTCCCCGTCGTGCTGTACTATCTCGTCTTTCATTACGGTCCGATGTACGGCGCGCTGATGGCGTTTCAGGATTTCAACCTCGCCAAGGGAATCTGGGGCAGCCCCTGGGTCGGCCTGCAAAACTTTGCCGACTTTTTCAAAAGCATCTACTTTTTCCGTCTTCTCCGCAACACGTTCGCGATCAACGTCATTGATCTCTTTCTGGGCTTTCCCGCGCCCATCCTCTTCGCCCTGTTGCTGAACGAACTCACGTCGCCGTGGTTCAAGGGAACGGTGCAGACGATCACCTACTTGCCTCACTTTATCTCGCTCGTCGTGGTCGTCGGCATGATGGTGGACTTTTTCGCGCGCGACGGTTTGATCAATAGCCTCCTCACCCCGCTCGGCCTCCCGCCCACGGCCTTTTTGCAGCAATCTGATTGGTATTGGTGGCTCTTTGTCGGCTCCGGAATCTGGCAGGGCGTCGGCTGGGGCTCGATCATCTATCTTGCCGCCATCACCAACGTGGACCCCACCCTGTACGAAGCCGCCGTCGTGGATGGCGCGAGCCGCTGGAAGCAGATGTGGCACATTACGCTGCCCGGCATCATGCCGATCATCATCATCATGCTGATCCTCCGCATCGGCAATATGATGAGCGTGGGCTACGAAAAAACGATTCTGATGTACAACCCGATGACGTATGAAACGGCAGATGTCATCAATAGCTACGTCTATCGTCAGGGCATCCTGCAGGCGGACTATGGCTTTAGCGCGGCGGTCGGTTTGTTCAATTCGATTATCAACTTTGGGCTGCTCATCGCGGCCAACCGGTTCAGCAAGCGCCTGAGCGAGACGAGTCTCTTTTAGAAATCTGAAACCCGGAATGGGAGATTAGATCCACCTCTTCCAACTTTTAACTTCCAGGTGCCTCCATGGTCATAAAACGGACTTTTCGCGAAAAGGTCGTCTATGCCATCATCATCCTGTTCATGATCTTGATGATGGTGGTAATGCTGTACCCGTTCTTGTACGTCCTCTTTGCCTCGCTCAGCAACCCCGCCGATCTCATGACGACGCGCGGTGCGATCTTGGCGCCGGTCGGCGGCATTTCGTCGGCCGCCTACCAGGCGGTCATGGATAATCCGAACATCCTGCTGGGATATCGGAATACACTTTTCTACGTGATCGCGGGAACGCTCTTGAACCTGGTCATGACGACGTTGGGGGCGTATGCCTTGTCGCGCAAAAACGTCCTGTTCAAGGACTGGATCATGCTCGGCATCGTCTTCACGATGTTCTTTAGCGGCGGATTGATCCCGCGCTACTTGCTCGTCAGTCAAACCCTGAACTTGGAGGATAGCCCCCTGGCCCTGATTCTGCCGGGCGCGATCGGCACGCTCAATCTCATCATCCTGCGAACGGCGTTCGAGTCGGTCCCTGTGGCATTGGAAGAGGCGGCGCGCATGGACGGCGCCAACGATCTCCAAATCCTGTGGCATGTCATTATTCCGACGTCGCTGCCGTCGCTCGCGGTCATTACCCTGTTCTACGCCGTGGGGCACTGGAACGCCTGGTTCGACGCGATGATCTTCCTCCGTCACCGCGACTGGTATCCGTTGCAGCTCGTCTTGCGCGAAATTCTTATCAGCAACAGCACGGCGACGATGAGTTCCGGCGCGTCGGCCGCCGACGTGATGCCGATCGGCGAGACGATCAAGTATGCGACGATTATCGTGGCGACGGTGCCCATCCTCTTCGTCTATCCGTTCGTGCAAAGGTACTTTGTCAAAGGCGTGATGATCGGGGCGGTAAAAGAATAAGGCCAGGGGCAAAAGCCAAGGGGCAGAAATGACCAGCAGCAAATACGTCGATGAATTGCTTGATCGCATGACGCTTGAACAACGCATCGGTCAGATGCTGGCGTTCGGATTTTCCGGCGTCTACCCGCATCCGGACATCTTGCGGATGATCGAGCAATATCATGTGGCCGGTTTTCGGGTGACTCCTTCGTCGCGCAAATTCATTCGCGAGCTCAAGGAGGGCAGTCCGGGGGAACAACGTGTGCGGCGCGCGCCCGAGCCGGACGAGCGCGTGTATGCTGCCAACATTTCGGCGCCGCATGTGCCTCCGGTCGAATACGCGCGCGTCTTGAACACCCTGCGCCAGCGTTCGCTGGACACGGGCGCGCGTATCCCGGTCTATTTCGCGCTGGACTTTGAGGGCAACCAGAGCATCGATTACTACGCGCCCGGCATGTCCGGCTTTCCGCACCCGATGGGCTTGACGCAATCTGGAGACCCGACGCTCGCCCGCCGCGTCGCGCGTGAGATTGGCCACCAGCTGGCCGCGGTCGGCATCAACTGGATTCACTCGCCCGACCTCGACGTAAACACTGACCCGCGGAATCCGGAGATCAACACGCGCAGCTACTCGCCCGACCCACAAATCGTCGCGGCATACGGTCTGCAGAGTGCGTTGGGTTTCGCCGACGCCAACCTCATAGCGACCGGCAAGCATTTTCCGGGACGCGGGGCATCGTCGCAGGACGCGCATTTCGACGTCGCCGTCATCGGCGAATCACGCGAGCGAATGAACCGGGTGCACCTCGCTCCGTATCGGACGTTGATCCAGGCCGGCTTGCCGGCGATCATGCTCGCGCATTCGATCTTTCCGACGCTCGATCCCTCAATGCAAGTAGCGACGATCTCCCAGCCCATCATCACCGGCGTCCTGCGGCAAGAGCTAGGCTTTGACGGCGTCGTGATGACCGATTCGTTTACGATGGGCGGTTTGGCAAACAGATACGAAATCCCGGACGCTGCCGTGCGCGCGATCGTATCCGGCGTGGATCTCATTTTGCTGAAAGATGAAAACGCGCTGCGCGGCGAGGTATACCGCGGCTTGATCGAGGCCGTCCGGACAAAGCACTTGAGTGAAGACCGGGTGGAGCAGGCGGTGCGGCGCGTGCTAACGGCCAAAGCGCGCATCGGTTTGCTCGACGGCGCGCACGGCATGGTGAACCTGGATCGCGTCGACGAGGATCTGTTTGACCCAGAGCACGCGCGGGTCGCCAACGAAGCAGCGGAGAAATCCGTCGTCGTGCTGCGTCGACAGGATGGGATTTTGCCGCTCCGCGCCGGGGCGCGTGTCCTCGTCGTCGAGGAGGTCAGCGCTTTGATGCGGCGGTTGAACGATCCGGCCGCGTATCCCGGCGCGCTGTATCACGCGCTGTGTGCGCGCGGCATCGACGCGACGTACGTGGATTTCGACGCGGCGTCCTTCGAGCAGGCGTGGAGCATGGCTCAAGCCCGCGCGGAGAAAGCGAATGTGATTGTCCACACCGGCTTTTACGAACGCGCCGGCGCCAACGCGAAACAACTCCATGCGCGATTCCTTTCGCTCGGCAAGCCGACTATCTTTGTCACGAACAACCCGTACGAGCTGATCGTCTCACCGGAGATGCAAACGGTCATCGTCACCTTTTCCGCGTTCGCGGTATCGATGCGCGCCGTGGCGGACGCGTTATGCGGCAACCGGGCCGCCATACCATTGAATTTTGATTCGACTCAATCATACTAATTGTTGGGCTGCTATTAAAAGGCACCGAGATGAAAGTTGCCGCGGTCCGTGTAGGCACCGCCTCGTGTGACCCCGGGGCCACAGCGAGTAGGATGAAACTACCCCGCATATTTTCGTCCGATCCGCATGCGCTCGCCAATGTAAGAGCAAGCATCGCCGCCGGCAACTTGGCGGCCGCCGACGCTTTCGATTGCCTCATTTACCAAGCCGACCGGGCGCTGCGCTTCGAGCCGGTTTCGGTGATGGCGAAACGCCGTGTAGCGCCGAGCGGCGACAAGCATGACTATATGAGTTTGGCGCCATATTGGTGGCCCGATGGAGCGACGCCCGATGGCTTGCCGTACATTCGCAAGGACGGGCAGATCAATCCGGAATTGCATACCGTGCCCGACAAAGACCATCTGGACGGAATGTCGGCCAACGTGTACACGTTGGCGTTGGCGTACTATTTGAAGGGGGATGAACGCTATGCTGAGCACGCGGCTGAATTGGTGCGCGTGTGGTTTTTGAGTCCCGATAGCAAAATGAACCCGAACCTGAGGTACGGGCAGGCGGTTCGCGGCGTGACGGACGGACGCGCGCAGGGGGTTATTGAGACGCGAGTGTTGGTTCAAGTCGTGGATGCTATCGGCATGCTGGCGGATTACGAAGGTTGGACACCGGCCGACCAGCAAACCATGGTGAAATGGTACACCGATTATGTCGTATGGATGACAACCGATCCGATCGCCAAGGAGGAGCAGGCGGCGACCAACAACCACGGAACTTGGTTTGATGTTCAATTCGTCACCTTCCTGCTGTTCATTGGTCAAACCGTGAAAGCGACAATGATCTTGGAGGAAAGCAAGCTCAAACGGATCGCCTCGCAGATTGAGCCGAATGGCGAACAGCCGCTTGAAACGAGCCGCGCCGATGGGTGGCACTATACCGTGTTTAACCTCCAGGCATTCTTCGCGCTGGCGACCCTGGGCGACCGTGTAAGAGTTGATCTGTGGAATTATTCTACGCCAGACGGGCGAAGCATCCGACAAGCCCTGGACTATATGGTGCGATTTATCGGGGACGAGCCGTGGCCTCACTCGTGCAGCTGTGATCGTAACTGGGCTGAGGTCTATGACCTCCTGCGTCAAGCCGCGACTCATTACCACGCGCCGCCTTATCGGCAACTGAGCGACCGTGTCATGGCCGTAGACTCGGCGAGCGCTCGCATCAACCTACTACTACCAACAAAGACGACGACGAATTCCAAATGACAAATGACAAGACCGATTGGGTGCAGGACGCCCTCGCGTTCAGCATCGAGCGCACGCGCGCAAATGCGGAACGCGTTATGGATTTTCCGGAACTGGCCAAGGATGGCGTGTGGGATTATACGCGTGCGGGCGGCGGATGGGTGGGCGGCTTTTGGACCGGCTTGCTCTGGCTCGCGTTTTCGCGCACACGCGACCCCCGGCTTGAACAAGCGGCGCGGGAATGGACCGCGAAACTCGCCCCGCGCCAATACGACACCACCACTCACGACCTTGGTTTTATCTTCATGTTGTCGCACGTTCTCGGCGCGCGACTGACCGGCGACCCATCGCTCGTGCAGCCCGCGCTGCAAGCCGCGCGGTCGCTTAGCCGACGCTACAACGAAAGAGGCAGATTCATCCGCGCGTGGGGCGCGCTCGACGCGGAATACCTGCGCGGGCGTTCGATCGTCGACGCGCTGATGAATTTGGACTTGCTCTTCTGGGCCGCGCGGGAAACCGGCGATTGCGCGTTTGCTGACGTGGCGACGGCGCACGCCTACACCGCGCTCGCGCACCAGATTCGGGAAGATGGGTCGACCGCGCACGTGATGGATTTCGACCCGGACACCGGCGCGTTTCTCAGGCAGGAAACGCACCAGGGGCTGAACGCGACCTCGTGCTGGTCGCGCGGGCAGGCATGGGCCGTATACGGTTTTGCCGAGTGCTATCGACATACCGGTGACTCGAAATTCCTGGCTGCGTCGCGTCATCTTGCCGAGTACGCGCTGCGACGCGCGCCTGCCGATCACGTTCCGTTCTGGGATTACGATTCGCCGCTGATTCCCAATGATACGCGAGACAGTTCCGCTGGCGCGATCCTCGCGTCAGGGTTGTTGCTTCTCGGGGAGCAGGATGGCACCAACGCGGGGCGCTGGCGGCGCGAAGCGATGTCGATTCTCGAATCGTTGTGGAGGAATTACAGCAGCCGTGGCACGGGCGAGCCATGCATCCTGCTTCACGCGACGCGCAGCAAGCCGCACGGAAGCATGGACCATGGATTGATTTACGGGGATTACTATTTCGTCGAGGCCTTGACGCGCCGGGTGTGCGATTCAAAAGGGCAAGCCGGCGGGAGCTCGGATGTCCTACTTTGAATCGATTTCGCAACACAAGAACGCGTCGCGCAAAGCAAGTGGGGTTTGCTTAGCCAAGCGACAGTGTACCCGATCATTTCAAGCCCGAGTGAAGGAAACTCTCGATGAACTGGCGCTGGAAAATGAGGAAGAGCAAAAGGAGGGGGCCGACGACAATCACGGTGCCAGCGGTCACGAGCGGCCACTGGGCGCCGATTTCGCCTAGCTGCGTAAATACGGCGAGACCGACCGTGAGCGGCCGGCTTGAGGGGCTGTTGGTTACGACGAGAGGCCACAAGAAATCGTTCCAGTGGAAACTGATGGACGAGAGGGCAAAGGCGATCAGCGCCGGGCGCGCGGGCGGAATATAGACATACCACAAGGTCTGTAGCCAGTTCGCCCCGTCCATGGTCGCCGCGTCGTCCAAATCGCGCGGGATGGTTTTGAACGTCTGCCGCATCAGGAACGCGCCAAATGCCGAGCCGAAGAAGGGGAGCATCACGGCCAGGAGTGTGTCAAACAGATGGAGCTGTCGAATGGTGGCATAGTTCGGGACGATGAGCGCACTCGACGGCACCATTAGTTGAAGCAGAATCAAGAAAAAGAGCAGGTTCTCCCCGCGAAAGCGGAACCGCGCCAGCGCATAGCCGGCGAGGCTGATCGTCACCAGTTGGACGACCAGAATGCCAAAGACGATGATGAGGGTGTTGAAATAGTATTGCACGAAGGGCGCGATCTGAAATGCCAGGGCATAATTGGCGAGAGTCGGATGGCTGCCAAACCACAGGTTCGCCGCGCTGAGCGGCTCATCCGGCGGATGTACGGAAACGGCGAACGTCCAAAGCATCGGGACAGCCCAACCAATCCCGATGACGCCGAGCACGATCAAGCCCAGCGTATCGACGATGGATTTCGTTTTGAGCCTCACCGGTGGGTGCACCCTGCCGGGCCGGGCTGAATCATTCATACGTGACGCGCCGCTCCGTATGGACGAAATTGAGAACGGTAAACGCCAAAAGTACGAGGATCAGGATCACGCTGATGGCACTCGCTTTGCCGACGTCGAGGTAGCTAAAGAGCGTTTGCCACAGGTCAAAGAGAAGCATATTGGTCGAGTTGACGGGGCCGCCGCCGGTCATGATATAGATCAGATCCACGGTTTCAAAGGCGTTGACGACGGCAATCGTGGTGACGAACAGCGTCGTACCCATCAGCAGCGGAATCGTCAAATAGCGCGACGTTTGAATCGTCGACGCGCCGTCCAGCTCGGCAGCCTCAAAGATCTCATGCGGCAGACCCTGCAGCCCGGCGAGATAAAAGATCATGAAATAGCCGGTCTGTTTCCAGATGCCGACAATCATCAGGGCAATGAGAGCCAGGTTGGAGCTTCCGAGCCAGTTCTGGCTGGGAATGTGAAGTGTTTCCAGAAAGACGTTGACGAGTCCATAGCCCGGCGTGTACATAAAGAGCCAAATGGTAGCTGCGCTGACCATCGGCAGGACGGTGGGGTAGAAAAACGCGAGGCGGTAGAGTCCGAGAGCGCGGAATTTGCGATTGAGCGCTAACGCAAGCACGAGCGCGAGGAAAACGCTGATCGGTACGGTGACCAGCACGTAGATAAAGGTGTTGAGAAGGACGTCGTGGAAACCTTGGTCCGCGAGCAGCGCGGTGTAATTCCCGATTCCCGCAAATTGCGGCGTCTGGACGGCTTGATTCTGGAAGAACAGGCTGTCATACAAGACCCGTACGGCGGGCCACAGCGTAAAGACGGTCACGAACAGCAAGGTCGGGAAAAGTAGCAGGTAGGGTAGAGCGGCGGCTCCGATGTGGAGCCGCCGCTCCGTGCTGAGCGTGAGGGCGCGTGACCGGACGGCCATCTAGTTCTTAAAGGGAGCGAGGATCTGATCAGCTTGCTGCTGCGCCGCTTTCAGTGCATCGGCGGGATTGCTCTTTCCGGTGAGGACGGCCTGGACCGCATCGCCGAGGGCTTTTTGGATCTGAGCATTGTCGTGCGCCGCGAGCTCAGCCCCCGCGTATTGCAGTCCGTTCGGCGCGACCGCGGCTTGCGGCGTCTTGGCGATATAGTCTTTCATCGCCGTCGTCGTCATCGAGGATTTGCGCCCTGGGATGTAACCGGTGTTGATACTCCAATCGGCCTGAATATCCGCCGAGGTCATGAACTGGATAAACTTCCACGCGGCTGCCTGGTGGTCAGCGGGAATGCCCTTGAGCATGTAGATGTTGCCGCCGCCGGTCGGCGCGCCGTATCCTTTCTCGCCCACGGTGTAGCCGACGCCGACGCCGAACTTGGCCTGCTTGAGAATGCTTGTAAGCGAGCCGCTCGAATGCCAGATCATGGCGGCTTTGCCGTTCACAAAGTCGTTGGGCATATTCGCCCACAACAGAATACCGCTCGGCATTACCTTGTCCTTGGCCGACAGGTCGTAAAAATCTTGCAAGGCCGAAATGACCGCCGGGGTATCAAAGGTGACCTTGTTGGGGGCGCTCCCGACGACGTTCGCCCCGTTCCCGATCACGAACGATTGGAACAGCCAATAGGGGATGCCGTCCGACGAGATCTCGATCCCCCATTGGCTGCCATCCGGCTTGGTCAGCTTTTTGGCATCGTCCACCATTTCCTGATAATTCGCCGGTGGTTTGTTGGGGTCGAGCCCTGCGGCTTTGAACAAGTCCTTGTTGTAGTACAGAACCGGCGTCGAGCGTTGGAAGGGGAGACTCCAGATGTGCCCCTGATAATTCGAGTTGGCGAGAAACGCCGGATAGAAATCCGACGTGAAGGAATCGCCGCCCGCCGCCTTGATATAGTCGTCCAGCAGTTGAACCGCATTCGAATCCACGAGCGAGTAGAGATCGGTGGAAAGGAGAACGGCGACGTCCGGTGGTGTGCCGCCCCCTTTGATCGTCGTCTGAATCTTGGTCAGCGTGTCGGGGTAGCCGCCGGAAAGGACGGCATTCACCTTGATGTTGGGATTCTGTTGCTCGAACTTGGTGATATACCCGTCGATGATCTGGGTAATCGGGCCCGGCACGGCGACCGGGTAATAGAAGGTCAATGTGACATTGCCGGCGGCGGGCGCCTGGGTAGACGCGGCCGACGGGGCCGTCGGAGCGGGCGCTGTCGCCGACGGCGTGGGGGCCGCGCACGCGGCTAGAACGAGCAACATGACGAGAGCAGAGAGGCCGATCCAACGGTGGCGTGCAAGGGGAATTCTTCCAAGCATAAACCTACTCCTTTTAGTAGATTGCCATGCAGTCTGGTCGATGGGCCAACGGCGGTCTGATCGATCCAGCACGCCCGCCATTATATCACAAGTATCGTATGCATGGCCGATCCTGTCGCTTGAATGCCAGAAATGCAACGTTATCTCAACCTGCCCGAAAACAAGAAACCGACCGTTGGGCTGCAACGGTCGGTTACACTTGTCATGAAGCCAAGACTAGAATCATGATCCGGCCAAAAAGGGCTCTCGTCCGCAGAGAAAAAGGCCGAATCGAAATCTTCCGAGGGAGCGTTACTGGGTCAGGCCCGTATGCCAGGAGGTCGAATAGGGATGGTCGCCGTGGAGCGGCTTGCCTTCCTTAAAGCGCGACCAGCGGAACGGGGAAATGTCCACCGTCTCGGCGGCGCCGTCGTGAATCAATTCGCTCAGGCATAACCCGACCGCCGGGGCGATTTTGAAACCCGTGCCGCTGTGCCCGGCGTTGACGTATAATCCTTCCACCGGCAAGGCGCCGAGCAAGCACTTTTCATCCGGCGTCATGTCGTAAAAGCCGGACCACCCGCCCTGCGAGAGCGCATCCGCGATCTTGGGGATGCGGCGGGCCAGCCGTTCGCCGCTATACGCGATGTGTTCGTCGTCGATCCCTTCTTTATAGTTGTCGGGGTCCGCATTTTTCCCGCCCACTCCGCAGCCGACCAGGGTGAGCGTCTTGCCTTCAGGTCGAAAGTACATTTCGTTGGCGCCGTCGATACATGTGACGTGGGCCGCCGCAATTTCATTCGGGCGGATGAAAGAGGCCACTTGGTGGCGCTCGCAGGCAATGGGCAAATCAATGCCGAGAGGTTTGACCAATCGAGGCGACCAGGGGCCTGCTGCCACGACGACGACGGGCGCCGCGATCTCTCCCGCGCGGTCGGTCTGCACCCCGGTTACACGGCTGTCACTCGCGTGGATCTGCAAGACGGCCGTCTCTTGGAGAATGCGCGCGCCCAGTTCACGCGCCTGTTCGGCAAAGGAGAGGGTCGTCGCCTGCGGGTCGGCATAGCCGGAATCCGGCTCGTACGCGCCAATCTGCATGTTGGAGAGATTCCAGGACGGCTCGATGTCGTGGAATTCCTCGCGCGTGACGAGCCGAGTATTGATCCCAACCTCTTGGAGCATCCCGATGTTTGCCTTGAGCGCCTCGGCCTCGGAGGGGATCACGATCCTCACAAAGCCGGTCTTGACGAATCCCGCATCGCCTCCGACCAGGTCCGCCCAGTGGCCAAAGTACTTGAACGATTCGAAAGCCAGTTGGGATTCGACCCTGTTATCGTAATGCATCCGGACGACGGCGGTGGACTTGCCCGTCCCCCCGGCGGCCAGAAACCTCTTTTCGATCAGGATCACGCGCATTCCTTTCTTGGCGAGGTGATACGCAACACTCGCACCATGTACGCCACCTCCGATCACGACGGCGTCCGTACTCGTTGGCATTTCTTCCTCCTGTGGGCCTATGCGGCGAACTGATAAGCAAAAACACCCACGCCGATGCGGCGCTAGGTTGGCGGTGCATCGAACGCGGGGGCCTGAAAATTCGAAATCGAGTTGGATTGCCCGCTTCAGTCACGCGGCATTCGTTGCCAGGACCGCTCATCGGTCAACAGCGGCAGAAAAGATAGCAGAAAAGCCGCTGGGTGTCAAATCTCTGGGCCCAATTGGGTCTCACATGAATTTGGCACCGACGAATCGGTTGACGCCCACTTTCAAGGCCGTGCTGGACCACCTTGCCAAGGCGTGATGGAGCAGGGTCGTCTCCCCTCCGCCCTGGTTCTAGTCTCCGACGGCTTGGATGGCTTGACGGAGGGCAAATGACAGAGCGTTGAGATTGCGCGTGACCTGGGTCTCGAGCAAGTGGTATTTTTCGCTCCGAGGATCCAGCTCTTTCAATTGGCGGGTCGGCTGCAAGCCGGGCAGGAACGGGATGCTCCAGGCGGGGTCCTGGTCAAATTGGCCGGCCTCTGTATAGGTGATGGGGATGAGCGCCCGGGAAACGCCCTTTATCTTTCGGTTTACAGCAGAAATTTGGGGCGGTGTTCGGGCCGTCTGAATTTCGCGAGTCAGATCCTCAACCCGCTTGGCGAGCGCGGCGGCATGCTCCCGGGCGGCGCCCAAGCTAAAGCGATCCCCTGCCGCTCGCTGTAAATCCTCAAGCTCCTTTTGAATCTCGGCGACAACAGAGACAAGATTCATCGGCAGCACTGCTTGGGTCGCGAGCCGCCACACAGCGCTCAGGTAGATGCGGGTGTCGAGCTCAAGAACGCTCGCTTCCACCTTGTCCAGCGTGTCTTCCGAGGTATGCCACCACCACGGCATCGTGCTGCCCATCTCTGTCCCTAGGGACCGCGTGACATAGTTATCGTTCGCACCGGTCAATGGCACCTGGCTCAGTTCCATAAAGAGAGAAGGAATGCCGATGCCGTTGAAACTCATATCCCCCGCGCGGCTCATCCGGAATGGTCGCGCCGGCTGCCCCGTCTGCTCCTGGATGATTCGTGCGCCCAGCTCCGCGAGCTCCGTATGCGTCTGGAAGGCGCCGTAAAAGGTGGCTCCCCGCGCCCCCGTCGAGTCCACGTTGACATGAGCGACGCAGCGGTCGTACAGCTCCTCCCAATGGTGGTCCGCGTACCAGGTTGAGCCGGAATAGCGCCCGTGGCTGTGCCCCGACCAAAAGACGACGCGCAACCCGCGATACAGTGCTCCCTTCGCCACCGCCAGCAAGCGCGCGACCTCAAGCATTGTTGCATTCGCGCTGGCATTGTCCATCGCGCCATAGTCCCAGCTGTCGAGGTGGCCGCTCAGTATCACGAAATCATGGCTCGCCGTTCCTTCCAGTTCGCCGACGACGATCGGCGTCGATTGCCAGCCCTTAAAGACGCGTGTCCGAAGGCGCACGCGTGTCTCGCCGGCCGCGATACGCTTACGCAGATCCAGTCCATCCGCTTTCACCACGGACACGACAGGAGTCCGGGGAGTTCGTTTGACCGATTCCGGCGTCGGCGCGCCCCAGATAGTGCTCACGATCATATTGTGCAGGTGTTCGTCGTTGATGAACACTTCGCCGGCGGCGCCCGCCTGCTCTGCTTGATAGACGGAGGTAGGGCTCGCCAGTCCGTTGAGGAGCACGACCTTGCCGTGCACATCTTGCCGCGCGTAATCGGAAGGCGCGCCAAAGCCAAGATCGACGATCTCTGCTTCGAGGCTCTCGACGGAGGCGCCGAACGAGTGAGTCAAGCAGGCAAAATCGGCGAGAGCATTCGCGTGGGCGTCGACGACATGGAGGGAAGCTTGCAGGGGATAGCTGATAAGAGCGGGATGCTCCAGCCAGGTGGTGCGCAGACCGTAGCTTGCCAATTGCGCCTGGACGTATTGAAAGGCCGCCCGCTCCTCCGGGCTGCCGGAGAGGCGCACCCCCTGTGCGATCTTGCCGTTCGTCTCGAGCAGATGTTCGCGCGAGACCTGCTGGAGCAATTCGGCTTCCGTAATTTGAGCGGGAGAACTCATGCGCCGATGGCCAGGAGCGGATCTCCTTGGTTCATGGCGAGTGAGGAGACGAGGAAGAGAACGGTTCCGTTTAGCGGCGCCGTGATCGCCTGGAGCGTGTTACCCCGAAAGTCCGCTACCCTTCCCAAATCTTGGCCTTGGCGGACCGTGGCTCCGACGTCCACTTGTGCATAATAGTACCCGTCGTGCTCGCTGCGCAGCCAGACGAACCGGTCCATGACCTGCGTGGGCAGCGGCTCGGGTGCGGGGCCTTCCAGCATTCCGAGATGCCGCATCAGGCGATTGAGCCCGTTTGTGTGCGCGGTGATGTGCTCTTCCCGCCAGACGCCTTGCCCACCTGCCTCGGCCAGGATGCCGGGCACACCGGCCGCGGCCGCGGCCGAAGTCGTGGAACCGGCGACTTCGCTGCTGACCAGGTAGCGAATGCCAAAGACTTGCGCCATCTCGAGCGATTTTTGGTCCAATTCCTTTTTTCCGAATTTCTGAAAGAGCGTGAATGGCACCAAGGCCTCGTTCAAATCTCCGCCGTGCAGGTCGACGTAGTAATTCCCTTGCGAGATCACATTCCGGTATATCCAATCGTCCAATTGCTCGACGGCGGTCCCGTTGGGATTACCGGGAAAGAAACGGTTTGGATTCTTGCCGTCGATGGGACAAACGTAGATCGCGCGCGCCTTGAAGGCTGGCATATCGACCACGGGGACGATGATCACACACCCATGGAGCGTCTCCGGCTGCAGCGTGCGACCCAATCGCAGCGCTGCCTCGATACTCGCGTATTCGGCGCCGTGAACGCCACCCGTCACGGCGAGCGTCGGACCATTGGATTGACCGTTGATGACAAAGACCGGCAGCTCGGTCTGATGCCCCTGCAGCGTGAGCGTCTGGATGCCGGTCACCTTCTGCCCGCGTGCGGCAGATAACGTACCTACTCTAATTTCTCCTGCCATGTAATACCCCTTTCGACAGTCCCCCTCACCCCTAACCCCCGTACTACGCCCCTCCCCACAAAGTGGGGAGGGGCGGGGGAGGGGATGCTGGATTTTTCCCGAACGTACTAACCGATGCGCAAACGCGGATCGAGCGCGTCGCGCAGGGCATCGCCGATGAGATTGAAAGAAAGAACGGTCACCATGATCGCGATGCCGGGAACAAAAACCAAGAACGGTGCAGTGAAAATGGCATTTCGCTCGGCGCTGAGCATCGAGCCCCATTCCGGTGTGGGCGGCTGGGCGCCTAGCCCGAGGAAGGAGAGACCGGCGGCGTCAAGGATGGTCGTCGCGATGCCCAGCGTTCCCTGGACAAGAGTAGGCGTCAACGCGTTCGGAAAGATCTCCCGGCTCAATATCCGGCGGGCGGAAGCCCCTACCGCGCGCGCGGCGGTGACGTATTCCAGGTCTTTGACGGAGAGAACGCTCGCGCGAAAGAGGCGTGCATAGATGGGAATGTTGACAATGGCGATCGCGATCAGGGCATTCATTAATCCCGGACCCAGAATGGCGACAATGGCAATTGCCAGCAGCAGGCTCGGGAAGGCCAGGAGTATGTCCATGGCGCGCATGATGAGAGTGTCGGTCCAGCTTTCCGCGTAACCGGAGATCGCGCCCAGGATGGAGCCGATGATGATCGCGACACCGGTTGTGAGAAAGCCGATCTCCAACGACAACCGCGCCCCAAAGAGGATACGCGAAAACTCGTCGCGGCTGTTGCTGTCCGTCCCAAAGATGTGGTCACCCGACTTTTCCGTACAACCGAGCAGGTGAATACAAGGCGATTCCCGGGGCGTCACGTTGTCCAGCGGCAAGGTGGGATCGTAAGGGGACAGGACACCCGCAAAGATTGCCACGAATACGATGATCGCGAGCAGAACGACGCCAGCCTGGAAAGAGCGATGACGGGTCAACCTGCGAATCATCTGGGAGAGAGGCGAGCGCTGTATGACAGGGATCGGGCTGGCTTGCGAGGAGGTGGCGAGCGAATCGGATCTAGCCGTCATCGTATCAGCTACCTAGTTCGCGCGGACGCGCGGGTCCAGGAATGAGTACGAAAGGTCCACGAGTATATTGACAGAGGCGAATAGCAAGGCTATCACCACGACAAATCCTTGGATGACCGGATAATCCCGGGCAAAGATGGAAGTCACCAACTGCGTTCCGACACCAGGGAGCAAAAAGACTGTCTCCGTCAGGACGGCTCCCGACAGCAAGAGACCCACCTGCAATCCAATAATGGTGATGATGGGGATGAGCGCGTTGCGCATCGCGTGACGCATCAAGATCATACGCTCGCGCAAGCCCTTGGCCCGTGCAGTCCGAACGTAATCCTGCCCGAGTACGTCGAGAAGACTGGACCGCGTCAGACGCGCGATGATGGCGAGCGGAATCGTGCCGAGAGCAGCCGAAGGAAGGATCAGGTGTTGGATCGCATCCCAGGTGACGCCGAACTCGCCGATGAGAACGCTGTGCAGAACGACTGAATTGGAAACCAGATCCAAGAAGAAATGCGGCAGGGGCGCCAGATTCTGCAGGTGCCAGGCCTGGTCAAGCGGCGGCATGCTGACGCCGGCCGTCAAGCGTGAAGAAGGGGGAAGCCAGAGCGGCGTCCCTTTGAGGAGGACGGCGAACAGGAACGCCAGCATCAACCCGAGCCAAAAGACGGGCATCGAGACGCCGACATTGGCGCCCACCATCGTCGCGACATCCACGCCGCTGTTGTGGCGAAGGGCAGAGATGGTGCCAAGGAGAATGCCAAAGGTCGCCGCAAAGAGCATCGCGCCAAAGGTCAGCTCAGCCGTCATCGGCAATCGTTCTGAGATGATCGTCGTGACCGGCCGGCCATCGCGAATGGAATCGCCCAGGTTGCCCTCACCCAGCGTCAGCAAGTAGCGCCCAAACTGGACGACGATATTATCGTTCAAGCCATACTGCTGCCGGAACGCGGTGCACTTTTCGGGCGTGTATCTTTCGCCGAGCATGACGGCGCACGCGTCGCCGGGGATCATGCGGCTCATGGCGAAGGTCACAAAGAGGATCCCGAGCAGCACGGGAATCAACAGGATAATTCTACGAATCAGGAATTGTAGCATTTTCAGGCTGACCCAAGGAGCGGGTGGTCTCGCCACCCGCTCCAATCTCACATCGTTCCACTTTCGGGTTGTCCCGGGCCAAGGATCCCCTACTGGTTGTTGAGTTGAGCGCCAAAGAAACTGGTAAAGTACGTCCAGTTACCGGTGCGACCCTTGTGATCCGGGTTCTTGGCATCCCACCAGGCATCATAGTTGGCGACGACGTCGTTGGCTGTGAAAGCGCTTCCGTCGCTGAACTTGACGCCTTGTCGCAGATGGAAGGTCCACACGGTCGCGTCCGGACTGGCCTGGTAGCTCGTCGCCAGAGCGGGAACCGGCTTGACGCCGTTCTGCTCAAAGTTGTAGAGCGCATCGTAGACCTGGATGCAGGCGCGGAAGGTCTCGCCGTCTTCTTCATCGGCGCACCACAGGCTCAGGGGCTCTGCGTTCTGCACCCAGACGACCTGGTTCGTCCCATTGCCGATGTACTGGAAGTATTCGTCGCTGAATGGGCTGCACTGGTCGCCGGTGTCTTTGGCCACATAGGCACAGGCCGAAGTTCCATGGACCAACGGGACTTCGGGCACCAGCTGCTGCAACAACTGATTCACCTTGTCATAGTGCTGTTGGCGAACCGTCGCATCGACCACAGAGCCGGCCGCGGAAATCTCGGCGTTGAGATCGGCATAGGGATTGCCGAATTGCTTCGACCCCGAACCGATATTCGGGTCGATGATATCGGTCGCGCCCGCGTAATCGTCGATCCAGCCGAGAAGGAAGAAAGGTGTGTTCCCGGATTCGGTCTGGTCGAGGAAGGCGCCCGATTCCATCGGGTTCACTGTGACGTTGACGCCGATTTGCTTCAACTGAGCCTGGAGGTCTTGGGCCACCTTATCGGGCGAGGGTAGATATTGACGCACGGTGGGGCGGTAGGAGAGCTTGACATCAAAGCCGTTGGGGTACCCGGCATCCGCGAGCAGCTTTTTGGCCGCGGTTGGGTCATACGCCGTCGCCTTGAAATTGTCCGTGTAGCCCGGCTTGATATCGGGAGTCAAGAATTGGTCCGCGACCGTCGAACCGGTCGGATAAAAGTTGGTGACAAGGCGCTTTTTGTCGATCGCCATGGCGATCGCCTGGCGCACCTTTTCGTTGTCAAAGGGCTTGAACTTGTTGTTCATGCCGAGGTAAACAATGGTCTCGGGTTGGCGCGGCATGAGCTTCAGGCTCGGGTTCTTCTGAACCGCTGCCATATCTTCGGTAGCGACATTGTCCATGCCGTCGGCTTGGCCGGACTGAAGTTCGATGAGGCGCTGCGAGGCATCGGTTGACCACTTGAGAATGACCGTCTTGGTCTTGGGTGCGGGCCCCCAGTAGTTGGGATTGGCCGTGAAGGTGATATGATCACCGCGCACCCATTCAGACACGACGTAAGGTCCAGTGCCGATGGGCTTGTCGCCCACTTTGGTCGTGTCCCCTGCGGTCTTGTCCAGGTACGCCTTGGGCTCGATGCCAAAGGCGCCGAACGTAACCTTGTACAGGAAATCGGGGTCGGGGTGGCAAAGCGTAAACACGACCGTGTTGGGGTCAGTCGCCTCGATAGATTTCAGCTCGGCGACGTTCTTGGATTTGTCCGTGTAGCTGCAGTTCGGGGCTGAGAATTTCAAGAGACTGGCGGTTGAGGCCGTGGTGGGCGCCGTCGTGGCTGCCTTGGTGGCGGCGGCTGTCGGCGCACTGGTTGGTGCCGTAGTCGCGGCCGGGGCGCTCGTGGCGGCGGGGGCGCTCGTGGCGGCCGGAGGCGGGGCGGCGGGGGCTGGGGCACACGCTCCCAAAACGACGAGCAGGGAGGCGAGCGCTAGGAAGACGATGAACCTGGCATTCGACGCTTTCATTTCTTCTCCTCCAACAGAGAAACATTGACCGATGGTCGGGCGGGGTCATCCGTAAAGTGCCTTTGCGATCGTAAAAACGGTCTGGTCTGAAATCACCTCCTTGAAGAAAACCGAGTATGCATTCGCGTGCTTATGGAACGGCATTATATTACCAAAGAGACAAATGTCAACCGACCAACGCTTGGACTGGCCTCTTGCGAACTTTGACTTTAGAACTAGAGCGTGTTAGGATAGATTTGCAGACCGCCGCGCGCCGGCTCTTGCTGCAAAGACGGATCGCAGTAAACAACAGACGGAATAACAGGCGGAGTCTCCTGCCTCGTGGAGATCCCGCCCGCGTCTCTCGCCTCGTCGGCTTGAGCTCCATCAGGTGTCTCTATGGCGACCGTCGTCATCGTCGATGATCATCCCATCGTCCGCGCGGGCATGCGAACGATCCTCACCGCGGCAGGTGACATCGCGGTCCTCGCCGAAGGCACGTGCGGCGCGGATGCACTGCGTTTGGTCGAAGCGCATCACCCCGATGTGCTGATCCTCGACGTGAACCTACCTGACAAGAGCGGGGTGCAGGTCACCCGCGAGCTGCGAGCTCTAGGTACGTCAACCCCCATTCTCATTCTCACCGTCCACAATGATCAGGAAACGCTGTTTGGCCTGCTGGACAGCGGCGCGACCGGCTACATACTCAAAGACGACGCGCTCGAGACGGTCGCCAGCGCCGTCCGCGCCGTTGCGCGCGGCGAGATTTGGCTCAGCCCGGGCATCGCCGGCCACGTCGTTCGCCGCCTTTCCCGACACGGCGGGACACCCGCCGAACCTCCGGCCGTCCCGCTCACCCCTCGGGAGATGGAGGTTCTGTGTCTCCTCGCGCAGGGCCTTGATAATGCGGCGATCGCCCAGAGCCTCGTCCTCACCACGCGGACCGTCCAGAATCACGTCAGCACGATCTACAGCAAGCTGGGCGTCACGTCTCGAACCGAGGCCGCCCTGTTCGCGATACGCCACGGGCTGGTCCAGGTTGCTGCGGCAGGTGAGACCTAGATGGGATTCGACGCCAGGGGATCGAACCGGCTTGTCCTCTTTCTTTTTTACTTGGTTGCCCTCATGGTCCCGCTGCTCGCGGGATATCTCCTCTATTTTCAGCTCAGCACTCCGAGGCTCTTGTATCTACCCCACCTGCTTAGCGCCCTTGTCGTTGCACTGACATTTTCCGGCTTGGGGACATTCCTAATTTGGCGGCGCTTTCAGCAATTTGAGGGGCGGCTGTTTTTCTTGTTGGTCCAATCGGTCGCAGTCGGTCTGCTGTTCTTTCTGCCCTTTCCAGATCTTGCGGCGCGCCCCTACTGGATGGGAGTCGTGAGCAGCGTCGGTTTTCACGTTTCTGGCCCGTTGCTTGTTCATTACCATCTCACATTCCCGGTCTCCTTGGGCAGCCCGAACCGGCGACGCGGGGTGCTGGTCCCTGCGTATGGCCTCATGCTGGCGGCTCTCGCCTGCCAGTTGTCCTCGACCGACCTCGGCCTGCGTCTGACCTTTTTCTACAACGCCGTCGAGGTGGTCGGCGCGATTTCGATCCTGGTCCACGCCTATTTGCGTCACGCGACACCTGACGGACGGCGGCGGCTCCGCCTGGTCGTCTTGGGCAGCCTGGGGTCCGCGACCCCGCTTTTTCTCTTCTACCTCGTTCCTACGATCGCCGGCTCGGCGGACCGGATGCCCGACTGGATGGTGGGGCCGTTCATCATTATCGCCCCGCTCAGCTATGTCCTCGCAATTGTACGGCAGCACCTGTTCGACATCGATCGCGTGCTCAATCGCACGCTCGTTTATGCGATCCTCTCCTTTGGGATTCTCCTGCTCTATACGGGTCCAATGCTTTTGATCTATTCGCTCTTGCCCGGGGATTGGCTGGCAGAGCTTTTTGTCGTGGCGGGAATGACACTTTTTGTCGGCTTGGGCTTTGACTGGACGCGCGGGCGCGTCCAAAAGTGGGTCGACCGGCTTTTCTACGGCGGCTGGTATGACTATCCGGGCGTCGTGGAAACGATCAGCGATGCGCTTGCCCGCAGCATCGAGCGTGCCAGTTACACCCACGTCTTGACCCGCCAGGTGCCTCGGCTGATGCAGCTCGAACCGGGCCAACTCTTGATGGGCAACGGGAAAGCCTGTTCATTGCCCGCGACCACTCCTCACCTGCGATTTCCCCTTGCCTTTCAAGGAGAGCCCCGCGCTGTCTGGATCGTCCGCGGTCACCGTGATGGAGAGGGTTTCACGGCCTCCGACCAACGCATTCTGAACACGCTCGCGCGCCAGGCGGAAGTGAGCTTGAGCAACGTGCTCCTCGTTGAAATGCTGCGCGGGCAACTCGATGAAATCCGCGCCAGCCGGGAGACCCTCACTCAGGCGCAGCGCCAACTCATGCGCTCGCGGGAGGAGGAACGGGCGCGGCTCGCGCGCGACCTGCACGACGGCCCCCTCCAGGACCTGGTCGGATTGAATATGCAGTTGGGTCTCCTGCTCGCGAATGGAGACGGGCAAATCGCCCCGGCGCTCGGCGAGATGCGCACCGAGGTGCGAACTCTCTTGGCGGCGCTCCGTCAGGTGTGCTCGGAACTGCGTCCTCCGATGTTGGATACGATGGGGCTAGGAGCCGCACTGCGCGTTCTGGCCGGCGATTGGTCATCGCAGTCGGCGGTGGCTGTGACGCTCGACCTTGCGGCCGATGCTTCGTTGCGCGCACTTTCCCCCGAGATCGCGGTCAATCTCTACCGACTCGTTCAGGAAGCGCTGATGAACGTCGCCCGCCACGCCGCAGCGCAGACCGCAAGTATTCAATTACAGTGGAAGGACTCTTGCCTCGTCCTCACGATCCGCGACGATGGGCGCGGCTTTAGCGTTCCTGCGACGCCCCATGCGCTGGCTGCTAAAGGGCACTTTGGCTTGCTCGGCATGCAGGAACGCGCCGCCCTCATCGGCGCGCAGTGGAGCGTCTACTCATCCCCGGGCCAGGGAACGACTGTCCGCATCGTCGTCTAAGCGCTTCCCGTCCGCCTTCCCTCCAAATCCGGTACCCCAGTACTGCCTGCTTCCCCGAAAAGAGTACCACCAACTCAAGACACCCTCAGCCGTGCGTGTTATTCTGTTACCGACCCAAACCGCCGTCCCCAAGGGGCCGGATGATGGTCGGGGTGCCGTTTGCGTGTCCAACACACCCAACATCTCTTACTGTGTCCACCTTTGATCACAAGGTAACGGAATGCATTATGGTGCGCGTCTTGATTGTCGACGACCAGTCCAGTTTTCGTCGGCAACTGCGTGCTTTGCTTTCGTACGCGGGGCTGGAGGTCGTCGGCGAGGCCCAGGCTATCCCCGAGGCCGAAGAGTGCGTGCGGGCTACCCATCCGGATCTCGCGATTGTCGACCTGATGCTGCCAGGCATCAACGGACTGGAAGGCATCTCACGCCTTACGAGAATTGCACCTGATTTGCGCGTGATCCTGATCAGCGCGTATCGCGACCACACGGAGATGTATCAGACCGCCGCGCGCCAAGCCGGCGCCGAGGATTTTATCTCCAAAGACGATTTGGATCTCGAGGCCGTGTGCGCCTGGAAGTGAGCGAATGGGAATCCCGGAAAGGAGGAAGGCCTGACGAGGAGAAGATAAGAGTAAACGAAAGAAGCTCAAGGCCTGTCAAGCCGCGGAAGCTCTGCGAACCGGCACAAGTAACGATCTGCAATCGACGGAGGTGGGAGATGAAAGTCGAACGAATCCTGATCGCGATTTTGGCATTGGCTCTGATGCTTGCCCTCGGAGTGCAATTGGGCCAAGCTCAGGTCCAGCCCCCCGTTCTTTCGCCTCAAGACCAAGCCCCCAATGCTCCAGACGGGCCGATGGACGCCAGAATCCCCATCCAGGGGCGCCTGACGGATGCGGGGGGCAGCCCGCTCAACGGGAACTATCTCATTAAAGCGAGCATCTACGATGTCGCCACGGGAGGGACTGCACGCTGCACAGATACGGACACGGTGACGGTGACAAACGGGTTGTTCTTCATGGACATGGATTTCTGCACTTCCAATGATATCAACGGTGACAAGCTATACCTGGGCATCAAAGTGGAATCAGATCCGGAGATGACACCCCGTCAAGTTCTGAACGGCGTCCCGTATGCATGGAGTCTGCGACCCGGTGCCGTCATTGGCGGCGACATCAAGCAGATCCGGACCGGTGATGGGCTGGTTAAGGCCGCCGCGTACGTGAACTGCTCCGGGACGAACTCATCCCTCGTTCGATACTTTAACAATGTGGGAGGCACTATTTCCGTAAGCGACGGGGCAACCGCCGGAACATGCACTATCGATTTCGGGTTTCAGGTGAACGATCGCTTCTGGAGTGTGGCCGTGCCAACGAATGGAGCTCGCATGGGAACCTGTAGCAACGTCGCTCCTAACGGATTGAACTGCTACCGCTGGGATCATGACGGAACAGCGTCCAACGGCACCATGATCGTGATCGTCTACTAGCCGGCAGAGAGGAGATGAACAGATGAGAAAAATGAGAATGGTGACATTCGTCGTCACCCTCCTGTGCTTCCTCCTACTGACTAGCAGTGCGTTCGCCATGTCCTCGACTAATTACAAGCTGGACTGGTTTGTGCCCGGGACGAGCGGAGGGGGAGGAAAGGCCAGTTCGACCCACTATGCCGTGGATCTGACCGTCGGCCAAACGGCGATCGTCAAATCCACCAGTACTAATTTTGGCGTCGGACTAGGCTATTGGTACGGCACGCTTCTCGGGGGCCCCGTGTACATGCCGTTAATCGTGAAATAGGTTTTCCTGGCGCATTCCCGGTAGAACCATCTGTCGCGAGGGCAGATGGTTTTTTGTTTGTTCGGCGCTAGCGGGCGCGGAGTCAGAAGGAATGCTATGCCGGACAAGTCGTCTTTTGCTTTCAGGCGCCCTTAAGATTGTCTTAAACTTGCCATCCAGTTCACGTAAGGACAAGCGAAGCCATCTTGTGTTATGCTGTCGTCGGTAAAAATGAACACCGTCGAGCGTTGAATTAAAGTCAAAGCAGCTTCTAGTCCGACCCGGGTGATTAGGGCTCTCGCCATAGCTCACCTATGGCGAGAGCCTTTTGCTTGGAGACAGACCACGGGTAACAAGCAAGATCGACAGAATCCCAGGTATCAGCATCTGCATCGATTAGAGTCGGGTTTTATGTTCTTGCTTCTCACGTAGGAATTGGCACGGACTATTTTGCCTAATCTTCATCCCCAGTGGGGCCCCGCGCTGGATGTTGGTGAATCCAATCCTTGCATGGGGACAGCAGAGGGAGTCTGGGTGGGTTGGCTGAGACTTTTCTCAGAGTTCGAAACTCACCGCCATTTGGTTCGTGGTTACAAGGGGCTGGCCCGCAGTGTGAGCGTATCGTTCTCACGAGCCAAGTGCACCAAACAAACATAACAGGTACAGGCTCAGCCGACCCACTAGAACGAGGTGAAACATCAATTGTTATACAACATAATTGTACCGCCGCCCTCTCCCGAGAGAGGACGGTCAAAAGGTTCCGCACAGCTCACTTCCCATCGAGTGGAGAAAGCTTGTGGACTAGAGTCTCGGGAGCCTCATGAATTCAATTACGAAGGAGCAATGTCATGAAGATACTCAAACTTTCCAGCGCCGTGCTACTCGCCCTCGCTGCCCTGCTCAGCGTCGGCGCTCTGACCGCCGCCGCTCAAGGACCAACGAGCGTGGCCTACCTGGATAACCAATCGCACACCATCGGGCCGAATGCGAGCCAGCTCTTCCGCTTTGACTATGCGGTCGACACTCTCAACAACATCCGCCCGGTGACGACCATCACGCTCGTCAACGGGACGAATAGCGGGCTGGGCTTTCAGGTCTGGACGCCGGACACCGTGAATGACATGGCGGACAACAAGCCTGTTGGGCAAGGGACGGCGGCGACAGTGGATTGCACGACCGGAGAGATCTCCGGCCAGGGAGGCTGCCAGTCGCCCGATCTGACCTGGAGCGGAGCATTTGGCGAGAGCAACTCCTACTATGTGCTGGTCACGAATAGCATGAACAACGCAATGAACTATCAACTGCTGATCCAGGGGAGCGGGGTGAGCCTGGGCACGCAGCTCGCCTCGGCGCCGAGCGCCCCAGCCGCAGCTCCCGCCCTGCCTTCGGTCAACACCGATGATCCGGCGAAGGCGACGGTGATCGACAATGCCTCGCACAGCATTCCGGCGGGTTCGGCGGTGTGGTACAGCTTCAGCTACAACTTGAATGAAGATGGCACCCGGCCGGTGCAAACGATCACCCTCAAGAACGGGACGAACAGTGGAGTGAGTTTCCAGGTCTGGTCACCCGACAGCCTGAATGGCAGTTGGTGGAACAACACGCCCACTGGACAAGGCACGGCGGCGACTGTGGACTGCACGACCGGAGAGATCTCCGGGCAGGGAGGTTGCCAAGCGCCAGATTTGACTTGGAGTGGTTCCTTTGGAGCGCCCGGCACCTACTATGTCCGGGTCATTAACGGCAACACCGCTCCCGCCAACGTCACCCTGACCATTCAGTAAATCTTGAACGCCTGGAGACACTAATTCCATCTCCCAGGCGTTTAACAATAGTGAGGCGACACCTACAAAGTGTAGGTGTCGCCCAAGCGCTCACCGTGATGCATAATGCAAAGTGTCTGGCAACCATAGTGCGGATTGTTGCGATGTAGCGTTTAGTACTTTGAAAGGCAAGTCCGATGAATACGCGTAATATACGTTTATTGGTCATGCTACCCATGGCATTGCTCCTTTTGACGTTGGGTGTGCTGGGCTGCGCTTCATCACCCGCGCCGCCCGCGCCCACTGTCCAGTCTTCACCCACCGCGATTGCGGTACCTTCCACAGTCGCAGCCACCCCCACTCTCCCGGCGGTGACCGGCACGGAAACGCCGACTCCCGAGTCGTCCCCCACACCAGAAGGGATCACACCTGCGCCCGCGCCTTCGTTGACGGTCGCACCATCTCCCACCGCGACCACCGCTCCGAGTGCGTGTGAGAATAACGCGACCTTTGTCGCCGATGTTACCGTGCCCGATGGAACGCCCTGGGCCCCGGGACAGGACTTTAACAAGATCTGGCGCCTGCAGAATACGGGCACCTGCACATGGGGAGCAGGCTACACCTTCGTGTTTGTAGGTGGCGACCTCATGGGAGCGCCCCAAGATGTCGCGGTTCCCGCGACGGCCTCTGGCGCCACCGTCGATCTTCTCGTCGCCATGCAGGCACCGACAACCCCGGGCAGGTACGAGGGCTTGTGGCGCCTGAGGACTCCGGACGGCACCTACTTTGGCGAAGAGGTGGACGTGCTCATTAACGTGCCTGCTCTGGCCCCCGCCCCGACGGTGGCGACATGCTCAGGCGCTCCGGTGATTTCCTCGTTCACAGCCTCTTCCACGAGCATCAGTCAAGGACAATCGATCACATTGAGTTGGGGCCTCGTCGGGAATGCGCAATCGGCCGTCCTTGATAATGGCATCGGCGGTGTCGCGACGCCCGGCAGCATTACGGTGACTCCGTCCTCGACAACTACCTACACTCTCACCGCGACGTGTGGCACCGCGACGACGACGGCACAAGTAACGGTCGACGTCAGTTCCACGTGCTCCGGTACGCCGGTCATAGAGTCGTTCGCCGCATCTCCGACCACCATCGAGCCGGGACAGTCGTCCACACTTAGCTGGGGATTGGTCGGCAATGCGGACATCGCCACTATTGACAATGGCATCGGAGGGGTCGCGACCCCCGGCAGTACCACCGTCAGCCCGTCGTCGACGACGACCTATACACTCACCGGTCTCTGCGGGGCGACCAGCACGACGGCCCAAGTCACTATCTCGGTAGTCTCGCCCACGGCCACGCCGACGGCAATCCCGCCGACGGCCACGCCGACGGCAATCCCGCCGACGGCCACGCCTACAGCAGTCCCGCCGACAGCCACACCGACGGCGATCCCGCCGACGGCCACACCGACGGCAGTCCCGCCCACTGCAACGCCGGTGCCCCCAACGCCCACAAACACGCCAACGCTAACACCGACGCCTACGCGCACACCAACGCTGACTCCGACGCCAACAAACACGCCAACGCTAACACCGACGCCTACGCGCACGCCAACGCTGACTCCGACGCCAACACTGACACCAACCACGGCACCGACTCGGTCCCACCGTCATTAACAATGGAGGCCAGCAAGTTTCAATCTCATGATATAATCATGCTCGAGGAACCCGGCGTGTAGCGCCGGCCTTAGTCGCCGTACGGGCTGAACTATGACGCAAATCGAACAGTTTGATCACGAGCAAATGGTCGGCGAGATTATTCTCGCCGACCTGGGGATTGATTCGCAAGCATTGTTCATCCAAATTCAATCGATTGAAAACGGATGGACTCTCTTGCATTTTCTTGACGCGAATGCGAATACGCTCTACACTGTCGACGACATTGCGTACCACTTGAGCGAACCGCAGGCCTCTGTGGATAGGGGGCTCCGTGCCTTGGAGGACCTTGGCCTGGTCCGCGAGGTAGAGGTTGCGGGATGCGGTCTGTTCGGCATCACGAGGGACCGCGAAAGACAACATGTTCTGCAGGACCTGCGTGACTGGCAAGAGCGCTGGCACGCGCGCCTCGCTCGGATTCGGCTCGTGCTCGATGGCAAGGGTTGATCTCATCAACCCAGCTTTCCTCTGCTCCGTTTGCTCAAGGATGAGACGGCGGAAGGTCGAAGCGAACGCGAGAGACTGGCCCGGTGTTCAAGAGTTGGCCTGAAAGCGGGTCGGGCGAAGAGTGGGTCTGGGGTTGACGAAAAGTAGGGGAATACCCTATTGACCCGTCTCGCCTCCGGTGGTATCAGTAATCTAGGCATCGTACGGAGATCAGAGCGACTCGACATTGCGATCCACCGGATCGTCGAAAATCGGCCGACGGATTGCCGAAACTCGCGCCTCTTCCTCATTCGAGGACATTCTGGCCGAGGCGCGTCCCGCTGCAAGGGAGGTCAAGAAGGCCTTTGGCTGGGTCGCTGCGACGATCCAGTCAAGGCCTCTTTCATTGTAGATGAACATTTGACCGCCCAGAGACGCATTCTCTGCAAGAGAGAGACAAATATCATGCCAATACTGGAAACACAATCGCTCACTCGCCGCTTTGGTTCGTTCACCGCCGTGGACGCGCTCACGATCTCCGTCGAAGAATGTGAAGTCTTTGGATTGGTGGGACCGAATGGCGCGGGCAAAACGACGACGCTGAAAATGTTGACGACCCTGCTTCCCCCCACCTCGGGGAATGCCCGGATCGCCGGATTTGACATTGCCCACCATGCTGCCCAAGTGCGGCGCCTCATTGGCTACGTTCCCCAGCTCCTCTCGGCCGACGGTACTTTGACGGGCTACGAGAACCTTCTCATCTTTGCCAAACTCTACGATTTGCCCCGGGCCCAGCGCGAAGAGAGCGTCCGCGACGCACTGGCCTTTATGGGGCTGGCCGAAGTGGCGGATAAACTGGTTCGTGACTATTCCGGGGGAATGATCCGCAGACTGGAAATCGCCCAATCCATGTTGCACCGACCGCGCGTGCTCTTTCTCGACGAGCCCACCGTCGGGCTGGATCCGGTGGCGCGCCAAGCTGTGTGGGAGCACATAGACCAACTCCGGCGCGAGTATGGGACGACGATCCTTCTAACGACGCACTATATGGACGAGGCCGACAAGCTCTGCGGCCGTCTCGCCGTCATGCACTTGGGCAAAGTCGCGGCGCTGGGGACGCCCGCGGAACTCAAAGCGTCTATCGGAGGAAATGGCGCAACGCTCGACGATGTGTTTACCCATTACGCGGGCGTGGAGCTGGAATCTGGAGGAAGTTATCGTGAGACAACAAGAACAAGGCGTGTTGCGCGACGGCTGGGTTAACCCGCCTCTATTGGGACAAACGAACCTGCTCCTCGCAACCTTCAATTTCATTGACAAGACGCTCGTCATTGCCGAGCTCGAAATACGCAAGCTCCGTCACGACGCGACCGATCTGATTACCCGCGCGGTGCAGCCGGCCCTGTGGCTGCTCGTCTTTGGCGAAGTGTTTACACAGGTGCGGGCCATCCCAACTGGCAACTTGCGCTACCTGGATTTCATGGCCCCCGGCATTCTGGCCCAGAGTGTCCTCTTCATCGCCATCTTTTACGGCATTGCGATCATCTGGGAACGCGACCTGGGCATCGTCCACAAGTTCCTGGCCAGTCCCACCCCCCGCGCCGCGCTGGTGCTGGGCAAAGCCCTCTCGGCGGGCATCCGGGCGCTCTCCCAGGCGGTGATCATCTATGCGCTGGCGTGGCTCCTGGGGGTGGCGATCAATTGGAACCCGCTGGCCCTGCTCGGGGTGCTGTTGGTGGTGGTTTTGAGCGCCGCCTTTTTCTCGACCTTTTCGCTCATCATCGCGTGCCTGGTCAAGACCCGCGAGCGATTCATGGGCATCGGCCAGGTGCTGACGATGCCGCTCTTTTTTGCGAGCAATGCGATCTACCCGATCTCGATCATGCCCGCCTGGCTGCAGGTCATCTCGCACGTGAATCCGCTGACCTATGAGGTGGATGCTCTGCGTGCGCTCATGCTGAAAGGCAGCTCGAGCGCATTCGGGATTGGCTTGGATCTCGCCGTTCTAGTCATTGCGACCACGATTCTCGTCTTGATCGGCGGTCGGCTCTATCCGCGCGTCGTCACGTAATCCAAAGTCGGATTGATCGGGAGGCTGCCATGATTCACGAGTTATCCGCCGACGAACTGCGCCCAACCTTGGATCCTGCAACGCTGGGTATCGAGACGACTGAGAGCTTGCAGTCTTTGAGCGGTATCATCGGACAACCGCGCGCCGTCGCCGCCCTTGAATTCGGGCTCGGCATTCAAGAGCGCGGCTTTAATGTCTTTGTCGCCGGACCACCCGGCACCGGCAAGATGACGGCAGTGCAGTCTTACCTTCTGAAGCTGGCGAAGGCCAAGCCCACTCCTTCGGATTGGTGCTATCTGAACAATTTCGAGGACCCCTATCAGCCTCAGGTTATCGCGTTGCCCGCGGGTCGCGGCCGGCAATTCCAGCAGGATATGCGCAGCTTGATCGACCATGCTCGGCGTGAAATTCCCAAAGCCTTTGAAAGCGATGATTACACAGCCAAGCGGGGGGAGGTTCAGCGCGAACTCGACCAGGAGCGCGAAAGCGTGATGCTCCAGGTCAACGAGCATGCGAACCGGGCGGGCTTTGCCGTCCAAGTCGCCCCGGTGGGGATCGCCATTATTCCCATCCGCCGCGGACGCCCCCTGAAGGAAGCTGAATTCGAGGCATTGCCGGCGCGTGAGCGTGAGGAGATTCAACAGGGCCGGGAGGCCGTCGATCGGGAACTGCAGAGCGCCATGAAGCAGCTCCGCGCCCGCGAGCGGGCCGCTCAAGAGGAGCTGCAACAATTGGACCGGCAGGTCGCTTTGTATGCCGTCGGCGGGCTGGTCGAGGACCTCCGGGAAAAATATCAGGACGTGCCCGCCGTGACTAGCTTTATCGAAGCCGTACAAAAGGACTTGGTGGAGAACATCGACAGCTTCAAGGGCGGGCCGGCTCCCAGCGTCCCGCAACCCGGCCCGGACCCGCTGCCCGGTCCCTTGCCGCAAGAGCTTGCCTTCCGCAAGTACCAGGTCAACGTGGTCGTCGACAACGGCAAGCAAGAAGGCGCGCCCGTCGTTGTCGAACCCAACCCCAGCTACAGCAACCTCTTTGGCCGGATCGAGAAGGAAACCCATTACGGTGCCCTCTATACTGATCTGACGATGATCAAGGGCGGGTCGCTCCACCGCGCGAATGGCGGTTATCTGGTGCTGCCCGTGGAAGATCTCTTGCGCAACCTCTACAGTTGGGACGCGCTGAAAGTGGCGCTGCGCGGCGGCGAGATCCAGATTGAGGAATTGGGCGAGCGCTTGGGTTACATGACGACCAAGAGTCTGCGCCCCGGGCCGATTCCGCTCGACGTCAAGGTGGTGCTGATTGGCAGCCCCTTGCTCTACTATCTTTTCCACGATAGTGACGAACAGTTTCCAGAGCTCTTCAAGGTAAAAGCGGAATTTGACGGCCAGATGGACCGCGGCCCGGAGAACGTGCGCGCCTTTATGGCCTTGATACACACGCTGTGTGATCGAGAACAGTTGAAGCATCTCGACCAGGGCGCGGTGATCCGGCTCTTGGAGCATTCCTCTCGCCTGGCCGAGGACCAGACCAAGCTCTCTACACACTTTGGCACTATGGCAAATTTGATTCGCGAGGCCCATTTCTGGGCGCAAAAAGAAGGGGCGGCCACCATCGCCGCCTCTCATATCAACCGCGCCCTCGAGGAGAAGGTTTATCGGTCGAGTTTGACTCAAGCTCGCCTTCAGGAAATGACGGCGCGGGGCAGCTTTTTAATTGACACAAAGGGCGGCAAGGTGGGTCAGGTGAATGGGCTTTCGGTCATCAGCCTTGGCGATTACGACTTTGGCCGGCCCAGTCGTATCACCGCCAGCTTGGGGCCCGGTCGCGATGGCATTGTCGATATCGAACGGGAAGTGGAATTGGGCGGGCCGCTCCACAGCAAAGGCGTTTTGATCTTGGGCGGGTACTTGCGCGAAAAGTACGCGGCCGATTATCCCCTGACTCTTGCCGCGCAGCTGGTTTTTGAACAGAGTTATGAGGGGGTGGAGGGGGATAGCGCTTCCTCGGCAGAACTCTACGCGCTCCTCTCCGCACTGGCGCGCCTACCGATCAAGCAGTCCATTGCGGTCACCGGCTCGGTCAATCAAAACGGCCAGGTCCAGGCGATCGGCGGCGTGAATGAAAAGATCGAAGGCTTTTTCGACCTTTGCCGGACCCTCGGCTTGACGGGCGAGCAAGGCGTGCTCATCCCCCAGAGCAATGTCCAAAATCTGGTGCTCCGTGAGGATGTGGTCCAAGCGGTGAAACGGGGCGAGTTTCACGTCTGGGGAGTCGAGACGATTGACGAAGGGATTGGAATACTCACCGGCGTCCCAGCCGGAGAACGGGACTCGACGGGTCGGTTTGCCGGAGGCACGGTGAACGACTGCGTCGACAATCGATTGAAAGAGTTTGTCAAGTCCTGGAGAGACCTTGCCCAGTCGCCTTACGGCGGCGAGGGGCCGTCCGTTCCCAGTGCCGCACATGAACGATAGTTGGATCGCAGCCCGCGCCGGCATCCGCGAGGGATGGCTTGAGCGCGGCTTGTAGTGTGGAGGTCAGGTATGGCATACAAACCTACACCAAGTTATCATACACTGAACGTGGGTGCGAAAACCAGGCAGGTCGTCAACCATCACTATGATGATGAAAAGCCGGGCAAGCCGCTGTATCTCATGATCCCCGGCGGGCTCATCGCTTTGGCGTCCCTTGCGGTCATCGTCCTGCTGGCTTATTCGACCTGGATCAAGGGCACACTGCCGCAGGACCAAGGCACGCTTCTGATCGCGCTCTTGGCGCCCTTTTACGTCGGCGGAGTGATGCTCTTTAGCTACGGGTATGAGCTTTACGACCTGTGGAAGGCCGTCCGCCTGACGGCCATTATCGTCTTTATCACAGTCGCCGCTGTCTTTATCATCGCAGTGCTGGCGATGGCCTTGTTTGCGATGGGAGAACAAGGCTCCGGTTCCTCCCGTTCGTCGCGCTCCCGTGGATCTGGCAGTTCGGGAGGAGGCGGTATCGGAGGGGGCATCGGATACGGCGGGTTTCCAGTGCCAATGATTATCGGCGGGTTAGGCGGATTGGGCTCTCCCACGCAGACTGTGACTCGCGAAATCGTGCGTGAGGTTCCCACCGAGCCCCCCAAGCCGCAATCGATCCAGTGCCCATACTGCAACAGCTCCTATGTGCCGGAAGAAAACCATTTCCAGTGTCCCAATTGCGGTGCTGCAACGCCCCAAGAACTATTACCCCCGAATCCGGCTCAGAGTGGCCTTCCTCCGCCGTGAGGCAAGCGCATCACCTCATCGTCCTGCGAAAGGGGCGACCCGCCGGTCGCCCCTGCACAGGACATTTCGACTAGATTCCACGGATCGACTTTTTAGGCCGAGGCCTTGCTATCGGCGCTCGCCCGGAGCTGGGCGATCCGCGCGCGCCAACCTTGCACGAGTTCGTCTTCCTCGACCTTGCCCCCCTCTTCCTGAAGATGCCATTTGCGAAAGGCCAGTTCGTTCTGCGCGTGCATGATCGCGTGGGCGACCTTGGGAGGGTAGCCGGGCAAACGGCGCAGCTTGAAAGGTTCTTCTTTCTCGACGAGCTTGTACTCGTCCGGGGTGACCGCCCCGTTCACTTCCCCGGCGAGCTCCTTTCGGATCGTATCCACTTCCCAGAGTTCGCTTCTGATGACCGCATAACCAAAGAGGATGTACGCCCAGCCCTGAGAGGCCAGCGTGCCAAGCGCGGTCGCCAACCACACAATGAGGGGAGGCGTTGTCGCAAAGAGCAAGCGCTGCCCCGTCATCGCCCGCACGACCTCGTTGATCACCTTGGTCCCGAGCGAGTTGGCCAGGACGTTCGCGAGGATCGCGAGCACCAGGCCGCCGAGCGGCGCGAGCCATTTCAAGCGCGGATTGTGTGTCTCGCTGGCCAGGCCAAAACCGGCGCCGAGGAGGGCGCTGTAAATGAAATGCCCGTTCACTCCCAGAAAGACAAACTGCAGCGCGCCGAGGGACCAGTAGGGCGGAGTCCCGCTGTAGGCAAATTCGTCCAGCAGAAAGATGGCGTACTGCGCGGCGTTGAACCCCAATCCCACCATGGCGCCGTAGAGCAGCCCATCGCGGAGATCGTCAAAGTCCGCATGCAAGAGCCAAAAAAGAATGAGAATGGCAAGCCCTTTAACCAGCTCTTCGACAGTCGGGGAGGCAAAAACAGAGGTAAACCTCTCAGCCGGCAGCCCCAGGACGGTACCGCCCGACCGTTTGGCAACGTCCAATAGATAGCCGTAGAGCGTGTTGCTGAACACCAGGGAGAGACTGGCGCTTACCACGGCGCCCCATATGGCCGCCCCGGCCAGCAACAGAGGTAATTCATGCTCCCGGCGGTCCAGATACCAAACGACCAGGACGGCAGGAACGGTAGCGACCGCCGCAAAGATGCAGCCGGTAACAAAGACCTCGATAAGGCGGGGAGCTCCGCCGTACAGAGGCCAGATGAGATTGTAGGCGCCAGCGCCGAGCATGACGGCAAAGAAAATGCCGACGGCCACGGCGACGGCGGGCCGGCGCAAAGGCGATCCGACCAGGACGTGTCTGAGCTCAAGCGAGGTATCCTGCATAGTGGCTCCTTTGATGCGAGCCATTCTACACGCCTCCGCAAAGATAGCAAATGGCGCTACTGCACACGGGTGTCCTCTTCGGCCGTTAATGAGGCGCTGGTGACCGCTGCTTCGGAGACCCGCTTGGGCGGTTGCACCATGCGCACGGTCACGAATCCCAACAAGGCGGCGGCGATGGCGGCGATCCCGCCGATCCCCAATCCCCAGCGCGGGCCAATCGTCTCTCCCACCAACCCGACAATGGGCCCGCCGATTGTCGTCGACCCGAGGAAAGCGACCGCCCAAAGGGCCATGACCCGGCCGCGCATCTGCGGCGCGCTCTCGATTTGCAGAATGCTGTTCCCGAGTGCCGTAAAGTAAATCGAAAACACCCCGACGATGACCATTCCCAAGATGGCTAGCACCAGATTCGGCATGATCGCCGCGATTAGAGTTGCCAGACCGAAGAGAAACGCCGCAAGGATCAACAGATGAGACGACATGTTCTTCTGTCCGGCGGTAATCAGCCCCCCCGCGACCGCGCCGATGCCCATGGCGGCCGACAAAGCCGCATAGCCTTGTGCGCCGCTGTTGAAGGTGAATTGGGCAATCAGGGGCAGGCTTACCTGGAACTCGAACGTGAGTGTTCCAATGATGGCGAGCATCAAGAGAACGTTGCGGAGCACCGGCGTCGAGCGCACGTAGTTAAACCCCGCGCGGACCTGACCTTTCATGCGGGGCGCGGGCGGCGGCGTCCGGAGTTCATGTACGTTCATCACCAGGAGCATGATGACCACGGCGGCGTACGAGAGCCCATTCAGAATAAAGCAGGGCGCCAGCCCGACGGTTGCGATCAAAATGCCTGCAATCGAGGGCCCGATCACGCGCGATAGATTCACCAGGCTGCTGTACAGCGTGACCGCATTCTTTAGCTCGCGCTCGCCAACCATTTCCACGACAAAGCTCTGGCGAGTGGGATTGTCGAGAGTATTGATCAAGCCATAGCACACCGCGAAAACATAGACCATCCAAATTTGCACCAGCCCCGTGGCGACCAAAAGGCCGAGCATCACGGCGATCACACCAAAAGCTGACTGCGTGACCAGCAACAACCTGCGTTTGGAAAAGCGGTCGGCGAGGACGCCGGCAAATGGACTGAGGATCAAGATGGGCAAATACTGCAAGGCAGCGACCAGCCCCAATTCGGTGCCTGAATTCGTAAGCTGGAGCACGAGCCACGCCTGGGCGACCGACTGCATGAAGGTGCCCGATGTCGAGATCACCTGCCCGATATAGTACAGGCGATAGTTCCGGATCTTGAGCGAGGAAAACGTGTTTTGGCCGAACTGTCGCAGGCTCGTCATTTTGGGGACCCTTGAGAAGAGACTCCGGTGATAATAGCGCCTTGAAGGTGGCGTGTCAAGGCGGCGACTCAAGTCGCCCCTCTTGGGCCGCGCGCCGACTGTCCCCCTGCGGGGACAGGGAGCATGCCGTCCCCGCAGGGGAACGGCCGGCGCGCCGGCGCCTCCAGAGGACGATTTCAATCGGCGAGTCTCCCCCAGCGCGAGCTACGCCCGTGTCGAGAAGTGAATTGACGTGCGCCGCGTCTTGTATATACTATTCCGAAGCAATGGTCTTGCTAAATCAAAGAACGATTGGATTATCACGATGAGCAGTACTGAACCGCCCAAGCCGTTGGATTTTGTGCGCGCCGCCGTGACCGAGGACACGGCGAGCGGGCGCTTTGACGGCCGCGTCGTCACGCGTTTCCCCCCGGAACCGAACGGCTATCTGCACATCGGCCACGCCAAAGCCATCTGCCTGAATTTTGGACTCGCCCAAGAATTTGGCGGCAAATGCAACCTCCGCTTTGACGATACGAACCCGACCAAGGAAGAAGTCGAGTACGTCGAGGCGATCAAGGAGGATATCCGCTGGCTGGGGTTCGACTGGGGTGATAATCTGTTTTTTGCGTCCAACTATTTCGAGCAGCTGTATCAATGGGCTGTCCAACTCATCAAAGCGGGCAAAGCCTACGTCGACGATTTGACCCCCGACGAAACGCGCGAGTACCGGGGGACGCTCACCGAGCCCGGGCGCGAGAGTCCCTATCGTAATCGCTCGGTAGACGAGAACCTCGACCTCTTTGCCCGGATGCGCGCGGGCGAGTTCGAGGAAGGAACGCGTACGCTGCGCGCCAAGATCGACATGGCTTCGCCGAACCTCAATCTGCGCGACCCCGTCATGTATCGGATCCGCAAAGTCGCTCATCACCGGACGGGCGATCAATGGTGCATCTACCCGATGTACGATTGGGCGCACGGCCAATCCGACTCGATCGAGCGGGTGACGCACTCCCTCTGCTCGATGGAATACGAAGACCACCGGCCGCTCTATGATTGGTTTTTGGACGCTCTCGGCATCTACCATCCACGGCAGATCGAGTTTGCGCGTCTCAACCTGAGCCACACCGTGATGAGCAAGCGCAAGCTGTTACAGTTGGTGAACGACGGCCTCGTAGCAGGTTGGGATGACCCGCGCATGCCGACGCTTTCGGGCTTGCGCCGCCGCGGCTATACGCCCGAATCGATTCGCGAGTTTTGTGAGCGAGTGGGTGTGGCCAAGAAGCAAAACGTGATCGGCCTCGCCCTGCTGGAGCACTGCGTCCGCGAAGACCTGAATCGGCGAGCGCCGCGTGTGATGGCGGTGCTGCACCCGCTCAAGGTCATCGTCGAAAACTACCCCGACGGCCAAGTCGAAGAGCTGGAGGCGGTGAACAACCCCGAAGACGCCGCGATGGGGACGCGCCATGTGCCCTTTACGCGCGAGATCTGGATCGACCAGGACGACTTTCGCGAGAACCCGCCGAAAAAGTACTTTCGGCTGTCGCCGGGCGCCGAGGTCCGCCTGCGCTATGCGTATATTGTAAAGTGCACCGGGGTCGTGCGAGACGAAAAGACAGGAGAGATCGTGGAGCTTCGCTGCACTTACGATCCGGAGAGCCGCGGCGGTGCGGCGGAGGCACGCCGGGTCAAGGGGACGATTCACTGGGTGTCCGCCCGGCATGCGGTCCCGGCCGAAGCGCGTCTGTATGACACGCTGTTCCTGACGCCGAGGCCGGACGAGGACGAGGATTGGAAAGCGCACATCAATCCAAACTCGCTCGAGCGCCTCACGACAACGTACGTCGAGCCTTCGCTCGCCACCGTAACGCCGGGAGAGCGATACCAATTTGAGCGGACCGGCTACTTTAGCGTGGACCCCGACTCGAAACCGGGTCATCCGATCTTTAACCGGACCGTCTCGCTCCGCGACACCTGGGGCAAGATCGAAAAGGCGGAGCAAAGTTAGTCGGTCGCGCCAACTCCTCGCGGTGACTCGTGCGGTGATAGCCGCCGCCCGCTTCGGAGGTCCTCCGGAGCGGGCGGTTCTTCGTCGCCACGTTGTGCGCAAGTCACGGGTGCCCGTCACATTTTTGGCTTCTCAGTCGGCGCAGGTCGCAGACACCGGGGCTATCAACGGTGCCGACATTGCCTTGCCGAAGGTGCCGTGATGCCCGCCCCGCGGTCTCCAGCGGGGTCAGTCGCCCGGAGACAGTCACCCAAAATCCTGACGCCCACCCGCAAGTCACTCCCGCTTCGCCCCGCTAGCTGCATTCCGTGGTCGAGGTGCTGTAGCCAATGCTCTCCCGCTTCCCCTTCCACCATCTTTCATCCCTCATCCCCAGCTTCAGGTGCCATTAGTGCCATTAGTGCCATTAGTGCCATTTGTGGGTGGGGGTGCCGATATTCGCCGCTTTCCCACCCACAACCATCCAACTACACAACTGCGTAACTATCAAACTCTCCGCAGCGACTATTCGACCCGATAGAGTTGCACCCCACCCCGATCATATACGCGCTCGTACCGTTCAGGATGGCTGCTAAAGTCAGATTTCGTTAAGACTCCCGCGCGCGTCCCGAGATAGACATACTGTATCCCCTGCGCCTTGATCCACTCGGCGAGGACGTTCCCTTGCAGCACTCCCGAAGAGTCCGGGATGAGTTCACCCGACGGATAGAGAATTCTATCTTCCGTCAGGTACGGGATCCAACCCCCTCCGTCCGCAGGAACGTAATTTGATCCGAACCACGCAAATGAGTTTGTCAGAAAGACGGAATGGGCCGGGATCTTGTCCCGGATGAACTGCATCGCCTCGTCGTCCGCCGTCGAATACAGGACTGTGGCTGGATTGATGATCGTCGTCATGTTCCTCGCCGCAACGAGAGCGATCCCTCCAAGCGCGAGACACGCGGCCGCATACACCCAGGTCGGCGCGTGTCTCTCTGACTCTTTCGTTCGTGTAAAGAGCGCGGCAACATTGTCGCCGATCACGAGTCCCGCCGGAATAAACGCCATCAGCAGCACGAGCGACGTGGGCACGAGTCCGCCTGCGACGCTCGCCGAGACCACGGACAAGAGCATCAGGATCGCGTACCACGCCGTCGCCATCCAGGCAGTCCTGGAGCGTCGGACAAGACCGGCGACCAGCCCGACGAGCGCTATCACCCAGAACCCGGTGCCCAGATGTGATCTCAAGACCGCGAGCGCGGTCTCGACGTCGATGGTCGGCGCGGCCGCGTTCTCCGCCAGAATCGCGCTCCCCGTCACCCCCCGCAGCGCCAGCCCCGCGAGCCATATCCCTCCAAACAGAGCGCCGCTTGCGATGAGGACTCCAATCCCGCCCAGCCGCCGCCAGCCTTCGCCTCGCGTGCCAGACGCGCGGTCGCGGGAGGCCGCAAACGCCGCGTAAAGGAGCACAAAGACGAGATAGAACGCGGTGAGCCGGATCTGCGCAAACGCGAGCCCCGCCAAAGTGACTGCGGCGAGGAGCAGCGACGACCAGGATGGCTCGTCCGTCAAGACGACGGCCGCCCACAATGCGAGCGGCAAAATGGCCGCGCCGAGCAGGAGCGGATAACGCCCCCACGTCACAAAGTAGGAAGGCGTGGGAGAAAGAAACCATACACACACCGCGGCGGTGAGACCCGCCAGCGCGCTCGCCGAGGGCGCGGGGGTCGCTCCCTGCGTTAGACGACGCGTGAGCAGAAAAACCGACAGGCCCGCCTGCACGATCAACAGCTGTCCTACAATGAGCATCCCCTGCGCGAGCGAGATACCCGTCACCCGCATCACCAGGGCGACCGTGGCGTGATAGCCGAGATGGTAGAAATTGTCGGCAGGCAGACGGCCCACGTCCAAGAGATGCGCAATGTAACCGGCATGCGAGACGGAATCGACCCACAATGGCACGGAAACATCGTGGATCTGGACGAGGTCAACGCTCACAGCAAGGAGGGTGAGAAGGGCTAACACCCCGAAGGCGAGTCGCTCCGGATGACTGGGCGAGGCGGCCGAATTCTCCCGGTCTTGGCTCGTCGCGGTCCCCGGACGAGTTTCACCAAGGACACGCGCACGCCGGCGCGAAAACCAGAGGCTTCCTCTCCAGAGGCTTCCTCTCCAGAGGCGTCCCCCGCTGAGGACGAGGCCGATGAGCGCGAGCCAGAACGCGGCTTGGTCAAAGGGTCCGAGCCACAGCCATAGAACGGAGATCGCCGAGAGTACGGCGAGCCCCACCCCGCTCGCGAGAGCCAGCGACTCGATCCAGTGATCGCGACTTGTACCCGGTGTAATGAGGAGGATGTCTCCGGAGAGGATGCCTCTGGTCAGGAGGCCTCCGGAGAAGATGAAAACGCAAACGGCCCCGAGAATCCCCCACCCATCCCGCGCGAGCATCTCACGCCATTCTCCGAGGAGCATGCCGAGATCGGGCTCATCGTAGGTGCGAAAGACAAGATCGCGCGGCGCCGGCCGCCCGTTGACGTACAACTCGCCGTCCGGATAGTCGTCCCCTTCACTCGCCCACAAGCTCAATGTCCCCCGTGGGACCTGCGCCGCGGAGACGTCGATGGAAAAGTAATACGATCCGTCTTGCGAATCTTGCAGCGGAGGAAAATCGAACGCGGTGTATCCATCGGGTTGAATCGCGCGAACGGGGATGGAGGCCGACGCGAGGTCAAGTGCGTCCTGCGGATGTCGCCGGAGGTGCAGCGTTACGCTGCCCTCGCTGGATGCGAGCGAGCGAGCCTCGTTCACATCCTGCGAAACAATCCAGCGGACCTGGATGGCATGCAGGCGCGGGGAATGAGAGATAAAAGTCTGCCCGAGGCTGTTCGCAGAATCCAGCTCGCCGGCACTGACCTCGGCGTTATCTTGAATGTTTCGGAGGTCAGGTGTGTCGGAACGAGTTTCCAACGCCATCCAGATCAGAAAAGAGACTCCAATCAAAATGGCGAGAATCCAACTCCGGCGCATGCGGCGCCATCACGGATAGGGATAGGGCCGCGGGGTTGGCGGCCGTGGGCTGGTTGGCTGGGCCGGTGGTGGGTTGGTCGGGCGCGCAGGCTGCGCCTGCACTCTCGTGGGGGCGACCGCCCCTCCGCCGGGCTGGGACACCGCGAGCGCGTCGAGCGGTCCGTCGATTTGAGTATACTGGGCGGCGATCCAACCGAGCGTGTTCGGATTTGTCGGGGACGCGATCTCAAGCCAGTCGTTCGCGGCGGTGCGCCCGAGGACGTGGACCCTCGTCCCTTGGGTCAGACGGCCGATGACCGCGGCGCTGGTCGAGGGCTCGCCCCGGATGCGCAAATTGTCCGTGGTCGTCGCGAACACCTCGGCGGGCGTCGGCGATTCCTCCACCAAGGTCGGAACAGGTGTTTCCACCTGGATGACCATCGCGGTTGGCGTCGCCGACTCTCGGACCAACGTCGGGCGTGCAGTCGCCGTCGGACTGGCGCTCGTCAGGGCTGCGGCAAGGTTTGTGATCTGGCAGGCCAGCAAGGCGCTTGAAAACAGAAGGATTAGTAAGGGAACACCGTACCGTTTCGTAGACCACCTCTTGATGAGATTTGAGCGACCGCAGGGCCCCTCAAAAGACTCGCGCGGGCGACGCTGCCACCGTGCGGCTGACCGCATTATATCTCGTTTGAATCCATACGCAAAGCGGCGAATATCGGCACCCCCACCTACAAATGGCGCAAATGGCGCAAATGGCACTAATGGCGCCTGAGCCTCCTCCATCGATGTCCCCGGTGGACGGTGACCCCGCCGGGAGTATGGATACTATGGATGGTATGGATGTATGGATACCGAGAAATGGCACTCCACCGTACAAATGGGTGAAATGGGTGAAATGGGTGAAATGGGTGCAGAAGGGCGCGGGGGCGACCTTGTGCGCGCTGGCGTCCGGCTCAGGCTTGCAGTTCCCGCCTTTTTGAGGCACAATGAGCAGAGCGTACAGTACGGCGCCAATCCGTGCGAAGAGGGGACCATGAATCAAAAAGCCATTCAAGACTATTATCCGGAGGAGACGAGCTATTGCTACGGGTGCGGGCGTCTGAACGAGCACGGCCTGCAGATCAAGAGCTATTGGGACGGAGAGGAATCGGTGGCCCATTTCGTTCCGCGCCCGTACCATACGGCCATCCCCGGCTATGTCTACGGAGGGCTGGTCGCTTCGCTCATCGATTGCCACAGCACCGGGACTGCAGCCGCCGCGGCCTACCGGGCCGCGGGACGTGAGATGGGCACTTTACCCTCCTTTCGTTTCGTGACCGCCTCGCTCCACGTGAACTATCTCCGGCCCACCCCTCTCGGACCGACTCTCGAAATTCGCGGCCAAGTCAAGGAGATCAAGGGTCGCAAGGTCGTGGTGAGTTCCACGCTGTCCGCCGAAGGACAGGTGTGCGCCACGGGCGAGGTCGTGGCCGTGCAAATGCCGGAGGATATGGTCTCCCCCACCGGCAAGGACTAGCCGCGATCACATCGGGGCCTCGCAAGGTGTGGCTGTTCACGACCGTGGGATACTCTAGTCTTGTGGGGAAACCGGGCACCGCCTTCTTGACGGTGCGGGCACGCGTGGGGACAGACCGCGACCGTCTCCGCCAACAATACATGCCGGCGTTGTCGGAGACGGTCGGGCATGCCGGATGTGGCTAGACCATTTGCGCGATCGTCGACCACGACGAATTCGGCCGCGGCCACGCCCGGCTGGGGTTACGCCCACTCAATCTGGGGCTGCGCCTACTCAATAATGATAGGGTGCTGATCCGTTCCTTTCCTCGCGCAAAAACTGACACTAGGATTGCCCCGGCTCTGCAAGCGCGACCAATGCCGCGTACGCCGCCGGCGGCACCTCGACGGCCGGATCGATATCTTCGAGCGCTACCAGCACCGGCAGGATGATCTGCGCCAACTCTCCGCGTGCCAGCTTAATCAACACACGATGGGCGCATTCTCGAAACCAGGCGGAGTCAGAGTGGCGTTCCAGCGCGTGGAGCAATGGTACGAGTGCCGTCTCACCCAGATCGATCAAGCCTTGGCCCGCCAACCATCGAATATCACAGTTTTCATCCTCCGACGCCTTGATCCAGGCGGGAATCGCCAATGGCGATGCTATTTCATCCAACGTTTTCGCCGCCTCCCATCGCAGTTCCTCATTCCGGCGGTCCAATGCCTTGATCAGAAAAGGCACCGCTGCCTCTCCCATCCTGGCAAGTCTCTCCCGGGCCTGGTGGCGTTCTCGTATGTCATTACTCGTCAGCTCGTCGATCAAGTCGCCGATATACTGAGCATTCGGAGTAGATATTTTCCTGGTGGTTTGCGCCGCGGGCTGAACCACGGCATGCTCATTCATAGTTTGACCCCCTTCCAAGAAGCGAATCCGATTCTTCAAACTGCAAAGACCTCGGACCTATCGAAAAACCGATATCCTCGTGCGCCTTTCGTTTCTGCGGCAAGGATATCGGCCAGAGACGATAGCTAATTTGACTGTATTGTAGCTCTACCGCTCATCCGCCGCAAGCCCCCCTGCGCCCCACCCAGCCCTCTGCAGCACCGCGAGGGTCTTGACAAGCAGTAACCACTCGGGATAAAATGACCCGCGATCAAAGCTTGAGCCGAACCTAGGGTCTGAACGTCCGCGACGAATGCGCCAATGGGCCCGGGTTCTGGTCGTCTCCGCGCGGATGGCGGGAAGAGGAACACTCAATGTTGCACCCGGTCACAGTCCGGTTGGGGCGGCAGGCGCCTTGCAGGGCGCATCCGTGGCGAAACGCGGTTCGTGCGCCGGCAAGCGCACATGCGCTCCGCTCAGTCCGTATTCTACGATATCGACGAGGCAGACTGTACGATTCGTCTGTCTCGTTTTGCTTTCCTCCAGCAGCAAGTTCGAGAATTCACGATTCTTTTTTGGGCATGATGAGAGAAATGGCAGATCGAGTACGATTAGGCGCGCCACACACGTGCTCGTTGGGAGGCTGGCCTGCCCTGCCTCTATGCGGAGCTGCGAGGTGTGATATCCTGCCGTGAACTCACGGACAAATCTCGAAGGAGCCGAAAAGAAATCATGAAAGCTACACTCTACGCAATGCTCTTTGCACTCTTTGCCCTCGCGCTTGCCGGCTGCGCATCGGCGGCCGCGCCTACCCTCACGCCCACTTCCCTCCCACCGACGAGCGCGGCTCCGACGTCCTCTTCTTCGGCTGGTCCACTCGTCACGGTGCATCTCGCCTACTCCGCAATTGCCGCGCCTCAATTGCCTCTGTGGGTCGCCTACGAGGAGGGGCTTTTTAAGCAGAACGGGCTGGACGTGCCGTCGCTCCAATATGTTTCCTCCAACCCCTCGTTGACTGCCGCGCTGCTCAGCGGTCAACTCCAGATGGCACAATTAGCAGAAGATGGTGTAATCTCGTCCGGTCTGCAGGGGGGCGACCTTGTCATTCTCGCGCCGAGCGCGGACCATTTGCTCTTTTCCCTCTACACCAAACCTGATATCAGCCAGGTGCAAGACTTGAAGGGCAAGAAGGTGGGGGTGACGGCCCGCGGGTCGGCCACCGATTTTGCGGCGCGCTGGCTGCTCACGCAGCACAATCTCAAGCCGGAGCAGGATGTGACGATCATCAACACCGGCGGCGTACCCGACATTCTCACCGCCCTCGAAAGCGGCGCGGTCGATGCGGGCGTGCTTTCTCCGCCGACGACGTTCAAAGCGCAGCAAGCGGGGCTGAAGGAGCTGGTCGATTTTTCGACGTTGAACCTCCCCTTTTACCAATCCGCCGTGGTCGCCCGCAAGTCGTGGATCAAGGATAATCCCGATACCGTGCGCAAGTTTGTCAAGGCCTATGTGGAAGCGATCGCCCTCATCAAGAAAAACAAGGCGACGGCCGAAAAGGTTTTGAGCAAGTACAGCAAGACGACCGATCAGACGGTCCTGGACGGGACGTACAACGCTTTTGTCAAGGTCCTTCCGCAGGCCCCGATTCCCAGCCTCGACGCCATCCAGACCGGGCTGGACGAGGCGGCTCTCACGAACCCCAAGGCCAAGACGGCGGACCCGAACCAGTTCTTTGACGCGAGTTGGGTTGAGGAATTGAACAAGAGCGGATTCATCAGTTCCCTTTACAAATAGGAGCAAGGAGCTATAAATGGCCGACAAGCCGGACATGCAGTACCAGGACCTGCGAGACTGGATCGAGCAGGTGGACCGGCTGGGTGAGTTACAGTGCGTCAAGGGTGCGACATGGCAGAACGACATTGGCATGATTACCGAAGTGGTTGGGCACACACGCGGATCGCCCGCAGTGCTCGTCGACGAAATCCAAGGTCACAAACCGGGCGAACGCGTCCTGGTGAATTCCTTTTACTCCCTTCCCCGCCTCGAATTAACCCTCGGCCTTCCGACTGATGCGGACATCTGGACGACCCTGAGCCTGAGCAGCGCGCGGATTCGCGCGGCACAGCCTTTGGAACCTGTTGTGGTAGACCAGGGCCCGATCCTGGAGAACGTGCTCACGGGCGACGAAGTAGACGTATTGAAGTTCCCGACGCCGGTCTGGCACGAGTCGGATGGCGGACGTTATCTCGGCACCGCGAGCGCGGACATTACACGCGATCCCGATTCGGGCTGGGTGAATCTCGGCACCTACCGGGTGATGCTCCACGACAAGAACCGCGTCGGTTTCTACATCTCGCCCGGCAAGCACGGGCGGATCCACCGCGAAAAGTATTTCGATAGAGGCCAACCTTGCCCGCTCGCCGTCGCGATCGGGCTCAATCCGCTGCTTTTCCTCTCCTCGTGTACCGAGGTGCCCCCTAACATCAGCGAGTACGCGTGGGCGGGCGGAGTCCGGGGCGAGCCGATGAAGGTCATCAAGGGCCGGGTGACAGGCTTGCCGATCCCGGCGGACGCCGAGATCGTGTTGGAAGGTTACGCCTATCCGAACGAAAAGCTCGTCGAAGGGCCGTTTGGCGAAT
>JAMCQI010000035.1:33034-115227 GCA_023381515.1 Chloroflexota bacterium | reverse complement strand
ACGAGCCGAGCCCGAGAGCCTTGAAGCGGCGCTTGCCCATGGCGCATCTCCCAGAGTGAGGATGGCGCCATTGTACTCAATTCGCGAAAAAACGCGAGTTCGAGTGGTTAATCCACACACTCAGTCGCTTTGCATTTGACCGCCGTCGCAAGTAGGGGTATAATCATTGGTTGTGAGTTTCGGAGGATAGCGTCCATGCCTGTTTACGAATACGAGTGTGAGAATTGCGGCGCCCGTTTCGAGCGCCACCAGTCTTTTAAGGATGAGCCGGTCCGCTACTGTCCGGAGTGCTCCGGGACCGTTCACAAGGTTTTCCACCCGGCGGGGATCATTTTCAAAGGCTCGGGGTGGTATATCACCGACAGCCGCAAATCTACTTCGGGCACGGTGACGGGTGAGACCAAGCCGCCCGAAACCAAAGAGGCAAAAGCTACCGAGACGAAGGAAGATAAAAAGCCCGCGACGGAGGCCAAGACGGGCGGGGACACCGGACCTAAGAACGGCTCTGGCGTGAAGACGGAAACGAAATAGGACGTTGAAAGGCGCCCCATTACCCCCGCTGGAAAGCGCGGGGTCGGAGACCCTGCCCCCTCTTCCCAAATGGAAGTGGGGGTTTTTGTTATAATAGGGTTTGCTGGGCCTTGGGCTCGGCAAACTCCACTCTTAAACAAAACTCCCCTCCCCGCTTGCGGGGAGGGGTGGGGTGGGGGCTTGCAGTCCCGAGTCAGGCTAGCCTTGATCAATCCAGAATTGGGACGCTAGAGTTGAAAGTTGCCGGCCGCTTTGACGATCTTGTAGTTGTAATTCGTCACGTAGGTCATGAGCTTATTGTGGAGCGTTTTCCACTCTTCGCCTTCAAGAATGCCGTCCAGCGTGGCGCGGTCTTCGGTCACGCCGCCGGTCAGAATTTGCGGGGCACTTCCATAGACCGTGTACCACGCCTCCGTAGGCTGAATACCCAACCGTACCAATTTCGGGGCGAACTCTTGGACGACAAATTCAAAGTATTCAGATTCTTTGCCTGGACGAATGTCCCAAGTCATCAATAATTTTACCATCAGCGCTTCCCCCTGGCACTTGAGGTCCCGCCAGGGCGGGCCTATGCAAAAGTCGGCTTTGTAAGAGCCATCGGCGTTATGATAGCAGAGAATCCAGATAATGGCAAGCGAGGGAAAAAGGCATGCGAGTTGTGATCCAACGAGTCCAAGAAGCCTCTGTGACCGTCGAGGGAGAGGTGGTCGGGGCAATCGGCCGCGGACTGGTCATCCTGGTGGGAGTCACCCATGGCGACGCCGAAGAGGATGCGCGTTTCCTGGCGCAAAAGATCGCGACCTTGCGCATCTTTGAAGATGCCGCCGGCAAATTCAACCTTTCGGCTCTTGATATTGGCGCGGAGGCGCTCGTCGTTTCCCAATTTACGCTTTACGCCGATACACGCCGAGGACGGCGCCCCGACTTTATCGACGCCGCACGGCCCGAGGCGGCCGAGCCTCTGATCGAGCGATTCGTGGGGCTGCTGCGTGAGCAGGGATTGACCGTGGCGACCGGCCAATTCCGCGCCAAGATGCTCGTGCGTCTCGTGAATGACGGGCCAGTTACAATCATAGTGGATTCGCCGTAATTTACGATTTAGGATTTACGATTTAGGGTCAGGTACCATCGCTATTTGCTAAATCGAAAATCATAAATCTGAAATCCTAAATCATGGCGGTTGTTTCCATTCCCCGCTCGCGTCAAGGACCTTGGTGTTGTCGTTGATGTTTTCTAGACCCCGGCAGTCAAAGCTGCCGGTTTGCGCGTCTTGCACCCGGACGGTGCAGCTCTTGGCCCAGCGGTAGTCATCTTTGACGTCCGTCCCCCCAGGTATCAATTCCACGTCGATAATGTATGTGCCCGGCGGCTGCGAGGCATATGTCCCAATGCCGTTGAACGGGGCGATATGGACATTGATATAGTATTGACAGCCGTCGCACGCGGTGTTCGGCACCGACGTCCCGAGCGAGACCTCGCTGCCAGGGCTCGTGTCCAGCCTATCCCTGAGTGGGAGATTGAGATCGAGGTCTATATAGCCCGAGACCCGCAGGTGCAGCGTGCCCACTTGATTGCCGGTGAGGATTGTCGTGTCCGTGCCCTCGGTGAGGTTCAGGGCGTAGGCGGCAGCGCCCTTTACAAAGAGCAAGTCGTAAATCGAGCCCTGCGATTGAGTGATCGTATAGATGGTATACCCCGCGCGAGTCGCCTCCAGAGTCAGCGAATCCTTCATTTTGGCGACATTCAAATCGGGACAAGTCCAGACCGCGGGGGTTCCAGTCCCGGTGGTGAGAAGAGCACTTGCCGGAAGAGGGAGGTCAGCCGGCCACCAAGTGGGCGCGCCGGGCTGGCCAGGCGCCGCAGTCGGAGAGGCCGGAACACTTGCGGTGACCAGCGGTACAGCCGTCTCGTCGTTTGAGGGTACAGTCGCGAGAGGCGTGACGACGGCGGGAGTGGCAGCGATGGGAGTGATGTCATTGAGGGCGATGGGTCCGGCGATGCAAGCGGCGAGGAGAAAGGCGGAAAGAGACAGGATAGCCAGAGATTTGGATTGGATCATGGATCCACCGAACGCAAAACTTGATGCGTGAAACGCGAATCGTAAAACGTAAAGCTTAGTGGTGCCGAGCGGCTGATTCGTGACATGAGGTGTGATGGGTTGTCCTTCCGGGTAGGACAGCATTCCATCTACCAACTAAACGGCCGTTCTCTCCTGCGTCATGTCTGCTAGCATTCCCGGATTGAGCCAGAGGGCGGCGTCGATCTCGACGGCCGCGGCTCCGGCGCCGAGGAAATCGCGCACATCCTCGGCCGAATAGACCCCGCCGCTCGCGATCAGGGGCGCGTGCGGATTCTGGCTCGCGAGCTCGACCAGGACGCGCATGACGAGCGCCTTGACTGAGGGCGCATAAAGGCGGCCATACCACGGCCGCCCTTCGACGACCGCTGCGCCCCGCGGCGGGCGACCTATGACGAGAGAGTTCGCGCCCCCTGCGATGCATTCGGCGGCGAACGCAGGAGCAGCCTCGTCGAGGTCGAGCTTGGCGAGAATCGGCAGGTCGGTTCGGGCGCGGGTCGCGCGGATGGCGGCGGGCGAGTCGATCGTCGGATTCAGGTGCAATTCCACGCCGCCAACGCCGGGCACGCGTTCCAGTTGGGCGGCCATGGCCGGCCAATCGCGCACGCCTTGGACGGCCAGGGCGACGATGATCGGGATATCGGTCGCCGAGCGGGCCCAAGCGGTGCGGTACTGCCGCAGGACGCGGGTGAGCCCCGGATTGGCCGCGCCAGTGCGGAAAAGAGCGCCTCCCCGAATCTCGACAACCCTAGGAAGCGGTGCGCCCATGCGATGATAGAGAGTGAGAGGAAGAGTGACCAGGGCACCGATGCTGTCTGCCTGCTCAGGCACAGCCAGTGCCCCAGAGGCGAGCAGGAGCGGGCGGGGGATAGCGAGGCTGCGTTTCCAATCGGGCGCGAGCTCGATGGGGCCCGTCATCGCTATTCTATAGTCCGAGGGACCGGGGCGCCCTCACTGGGCATGTTCGCAGGGCCGTCGGGCTGCAGCTCCCACAATTGTATTCCTGGCCCGATGCGCTGGCGAGCGCCCGAAAGTACCGCCGCCATTTCGGCGCCGGCAAGAAGGATTACCGCTGTGATGTATCCCCAAATCATCAATGCGATGACGGCGCCAATCGAGCCGTACACAAAATTCAAAAGCGCCATGTTCGTAATATACCAAGCAAATGCGAGCTTGGCAATTTCCCACAAAGCGGAGGCGAGCAGCGCGGGCCACCAGACATTCTTCCACCGGATGGTTGGGTCAAAGGGTATGTAGCGGTAGAGGAGTGCAAAGACAAAGACACCGAGGATGATCGAGGCAGCCTGAGGGACTGTGTTCATCGCGATATCGTGCCTAGAAACGAGCCGGTAATGGACAGCCAGGCGGATAAAGGCCGTCATGAAAAAGCTCAAACCGAAGAGCAAGGTGATGGCGATGACCATTACCAGCGAAACGATTCTCTGGCGCCACAAAGGGCGTGCATGCTGGACGCGAAAAGCTCGATTCAATCCGAGCTGAACGAGATCAAAGACGCCGGAAGAGGACCAAAGGAATCCGACGCCGCCGATCAAAGTAAGAGGGTCACGCAGACGAATCATCTCTTGAAGGTCCTGTCCAACGCTCAAGCCGGGAGGGAGATAAGCACCGACAAAGCGGGCGACCTCACGGACGGCCTGAGCCGACTGCAGAAACGAGCTTGAGACGGCAAGAATGAAAAGCATGAGTGGAAAGAGCGAGAGGAGGGTATAGTACGAAAGCGCCGCGGCGAGAGTCGAGGCGCGGTCCTGGGCATAAGCTTGGATTGTGTCGGCGAGAACGCCGACGACCGGCATCCGATGAGCTTGTTCCGAGGCTGTCCGTGCGACCTGCAGCGCACGCTGCGACTGTTGTGCGAAAAAGCTGTTCAACGAACCCATCGAGACCACCCTCGATTTTGTCTTTCCAGATCAACCCAATCGAACCAAGGCCCGTCGACACAGGCCAGCTTCGGTCCGTGTGCGGTGCCCACTGCGCACGCGTAGCAAGTCCCCACCCCGCATGGCATTGGCAGATCCATCAATACGTGTACCCAGCCGGGCTCGAGCCGAAAGCGAGCCGTCCGCACTGCCTGCCCAACGGCAGCATAGAGCTCTGCGCCTCCGCTTGCGACAATTTGGTCGGCCCAGGCGATCAGGTCAGGGCCGAGTATTTCGGGCAGGGACTGCGTAGTCGGCACCACCCGATACTCGATCTCGGGCGAGAGCAGATATGCCGGCAGGGGCCCCGTCTCAGCTCCCGCAGCCTGGCGTGAACGATTGAGCAGGACGACCGACCGTTCCAGAGACTCGAGTGCCGCGTGCGCCATTGCCACCAGCGGCGCGATCTGCTCGTCCTCGCCGATTAGCAAGACGTGACGCGCACTTTTGACGAACTCGGCCGTCCGTCCGGCAGGCCCGAGCAGGTCGAGCAGATGCCCGGGTGAGACGCGCCCGCTGAGAGAATTGCCGGATGAGAGCACCAGGGAGAGCCGGTCGCCCTCGACCCGATAGAGCCAGGCAGTCTGGCGCAGGAAAGGATCGAAGGTGGATGGATCGCGCACCAGAACGAATTGGCCTGGCTGAATCATGCGCGCCAGCTCGGGCGCCTCGAACACGAGCAAGGGCACATGGTCCCACAGATTACGATTCTCGACGAGCTTGCAGATATGCTGCTTCAAGGTTCGGTAAGATGGGAACTAGTCTGCTATGAGTATAGCCGTGATTTCGGCGCGCGTCAATGAGTGAGAAAAGGAAAGGTGCGATTCAGTTTGGGGGCGAACCGACAGACACGCGTCATTGCGAGAGGCATCATAGGGGGGCGGGGTGGAGTGGAAGAGCGGCTTGATCTGCCACTGCGCCCGCCTCGCAAGCCCCGCCCCGCGAACTGGTGAGGGTCGGCCTAAAATCGGCCTCGATATCCCCCGTAGAGACTTGACTTGGCCCCGGGCAGAAGGGCTAGAAATGAGCCAATTTGCATAGAGGAGGTTGGGTTGTGTTGCATCACAACCCAGTCACGCGGCATCACCTTTCGCCGTGCAGCATGTCGAGGAGATGGCTGAGGACTTGTTCGCCATCCAGGCGGAGCGCGTTGTGCTCGTATTCGTTCGTGACCCAGGTGCGCATCCCGCGAATCGTCCGTGCGGTTTCTTCTGAAAATGCCCGCACGACGTACATGTCGTTGTAGTAGACCGCGGCCGCAGACGGGACTGTGTTGGCTTGCAGGGTTTGCTGATCGTAGAGCGCGGGCCAGTCATCAAAATCGGCTAGGAGCTCGGCAGCCTGTTTCAAGGGCTGCAGATGCGGCTCTTCGTCGAACATCCACGGGTAGACCATCTCGCCTGTAAAGAGGACGGGCTGACCCGGCGTAGGCTCGAATTCGGGATATTCACGGCGGATGCGCTCGGCCGACCAACGCGAGGCTGCGCCCTGGCAGTAGCAGGCCTCGTGGAGGATGGCGTAAATTGGGTTGGTCTCGAAATTCTGCATGTTCTCAAAGTCGCGCAGAAACGAATAATTCAACTCCGGACCGTGGGCGCCATCGACGAAGGCGTCCTCCAGAATATAATGAACCTGGTCGAATCCATCACTCGCCCCGAAAGCCATTCCGAGTTGTTGAAAGCGCCGCGGCGATAGGCGTCCACCCGTCGGAAGCTGGACGTCATTCCGAGTCAGGTAGTCCAGGATCGCCTGGGCCCGAGCGACATCGTCGGGGTAGCGCTCGTAATAGAGCCGATTCTTTTCGGTCACGATGCGGTACGTGGCTCGATAGACCTCGTCAGCCGTGTGAAAAATGGGCGGCAGGCCGCCGGTGAGCATCGCTTCGCGCAAGCCGTCAGGTGCCATGGACAGATAAGTAGTAACGCAAAAGCCGCCAAAGCTCTGGCCAAGCACGCTCCAGCGCTCGTGCTCGCCCAATAGCTCGCGGCGACTGCATTCGGCATCACGGACGATGGAATCGGCGCGGAAGCATTTCAGGTAATCGGCCATCGCCTGAGGCGTCTCCAAGCGGGCCAACGTCTGAAAGTTGACGGGCGTGCTGAGGCCCGTGCCGCGATCGTCGAGGAACAGGACGCGATACTCTTTCAACGCGCGTTTCAGCCATCCGGTGTTCGTCAAAGGACGCGGAGAGGAAAAGCCGGGCCCGCCCTGGAAAAAGACGAGCCACGGCAAATGCTTGTCTTCGCAATCCGGGGCGACGACCTCACGCGCGAATACGGTGATTTCGTCGCCATCGGGCGCGGCATAGTTCAGCGGGACTCGAAAAGTGTGGTCGGTGAGGAGCAGACCGGGTAGATGGTGAGTTGTGTGTTTCATCATGGGGGCATTATAGGAGCGGGAGGCGTCCGCGTCAATGGGAGATGTACGCGATTCTTAAAGTTTAGCGCCTTGCCGATATTTCATGCTCACAAAATGCTGCGTGCCGCGTCTTTGCAGGATCATCCGTTCGAATGAGGAATAGAGAGGCAGCGCGCTTTGAGCCGGAAGAGGTTCCGGTTTGTCGAGCAGGTAGACTTGCCCATGCCAAAGCAATGTCGCAATCCCGGCCGCGAGAACATTGCGGTACCAATCGACGTCAGGCCCGTAGGTGAGCGCGATCACAAAACGATCTCCGCTCCGCTCCACCATGATTGGCGTCTCATACGACCTGCCCGTCCGGCGGCCGACGTGGCGAACTACCGCGAATGGGCCACGCGGCAAACGGGCAAACAGGCAAACAGGCGCGTCAAGTGATTGATGGTGTGCTTGTTGAAAGAGCGCATTCGCGGGTGTCTCGCTATACGGCACTCTTGGTGGCACGCATGTTGACGACGCGCTCCTCTGCAGTCGCCGCGTCGCTGATGCCGACTTGGACCGCGAGGACGACGACGCTCGCCCATATGGCCGCGGCGATGGCCGCATAGAGTTCGCGCAGAGCCACGGCGTCCGTGACAGATACGATGAGCAGTCCCGCCGCGATCTCGACGACGAACAAGATGCCCAGTGCAGCGGCGGCGCGCATCGTCCCCTTCTGAGAGCGCCGGGTGCGCCATGCTTGTACGACAAGGCCGACGATCAGTAGACCCGCTATGCCCGCAATGAGGTGGCGCGTTACCTTGTACCAATCCGAGAGACTGACGAGGGCCGTGGGTTCGTTGTACAGGGGCCAACCCAAGCAGCGCGAGGTAGATCCTGCATCCGCGACGAGGACGCTGCTGACCGTCACAACAAACACGGCGCCGACAGCCCAGAGGGTGAGCTTGCTAAAGGGAGTCGTGAACGCGAGCCGGTCGGGCAAGTCTGGATTCGCTCGTCGAGAAAAGGCGACGATGGTTGCTATCAGGATCAGCGCGAGGACAATCAATGCGGAGCCAAGGTCCACTGCCGAAACGCTGGACGGGATGCCGCGCGTGACGGCGAGCATCCCGAAAATGATCACGGCGATGAGAAACGGGATGGCGAGGACCGGAGGCCGGCTGAGCCAGCGGACCGACCAGAATTTTCGCCAGCCGATAAAAGCGGCGACGAGGATCAAGGGGCTGGTCAGCGCCGCGACCAAGCGGTGAAAATACTCGATTACTGCGGCGGTTTGCGCGGGGGGGATGGGCTGGCCAAAGCACCCGGGCCAATCGGGGCATCCGCGTGCGGACTGGGTGACGCAAACCAGGCCTCCCAGGGTGATGAGGACAAACGTAAAGCCGGAGGCGGCGAAAAGTAGGGAACGATGCCATCGAGCGGCGTTGTCGTCGTTGCTGGATGGATTCATGGCCTTTTTCTCCTCTGGGAACCAGTCTGGATATTGGGTCTCTAGAGCTTCTGTGCGGCAAGGATAATAGTGCGGCCGTGCGTCGAAAAATAAGGCGTGCGACGGAACAGGTCATGGGCGACCACGCCGAGACCGCGCAGCGCTCTAGAGTGCGACAGGAAAGGAAAGACCGTGGAGCAATTCTCTACGACAAAGCCGGCGCGTCCGATAATCTGGCACAGTTCGTCAGGCGCGTAGATGTGGTTATGGTCCGTGTCGGCGAAATGGGCAGGATCCGGGTAATGCGCGTTCGGCGTGGCGAGCACCAGGCGGCCGCCGGGCTTGAGCACGCGACTGCATTCGGACAGCATAGCCGGAACATCAGGCAGATGCTCGACGACGTGCTGGCCGAGGATAGCGTCGAAGGACCCAGCGCAAAACGGCAGGGCGTGGCTTTGGCCGACTTGGACGAGTTTAAAACCGCGCGTGCGCGCCGCCGTCAGCGCTTGCTGGGATGTTTCGATCCCGACCGCGGAGGCGCCGTACTCGCCCAAGTGCTTGAGCAAGCCTCCTCCTCCGCATCCGATTTCGAGCACCCGCGCCGCGGGCGCAAGGCGCGCAAGGTCCGTCAACAGACATGCCTCGACACGCCAATCCCGCCAGGTCTCGCGGGCTGTAAAGTAATCCAGGGTGTACGACATTCTGTAAAGGATGAAGGCGGAAGGATGAAATCAAGGTTCAGCGTGCAAGGTGCCTATGCCCAACGTCTACGCTTGGACTTTGTACGTATAACTCTGGACTCACTTTCATCCTTCCGCCTTCATCCTTCATCCTTTATTTCTCACCCTTCTCCCCGCGTGGCTTCCGGGATGTAGTACTTTTGCGTGTACTCTTTGACCATGCGGCGGGTGATAAAGCGAGGCGCAATTGTTCGGATGGTGTCTTTCATCATCTTGACCCACCGGTGCGGGATGCCGTCCGGGCCGCGCTCGAAAAAGAGCGGCATGATTTGGTTTTCAAGGGTAGAGTAGAATGACTCGGCGTCGGCGGCATCCTGTGCGTTCGTATCATCCCATGCCTGATCGGCGCCGATCGACCACCCATTGACCCCCGCCACAAATCCTTCCCGCCACCATCCGTCCAATACGCTAAAATTGGGGACCCCGTTGAGCGACGCCTTTTGTCCACTGGTCCCGCTCGCTTCGAGCGGACGGCGCGGGGTATTTGTCCAGACGTCGACTCCTTGGACGAGATGGCGGGCGATGCGAACGTCATAGTCCTCGACGAAGAGAATGTGTCCTTGCAGGCCGGGCTGCCCGGACCATTGGACAACGTCGTGAATGAATTGTTTGCCCGGATCATCGGCGGGATGCGCCTTGCCCGAAAAGACGATTTGGACGGGACGCCCTGGCGTGTTTACAATCCGCTTGAGCCGTTCGACGTCATTGAACATGAGGACGGCGCGCTTGTATGTCGCAAAGCGGCGGGCAAAGCCGAGCACCAACGCCTCGGGATTCAACTCGCCGCCACACGTGCGCGTATACTGGCGAATGAAATCGGCGAGGTGGCGCTTCAATTCGAGGTGAACGCCCCACAACTTTTCATCGGGAATGGAATCGACGGCGTTCCAGACGACCACGTCGTCCGGGTGCTCCTGCCAGTCATGCGGGAGATACTCGTCAAAGAGCTCCACCAGATCGGGCGCAAGCCAGGTGGGGAGATGGACGCCGTTTGTAACCGATCCGATCGGCACCTCTTTTTCGGCGACGTCAGGCCATAGGAAATGCCACAGCCCGCGCGAGACGGTACCGTGCAGTTGGCTCACCCCGTTGGCCTCGCACGCCAAGTGCAAGGCGAGCACCGTCATGCTGAATTTCGCACCGCCGGGCAAGTCTTGCCACGCGAGATCAAGAAATTGTTCTCGCGTAAGGCCGAGCTTGGGCCAGTATTGAGAGAAATATTTGTCGACGAGGTCAAAGGAGAAGGCATCGTTACCGGCAGGTACCGGGGTGTGGGTAGTGAATACGGTGGTTGAGCAGACGGCATCATGCGCCTGTTCAAAGCTCATTCCCCGCTCGACTCGCTCGCGCACGCGCTCGAGCACGGAAAAAGCCGAGTGCCCTTCGTTCAGGTGGTAGACGCTGGGATGGTAGCCGAGCGCTCGCAGCACGCGCACTCCTCCAATGCCGAGAACGATTTCCTGAGAGATGCGAATCTCATGGTCGCCCCCATACAGTCGAGCGGCCAGCACGCGGTCGGCAGGCGCGTTGACGTCAATATCCGTGTCCATGAGGAAGAGGGGCACGCGCCCCACTTGAATGCGCCAAACCTTGGCATAGAGGGAGCGTCCGGGCAGTTCAACTTCTATCATGATCTCGCGGCCGTCCGGTCCTTTCGCGGGCACCGCCGGAGCGAGGGCAAAGTTGAGTTTGTGATACTCAGCCTCCTGCCATCCGTCGGGAGACAGGCGCTGGGTAAAATAGCCCTGGGGGTACAGAAAGCCAATTCCAATCAAAGGAAGTCCGAGGTCGCTGGCCTCTTTGGTGTGGTCGCCGGAAAGGATGCCGAGGCCTCCCGAGTAAATGGGAAGGGACTCGTGCAAGCCGAACTCGGCGGAAAAGTAGGCAATCGGGCGGTCCGTAATGTATGGAAAGCTCGCTTCGAACCAATTGATCTTGGCTTCCATGTAGGCGTCCCAGGCGGCCATGACTTGATCGTATCGCTTGAGGTATTCCGGGTTTTGGCTGGCGGCCTGCAGTTTTTCGGGACTCACTTCTCGCAGGAAATTGACCGGGTTGTGATCGACGTGCTCCCACAAATCGTGGTCAAGGGTCTGGAAAATGCGGCGTCCGATCGGCGACCAGCTCCACCAATAGTTGTAGGCGAGTTCGCCCAGTCGTGCGATTCGAGCAGGCAGGGTGGCGATTCTCTCGGCGGTTCGCTGGATTTCCTCGGCCAGGCGCCGGGCGGCCGCGGTCTCCGCGGCTTTGTGTTCGAGCGCTTGGTGATAGAGTGCATCGTACTTGGCCGCCGCAATGCTCCAAGAGAAATCCGCGGCCATCGCCCGCGATTGGAGGCGGCGCCAGACTTGCGGCAGTTGATAGACCTCAACAGCGCGCACAATCGCGGTGTACATGGCCCAGCGGTCATAGGGTGCGAATACAAAGCCGGTGCCGCTATCCCCTTTGGCGTTGAAATCCTGGACGGAATCGGCGAGACCGCCGGTCGCGCGGACGATGGGGATGCAGCCGTAGCGCATCGCAAACATCTGATTTGTTCCGGACGGCTCGACCTTGGACGGCATCAGGAGCACGTCACTGCCGGCATAGATCTTGCGGGCAAGGTCTTGGCTAAAAGTGAGAAAGGTCGCGACCCGGCCCCGGTATTGTTGACGCAATTGAGTGAAGAAATCATGATAGTGCTGGTCGCCGGTGCCCATTAATACGAACTGCACGTCGAGGTTATCGAGGATATGATCCATCGTCTTGGTGACGAGGTCGAGCCCCTTTTGGTCGTTCAACCGGCTCACCATCGCGAGGACGGGTACCTGCGAGCCGACTTGCAAACCGGCCTCTTTCTGCAGGGCGATCTTGTTCGCCGCGCGCCCGTCGAGCGATTCGATGGAAAACGGCTGGGCGATGACCGAATCCGTCGCCGGATTGACTTGTTCGACGTCGATGCCGTTCAGAATGCCGGTGAGCTCTGCTTTGCGCTCGCGCAAGATGGGGTCCAGTTTTTCGCCGTATTCGGGAGTTTGTATCTCGCGCGCGTACGTCTCGCTGACCGTGTTGATCTTGTCCGCAAACAGGATGCCGCGGGCCATAAAGTCGAGCACCTGATTGATTTCGGCCGCGGCGGCGGGGTGCGCAATAAAGCCATAGGCCGCGAGGCCCGCGATTTCGAGCACGCGGTAACCAAAGATGCCCTGGTAGGCGAGATTGTGGATCGTATAGATGGTGGCAGTGTTCTCGAAAAATGGATCGGACGCGTAGACCGTCCGCAGCCAATTCGGGACGAGCGCCGTCTGCCAATCGTTCGAGTGCACAATATCGGGCTGCCAATTCAAGCGCTTGACCATCTCGAGCGCCGCGCGGGAAAAGAAGATAAAGCGCTCGGCATCGTCGGGATACATGTAAATCCCTTCGCGATTGAAGAGGCGGTCGTTATCCACAAAATAAACGGGCACCTCCGAATCGAGGCGGCCTTCGAAGAGCGTGGCACTCTCGCCCGTGTTGTCAAGCGGGACCGCGAAAGGTTCGAGCAGGCGATGCAGGCCAAAGCGCGCCGGGTCGATGCGCCCATAGCGGGGCATGACGAGACGGACGTCGTGTCCGAGAGCGCGGAGCGCCTTGGGCAATTCGCCGACCACATCGGCGATGCCACCAGTCTTGGCGAAGGGCGTGATTTCGGAAGAAAGGATGAGAATCTTTAATGATTTGGGCATCCATCAACTCTTGAATGGCGACTTGACATGACAAATGAACAAAGGAGCAAATGAAGAATGACAAATAGCAAAGGAACAAAAGACTGAGGACCATGGGCGAACGACGAATGAAGGAAGGAGAATAGTTATAGACGCCCAAGTACGGTTGGGATTTCGAGTAGGGAATGGACGACGGCGTCGGGTTGGATGCCCGGCTCATTCGCCAGCTCGGCAGGGACCGATTGCCACCAGGCGTTTTCCCCATGGTCGATCAAGATGGCCTTCATGCCGGCCCGGTGGGCGCCGATGATGTCGTAGCGTGGTGCGTCTCCCACCATTGCGATCTCCTCGGGAGGGAGCGACCAAATCCGCGCCACGTGTTGAAAGATCCGGGGGTCGGGCTTGCGGTAGGAAAAGCCGGCACTGCTGATCACGGGGTCCGCAAACCTCGAAAAGCCCAGGCGGACGGACGTCCGCTGGACGAGGCCATCGTCATCTGCATTCGAAATGACCCCCACGCGGAGGCCGCGCTCTTTCAGGGCGTGGAGCGTGTCGAGCGCGCCCGGATAGCAGGTCCAGTGGATTTCCGCTAGCGCGAAGTATTGTTCGACGGCGCGAGGAATCAGGCCATCGAGGGAGGAATAGCCGAGTCCACTCAACGCTTGAGTCAACGCCTGGCCCAGCGTGTGCTCCACGTTCGTTTCTTCCGCGAGTTCCCACCCGTGGCTGCGCGCGGCGCGAAAGGCCTCCACGAAATTGTCGCCGACCGGCACGCCGTTCGCATGGAGAAATTCGACGAGCGCCAGCGTGGAGCGAGCGTCGATATCTTTCCATTCGTCGTCCAGATACATCAAAGTGCTGCCCAAATCAAAAATGATTCCGTAAATCATGACTCTATTATTCGATAGCCTTTCTTTTTGGGATAGCCTAATGCCTTGCTGGCGGGCATTGGCAATGAACAATTCATTGTTGGTCCGAACTCGGACCCGTCTCCAATCCCCTCTCGGCCCAGCGGATAGGGGGTGGGGTGCCGGAGATGGCTGACGCCCGGCAAAATCTATCTCCCACGAAACTCATTCGACTCGTTTCCCAAACAGGGAGCGGGCTAGGGGGGCGAGGGGAGCAAAACCGCAACTGCCTTGTCAGTAACCGCGCTGCCGATTTACAAGATTGAGCAATTGGTCGCCGCGCAGAAAGCGCCGCAGATTCTCCGCAAAGAGGTCCACCACGCGATCATCATAGTGCGGGGTATCGGCGGAGACATGGGGCGCCAGGATGGCATTGTCCAGTTTCCACAATGGGCTGTCGGCGGGCAGCGGCTCGTGCGCGAAGACATCCAGGCCCGCGCCCGCAATCCAGTTCTCTCTCAGTGCGCGCACGAGCGCGGTCTCGTCAATAATCTCCCCGCGTGCGATATTCACGATAAAAGCGGTCGACTTGATCGCTCGAAGTTGGGCCTCGCCTACCATGCCGCGTGTCTCATCGGTGAGAGGAGCCGAGATGAGCACAAAATCGGATTGCCCGAGCATCTCCTTCAGCCCGTCCCGATTAAACCATGCGTCCGGCAGCTTGCCTTCCGGGTCGCCGACGTTCGGCTCTGCATAGCCGCGGTCGGCGTGCGTGTTGCTGTAGGTCATGGCGAGGACGCGCATAGCGAAGGCGTGCTTGGCGATGCGCGCGACCTCACGCCCGATGCTGCCATAGCCGACGACGCCGAGCGTTTTGCCGCGCAGTTCGACAGCCTGGAACGTGGTCCAGCGCTGCTCCGGCCAGATTCCGGCGTCCTGCATTCGAACCATGCGCGGCACACGTCGAGCGAGGGCGAGCATCATTGTGATGGAGAATTCGCCAATCGGGACGGCATGGATGCCGCTGGAGGTGGTAATGAAAATGTCGCTCTGGAGAATTGGGTGGCCGGCCAACTGGTTGATGCCCGCGCTGTGCAGCTGCACCCATCTGAGCTTGGGAGCCACCGAGAGGTCACGGGGGGGCATAAAGCAGTAGAGAACCTCCTCATTCCCTTGGAAGAAGGAACCCGTGTCCATCGCGTCCCATTCCTCCCGCACCGACTTTTGTTCGATCTGCAGTTCGGGCGAAACGGCGCGCAGGCGTTCCAACTGAGCCTCGCTGAAACGTTGGGTCAAAAGGACTTGCTTCATTGCACCCCTTCCATGAGATGTCAGAGGGGAATTATACAGGAAAAGAAACCATTCCGCAACGGGCTGCTGACCGAATCTTGGGTGGATCGATAGGCTCTCTGGCCGCCGAGCACAAGGAGCGGGCCGAAATTCTGGGCAATATCAGGCACACGTTCAGTCAGCATGGCGCCGATCTGCCTGAAGGTCGAAAAGTTTCCCTAGTAGCGCAGATGACTGCTGATGAGGCCCCAGCGTGCCGCCGGCCAGTTGGGGAAGACTTAAACGCCTGCGAGGAGGAGCGCCCCGATTCCTTCGAGCACGATCATCAAGCGTGCCAACCGATTTGCCCGGAGAAAGACAAAGAGAAGAATCGGTGCGACGAAGAAGGCGGCGGTGACACGTACCAATGAGGCTGCCAGAGCGAAGGCAAGCGCCAAGGGATACCTGCAGTTGTCCCTTATGTGAGAAGACAAGACGAACAAGGTCGCGGCAAAACAGAAAGAAACGAGTGCGTAGGTCTTGACGATCGAGTTGAAATAGATGCCCAGCGTGAACCCTGCCAGGAGCAGTGCCGCGAGAGCGCCTGCCCAAGCCCCTCCGTATCTCCGGGCGGTCATAACGCTCATCCCAACGGTACCCATCGTCGAACCGGCGGGATCGGGTCAAGTGGTCCGGCCCCGTCGGCCCGGGAATCATCCGCGCTCCATTGCCCAAAACACGCGGGCGCGCAGACGCCGGGGCGTGAGCGTCTCCAGGTTGGCAAGGAGCCGAACAATGGCAAGCGGTAAGCGCCGATAGATGTAGGGAGAAAAAAGAAAGCAGGCTTCTCGCCGGGCAATGCGCAAACCCAGCTGCGTCGCCGTGCGTTCGATTTCTGCGGGGGAATGGGCAAATACTCCGCCGCCCCAGTGCTCACGGTCAAGGGACAGCCATGCCCGGGGGCTCCATAGATACGTGTCGAAAATAACAGTTCCCGGCTGCGTCAGAACGCGCACGGCTTCACGCAACAAAGGGTCCAACGCGGCAAAATGAAAGGCGAGACGGAGCGCGACCACTGCGTCGAAACTCCCGTTAGCGAAAGGAAGCACAAAGGCGTCGCCTTGAACGAGCGGCGCGCGGCAGTCTCGCCGTGTCTCCGCCAGCATGGGGGCAGATGCGTCGAGACCGACAATCGGACCCTGTTCTGCCAGCACCCGGGTAAGCCGACCCGTTCCGCAACCCAGGTCAAGCACACGTCGATGCGGAGGCAAGAGAGAGAGGACGAGCTCAATCTCGCGCCGGCTCACCCATGCGCCGCTGGCACCGCCGAAGCGCTGTTCATCGTAACTGCTCGCGATCTCTGGCTGGCCGTAAAACTGCCGCTTGGTTCGCGCAGAGTCTTTGGTAGAGTTCCTCATATACCCTCACGGCGCGGGAAGGCTCTATTTCGCGAGCCCAGCGTCGCTGTGACTCTAGCATTTGCGAAACGAGCGCCTTTTGCGTGAGAACCCGTTCGATTCCGCCGGCGAGGGCGGTGGGGTCGTCCGGCGGTACCAGGAGCGCTCTGCGACCTCCTTCCGTGAATTCGCGCAAGAGCGGCAGATCGGTTGTGACGACAGGCACGAGTGCCGCCATCGCTTCGAGCAGTGCCGCCGGGAATGCTGCTTGACCGATCGTCAAACGATAGGGTAGCACCGCTGCGTCGCTCACGGCCAAGAGGTCCGGCACGCGCACCTGGCCCAGGGGATACACACGACCGCGGAGTTGAGGCTCCGACAGGATCTGCTCCACCCGGCGAGCGGATCCCACTCCGCTCCATGCCAGGGCGAGATAGAGATCTGGGAAGCGGGGCGCGAGGGACTGGAACGCGTGCAAGAGGATATCCACCCCCTTGACATGATGATAGTGACCGAGGTAGGTGATGATCCGCCCCGGCGGGAAGAGCGCCCGCATTTTGTCCGTTCCCCGCTCCAATTTGGCCATCGGAAGGATGGGGGGAACAATGTGCACCTGCTCGGCAGGCAGGCCCAGTCCGGCCAACTCTTCCTTTTGGTATTGAGAATTGACCAAATAGTGGCGGGCGCGGTGGAGAGTTCCATGCGCGACCAGAGAATTGTTTACCAGGAGTCGCGGCAGATAAAATCCCGGGTCTTGCCAGAGCCTGCCTCGTTTCAGCAAATCGCGCGGCCCCACCAGATGCGCCTCGTACCCGACGACGACGGGTACGCGGACGGACATCTGGAGCAAGTCCGCAAACATGGAAAAGGCCGGAGTGGGGAGATTGAGATGTATGATATCGACGCGCGGGGCGAGGCGCCTGAGCCGGAGCAGCACGCTGCCGATGCGGGAGGGTTGGTCGAGCAAGACACGCGATGGGCGAACCGCGGGCCGATTCCCGTCGAGAAGCAGTTCGCTCGGAAACGGTAAAACCAGCGTAACTGTATGGCCCTGGTTCGTCAGGGCCTCTGCCAGACCGACCAACTGTTCTATTTGTCCACTCTGGGCGCGAGGGTGAATGGAGGCCAGAGCGATCTGCATTAGAGTCTGTCTTCCTCTCGGGAACGGGAATGTATATCAAGCCACCGCAGCAGGAACGCGATTCCCAAGCCGAGTGCGACCCATAGCCACAAGGTCGCCAGGCGCGCCAAGAGGGAAATAGCCAGCGCGTTCGGGAGCGTTGAACCGAGGGCGAGAAGTAGGCCGACCATCGCCGTCTCTACCGCCCCGGTACCGGCGGGGAGGAACGATAGACCTCCCGCCAACCCGCTCACGGCAAGTACAAAGACGGCTGTCGGCAAGGTCAAATCCACCCCTACCACACGGGCGGCAAATAACACGACCAATCCATCCGCAAAACGTGCCAGAACGCTGAAGAGGAGCCCGCCCAAGATTTGCCTCGGCGTAAAGCTCACGTTCAGCCCTCTCCAGAGGCTTTGTAGATGGGGCAGGACCCCGCGTCCCCATCGCCACTTGAGGAGCAGCGAGCGGATCGACGCAATATACCTGAACCAATGATTCCGGGTCAGTGCAAACATGCACACCAACCCGATGCCGACTACCAGCGCGACAGAGACGGGAGTTTGTTTGATCTGTGAGGGCAACATCAAACTGGCAGTGGTCGCGAGGAGCAGGAATCCGCCACCTTCGGTCAGGCGATCCAGGAGCAGCAAGGGAGCGGTTTGGACCACCGGAGTTCCTGCACGCTCGCGAATCAAATGCAATTTGAATACCTCGCCGACGTGTCCGGGGGTGACGGATAGGGCAAATCCCACCATCTGCACCACGGCCGTGCCCGGCAAGGTAATCGCGATGTTGCTGCGTGAGAGGAAATAGTGAAAGCGCAGAATCCGCAACGAATAGCTGGTGATCGCCGCAGCGACGATTGGAGTGAGGGCTGCCACCGAAACACGGGATGCGAGGTCGGGCGACGCGTTCCATGCCAGCCAGACCGAGATGGCAGAAACAATAGCCACCCAGGCCGCCGTTGCTATCAAGCCGCGATTCCAAAGACGCTCATTCATGAATAGGTAGGAGCGGAAGGGAGGAGGACCTTGCAAACCACACCATAATATCATCGCAACATTAGCGCAACCTGAGAGAATGCTGAGAACTGTTTGAGAGAGAATGCCCCAAATCATGGCGACTCGCTTGCCGCAGTTGCCGTCCTAGGTCAAGACTGCAAATCCCGCAGAAGTCGAGCGGGTCCGGTTTTGTCCGGGTGAGCGCGGCCGAAGCCTCCTGCAGGAGGCTTCGGCGGGCGAGGGCGAGTCCGCCGGTGAGGATTTGGCGAAAGCCGGTTAGGGTTGAGAGCATCGGCGGCGATAATCAGGAGGAAGGCGAGCAGGAGGATGATTGAGACATTAGCAAGAAATGACTTGCTCCTGCGCCCATAATTAGCGATCACATGAGAGGGGCGCATCCATGTGGACGCGCCCCTCTTTGCCCGAACGAACCGGAGCTATTCCTTTTGTAGGGCAATCGGGGACATCTTGGTGATGGCCGGGTCGCTGGAACTGATTTCGAGGCCGTTGTCGAAAAAGCGGATTTTGTACCCGTCGGCGACGATCATGACCGAGTAGGTCTGACCGCGGGCGAGTGGGGGAGCAGTCTGGTAGTTGCCACCCTGATCGCTGTTAGCCGCGGCGGCGAGAAGCGGGTCGAGCGAGCCACCCTGGATGCCGGCCACGATTTCGTCCTGTGTGGTTCCGGGCTTGAAGACCAGGAACAAGGCACCCGAGATGCCGCGCTGTGTGTCGGCATCGACGATTTGCCCCTTGAGAGTAACGCCCTTGCTTGAAGGAGGCGGAGGCGCAGGCGTCTGCTTGGGGGGCGGGGCCCCCGAGCCTATGCTAAAGGTTCCCGTCTGCGCGGGAGCACCGTCTACGTAGACTGTGACCTTGTAGTTGCCATCGGGGAGCGGGCCTTTGTCGTTGTATAGCTGCAGGGTGTAGCTGCCGTTCACATCTCCATCCCACTGATAACCAGAAGACTTGCCGGCGATCGTCTGTCCATCCACGGCCCAGGTGCGACCCCAATCCAGACTGTTGTCCATTCCGTCATAGTCGAATAGGGCCATGACCTTGCTGATGCCGGACTTGAACTTGGTCGCCGCGCCGACCAGTTGCCCGCTCTTGTAATCCGTGCCGAATTTCAGCGCGCCGATGACTGGATTGGACGACGGATTGTCCGGCGGGTTGTTCGGTGGATTGTTGGAGGGACCGGTGGGAGGAATCACGCCGGCGGTCGTCGAGCCCAAGTCGATCGCCTTCTGGATGTAAGGCACGGCGACATTGACCATAATAGCCCGATCGAGCTTGCTGCCTGTTTTCTCGTTGTAGAGACTCCACGCCGGAATCCCGATCTGCTTTCCGTTTCCATCAATCGCCAGGCCGCCGCTGTTCCCAGGGTTGATGCTCGCGGTCACCTTGAAGGAATCAAGGGTGCCATCCCCGTTCTCATCGTCAAAACCGGCGATCTTGCCGTCCGTCACGGTGACTGTGTTACCGCCCACGCCAGGGTAACCGATGACCCCCACATAATCGCCGATGTTCACTTGGTCGGAATCGGCGAGCGTAATCGGGACCACGGGCAATGGATCGGGCAGTTTCTGGTTCTGACTCACCATGCCGTAGATCTTGAGGACGGCAACGTCCAGGTCATAGTTGCCGGCCATGAATTTCGCCATGTAAGTCGGGACCGGCGCCTTTTTGGGGTCGAGCGTCGGACCTACGGCCAAGAGACCCTTCGGATTGTAAAGAGTCCCCGGCTTGCCCTGGTCCTTCTCATCGGAGACGAGGCCGACACAGTGAAAGTTGGTGAGGACATAGCCGGTGGGGTCGACAACTGTGCCAGTACAACTCGCGATGATTTTCATGTTCGCGTCGAGTGTCCAGACCTTCATCGTCGACGCGATGGCTTGATCCAGCTCGTCGGAAGTGGGATCAGCCGAGGCAATCGGCAAATGTCCCGTCATACCGGCGAGGAGAATAAAGGCAATCAGTGTGATCAAGGTCCGCGTGCGTGAGAATGGCCATCTCATCTTTTTCTCTCCTAGTCCGGATTATTGCGGGACACGCCAATTCGCGAGCAACTGGTCGCGCAAACCGGCGAGCGAACTGTAATCCTGGCTTTGAGCGGCAAAGGCGAGCACATACACACGGTCGCCGCCGACGACAAGTGTGTCCACGGCGTGCATGAGCGCCGGCATTGTGCCGGAAGAAGTGCTCTGGGGAGGACTGGCCAGGTAGGCATATTCGACCTGGGCGGCCTCGCGCCCCTGCGCCTGGGTTCGCTCGACGTTCAAGAGGCGAAAGCCCTCATGATGGCTCTGTAACATCATGCCCCAGTTGGCCGCAGCATCGTCGAGTGTGCCCTGGGCTGGAAAGACATCGCTCTTGGCCTCGCTCCATAGGCTCACACGCGCTCCGTAGATGCCGCCGCGGCTCAAGTCATAGGCCGCAAAATCCGCACCGGAATCTTTTGTCGTCGTCCAGCTCGAGGGATAGGAAAGAGTCATTCCGCCCGCTGTCGCCGTACGGGTCTGTCCCTGAATGTAAGAAGCAAAAAGCCAGCCGGCGATCAGAGCGACGGCGACGACGGCCCACACGACCCATTCCGGCTCTTCCTGTTTGCCTTCGCCGACCAAGACCTTGTCAAGAACAGAGCCTTGCTGCGCCGAGGCCGCCCCCGCCCCGGCCGTTTCCAGCCGATGAATCGTCTCGATGAGCAACGTGAAAACGACGCCGGCGATGATGACGGCGAGGACCAGACCATACCACGGGTTGAAGCCAAAACCTGCGCCGAGCGTGGGGACCTCGTCCAACGCGAACTCGATGAGGCCGTTCAGGGCGGCTGCCATCGCAAGGCCGAGAGGCAGCCAGACGGGACCCATCTTGTCGAACTTGGCTCGCGCCAGAAAGTAACCGGAGATGCCGCCCAGACTGGCGAGGGAAAGCGCCTCGACGGTGACGCGCATGACGCCAATCCCCAAATCCACGCCGTTGTTCTGGACGATGTAAAGAATGTTCATCATCGTCGCATAGCCCAAGCCGGCGGCCGCCCCATAAATGATTCCGTCGACGCGCTGGTCAAATTCTGATGAGTAGAAAATGCTGTACCGAACCGTGGCATAGAGAAGGAACTGCTGGATGAATCCGACGACAAGAATGGAGCCGAGTATGCCGGTCAAGGCATTCGTGGTCAGCCAGTCTTGAACGCGAAAGAGACTGCGCAACGCGGGCTGGCCGACGGCATAGGCGAGAAGGGCTCCAAGGACAAAGACGCCGATCACGAGCTGGCGCGGCTCGGGCTCGAAGCGGTCTTCATCGTAGAACAGCCACAGCCACAGTCCCGCCGGGACGACGGCAAGGACGATGCCGACGGCGATGAGGGGGGCGCCTGTGAGCTGCGGGTGAGTGAGGTTGGCGAGGACGTAGACGAGCGCCGCGAAGACAACGACTCCGGCAATCTGCACCCACGTCGACTCGCGCGCAACCTTAACATGACTAGTCATTTCGGTACTCTCCTCCTGGGGATGAACCACACCGGCGAACGGAGATGAAATGAGATCATATCATCGGGCGCCTCCATCGAAAGCAGTATGGGATGCAGATCTGCAGGCGCAGGGAAGGAAGGCTCGGGCGGCGGAGCAGCGCAAAAAAAGGCACTCACATTCACGCGCGGTCTGCGCGTCGAAGCAAGTGCCCAGTAGCCCGAAAGTCAGCGAAAGCCGAGGTCGTCCCATCGAAAGCTTCCTTCCCACTTCCATTGTGGAGCAAGCCAAAGAAGAGCACAAATTAAGGGACGAGCTACTTACAATGCACATTATATATGGATTGAGTTGCAAGTCAAAAAAACCATAGGATTGATTTCCTCTTTTTGCGGCAGTGCTTTTCGTGTTATAATAAGCAACGCAAGACCCCGTGTGATGTGATTTCTTGCTCCCTTGTTCCACAGACGCAGGCTCGACGATCTTGTGCCAGGAGGAACAAATCATGACTACCGCGCCCGCGGCTCCCAAGCCCAATCGCACTCCTTGGATCGTCGCGGGGATTCTGGGATGTCTGGTCGTGTGTCTCTTGCTCGCCGTCGTCGGAGTGGGCGGCTATTTCATCTTCGTGCCGAGCGCGCCGACGCGCGCCATGGTCTACAATACCTCCACCCCCGTGGCGTTTGGACTCGTCAGCCCGGTGGCCTCTGTCACGCCGGTGCCCACTTCCATCGCCGTGCCGCCGACTCTATCCTCAAGCAACCCGACGTCCGGTCCCGCTCAGCCCACCTCCAATCCGACCCAGCCAGCGTCCATGCGCCTGACCGCGGCCCCCACCCGGGGCGCTACGACCACCCCCGCGCCGGGGGAAATCATTGGGGTGCCTACGCTCGAGCAGCCGACTCAGCCGGGGCAAGTTCCGCCTACACTTGTGCCAGCCACGCCGCTGCCGGCCACGGGAGCGCCAGCGCGGGCGAGCGGCAAGATCGCCTTCAGTGTGACGCAGGGAGATCGGCCGGAGGACCAGTCCATTTGGATAATGAATGCAGATGGTACAGGACTCAAGAAACTCCTCGACAGGGCGACCTCGCCCAGCTTCTCGCCCGACGGATCGCGCTTGGCTTATTGCGTTGTGGGCGACGGGGTCTTTGTTTCCAGCGCCGACGGAACAGGGCAAAAGACCAAAGTCCTCGGCGATGCTCAGACGTGGTCCGTAGAATGGTCCCACGACGGTCGCTTCATCGCGGTATCCTCCCAACCGGGTGGGAGGGGGAACATCGTCACCGACGCGGTGCCGGCGGATGGGTCGGCTCTTAAAGACCCCTCTCTGCGTCGGAATGTGGCGATAGGAGAGAGCGCGTCTTGGTCTCCCGACGACACGATGCTGGCTTTCCACACGTGTCGCGGTTCAACATGCGGGATCTTTGTCGGGGGATCAGGGGGCGGAGACGTCACCCCTGTAGTGGGTGATGATGGTGGTGACCCCGCATGGTCGCCCGATGGAGCCAAGATTGTCTATCAGAAGGACGCAGATGGACAAAAGCAGCTGTTTGTCATTGACGTAGACGGGACAGGGAAAAGGCAACTGACGTCCGGATCCGCACTCCACGTGGACGCAGGATGGTCAAAGGATGGCCTCTATATCTACTACCGCTCGCCGCAGGGTGGAAACTGGGGCATTTGGAGAATGAATGCGGATGGGAGCAACCCGACCAAGTTGGCCGACAATCTTCCCCCGCACGGTCTCGTCTGGCCCTATGAACGCATCGCCGTTAGCAGGTAGGGAACTCACGGGCTCGCCGTCAACGGCGGGCCCTTGTCGCTTCACAGTCTTATGAGGAGGGGAAGAACCATGCCTAGTACTCGACGATCCATTTTGGTCTTGGTCCGTTTTGCGCTGACTGCGCTGGCACTGGTTCCCCTATTTGGTATTGTGGGCTGCAGTGGTTCGGCGACTCCGACGCGGCCGGCGGCTACTCAAACCGCCACAACCGGTGCTCCCCTGCCAACAGTGCCACTTGGTCTCCCCACCGCCGAATTTACTGCGCTGCCCACGGGGGTTCCCTTGCCGACCTCCACACTTGCCGTCCTTGGACCAACGCCGGCGGTGACGACGACCGTACCCCCGGGACAGGCTACCGGGGCAGCGACAAGCAGGCCGGTGCCGGTCCGTTCTCCGACTTCACGCCCGGCCGTTTCGGGGGGGAGGATTGCCTACTCCCGGGTTGTCGGGGCCACGCCGAATGAGCATACAATCTGGATCGCGAATGTCAACGGGACAAATGCCCACCAAGTGCTGATGAGCGCCATGTGGCCCGCTTTTTCTCCGGACGGAAGGCGTCTCGCGTTCTACCAGATGTCGATCGCCGTAACCAATCCAGGGCTGTACATTGCCAATTCCGACGGCGGAAATCCTGCTCCGGTTTTTCTGGGGTCCGGCGTGTGTTGCATCGACTGGTCGCGGGATGGAAAGTGGCTCGTCTACGTGAACTCGCCGAGGCCCAGTCAGCCCACCGGCCCCATATCGATGGTAAAAGTGGATGGCTATTACAAGACCTTTGTAGACCTGAAAGTGCAAGGGAATGATCCTTCGTTCTCGCCGGATGGCAGCCAGCTCGTCTTTTCGGGTTGCATGCCCAATACCCACTCGTGCGGCGTGCTGGTCACGCGGACGGATGGGAGTGGCTTTATTCGCCAGGTCACGAACGACAATGGTGGGAATGCGCGCTGGTCGCCGGTGGGAAACAGGATCGTTTATCAGGTGGCGGATGGCGCGGGGCACCATCAGGTGTCTGTCGTAAACGCGGATGGAACGGGGAGGAAACAACTGACGAACGGCAATAGCCACGACGGCCAGCCGACCTGGTCGCGTGACGGCGGTTCCATCTTCTGGCGGAGTGACCAGAACGGGACCGCGTGGGCCATCTATGTCATGAACGCCGATGGTTCGAACCCGCGTCGGATCATCTCCGACGCTTTTGTGGACCCGAACCTGTGGGGCTGGGAGTCGATGAGCGTCGGCCCCTAGCACAAGTTGAAGATCGCCCGCACCCCGTGTATAATGACGCGGTGTCCATGCGACTGCTTGCGATCAAGATTGGCAACTCGAACGTCAACGTCGGGGTGTTCGAAGGCGCGGATCTCCTGGCGCATTGGCGAATTCATACCGAAATCGATCAGACGGCCGACGAATATGCGCTCGTGCTCAACGATTGGCTGAGTCAAGCGGGGCTCCGCGATGGCTGGCGCGGCGCGATCATTGTGTCCGTCGTTCCCCCTCTGACGGATACTTTTCAGGAACTGTGCCGCCGGTACATCGAGGTCGAGCCGCTGATCGCCGGGCCCAAACTGAGAACCGGCATGCCCATCCGCTATCAAGACCCACGGTCCCTGGGCGCCGACCGGCTGGTGGCGGCGGTCGCGGCCAAGGTGCGGTACGGTGCGCCGCTGATCGTGATCGACTTTGGGACGGCGACGACGTTCAATGTAGTGAATCGGGCAGGGGAGTTCGTCGGAGGAGCGATCGCGCCCGGCCTCGTTCTGGCCGCGGATGCCCTGTATGAATCGACGGCTCAGTTGCCACGGATTGACCTGACGGTCCCCCCGCGGGCGATCGCGACGAATACGATCGAGGGGATGCAGTCAGGCATCCTCTTTGGTTACCTCGGGCTCATCGAGGGCATGGTGCGGCGCCTACGTGAGGAAATGCATGAGCCGAATGCGCGCGTGGTCGCGACGGGCGGATTGGCGCGTCTGATTGCGCCCCACACGCGTATCCTGGATCATGTCGAGCCCGATTTGATTATGCACGGCCTGCGAATTCTATTTGAGATGAATGTGGGAGAAGCAAGCTAGTTTTCCGTTTTGCGAGTGTGGGGTTGAGATGATTCGTGTTTTGAAGGACAAGCATATTGTGCTCGGCGTTACGGGAAGCATTGCCGCGTTCAAGGCGGCGGGGCTGGCGAGCCAGCTTACGCAAGCCGGAGCGAACGTGGACGTCGTCATGACGCGTGAGGCCGCGCAGTTCATTACCCCACTGACCCTGGAAAGCCTTACACACCGGCCGGTGGTTACCGATGTGATGGCGCTCCTGGCAAATTCGGAGATTGGACACGTCGCCCTCGGCCGGGGCGCAGATCTGTTACTCGTCGCACCGGCCACGGCGCACACGATCGCCAAACTCGCGCTCGGCCTGGCGGATGATGCGGTGAGCGCCACGGCTCTCGACACGCGCGCCCCACTCGTGATTGCCCCGGCGATGGAAACGGGGATGTGGGAACATGCGGCGACGAGAGAGAATGTGCAAAAGCTGGCCGCGCGGGGGGCGGTCGTGGTCGAACCGGACGTCGGTCATCTCGCATCGGGCGCGAGCGGCCTAGGACGCCTGGCGGAGTTGGACGACATTATCGACGTCGTGCGAGCAACCCTGGGGCGCGACGGAGACCTGGCCGGCCGCAAGATCGTCGTTACGGCGGGAGGAACGCAGGAGCCGATGGATCCGGTCCGGGTGATCGCGAATCACTCTTCGGGCAAGATGGGTTTTGCCTTGGCCGAGTGTGCACGCGACCGGGGTGCACGGGTCACTCTCATTGCGGGTACGACGGCTCTGCGGACACCGCGCGGCATGGAGTTCATGACGGCGACGCAGGCATGTGAGATGCAAGACGCGGTGCTCGGTTCGATCACGGACACCGATGCCTTGATCATGGCCGCGGCCGTCGCCGACTTTCGGCCGGCGCGCGCGGAGGAGCAAAAGATCAAAAAAGGGGATACTGACACGCTGACCTTGCAGCTGGTCAAGAACCCGGACATACTGCGGCAAGTGAAGGCTTGGCGGGAGCAGACGCATCACGCGATGATTGTGGTGGGGTTTGCAGCCGAAACACAGGACCTGGTGGCGAACGCACAGGCGAAACTGCAGGCCAAGCAGTTGGATTTGATCGTAGCCAATCCGGTTCCGCAGAGCTTTGGGAGCGACAAGGAGCAAGCCATTCTGATTGAACGCGGGGGACCGGTGAGAGAGATGCCGCCGCTGACAAAGGAGGAGTTGGCGGAAGAGATTCTCGGCTTTATCGCCAAGAGACTGCAGACGCCGCATTTGTAGCTTACATTTGACTCTGCTCTTTCGATTCTCCCTGCAGAAACCGCAACCGGGCACCGTGCACCGCGCTGGGTGCAATCATGAATCCATACGTCTCGTCTTCTACAGAGACGTTGCTCAGCCGCACAAGATTCCGCACCTGGTTAATGTCGTCTGCGCCGAAGGTGATCGCGTACAGACCTTCGCCCCGCTGGCTCAGCTGTTCAGAGAGGGCATTGCCGCGGCGCTCTGGGCGCGCGAGGACGATAGAGCCCCAGGGGGCCGTGACGCGATAGCCCTGGACATCGCGGGCCGCATTCTGGACCGGTTTGGGTTCGATGTCAAAGAGTTCACGATAGGCTTGACGGGCAACTTCGGCATTGTTGACCGCGATCACCAGCTCCTTGGGACGTACATGGCTGCCCAGTCCCTCGCGGGCCGATTCAATCCGCAAAGAATGGGAGGTCTCATCCTGGATCAGAAACGGAAGGATTGGCGCAAAAGGCTCCGGAGAGCGTGCCGTGCGCCAGGCCACTCGTTCGCCATCCGGCCGATTGCGTGAACCCGGCTGAGGCTCGTCCATCTTGAGCCCGCGGTGGCGGATCCGTTCCACGTCGGAGGCGATATCGTTCGACTGGACCGCAAAGCCGTCAAAGCCCTCGCGCACCTGGAGTTTCTTGACCGAGTCTGCCCAAAAGGTCTGGGCCGCCAAATTGGCGTCCTGAAAGTTGAGCAACTCGACGTACGTCCCGTCCACGAAAGGAACGAGTGCGTTGCGGCTGCCGAACGCGGAATGCACTCCTCCGAGTTCAACATTGAAGCCGAGACCGCGAAAGCTCTCCATGGCGGCCTCGAGGTCATTGACGAGAATGATATAGTGATCCAAGCCTGTGATCATTGGACTTGTTCCCCGGACCGCTGCGCCGGTCCAGCACCCGACAGGCTCTCCTTCACCAATTTTCTTACCGATATCCAGTATTCGGTCGGCAAATCCCCGTAAGGATTGGCCCCGATCGGTACCTCCATGTCGAGCGAAGGGTAGACGCCTGCTTCAATGTCTTTTTTTGTCAGTGGGTTCACGGCAGCATTCGCGTTGACCCATTGCACACCACCATCTCCCTCAGCGGGATCCACGATGTATTTGGACACGGTGAACCGAGGCAGGCTCATTTTGCCCGCTTTACCCCGGCCGACATACTTGTGGAGGCTCGTCGCCGTTACTCCGATATTGTTGACGACCAGACCGACGGGATCGAAATCGTACTTGATCGCCCCGGTGAGGAGTTCTCCGGTGAGAAAGGCGGACCCGCGCAGCCAAAAGCCCTGATCCGCATAGTTGTCGTCCACTGACCTGAGCAGGGCATCAAAGATGAGTGCCTTGCGCACGTTATGCTCGAGCGATTTGTCGTAGGCGCCTTCGGCGATGGGAACGGTCTTGATGAACTGGATCGCTTGCCGACCCGTCAGCCTCTGCGGCCCCTTGTTGAAATGGCCTCGGTCATACTTGATCCCCTCCAAGTAGAAAGGTTGGACGTCGAACGCCATCGGCACGTCGACCTGAACGCCGCCAAAGACCCCGTCCACCAAATCCTGGATCACGCTGTCTTTGAATGTGACTTGAAAGTCCACCGAGAGACCGGTCGCGTCTTCGATCATCGTCCGCATGAGCTTGAACCCGCCGACATTATATGCCTGATCCATGCGAAATGCCAGCAGCTTTTGCCCCTGGCGCGTCAACGCACGTTCGATCTCCGGAGCGCGGATATCGTGGGTGAGCGAGATAATGGCCGCCTGCCGGGTCCGCAGATCATAGGAAATGATGCTGTGCGAGCCGATGATCGCTCGTTCCGTCACCGGCGGCTCGTGGCTCTCGCCATAACCAAAGAGGAGGAAATTCACGCGGCCTTGGTTCAGTTCGGCATCCACGCGTTTGGCATACTCGGGGTCCGTGCGCGCCAGGTCGGCCCGGCGACGCCTAGCTTCTTCAGCCAGAGGAGCCATGAGGGCGTCAAACAGCGTTGTCTCCGTCCCCATATCTCGTAAGGAAGCCTGTTCAGACACGAGAGTCGGCGCCGGGGTGCGGGTGGGCTGTGGCGTGAAAGTAGGTACAGCTGTCGCCGTCGCCGAGGGAAAGGACAGCTGGGCAGCTGCGGCCCATGGCGCAGGATCTGGGGGCGGTGTCGTCGTCTCGGTGAGAGTTGGAATTGGCGGAGGCGAGGTCGGGGTGGATGGATTGGATTGAGATTGGGACTCGATGCGAGTCTGGCAGCCGATGGCGAATCCGAGGAGGATCGCAAGCGCGAGGACCGGCCGGATGGCGACGAGCGACACCTTTGTCATTACACTGTTAGCTCCCCGAGCAAGAGTCGCGTGGGATTATATCGCTACTTGCCTATAACTCGTAATCCGAGTTCCTCCAGCTTGGATGGGCGCGGTGCTCCTTCGGAATCCCAATCGCGCAAGCGATAATAGTCGGCTAGCATCCGCTCGAGGTCGGGGAGAACCCCGGCCGCCTTGCCGGTGGGCCGCGGGCGGGTGAGGAAGCGCTGCGGCAGTGTGTCGTCGCGGCGGGAGATGCCATAACGGCGATTGATCAGCCGCTTTAGGGTGAAGAGGCGTTCACCTGTCTTGACGACATCGTCGCGAGTCCAATGCCAGCCGAGACTCGCATTGACGAGATCGGCGACCATGTCCGGCCCGTACGTGGCTTTGATGAGGAATTTGCAGAGGCCGAGGGGGTTGTAGACCTGCATATAGTTCTGATAGTCTACGGCAAGCTTGGCGCCCAGGGATGAGTCATGTGGGTCGATTACAGTCGAATAGCCCAGATCTGGATGCTTGACCCCATTCCCGTTGTAGAACGAAAGCGATTCGAGGTGACAAGCACCGCGGTTCGCCGTGGCATAATTGATGCCCATGGAGACAAATGCACGCGGATCGTGGGCAGGCATCTCGAGCCCTTTGACCGTCAGGTTCAATTCTTGAGCCGCAGGTCCGAGCTTTTTGGCTGCTCGATTCACGCCATCGGCGAGCAAGTCCCCAAGCCCGCGACGAAATGCCATCGCTTCGACGAGCGCGATGGCGGTGTCGGTGTTTCCCCAGGTCAGGTCTAGCCCGTTCGCCTGCTCGCGCGTGAGCAGCCCTTTCTCATGCGCTTCAAAAGCAAAGGCGATGCTGCCGCCGGTGGAGATGGTATCCATCCCATACCTGTTGCACAGGTCGTTCATCTTGACGACGGCGTTCAGATCCGTGATTTTCAAGTTTGCGCCGAGGAGGGCGAGTGTCTCATACTCGGGCCCCTCGCCACAAATGCCCGCGTACGGGCCCTCCTTGATCTCCACTTGCTTGCCGCAGCCGATGGGACAGGCGTGGCAGAAGGTGTGTCGGACCCAGATCGTCTCGCCGATGCGTTGGCCGCTGATATCCATCACGTTCGGTAAATTGCCGTCCCGCCAGTGGTTAATCGGAAGATCGCCATTCGCTTCCGTCGTCGGGACGCCCCCGGCGGTCCCGAATTTACTCATGGCGATCGAATTATCCTTGATGAAATCATTCTGGTCGCGCACGAGCGCGTTAAAGGCTTTCGGGTCGGGATAGGAGGGTTTCGCTTTGCCGCGCACGGCGATCGCCTTGACGTTTTTCGATCCGAGGAGAGCACCCATGCCGCCGCGGCCGGCCGTCCGCGTGTGGGTGTGACCTCCCTGCAGGATGCAGGCGATGCGGACGAGATTTTCGCCGGCGGGCCCGATGCAGGCAATCTGCGACTTGGGGTCTGTTTCGGCGCGCAGTCGATCAAAAGTCTCGAAATGATCGGCGCCCCAGACATGCGAGGCCGGACGAAACTCGATTGTGCCCCGGTCGCCGTCGATCCACAGATAAGTCGGCTCGCTCGCACGGCCGGTGAGAATCAGACCGTCATAGCCGGCAAACCGTAGTTCGGCGCCGAAATGGCCGCCCATATTGGCTTCGTTCCAGATGCCGGTCAGAGGAGAGCGACCGCACCAGGAGGAACGACAGCCGGTGGGTGAGAATGTGCCGCTCAGCAAGCCGTTCATGATTAATAGCGGGCTGGCCGGGTCGAGGGCATCAAGAGAGGGGTCCATCTCAGAATAAAAGATTTTGGCCGCGAGACCGGATCCGAGCAGGTACTGTTCCACCCATGCGTCTGGGATTGGTTCGATGAGCGTCTCGCGTGTGGACAGGTCCACGCGCGCCAACCGGCCCGCATTGACGAACGACATATAGTTACTCCTCTATTCTTTTTCTTCTTCCACACTCCGCTCACGCAAACGGTGGACCAGTGTGCTGTAGAAATAGGTGCGGGGCCGCAACCGGGCAAAGAGAGCGACATTGGGGCTGGCCGCGACGGTGACCTCGTCTCCGTCCAGAAGCTCGATATCGATTTGCCCATCGATGGTCAGGATGCCGCCATGGTCGGTCTCCAGCCGAAACATGACACGCGAGCCTTCGGGAAGGACAAGCGATTTGATTTGGCTCAGGTAGGGCGCCACCGGGACAAGCACGAGGGTTTTGACCTCCGGGGCCAGAATGGGACCCCCGGCGGCAAAGACATAGGCGGTCGAACCGGTCGCGGTGGCGACGATCGCGCCGTCGGCAACAAAATTGGTTAAAAAGTCGCCGTCGATATAGGTGTTCAAGCGGATCACGCGGGCGAGACTGCCGCGTCCGACGACGACATCATTGAGCGCGTCGAAGGTGCCCATCTCTTTGCCGTCGCGCCGCGAAATCGCATGGAGCATCATCCGCTCTTCGATCCAATAGTTGCCTTCGACGAGGGCGCGGGCGCTGAATTGCTGGGGCTCGATCTCGGAGAGAAAACCGACGCGTCCCATCTTGACACCCAAGATGGGGACGTGCGAAGTGGCGCATTGACGCGCGGCACGCAGAATGGTGCCATCCCCGCCCAGGGTAATGGCGAGATCAATCTGTTGCACGGAGCGGGCGACCTCCGAATCCTCCCAGGCGGAGACCACCAGGACGCGGGCGCCGAGTTCGACGAGTTGGGCGGCCCATTCCTCTGCGAGAAGACGCGAGCGCGTCACCTTGGGATGGTGCATGAGAAGAAAAGACTTGGCCATTTTCCCTTGCGAACCTTTTCTTGAATTATATCACAAAGAGGAATGTATGCTATAATATGCACGCACCACGTGTGAGATCTCCGCATGCGGAGGATGCAATGTGGTATCAATTGACGGCTCCCCCGACAGTTGAAACGCATCCCGAAAACTTGATCCGTCTTTTTGTGCGGGATGAGAATGGTTTGTCGGTCGCCAATGCCCACGTCAAGGTCTGGGCCGGACCTCCGCCGGATGGCGCTCCTCCTTCGTTTACTGACGATTTCCCCTTTCGTATGACGAACGCATCGGGGATGCTGGAATACTTTGTACTCGTCGGCCCGATGCCCGAAGACCGAGACTATTGGATGCAACTCGTCGGCAAAGACGGAACGCTGCAGAGTGATCCGATCCAGTTTCATTTTCCCAAAGGGAGTACGATCTGGACCATGGGAACGATCCAAGCCTCCGAGACAGGTGGGCCGGAAATCAAAGTACCCACGCTACAGTGGGACCCGCGGCTATCCGCCATGAACATAACGGTGGCTCCCGTGACAGGCATCGCGCCCGGCCAGCCTTACTGGAAGGTCGTGGCTGCCGAGTACCAGGATGAGACCCAGGCGGGCGGAACTCACAGTCTGCATTATCGAGTCGTCGATCAGAGCGGCAAGCCGATGCCGGGCGTGCCCATCCAGTTGGATTTTCAGGGCCGTGCGCCATATGACATTCCTCCGCAGGCTTACACGGATGGGGATGGGATGGCGAGCAATGGGCTGTATTCCGGCACGGCGCCGTGGAATCCGAGATTGGGGCCCGGTCCCTACAGCGCCTGGGTTGGCGACCCGGATGTGCGGGGAAGAAACCGCACCGGCATCCCGAGCGACAAGATCGTCGGCGTCGGCCTGCCGATGAACCGGTATGTCAGCTTCCTCGTGACGTGGGCCAAAGTGATCTCGGATGAAAACACGGCTTTCAGTTCCATCGTCGGAACGATCGCGAACGCAGCGCCGGGGGTGCACGTCACGCTCGCGTCAGAAGCGGAAACACAGACGACGATGGTGGACAGGGATGGAAAATATGCGTTCAATCACCTCGCCGCTGGCGCGTACAGCGTCTCGGTGACTGGCGGCGGGGTTATTGCGTCGAACATCGTGCTCGACGGCACTGGAAACAGCACCACCCGCGTGGATTATACTTTCCGAACAGCGCCCGGCCACCGGGAAGACAACTCTGGGAGAGTTGCCCAAGGCGCGTCGCCGCGCCAGCCGGCTCCAACCGCGCCCGCCAAACGCGCGAGCGCGGACGCACACGTTGTGCAGTCCGGCCCGAGCTCAAACGGAAGAAATGGGAATGGCAACGGGAACGGCAAAGGAACCTTCGACGCAAGCCGCACGGTGGGCGCTCAGGCTTTTGCGTTTGAGCCCGCGGCTGCGCCCGCTGCCGACAAGCCTCTCGTCCACTATTTGCTTTTCGGGTCTCCCGAGCAGTTGGCGACTCGAACGAACTTGATCCTGGCGCTAGACTATATTGGCCGCTTTGCGCCGACGGTGGGCTTTAGCGTCGCGGAGGCCAAGGGCGCCGCGAATGTCACGATTGTCGGCGCGAACGCGATTGGAGGGGCCGACGAGCAGGCCCTGATTGCCGTCGGATGTGCAGTGCGGCATATTGCGGGAAGCGATGCGTATGCCATAGACCAACTGTTCGCGCAGCTTCTGGCATCGGGCAATCCTTATCCCGGCACCTGACGGAGGCAGCTCTTCCCCTTTGGACGAAAAGCGAAAGGTCTCGTGGCGCGCGTCCCTCTTCCTCCTGATCGTTCTCCTCCTGGCGCTGGCCCTGCGCTTGCACGGAATCGGAACGCAGGACATCTGGGGGGATGAGGCCTTTAGCATAGATCTCAGTCTGAGACCGCTGCCTCAGGTGGTCGCGGGCGCAGCAGACACGCACCCTCCCTTTTATCCCCTCCTTCTCTTTTTCTGGCTTCGACTGGCGGGCACAAGCGCCTTTTCGACGCGGCTCCTCTCTGCCCTGGTCGGCACCCTCGTCGTTCCACTCCTCTGGGCATTGGCGCGGCGGCTCGACCCGAAGCGCCCGCGGCTGCCATGGGTGGCAGCAATCCTGGCGACCGTATCCCCGCTCCTGATCTATTACAGCCAAGAGACTCGGATGTATGAGCTGGTCACCGCGCTCGCGCTCGTGTCCGTCTATTTCACGCTCCGGCTCATTCCGGCCGGGACGCGGAATCGGATGGGAAGAGGGACGGCCATCGCCTATTGGTTCTCCACCGCGGCGGCGCTCTACACGCACTATTATGCCTTTTTTGTCCTCGCGGCGGAGAACCTTTTTGTCCTGGCGAGGCTCCGCAAGGACCGCAAAGGGTTGGCCCGGTGGGCCTTGCTGCAGTTGCTCCTCATCGCTGCCTACGTCCCTTGGATCGTCGTCCAGTCCTCCTTTCTCGGCAGCAAAGCCAGCACACGTTTCGAAGAGTGGGGGTGGCAGGGCATCGAACTGATTTTCGGCAAGACGCTCCTGGCGTTCAGCAACGGCCTCACGACGGATTTTCCAATCGCGCAAATAGCCGGAGCGGCATTTTTTGTCATCATCGCCCTTGGGATTCTTGCGACCGTCCGCGGCAAGAGATCGGCGCTGTGGCTCGCCCCGACGTACATGGTCGTGCCCGTGTTTATCGCCTGGCTCGTCAATCCCATCCTGCCCTTTTTTTATGAGCGGTACGTTCTCCTGGCCCTTCCCGGCTTTTATCTCGTCGCCGCGCTAGGTTTAGATGATCTTGGCTCTCGTGCTCTACCGTTCGCCGCCGGCGCCGTGGTGATCGCGGTCGCCTTGAACGCGTATTCTCTCTCCAATTACTATTGGAACGATGCGTACGCGAAAGGCAAATATGGCCAAATGATGGCTTTTGTGACGAGCCATGCGCAGAACGGGGACGCGTTGATTCTGAACAATCCGCTCCAAAAGCCGCTTTTCAAGTACTATGCTCCGCATGGGGTGCCGGCTTTCTTCCTGCCCGATGGCGCCCCGCTCGAGGATCCGAGCACGCGCCAGCAACTGGCGGAGATTGCACACACCCACGACCGGCTATGGCTTGTGATGTATGGGAATCCAGCCGAATATGATCCCACCGGGTATCTCGAGCGTTGGTTGGGCGCGAACGCGTACAAGAGCTTGTTCCGCGGCTATGTAGACGCGAGTCTGAGCCTGTACGTCATGCCAAGCAGCTCATCGGCGGAGGTGACGCACTCGACGGACGTGACCCTGGGCGACCACATTCGACTGGTCGGGTATAGTCTCGACCGGACGGATTTCAAGCCGGGGGAGACGATTCGGCTGGCCCTCCATTGGCAGACGGATTCGACCATCGACCGGCGCTATACGGTTTTCACGCACTTGATCGCGGACCCTGAGACGGGACCGCTCAACCCGGAGACCGGTTCGACCGTCTGGGCGCAGATGGACAGCGAGCCGGTGGGGGGAGCGCGGCCCACTACAGGATGGAAAGCAGGCGAAGCGATCGACGACTTTTATGGGTTGGAATTGCCTGGGAATATTCCTCCCGGGGTTTACGAACTTGAGGTTGGAATGTACGACCCGGTGACGCTCCAGCGGTTGCAAGCATTCGATGCGAACGGACAGCGGCTGAAGCAGGACCGGGTGCTGTTGGAAAGAATAAGTGTGAAAGACAAATGAACAAATGAGCAAATGGGGCTCCAGGTTCTGTTTTAGGAGAGCGTGATCTTGACGAGAACGCGATGGGTGGAATTGGGTCTAGTTGCGGCGATCCTTCTGGTGGCGGCGTTTCTGCGCGTCTACCGACTGGACCAACTGCCGCCGGGTCTCCACTACGATGAAGCCTTCGACGCCGTGGAAGCGCAGAGGGTGCTGGCGGGAACAGAGCGCCCTATCTTTTTCAGCGGCAACATGGCGGAAGAGCCAATGCACATGTACTTGGCGGCGGTCTCGTTTGGCCTACTGGGTGTGAGTCCGTGGGCGCTGCGGCTCGTCTCGGCGATCGCAGGAATTGTTACCGTGGCAGCACTGTATGTGCTGGGGCGGGAGATGTTCAGGCGGCTGTTGGACAGGGGAGAGCCGGTGGACGCGGCGGCGGGAAGGACCAGCGCATCAAGGAGCGAGGAGGTCTACGCCGCTGCGCTGGCCGCATTCATTCTGGCGATTCTCTACTGGCACCTGAACTTTAGCCGCCTGGGCATGGAACCTGTTCTCTTGCCTCTGATGTTGACCCTCTCCCTCGTCTTTTTGTGGCGAGGCTTTCGGACCGGGCGGATATTGGATTTTGCGCTCGCCGGCCTGTTTGGCGCGGGGACGGAATACACCTACAAGTCGGCGCTGTTCGTGCCCGGCGTTTTCGTTCTCGTCATCGGAGTTGAGTTAGTCGTGCAGCGGGGATTTTGGAGCAAGTACCTTCGGGGGCTAGTCGTTCTCGCGGTGGTGTCAGTTTTGGTTTTTTCCCCGCTTGGGTTATACTTTGCGACGCATCCCGGCGAATTCGTCGAGCGCCCGAACGAAGTGATGGTCACTTCGTCAGGGCCGCAGGCGCTGCTCAATAATGTTGCACAGGTCGCGGGCATGTTCTTCGTGCACGGCGATAAGAACCCGCGGAGCAACCTTCCGGGGCGACCGGTGCTCGATCCCTTCCTCGCCATCGGGTTTGTCGCCGGACTGGGCGCGTGCGTTCTGCGGATCCGCCGGGCAGAAGCGCGCTTTATGCTCATCTGGCTCGGCGTCATGGCGCTGCCGAGCGTGCTCACGGATTTTGCGCCGCATTTCGGCCGCACGATTGGTCTCCCGCCCGTCGTCGCGCTGATCACTGCCTTTGGATTCGTGTCGCTCTGGCATTGGGTGCATGTGCCGCGCCCGGTGCTTGCTTTGGTGCTCGTCTTGGGACTGGCCGCGAGCGCGTACTCGACCTTCCATGACTATTTTGACACGTGGGGCACGCGGACAGGGCTTTTCGATTCATTCGACGTGGGCCTGCTCGCGTTGGCCCGAGATGTGCGCGACCTTCCGGCCAAAGAACTGGTCTACATCTCACCGGAGAGCGCAGAACACTACACGCTCCGGTTCGGGCTGAACGGGCGGGATGTGCAAAGTTTTGACGGAAGACACGTCACTGTGCTTCCGCCGGCGGGCCAGGAGGCATCTTACGCGATCATCACGCGGGAGGATCCCAGCTCGGCCGCGCGGCTCGCAAAGCTCTTTCCGATGGGCAGCATCGTCAATACGCTGTTTGATTTCACCGGCCATCCTTACGCCCTCCTCTTTCAAGCAGCGGGACCCGCCCAGGTGGCGCCGGAAAAGCTCGTACATGCTCGGCTGGGGGATACGATTGAGCTCATCGGGTATGACGTCGCGCAAGAAAATGGGCCGGCGGGCCGGACGATTGACGTCCGGTTGTACTGGGGAAGCATTGCCGAGAGCCGCGCGGACTATACGGTTTTCGTCCACCTGCTCGGCCCACAGAACCCCGCCACAAACTCTCCCGTTTGGGCACAGATGGATGGGCAGCCCGGGCAGGGATCGTACCCCACCTCCCGATGGCAGGCGGGCGAGGTAGTGATCGACGAGTATCAGCTCGCCGTACCGGCGGACGCGCCGCGGGGCGAGTACCAGATCGAAGCAGGAATGTACACTCTAGGAACAGGCGCGCGGGTTCCTGTCTTTGATGCTCAGGGCGCGCCAGTGGAGTCGAATCGTGTACTTTTCGAAGGAATCGCGATACCGTAACCTGGGAGCCGTCAAACCAACACGTCGACCAAAGCCCCCGCCCTATCTCCTGCCCGCAGTCATCGGCATCGTTCTGATTTGCTGTGTCTGTGGAGGAGCCGTAGTGGCCTTTGAATTCCTGGGCAATTCTTTGCCGAATCTCATGCCGTCCGCCGCTCAAGCCGGCCCGACACCCACGCTCGACCAGAACGCGCCAGTGCCGCTGAAGGTGAGGGTGCGGGCGGAGAGCGGGCTGGAAATGCAAGTCGTCGGCCTGGAGCGTCCCTTGCGCGTCGAAGGGTTGGCCAATATGCCGGTTAATCAACAGTTTATTCTTGTCTCCATCACGGCCCGCAACACGAAGACATCCGGGGAGCCGATCTCGCTTAATCCGGCCGATTTCAAGGTCAAGGGAGATGGCGGCCTGACCTATGACGCCAATCCTCCCACGGTCACGATCGACACTCTATTGACGCCCAAAGACGCGGTGGCACCCGGCAAGAGTCTGAACCGCGATCTGATTTTCCAGATCGCGCAGGACGATTCGGGTTTGATGCTGTACTGGAAGACAGGCAGCAGCACGCGTGCGTTCATCCTCGAGCCGTAGCTCATCGTCGAGCGCAAGCGCATGATTGATTGCAAGCCCATGCTAGAGCCCAAGCTCGTACTCGAGCTTTACTCATGATCTTGGTTCTCGCCGCCATTTTTTGGTTCATCGTTTTGACAGCCACGCTGATTTGGCGGCGGCCTCTCTGGCGTGATTGGTTCGTGATCGGGCTAATCGGGGCGGGAACCGCCGGCTTTTTCTGGCGGCTCGTGTTCACGACGAACGTGTGGATGCCGGCGGGCGGCGGCGACCTCGCTCAATTCCTCTACCCGACCTACTCGTTCGCGGCGGCGTGGTGGCGCCGCGGCGTCATGCCACTCTGGAATCCCTATTTGTTTGCCGGAGCCCCGTTTGTGGGGGACGCGCAGTCCGGCATTTTCTATCCTCTGAACCTCCTCACTTTTTTCCTTTCCTCCCCGCTGACTTTCCGCGACTTGGAACTGCTCTCGATCCTACATTTCTTCATTGCGGGAGCAGGGATGTACGCGTTCTTGCGATGGGGTAGATGGAGAGAGTGCAAGGGAGAAGGGGACCACCTCGCTGGAAACCGCGAGGAGTTCGGGGAGCCCAGAGGAGGCAAGACAGAATCTGAGACTGGGGGCATTGCTGGCGAGCAGCTGTCGATGGCCGCAGCGCTCTTTGGTGCTGTGGCGTTCGAGTTCAGCGACTTGTTCGTGACGCATTTTGGAAATTTGAATTTGATTGCTGTGGCGGCTTGGATGCCGCTCGTCTTGCTCTTTTATCGCAGGGGGGTGACGGACCGGCGGCCCAGCCTGGCAGCGGTGGGAGGAGTGTTCCTCGCATTCGCATTCTTCGCCGGTCATCCGCAAGCGTTTCTGTTTATCGTGATGACACTGGTCTTGCTTGCGATATGGGAGATGACAGAGCGCAAGAAGCCAAAGGGCAAGGGGGCGGAGGAGCAGAGGAGCGACACCGCCAGGTCCAATCTGCAAGCTGCAATCTCGGAGCGAAGCGGAGACCCCGGGCACTTGGCGGGGAGCAATCGTTCCAATGCCGTGGATTGGGCGCAATCAGCTGCCTATCCTCTCCTGTTGCTCGTCCTCCTGGGCGTGGTCGCCTTTGGACTGAGCGCGCCGACGTTGCTGCCGGGCATCGAGATGTCGCAGCACACAGTGCGCGCAGAATTCAGCTATGAGCAAGCGGCGGATTATTCTCTACCCCCCGCTGAATTGATCGGCCTCGTGGTCCCCAGCTTTTTTGGGCGGGGGCCGCAGAATGCATGGGCGCCCTGGCCGCGCGTCGAGGTTGGCTACCTGGGCATTCTCCCGCTCCTTCTTGTCCTCCTCGCGCTCATCCTGCGCCGTGATCGTCCAACGCGAGCGTTCGGTTTGCTGGCATTGATCGGACTGGGCTTGGCGTTGGGCGGATATGGCATTTTGCACGGCTGGCTCTACCAGTTCGTCCCGGGGTTTGGACAGCTGCGCGCCCCGGCCCGCTTTATCTATCTGTTTGACTTTGCGCTGGCCGTCCTCGCGGCTTTTGGGTTTGAGGAAATGCTGCATACCCTCCCGAGGGCCAGCGAAATTCGGTTCAAGCGGTTTGTGCGCGCGGCGCCGTGGGCGTTTGGGATTATTGCGGCGACGGCGGGAGCGACCACGTATGTCATATTGATCTTGGGGCAGGGACAGGACCCGGTCTTGTTTGAGCGGATGGCGAATGCCGCGAACGGGATGGCGTTGTTCATTTTGCTCTTGGCTCTGTCGGTCGCTTTGATCCTCGCGCGGGCGACGCGATATTTCCATCGCCGGACATGGGCGATTCTCGCGCTCGCGCTCGTCTTTTTTGATCTTTATTCGCTCGGGGCGAATGTGGATGTCAGCACGGAAGATCCCACGCGCGCCTACAGCCATCCGGAGGCGGTCGCGTTTCTCCAGGGCAATGCCGGCCTATCTCGAATCGACGCGCGCGGGACCGGGGTGGACAGCGCTTGGCCCGCGGACGCCTCCATCCTGCACGGCCTGTACGATATCAACGGCGATAACCCACTCGTCTTGGCCGATTTTGATCGCTATTGGCAGTCGCTGGGTAGCCGCTCGACCGCGCTGTATGACTTGCTTAACATACGGTATCTGATCGGGCGCAAGGGAGTGCCGCTCGACCGGACCAAGTTCCAGCTCGCGTATGGGGGCGACCCGTCGTTCGACATTTTCGAAAATGTGCAGGCGCTGCCGCGCGCCTCGCTCGTCTCCAAGGTGGTCGCGGTGGGGCAGGGCCAGGCCTTGGACGCGATCCACGCCAATGGCTTTGATCCCGCGCAGACGGCCGTCGTAGAGGGCAAGAACCCGCTGGATAGCTCAAGTCCAACGGCGGTCGGGACCGGGCGGGGAACCGGAGGCCACGCGAGAATTGTGGGCTACGGACCGAATGAGATTGTGGTCGAAACAAGCGCGGAGCAGGCGGGCATACTTGTCTTGAGCGAAGTGTTCTACCCGGGCTGGAGGGCATGGGTGGACGATCAGGAGGTCAGCGTCCTCCGGACGGATTTCTTGTTCCGGGGAGTAGCGGTCCCGGCGGGGACGCATCACGTGCGGTTTGTCTACGATCCCGGCTCGTTCAAGATGGGCGAGGCATTACTAGCGATAACGGTTCTGGGGCTGATCGGCTGGGGAGTGTGGAGCAAGCGGAGATAGCTCCAGTGAAGATGGCGCATGGATGTAGAGGGGGCTCGGCATCGCCGGCGATGCCGAGCCCCCTGCTATGCTCACACCCTCTATTTTTGCGCGAGGAGTTCGTCCAGTTTTTGGGTGAATTGCTGGTCGGTCATATAGGAGCTGTCAGGCGCGATGGGGCCGAGGGAATTGCCTGCCAGGGTGCCGTCCTTGGCGACAAAATAAGTCTCGGGCACGCCGCGGATGCGGTAGAGGGGAGCGATGGCTGTGCCAAGGTCGGGGCCATTCAAATAAGTGATGTTGAATTGTTTGATGTAGGCTCGGGCGTCCGGCTCAGGGTCCACCCAATCGACGCCGATGAAGACGACGCCGCGGTCCTTGTACTGCTGGTAGGCGCTTTCGAGGAAAGGCGCCTCATCGCGACAAGGACCGCACCAGGAGGCCCAAAAGTTGACGACCACGACCTTGCCCCGCAAGTCGGCCAGGTGGACAGTCTGGTTATCAAACGTCTTGAGTGTGAAATCAGGGGCCGGCCCTGCGGACGGTTGGATCTCCCCACGGGCCTTGAGACCAAACGCAAAGAAACCGATCACAACAATGACCAACACAAAAACGGTTGTTTGTAGCCAACGCGGCAAACTAGTACTCCTTCAAATCTTTCTCGATGCGCTCGGCGTATTCCTCCGGAATCGCCGGGGCGTCGGCGGGCGCCGCGCGTGAACTGCGGCCGACCAGCCACTGCCGCACGGTGAACCATGCAACGGCCGCCCCGATCACTATGCCAATGACAGGCAGGATGTAGGCCAGCCAGTTAAATCCTTGTGGGGGAGGGGCCCCCAAGACCACCTGACCGTATTGAGCCACAAAGTAATCGCGTATCTGTTGCTCCGTTTGGCCCTGTTGCAGTTTTTCTTTGATCAGGGCGCGCCACTGGGCACACGCCTGCGTCGAACAAACGTCGAGGGGAGTGTTCGGGCAGACGGGGCAGTAGAGATTCTTGGCTATCCGGTTCACTTCGTCGTCGATATTTGGCCCTTGGGCGTGCGCCGGGGCGGCCGTCAGCGATGCCAGAGCCGTCAGACCCATGGCGAATGCCACGACCAGTCCCAGCCAGAAAAGCTTGCGTTCTAATTTCATCTTCTTCCTCTTATCGCACTCCGTCCACCGCCCAAGGTACAAAAGTATCCCAGCGGTAGAGAAGATAGGGTTTCTGCTCTGCGAAAACGCGTGCTTGTTCTTGAATGGCCTGTTCAACCGCGTCGAGCTTGGCCCCAGTCTCTCTGAGCACGGTTGCCGCGCGGGCATAGTACATCGGCAGCAGGCCGAGCGCTACCTTATCCGGGTCGTTTTCCCCTTTATTGTAGACGACGGCAGAATCAAAGACCACCCGTGCCCACAAGTCGGGTGGAAACCGCAATCCCCCACGCGGTCGATTGGCAAGATCAAAGACCTGCTCCAGATTGCTGGGCGCAAGAACGGTTCGCCACAGGCGGCGGGTGCGCCGCGCGCCCGAATGAAAGGCGTCGTTCAGCATGTCCATCGTGATGGTCCCGGTGAGTTTGGCCGGCTCGGGCAACTTGTCCGATTCTCCATAGATGGGTACCGAGCGCGTTTCGTGCGGGAGGGGCCAGCGTTTCTTGTAGATATCCATCATGCGGAACTGGGTACCCACCGTCTGGACGAAGGTCGGATCAATCAGGATCGGCGCTTCCTTCTTGTGCTCTATCTTGGGGCCAAGCCGGACCTGGCACATTTTCATGTTCTCGTTGATGCCGATCGTGGCTAGCCATATGCCAATTCCCTGGCGGGCGACATCGGTCTCCCACACATCGCGGTCATGGATCCGCGCGGCGAGCTCTCCCGAAACCGCAAAATCGCCGGCCATAGGCTGACGCAGGTCGGAGCCGTAGAGCATCCGTGTGAGTGGGTAACCCAGGAGATCGTTGACGCCGCCTTCGACGAGTGGACGGGCATACCACGGGATGGCGAGGTCGAACTCGCGATTGAGGATGGGAGCCGCGAGCCGCTGGATCCAATCGCGTGTCAAGCTCGTGAGGTCGGCTTCGAGGATGATGCAGGCCTTGACGCCCAGGGCGCGGGCAATTTCGAGAATAGCTCGCACGGCGCTTCCCTTGCCTTGAATGCCCTGATAGGTCGTGACGATGCGCCGAACGGTTGGAGGGAGCGGACGATTGGCCGCGACATGGACAGTCTCGTCGGACGATCCTCCGTCGACGACGGCGATGGCGGGTCGTAATTTGGGAAAGTGCACCAACATTCCGTCGCCGGCGGTCTCGACGACGTGGCCAATGGTTTCAGCGTTCTTGTAACTAGGGATCCCAACCAGCAGGTCTGCAACTCCAATCTCCGACAGGCGACGTTGTCCTTCGTTGCGGAGGGAGGTCTCAAACATCTATCAATCCTTCCACGCTTTACTTATTTGGCCGCCACGGCGGTGCGGGCCGCTTGCTCCGGAGTCATTTGCCCTTTCCAGACGGCCGCGATGGCTGAGCGCCAAGCCTCGGCTTGCGTCGCGTAGCTGGAAGCGGAAGGCAAAGACGAGGCATGCTCCAGTTCGTCCGAGATGAACCCGGCATAGTCGGGCGGGTCCACGGCGAGCGGCACGGCCGAGCGGCTGGCGGGCAAGAGATGATCTGCACGCAACCATGGCGCGAGATGTTCTCCCTGGGTGATCCAGCGGATGAATTGCATGCTGGCGGCCTGCCGAGCCGGGTCGCTGGTGACCACCGCAAAGGCCCAGCCGGTCGACAGAGTAGCCACCTTCCCCTCGCGAGTTGGCATAGGCGCGTAGAGATAATTCGACGATTTGGAACGCTCCATCAAGTACCGGGAAGCCGAGACCTGCGCCATGGAAACCTGGCCGGCAGCAAAGCCGGGCCAGACTTGATCGACACTCTTGAGAGACAGTGCGCTTTCCGGTATCAGTCCCTGGTCATGAGCGCGTTTCAGGAAACTCAACACCTGGGCTGTGGCATTTCCATCGAGAGCCACCTGGTTATTCGTGTCCAAAAATGGGACGCCCTGGGCCAAATATTGCAAAAGAAACGCGTCATCTCCGCCTAACGGAAGGAGCAGGGTGCCCTTTTGGCTGAGAAAATCATTCCAGGTTTGGGGCACCCGGCGGACAGCCGCTTTGTTATAAACCAAGTGCTGGATATCTGCCGCGAAAGGGACGGCCATCCAGTGATTTTGGTAGCGGGCCGCTTGGACGGCAAAAGGAAACCAATCGCCGGTGACATCGGCCGGAAGCCAGCTGTCTAAAGGCTGCAAGATGCCCTCACCCGCCGCCAACGGCACCTGGGCCATTTCCAGCGCGATGACATCGGGCAGGCGGGCCGGTACAACCGCTCGGGTCGTCTCCAGAAAGTCAAGCAGGCCGCCTTTGCCGGATGCCAGTTTTGTCGCCAACTCGAGGCGGATAGACGGGCTCTGGGCAGAAAAAGCGTTTATCTGATTGAGCAGAACCTTGCCGGCCGGAGTGTCACTCGGAGCGACATCTTCGACCATCCATACGCTCAGAGTAATGATGCCATCGGATGTAGTCGGCGCACGGGTCGGCGAGGGCGCGGTCATTGTGGTTGGCAAGTTCGCGATCTGCGTTGGCTTGACGCTCGTGGGGCCGGGCACCGTCGCCGTAGGCTCTATCTGAGGCAGGCCCGAGACTGCGCAGGCCGTGGTCAACACGGTGAGAATCGCAGAGCAGATGATCGAGGGGTAAACCTTTGCCACAAGCCTCCGGCGGCGCGCTGAATACAAGGTTATTATAACACATCCCGGGGGGATTTGCATTTTTCTGCCTTTTCGCGTAGAATCGCACGGGAGTGGTGACACGAAGCGTAATGCCCCTCCCAAAATTCCCCGAGCGCGTAGGAGGCTCTCCATGGATTTGGCACGCCTCATCCGCACAATCCCCGATTTCCCCGTCGAAGGTATCCTCTTCCGAGACATCACCACTCTGATCCGAGATGGGGAGGCTTTTCAGGAAGCCATCGATACGATGGTGGAACACTATCAAGACACGGAGATTGACGTCGTCGCGGCGGTCGAGGCGAGAGGATGGATCTTTGGCGCCCCTCTGGCCTACGAGTTGGGTGCGGGTTTTGTGCCGATCCGTAAGCCGAGCAAGTTGCCGGCGGAAAAGCTTTCTCTCTCCTATTCACTTGAATACGGCTCAAACACACTTGAGGTCCATAAGGACGCGATCTCGTCGGGAGAAAAGGTCCTCATCGTCGATGACTTGCTGGCAACCGGCGGTTCGGCAAAGGCGGCGATTACCCTCCTTGAGAAGCTGGGCGGGAAGATCGCCGGGCTGGCCTTTTTGATTGAGCTGACAGATCTCCACGGCAGAGACCGGCTCAAGGGTTATGACATATACACGATGGTGCAGTTCGAAGGAGCCTAGGACTGCAAATTGCAGACTGCGCAACGCTGAATTAGAGCTTGGCTCTGGATTTCGGAGGAGAGCGGGCCGCACTCTAGATGGAGAGTGGCTCGCTCTTGTTTTTGGGAGCCCTTGCATTCTATCAGGCCGCGCGTATAATCAGACCCGTGGCAGACCTTCTCCTCTTAAATGGCAAGATCCACACGATGGACGCGGCACAACCGCTGACCCGCGCGATCGCGTTTTCAAATGGGCGCGTGCTGGCTTTGGGCGAAGACGCCATCGCGCAGCGCGGGCCGCGGACAGAGGTGATCGACTTACGGGAGCGTACGGTCATTCCGGGCTTGGTGGATTCGCACATTCATTTCACAGGGTATGCGATGGGGATGGCGCGTGTCCAACTCGAAGGCGCGCGCTCTCTGGAGGAAGCGGTCGCGCGAGTGGAGGCACGCGTTCGCAGGGCAGAGCCGGGCGAATTGATTTTGGGATCAGGCTGGAATCACCAAGATTGGACAGATCCTCGCTTCCCCACCAAGGCCCCGCTCGACCGTGCAGCACCGCGGAATCCGGTTGTCCTTGACCGTAAGGACGGCCATTCGGTCTGGCTGAACAGCGCAGCTCTGAAGATGGCACACATCAGCCGCGAGACCGCGGATCCGGCCGGAGGCGTCGTCGAGCGAGACGCAGAGGGCGAGCCTACCGGGTTGTTGCGAGAAAACGCGATGAAGCTCGTGTCTGGCCCCATCGGCTTTGACGCGGACAAGGTTTCAGAAAAGCCCCTGCTGGACGCGATTCGGAGAGCGCACCGGCTTGGGTTGACGGGGATTCATAATGTTGAAGGAGCGAATGCACTCAAGGCTTTTCAAAGCCTGCACAGCAAAGGCCTTTTGAATTTGCGCGTCCTGCACATGATTCCTGTGGAAAACTTGGAACACGCGGTCGCGTTGGGTCTGCAAACGGGTCTGGGGGATGAATGGCTGCGGATCGGGGGAGTCAAGATTTTCGCGGACGGTTCGCTCGGTTCTCAGACAGCTCATCTGCTGGAACCGTTTGAGGGTCAGCCGGGGAATTGTGGAGTCGCCGTGACACCCCCGGAGGAGATCGAGCGGCTTGCGGTCACCGCCGCGAATGCCGGCCTCATGGTGGCGACGCATGCGATCGGGGATAGAGCGATCCGGGATGTGCTGGACGCGTACGAAAAGTTGCGTCGCGAAATGCACACGGCGGTGTTACGAATTGAGCATGTCCAGCACATCGATCCGGCAGATTTGCCCCGTTTCAAGGAACTGAACGTAACTGCCTCCATGCAGCCAATCCACGCGCCCAGCGATTACCGGATGGCAGAAAGACTGCTGGGAAAACGGGCTCGCTATTCCTATGCATTCCGGAGCCTGCTCGGCGCCGGGGCGAAGCTGATATTCGGGAGCGACTGCCCGGTGGAAACTCTTGACCCGCTGGCCGGCATTCATGCGGCGGTGACTCGCCAGCGAGTAGACGGCGACCCGGCGGGCGGCTGGTTTCCCGAAGAGCGTGTCTCGGTGGAGGAAGCAGTGGGAGCTTACACGCGCCCCCTTCGAGCCGGCTCCGGGCAGGGAGAGAATGGCGCCCCGGGCGACTGCGTCGTGTTGTCGCAGGACATCTTTTCCATTCCGCCGCGCGAGATTCTGGAAACCAAGATAGAGTACACGATCGCCGGCGGGCAGGTTGTGTACGCCGCATGAGGTGGCACGGCGATGCAATTGACGCGGGAGCAGTTGGAGCAACTGATTGAGCAGGCGCGGCGGGAGGCGCCGCGCGAAACTTGCGGGATTATTGCGGGCAAGGATGGACGCGCGCTGATGGTCTATCCGCTCAAGAATGTGGAGAGCGAAGCCAACGTCCGCTATCTTGCCGATCCGCATGAACAATTGCACGCTTTGCAGGATATGGACGAGCACGCATGGGATATGCTCGCGATCTATCACTCGCATCCAGCCAGCCCCGCGTATCCGTCGCCAATCGACATTGCCCGAGCGTTCTATCCCGACGCTTTCTATCTGTTGATCTCCCTCATGGACCCGGCCCAAGCCACGGTCAGAGGATTCCGGATTGCAGAGGGAGAGGTTGAGGAAGTAACGATCGAGATTGAGGATAAAGATGAATCATCGCGAACGCATCAGCGCCGCCATGCGCGGCGAGCCGGTCGACCACACGCCGGTCGCCCTATGGCGACATTTTCCAAACGACGACCTGAGCGCGGAAGGGCTCGCCCGCCGCGTGGTCGAGTTCCAAAACAAGTATGAATTCGACTTGGTCAAGGTAACGCCCGCGTCAGGCTATCCAGCCGAGATGTACGGGGCGACTTTTCGCGACGGACAGAATCGCGAGGGAACACGCACCTATGTGTCACGGCCGGTGAACTCGATTTCTGACTGGAACAGGATCGGCGCGCTCGACGCGTCCAACCCGGTATTCCAGCGCGAGGCCGCCGCGATCAAGCTTATCCGCCAAGCATTGGGGGCGGAGGTGCCCATCTTGCAGACTGTCTTCGCCCCGCTCAACACGGCACATAACCTCGCGGGTGAGCGCCTGATGGAGGACCTGCGCGCCGAACCGGTCCTCTTACACCGCGTCCTGAGAGCGCTAACGGAAACGACCATCCGCTTCGCGACCGAGAGCTTGCGGGCGGGGGCATCGGCGATCTTTTTTGCGACGCAAATGGCAACGCCCAAGTATCTTACGTTGGAAGAATTCCAACGGTTTGGCGAGCCGTACGATCTGGAGGTCGTCGAGGCTCTCACGGCCGCCCAAGCCGAGTTCATCCTCCTCCACATCCACGGGCTGAACATCTACTTTGAGCCGCTGAGCCAGTGGCCGGTGCAAGCGATCAATTGGCACGACCGCCGGACGGAACCCTCCCTAGCGGAAGCACGCGCCCAGTATCGAGGGTTGTTGGTGGGCGGGATCGACGAGTGGGGGACGCTTCAAGGAAACCCTGCTGATCGGGAGGCGAACAATGCGATCGTGCAGCAGGTGCGAAATGCCATCGAGCAGGTGAACGGCCGGGGGCTCATTCTGGCGGGTGGGTGCGTGATCCCCATTGATACGCCGGAGCAGAATATCCGGACGGTCCTGGAGACGGCAGGGGCTGCCAAATAGCGTGCGGGTTATGCAGTAAGGCAGGGGCGCAAAGAGCAGTTTACTCTGGCTCTTTGCGCCCTTCTTTTTCTCGGTCCGATGGAAGGTCGAGTTTCTAGAACAAGCCACGCCAGATCAACATGCTGCCCAAAATGAGGAGCGCAATTCCGAAAGGCAGTCCAATGATGGTCATGCTTACGAGGACCCCTATGAGGATGAAGATGAAGCCGATGACGAGGGCGACGATGCGGCCTACGGCCCCAATGATCCAGGCCGTGAAGCGCCAGAGGACGGCGAAGGGAGCAAGCAGGCAGGACGATCTGTTCTCTACTTTGTCCATGATACTCTGTCCGAAAATGAAACAAGCCTCTCGCAGCGCAAGCCCATGACGTGAGGCTGCCCAACAGAGGCTTTTTGGCTGCCCGCGCGCGACTGCTCAAGAGCGCGGACGAGTCAATGCAATTATAGCGTCTAAGCGGCGCGCGTCAACAAGATGTGCCCTATGAATCAAGGCTGTTGCCGCGCTGGGGGGCGTTTGCCTTTTCTTTGAGCTCGGCTATGGTTTCTTCCAATTCGTCGATCCGCGCTTGGATTGATGGAGAAATCGAATGGCGCGGGAGCTGGGATTGAAGCTGCTCCAGCTCTTTCTCAAGTGACGTGATTTCCTCTTTTGCAGACATGGGCTTGCTCCGGTCAGGTTTGAGATAATGGTGTACCGCCGTTTACTCTTTAGATGCGGCGAGAGTGTAAAGGATACAGGAAAGAAAACGACTCGGCGCAGCTGAACAGGCTGGGCCGAGTCGTAGGTAGGTCCTCATTGCCAAAAGTGAGGCAGGGACTATCAAGCAAGGGTAGAATCTGAGCGAGAATTCACGCCCTGTCCTCCCGGCCGGATTCCTTGAGCTCTTCGAGGCGAAGCACCTTCCACAGGCGCTCATGAGTTTCTGTGGGCACTGTTCCGGGCGGTTCGTTGCGGTAAAGCATGATTGTCTTTTTGAGGGTGTCCACCATGACGCGACAGTTCTCGCAGCCCTCGAGATGCCGTTGGATTTCGTGACACATGGCCTCGTCCAGTTCCCCGTCGATAAAATCGGATAACTGAGCCTTGAGGTCATGGCAGCTTTGGCCTATTTCGTTCATTTCACAGCTCTCCTTCGTGGGCGTGCTCAGCGCTGTCTCTCGGCGAAATAGTCCGAGAGAGCGGCACGGAGGGCCAGCCTGGCTCTATGAAGACGCGTCTTGACATTTGGAACACTGATGTCGAGCACGCTTGCCGTCTCTTCGATGGAAAGGCCTTCCATATCTCTCAGCACAAACACCGCGCGCAATGTCTCAGGGAGTTGCGTCAGAGCATGGTCCATTTCGGAGCGCACCTCCGTTGTGAGCAGGGATTGCTCGGGCGCCGCCGACCAATCGACCAGTTCGCGCGGAGGCAAGTCCTCCTCTGCGTCGGCGAGTTGTTCGTCCAGAGACGTCGTCGTGGGCTTGGACCGCAGTTTCATCAAGCTGGCGTTCGTGGCGATCCTGTAGATCCAGGTCGAGAACTCGGCGTCCCCGCGAAATGACTCTAGGTGACGATAGACACTTATGAACGTTTCCTGCAAGACATCTTCGGCATCTTGCGGATCATGAAGCATCCTGAGCGCAAGATGATAGATGCGGTTCTCATACCGGAGGACGAGCTCCCGGAAAGCCTGCTGATCGCCTTCCTGTGCTGCCCGAACAAGGTCTCTATCGGTTGACACGCATCCCATCCTTTGGATGCGGGCCGCAATCAAAAGGTTTCAGGCCTGGCAAAGACATCTCACAGCTCTCCTCGAATCTCTTGGCCCAAGCGGGTAAAAAAGGAGGCCATGTAAAAGTGACGTTCATCCGCGATGCGACGGGCCGAGGGAGTATAGACCCGGTCGCGCACCTTGCTCAGTTTCACTATGAATTCGGCCACTGCCGAGTGCTCTGAATTGCGTTGGTCGCGGGTTGCCGTGGCATCGCTAGCGACGTCTGTCCAGAGACGCTGGCTCAGAGCGCCGGAGACGGCGAATGCACGGGCGACCCCGATGGCCCCAATCGAATCCAGTTTGTCAGCATCGAACAGGATTTTGGCTTCGAGCGTCTGAGGAGCTACTGCGCCTCGGAAGCGGTGCGCGGCAATGGCCTGGGCGACCGCATCCGCCCGTTCGGGGAGTACACCCCGCTGGAGCAGAATGGCGCGGGCACGCTCGGCGGCCATCTGGGCATGATCGCTTCCGGGCATCTGGTCCTCGTCCGCTCGGGCGATGTCGTGCAAGAGAGCGGCGGTGCGCACGATCTCCTGGTCCGCCTTCTCAGCCTCGGCAAGGCGCTCGGCCAACGCCACCACGCGCAAGACGTGGTCAAAGTCGTGGGCGCTCTCTGCCCCTTGGTAGAACTCCCGTGCCTCTTGTACCGTTATCATCCGTCCTCTTGATTTGTCCCGTGTTAGAGAAAGAGTATAATAAGAGCGATCACCGTCTCAGGATTTATGTCTTGACTGCAACCGCTCGTCTGTGTGCAACTGTTACAGGCTTGGTCCAAGGAGTGAGCTATCGCTGGTTTCTGCAACGGCGCGGCACAGAATTGGGGTTGGTGGGTTTTGTGCGCAACCAGTCAGATGGTTCGGTGTCCTTTTGCGCCGAAGGGTCGCGTGACAGGCTGGAGCGGTTGCTGGATGCCGCGCGCATGGGACCTTCCTCTGCTGCCGTCGAGAACGTACAGGCGGAGTGGGGCGTGCCGACCGGTGAATTCCAACGATTTGAAATTCGGTTCTAAAATGCATTTCTGGGCCTGGAAGACGGGCTGGGAAAGGCCAAACACAATTCCCCTATGATGCGCAAGAATCCCGAACGCATAGCCTGGATAGTCCTCTTTGGCGCGTTCGGCGTTTTCCTCACACTGCTCACCACCGTCCCTGTCACCGCGCGCTCGTATCTCTTGTATTCTCAAACCCCCCAGCAGGCGACGTTGGAGGTCGTCGGCGGCACCGCGAGCGTCACGGAAGCAGGCGCCGCCGCGCCCATCGCCGTGAGCAAGTCCCAACAGCTCTCCGAGGGAAGCACGGTCGAAGTGGATGAGAACTCGCGCGGAATCGTAACTCTTTTTGACGGCAGTACGGTTACGCTCTTTCCCGGAACTCAGATCACACTGCGCAATATGCGGACGGCCGCATTCAGTTGGGGGGTGCAGCCAATCTATTTGGCGATTGACGAAGCGCGCGGCCAAGTCCGGGTCGCGCCCGCCCCCTTGTATGAATCGACGCCGCAGAGCAGGACGGGACGCGTTTTCGAGATCACCACACGGGATATGCTCGCTTCCTTAACGGAAGGTAGCTACGCGGTCGAAGCCCTCGGGGACTCGTCTCAGATCTCTGTGCGGGATGGCACCGCGACGGTTACGGCGAAGGGCAGTTCGGTGACTGTGGGCCGGGGGCAGCGGACCGTCGTATGGAAGGGCGACGCGCCTCTAGCCGCGATGCCCGCACCCGTGGACCTGATGGTCAATGGCGATTTTAAAGACCCGCTCCCGCGCGGCTGGACGGTCCTTGATAACCAGAATCCTCCAGGGATCGTGCCGGGAAGCGCGGAAATCGTCGCCCTGGGGGATATTCATGCGATGCACATTCAGCGGTCGGGCTCGATCCAGACAAGCGCGATTGTCGGCATGATTAGTCAGATCAATCGAGAGGTTTCGGACTATCAGACGGTCCGTCTAGCAGCAGATATCCGACTGCATTTTCAGAGCCTCTCGGGGGGCGGCTACCTGAGTTCAGAGTATCCGGTCATACTCCGCCTTCGATACCGTGATGCCGCCGGCAATGATGCCGAATGGGTGCACGGCTTTTATTACCAGAACGACGCCAAGAACCCGACAAATAACGGCGAAATGATCCCGCAGGATGTGTGGTACCCGTTTGAGACAGAGAACCTAAAGGACGTTCTCGATCCCCCTCCCTTTTACATCACCTCGCTTCAGATCTATGCCTCGGGCTGGGACTATGACTCGTATGTCACCAGTGTCCGATTAATCGTCGAATAGTTTTCTGGTTCGATAGTTCCGTAATGGGTTGGCCCGATTGTCGCTTGTGTGATTGGAATGTGACCGCAAGTGCTGACTGACGGGCTGAGCACGCAACGATCGAACCCCCCGGCTTGCCAACTAACTAAACCCCAATCCTCTCTCCTTGAGGCTGACGAATTGATGCCCCGCGCCGATCACGAGATGATCCAGCACGTCGATATCGAGAATCTTGCCCGCCTGCACAAGCTCGCGGGTCACCGCGACGTCTTCAGGCGATGGTGTCGGGTCACCCGAGGGATGGTTGTGCGCGACAATGATGGCGGCCGAGTTTTGGCGAATGGCTTCTCGGAAGAGGTCGGCGACGCGAATCACGGTGGTGTGGAGCGACCCACGGTACACGTCGGGTTTCCCGAGCACGCGATTCTTGGTGTCGAGGAGGAGTGTGCGCATTGTCTCTTGCTCCAGTGTGCTCATATCCGAGAGCAGATTCGCGGCATCGGCCGGCGACTTGACGACAACGCGCTCACCGGGGGACTCGAGCTGCAAGCGGCGAGCGAGTTCGAACGTGGCCTGAAGCTCGGTGGCCTTGGCGGCGCCGAGGCCCTTGACCCGGGTGAGCTCGGAAAAGGGCATACGGGCTAGATTCCCCAGACCACCGCAATCTCTCAGCAAGCGCTCGGCGAGGTGGAGCACGTTTTCGCCTTGCGTGCCCGTGCGAAGAATAATCGCAACCAGCTCCTCTGTCTTGAGAATGGTGGGGCCAAACTCGCGCAGGCGTTCACGCGGCAGTTCGTTCTTGGAAATGGTTTGGAGCAGATACTCGGGGTGCGGCGGCGGCGCAGTCGGCGGAAGCATCAGGGCATTCTCCAAATTGGATGACCCGATTCTAGCACAAAGAACAAGGGACTACAAATGACAAGGCGACCAAAAGAAGAACACCCGGCGTTTGTCCGGGTGTTTCGTCTAGGACCTAGCTCAATCTTGGACGGGCCGAAGATCCGAGGTCAACTGCGGGGGCAATGTTCGATCCGGCTCGACTCTAAGATTGCCATCCCGCTCATCGCGCTGCCGCGAGTCGGTGCCATCGCCCTCCTGCTCTGCCGCCGACGTTCCCTGATCGGGGGGATCGGGCAAATGCAGGATACGATTCCGCAAGGCTTGCTTGAACTCGGGTGAAGGATGCACATCGGGAGCCGAGCGTACGGCTATTGCCGCCTGAAGGAGTGGTTTTAGCTCCTCTGCATACTCTGGATATTTCGCCAGACAGTCGGCGATCGACGCATTGTGGAGCTCGATGTCGTCCAAACAAGCGTCCAAGACGATTTGGATCATAGTCTTTCTGCGCCTTTGCGGAAGACAGACGAGAGACCCACGAGGGCGCGATGCTGAAGGGTGCGGACTGCCCCCGGCTGCCTGCCCATCAACTGGGCCACCTGCTCGGTCGAATACCCCTCCAGGAAGCGGAGGAGAATCACTTGCTGCTGGTCGGCCGTCAGATGCCGGATGGCTCGCTGCAAGACTTGGGCCGTCAGATGCAGCTCCGTCACTTCTTCCAGGCTCGCTCCCCGCTCCTCCAGCGAAGGCAGGTCGTCCAGGTTGGTCGTCTCTCGCCTGGTTCGAAAGTAGTCGACCACCAGGTTGTGGGCAATCCGGTAGAGCCAGGCGGAGAAGGGCCGCTCGGTCCACTGGTAGCCCCCGATGGCTTCCCAGGCTTTGAGAAAGGTCTGCGCGGTCAGGTCTTCGGCTTCTGACGAAGAGCCCACTTTATAGTAGATGTATTTGTAAATCTTGTCGACGAACCGGTCGTACAGTTGCGCAAATGCTTGGCGGTCCCGGGCCGATGCCCGCTCGACCAGACGTCGCTCGTCGCTTCTGGAGGTGACGCGCATCAAAGCCGCGCGGCGCTCTCGACCGGAGTAGAGCCCTGTATCATTCGTTCGGCGTTCACCGCCTCTGTTACCTGTATACAACGAAGAGTTATCCATTGTGTCACAACCTTCTTTCTATGAAGAGCACACCTTCGCTGTCGTTCGGACGGGCGTCCATGAAGGTGAACATAAGGATGCTCGTAACCCTCTAAAATTATATAGCACAAACGAGAATAGGCGTCAAGGAATCGAGGTTAAGAATTCGTTACAGATGCAACGAAGGCTCGAAATCCCGAGGACCCGGAAAGCGAGGCTGCCCAGAACGGTGCGACAAGATCATTATACGGGGCTGGAAGGAAATGTCTATGGGGGTTTGCCCTACCTTTCGTTAGGTCTAGTGCCCATTTCGTTCTATCGAGATCGCAGGCCTTTACATTTGCCGCCAAATTTGGCGCGAAAAATGAAAATTTACTCATTTATCAGAGTGGCAATTTTACTTTGACAGCGGTCGAGAGCCAGAGTACAATGTGAAGAGCGCGACGGAAATTCCCTCAAGCGAGGTTGTATGACCTCTCTTATCTGGACCGACAAGGCTACCACTCAGGACCGCCTCGGTTTTGACGACTATCGGCGTACGCTCGTCCGTGTGATTCAAGGCGCCGACACTCCCATTGTGGTCGGCATCTTTGGTAGGTGGGGCAGCGGCAAGACCAGTCTCATGATGATGATGCGCCAAGACTTGGACCAGGCAAAGGCGCAGACCGTGTGGTTTGATGCGTGGAAATATGACAAAGAAGAAGCACTGTGGCGGTCTCTCCTGGTCGCCGTGCTGCGCGAACTGCGGGACCGCTTGCCCGAAGAAGAAGAGGAAGCGCGCAAGGAACTAGACGAGCTGCAGGTCCAGCTCTATCAAACCACGGACCACGAGACACTGGGTGGAGCAGAGATTGATTGGAGCCAATTGACCAAGGCGACGGCCAAAGGGGTTGTCAAGCTATCCCTTTCTTTTATCCCGAGCATTCTGTTCCTGAAGAGGGTGTCGACAGGACCTTGGGCGGACGGAGGAGACCCGAACGCGATTCTCGCGGCCCTGCAGCACGAAAGAGTGCGCATGCGCGAAGAGGCGGCGAGGACGCTCGAACAGTTTCAGGAACGGTTCGGGCGAGCAATCCAACGCTTCTTGGAAAAGACGGGCAGACCTTTTGTGGCCATCTTTATCGACGACCTCGATCACTGTTTGCCTGAAAACGCTGTCCAGGTGCTGGAAAGCATCAAGTTGTTCATGGACGTCCCGGGATGCGTGTTCATTTTGGGCGTCGACCGCTCGGTCGTGGAAAAGGGGATCGAGACAAAATACGCGGGAAAGACGTACAACGCCCTCGTGAGCGGTGATGACTATCTGAAGACTATCGTCCAGGTCCCCTTCAATCTGCCTCCTTTGGAAAGGACAGATATCCAAAAGTTCATCGAAGCGGAGATTCGTGCAAGTTTTCCTCGGAACCTGGCGCCTATCTTTGCCGCCGGGCTCGAGCCTAACCCGCGTCAGATCAAGCAGACGATGAATGTCTACCGGCTGCTCTGGACGCTCGCAGAAGAACGCCCCGGCCTCAAGCGGAGCATCGTCCCTGGGCTCCTCGCCAAGATCGTGGTCATCCAGATGCGCTATCCCAAGCTCTACAACGACATTGGCAACTATACCAACCTGTTAGGAGACCTGGAAGACTATTTCGAGCGCGAAGCGGCGGCCGCCAAAGAGGAGACCGCGAGAGGAGAGAGCGAAGATGCGGCCTCGGGCGTGGCGCCAATTCCCCATGCGCCGTCGGCATCACATTTGGCACTGCATGCCGAGGAAGGGACGCTGGTGGGCAAGTACGTGCGCGAAAAGGCGCTCAAAGCGCTCCTCTTGGCAGGCAAAGTCCGCTTTCGAGACACCGATATTCGGCCTTATATCTTTCTGACGCGTACGGCAAACCCCCAGGGAGATTTCACTCCAGAACCGGCCATTGATCAAAAGATTTGGGAGGATCTGTTGAGCAATGACGCGACGCGGTTGCGCGCGGCGCTCGAAAAGATAGAGGCGAGCGATTCGAAAGGATACGTCAAGCGATTGCTGCAGGTGATCGGCGATGCCAAGACCTATCGGGCCCCCATGCGCGTTTCCGCAGGAAACGCATTGGCCCATCTGGGAGATCCACGCGACCTGACCGAGACCGTGGTGGTGTCCGAGGGAGATTTCCTATATGGAGAGGCAAAGGAGCGGGTTCGCTTTCCACGGCCTTTTCGTATTGGCAAGTACCTCGTGACAAATCTTGCGTACAAGAAATTTGTGGACGCCACGGGCCATCCGGTGCCTTTTGTGGATAATGATTGGGCACAGGCCTACAACTGGGACCAGGAGAATCATACGTATCCGGAAGGAAAGGGGAACCATCCGGTCGTATTGGTGAACTGGGAAGATGCGCAAGAGTACTGTAAGTGGCTGAGTTCGAGTTCCGGCAAGGACTATTGCCTCCCGACGGAGCAGGAATGGGAACGCGCCGCACGAGCGACCGACGGACGAAATTATCCTTGGGAGGGTGAGTTCGACCCGGGCAAGGCGAACGCTCGCGAAAGCGGCATCGGGGGGACCAGTCCGGTAGGTGTATTCCCGGGGGGCGCGAGCACCTGTGGTGCGCTCGACATGGTTGGAAATGTATGGGAGTGGATGGACAATAATCTGGACAAGGACACCAAGGTCGTTCGAGGTGGATCCTGGGATGATGGAGCAAGTGAAACGCGCTGCACCAGCCGGGATGGGCTCAGCCCGGACAGTCGAGATTACAACATCGGCTTCCGGGTGATGGAGACGATCCTCAATGAGCCAATCGGCCAACCGCGCCAAGGTCCCGCTGGAGACCGCGGGATCTCGGATCCCGCTGCAACCCGCGAGAGCACGGATTCCGCTGGCGACCGAGAGAGCACGGAACCCGCTGGAAACCGTGAGAGCCTGGACCCCGCTGGAGACCGCGAGAGCACGTATCCCGCTGGGGACGGTGAGAGCCTGGACCCCGCTGTAAACCGCGAGAGCACGGAACCCGCTGGGGACGGCGGGAGCACGGAACCCGCTGGGGACGGCGGGAGCACGGGGCCCGTTGGGGACGGTGGGAGCACGGATCCCGCGCGGTCTGCGGGATCGGCCGATGAGCCGATCTAGAGACAAAAAGTCATGCCATGAGCGATAAAGGAATGGATCTCACCCGGCCGCCGGTGCACCAGCGGCCTCACTTTTCTGTCGGGCCGATACCGATCTACGGCGATCTCATCCTCGCGCCGATGGATGGCTATTCGGACATGCCGTTTCGTCTCTTGTGCCGTGAACTGGGCTCCGCCATGTCCTACACCGAGTTCGTGAATGTGGACAGCCTATCGTGTAACAAGGCGGGCGACATTATCAGGAGAAAGCTCACCTACGACCCGAGCGAACGACCCATCACTTTTCAAATCTATGGGTACGAGGAGACCCGCGTCGTCGAAACGGCGCTGCGGCTTCAGGAACTTGGACCGAGTATCATCGACATCAATATGGGTTGCTATGTTCGCGACATTGCTGCGAAAGGGGCCGGATCGGGGATGCTCCGCGACCCAGAAAAGATAAGGCGGCTCTTTCTGCGGCTCTCGCGCGCTTTGCAGATCCCGGTAACGGGCAAGATACGGCTGGGATGGGACGAAAATACGCGCAACTATGTGACGGTGGCCAAGATTCTCGAGGAGAGCGGAGCGAGCCTGATTGCCGTCCATGGGCGAACGAAAGCTCAGGGATACACCGGGAACGCCGACTGGGATGCGATTGCCGAGGTCAAGCAAGCGGTGAGCATTCCCGTCCTTGGCAACGGCGATGTGAAGACGGTCGCGGACATTGAGCGGATCAAAGCTCAGACGGGCTGTGATGGGGTGATGATCGGCCGAGGCGCGATGGGCAATCCCTGGATTTTTTCTCGCAAAGACCGGCACGCGATCGGCGTTGATGACAAGATTGCTCTCATGCGGCGGCACCTCGCCCTTAACCTGGATTTTTACGGACCGCGCCTGGGGCTCATTCTCTTTCGCAAGCACGCCATCCGCTATATCAACGATCTACGTGAAGCGGCCTCGCTGCGCATGCACATCCTAACGTGTGAAACGCTTGACGAGTTCGATCGTTGGGTCACCGTCCTCGCAGAGGCGAACGCCCCTACTCACACCGTGCATCCATCCGCGGGAGACCGCAAGTGGCAAGCGCCGCCCCAGCTCTCCTAGGTTAGGACCTCCATTCCCAAAAAAGTTGCGACCACTTTCGGATCAAAATGCGTGCCCGAGAGCTGGCCGATCATTTCGCGCGCCTTGGCCTCGGGGTAGGCAGCGCGGTAGACCCGGCTGGATTGAAGAGCGTCCCAGACGTCCACGACCGCAAAAACGCGTGCGGCGATCGGGATGCTCGACTCTTTGAGCCGATTCGGATAACCGGTACCGTCCCATTTTTCGTGGTGGCCATAAGGTATTTCGAGGGCGGGGCGGAGGTCGGGTACTGATTGGAATAGGTTCAAGGCAAAGAACGGGTGACGACGCAAGACTTGCAGGTCTAGGTCCGTAAGAGGCTCGCGCTTGAACTGCACGCGGCCAGGGATGAGAAGCATGCCGACGTCGTGAAGGAGAGCCCCGCGACGGACGTGCAACAGTTCTTCGTCGTGGAGGCCCATGGCGCGGGCGAGCTGAACGGTGATGTCGGCCAGCCGGTCCAAGTGACCTTCAGGCTCATTCTCGAGGATGTCGAGGGCGCGGCCCCACGTGCCGACGATCGCATCGACGCTCGAGGTTAATTCGGCGTTGGCATGCTGCAAGTCTTGGAATTGGAGTGCGTGGTCGATGGCCAATCCCGCTTGATGGGCGAGCATGTCGAGCCAGTCTAACCATTCGCGATCGGGGTCGAAGCGCATCCGCTGAAAGACATCGAGCACGCCGAGGATGCGGGTACCAGTAATCAGAGGGACAGCCAATCCGGACACGAAGAGATCTTGCTCGGTCAAGGGATGCATTTGGGGTTCGGTGGAAAGGTCGGATACATGGACAATCTGGCGGGACTGGACCGCGCGGTCGGCCAGGCTATTGGGCTGAGAGAGCTCTCCCAGGTCAGGTGCCGTGGTGGTCAGACCTTGGCCGGCCGCGAACTCGAGCAGATGGGTCGTGGGGCTGATCAAAAAGACGGCGGCCGCGTCCACGTTGAGCTGCGAAACGACTTGGTCAAGCAAAATCTCCAAAACAGTTTCCAGATCAAGGCTGGCGTTCATGGCCGCATCGACCAACCGGAGCGTGGCGAGACGCTGGAGGCGCAGCTCGGTCATCTCATGCTGCTGCATGCGGTGGATGGCGACGCCGGCCAGATCGGCCAGGATATTGAGAAGACGGACTTGATCGTCCGTCAATTCACGGGGTGAGACGACCGACGCAAAAAAGACGCCAACCGTTTGCTTGTCGGTGCGGATCGGCACGGCGGCGCCCGCGAGGCCGGCGCGGACCTGAACGCGCGCGGATTCGTGAGTGCGCGGGTCGTTCTTGAAATCGCGCGAGATGTGCGCTTCGCCGGACAAGAATACCTGACCGGCGATGCCCTCGCCGGGCTTGAGGCGCAGAGCCATATTGGGAAAACCACTCGCCGCGGCCTGGTACAGTTCGTCTTTTGAGGAGTTGTAGAGCCAGACGGTTACCGCGGCCGCGTCGAGCATGATCGAGGTCTCGTCCGCGAGAATCCGAAGCATGTCTTTGAGGCTCCGGGCAGCGCGCAGCGATGTGGACACTTGGCTGACGGCCTCAGGCAGCGCCAGGCGCCGGCGACCTTGCTCCAAGAGATGCTTATCCTCGTTCAAAAGGTCCGATTCATCGGTGGTATTTTGCATGTGTGTCTCCGGGGCGGCGCTCCCGCCGCTTGAGCAAGCCTGGTTCCATAAGATCAATTCCTTTGGTCGCCATTCTAGACAAGAAACGACACCCAGACGAGTAGGCCGGCCGTTGAGCGACTGCCTCCCTCAGCCCGAGTTTTTCCGCTCGATGCCCATCGAAGCCTTTCGCCATGGACGGCGGCAGGGTGTCGGGCAGCGCGCCAGCGGAGGTGCAGATACGCGACGACCCACATACGTCGAAGATAATGGCTCAGAGCACCTACCCTCAATGGCCGGCGGCCCACTGCGCGATGACCCGCACTGCCTCAGGACTCACCTGTGCGGTCGTGGGGATCGGGCGGCTGCCGAGCACGACCTCGATGGTCGCTTCCGCATATTGCTCCGATGGGATGTTGGCCCATGCGCTTTCAGGTGTATTGGCGGGGGTGTCGTCGGGACGCCACAAAGTATCGGGTCGTAATCCCTGGGCCGCAAGAAAGGCGGGACGCATTTCCTTTTGCGCAGGGCATGAGAACTCGATATGGTGCGCCCACTCGTGAATCAGAGCGCTTTGAAGCATTGCGGGCGTGCCGGGGACGCGAACGGTCACCGTTGCCGTTTTTGGCTCGTACATTGCGCGGTTTGCCAGTTGCTGCGTGGCATGCAGATGGACGTCTCCGAAGCAGCCGGCGCGGGCGCGGAAGACGGCGAGGAATTGGTGCCAGGTCGCCTGAGCGAGGACATCGAAATCGCCGGCAACGGAATCGTCAACGAGGAGACGGGGCAAGGGTTGCGATGTGCGGGAGGGTGGTTGTCCACAGCCAGCCAGCAGCAGACTGAGACTCATTAATGCAGCGGAAAGCGAGACCAGCGTCGAACGCATCGAGACCAAGCCCCTAGCCGTTGGTGGTCGCCGCAACTTGGCTCTCGGCGTCCGGGCGCGTGATTTGCTGCAGCTCGCTGGTCAGAATCTCTAGCTCCTCCGCGCCGGACATATGCTGAACCATCGCTTCCTGGCTGAGTTCAGCCTTGGTCCAATTCCCCAAGGCCCGCCCCCGCTTTAAGATAATGAACCGATCGCCGACCGGGTAAGCATGCTGGGGATTGTGAGTGATAAAGATGACCCCCAGGTTGCGGGCCCTGGCTTGGGCGATATAGCGTAGCACGATGGCAGCTTGCTTGACGCCTAGTGCGGCGGTGGGCTCGTCCAGAATCAGCACCTTGGCCCCAAAGTACACGGCCCGAGCGATCGCGATGGATTGGCGCTCGCCGCCCGACATGGTCCCGACCGGTTGGTCGGGGTCGCGAATGTCAATGCCCATCTTCAACAGTTCTTCGCGCACAGTCAGCTTGGCGAACTTGTCGTCAAAGTGGCGGAGGAATAGAGAGCCCGTTTCCGGTTCGGCCCCTAGGAAAAAGTTTCGCCAGATGGGCATCAGCGGCAAGAGGGAAAGGTCCTGATAGACGGTGGCAATCCCCATGGCCCGTGCCTCGCGCGGCGAACGCAAGGTCACCGCATGGCCCTCAAAGTAGTATTCGCCTTCGGTGGGAGGGTAGACCCCGGAAAGGATCTTGATCAGCGTGGACTTGCCCGCGCCATTGTCTCCAAGCAGACACGTGACCTCTCCGCGATTCACGGTGGCAGAGACGCGGTTCAGGGCGATCACGCTGCCGAACAGCTTGGTCATGTTGCGGACCTCGAGCAGGGGCTCAGCCATTTTCCTTGTCCTCTTCGGTACGCGCTTTGGCGGCGGCGCTGCGCATGGCTTCGGCGCGGCGGCGGGTGTTGTCGTTCACGAGAACAGCGGCGAGAAGCATGATGCCCAGGAATGTGTAGAACCAGTCGGTGTCCCAACCGGCAAAGACAATGCCGACACGCGCCATCCCAAAGATGATTGCACCAATGGCGGCGCCGATGGCGGAGCCAAATCCGCCGGTTAGCAGGCATCCGCCGATCACCGCGCAAATAATGTAGACGAACTCCTCGCCGATTCCCTGACTGGCCACGGCTGAGCGCAGACGCACGACGTTCATCATCCCGACCAGCCACCCCGCGGTCGCCGTCGTCATGAAAAGCGCGATTTTGACTCGGTCGGAAGGGACGCCGACATTCCGCGCGGCCTGCGGATCGCCGCCGACGGCGAAAATCCAATTGCCAAAGCGGGTGCGCTGAAGAATCCGGGCCGCCACGAGGGTTAGCGCCAACCACCAAACCGTGGAGGTGTAAAAGGTCGCGCCGAGGACGTCGAACGCGTGATCGAGGAAGAGCCGCGCCGTGTAAAAGTTTGCGGCATGATCAATCCCCTCGACGACGATGCGATCGGTGACGATCCGGGTGACACCCACGTTGGCGCCGCGCAGGATGAAAAAGGTCGCGAGGGTCACGATAAAGCTGGGTAAGCGCGTCTTGACGACCATCCAACCGTTGAGAAATCCAATGAGAGCGGCAAAAACCAGAGCGGCGAGCATGGCAGGGAACATATCCCAGCCCGCACGAACGGCAAGCATACCGGTCAGCAGGCCGGTCGTGCCTGTCATCACGCCCGCCGACAGGTCGAACTCGCCTCCAATCATGAGGAGCGCGACCGCCACGCCCATGATTCCCAATGTCGTCGCCTCGTCCAAGATGCGAGAGATGCCCGTAATGCTGACCCAGTTCTCCGGCGCAATGACGGCGAACATGACCCAGATCGCCGCCGCGCCGATGAAAGCACCAACCTCAACGCGCCGGAAGAATCCACGGATCAGCCCTCCGCGTGCCACGCGCTCGTCGGATTGGACGGGCATCGATGTGTTGGTTGCCATATCTTGCTCTCCGCCGGTCTGGTGCTGGGTTCTGGAATCACACGGGGGTGGAGTGGAGCTCACCCACTTCACCCCCGGCTGATTTCGATCAGGGTCTAGCGGGTACCCTTGGCAGCAAGGGCCTTGACCTGCGAGGCGTTGCTCTTGTCCACAAAGCCGGGTCCGGTCAGGACCGGCTGTCCACCGCCGACTGTGTTCAAGTTCGTCTTGTAGAGGTAGATCATCACAATCGGCAAGTAGCCTTGCAGGTACTGCTGTTGGTCGATCGCGAACAGAATTTCGCCATTGTTGATGGCATCGATCACATCCGGACTGAGATCAAAGGTCGCGAGTTTCTGGCTGCCCCCGGTTGCCTTGATCGCGTCGCGCGCGGCGATCGCGATGGTCGGGTTCAGCGTCAGAATGGCGTCGATGGTCTTGTCCGCGGTCAGCTTGTTCTGGAGAGCCGTCAAGGTGCCTTTGACGTCCTTTGTCCCCGTGGAGGCAACGCTAAAGTTCTGGACGGTGCCCTTGAAGGTGTCTTTGAGGCCGGCGCAGCGGTCTTCAAGACCAACATTGGCTTCTTCGTGAATCACGCACAAGACGTTCTTGACCCCGGCGCTGTTGAGCCTGTCACCGGCCCCTTGGCCCGCCACGCGCTCGGTCTGGCCGACATGAGCCAGGGCACCAAACTCTTTGGACCTACTAGCCCCGGAGTTGATGGTGATCACCGGAATCCCGGCGGCGACCGCCTTGGTGATCGAGTCTTTAAGGGCATCCGGGTTCGCCATTGAGACGATGATGCCGTCCACCTTCGCGGCGACATAGTTATCGATCAACTGGGACTGCTGCTTGGGGTCGCTGTTTCCCCCGGATTTTAGCGTAATTCCATAGGTGGCCGACGCGTCCTTGGCGCCCTTGACCACGACGCTCCAGAACTGATCGGTCGCGGGGTCCGCATGGACGGCGAGACCGATGGTGAGGTTGGCTTGCGTGACCTGCGCGGGGACTGTGTTCGTCGCCGCGGCTGCAGTCGTAGAGGCCGCGGTTGCCGCCTGAGGCTGGGTGGCCACCGGTGGGGGGGCAGGGGGTGGGCTGGCGCAGCCGGCCAACGCGATGAGCGCGAACGCGATCAAGAGCAGTGAAACGATCGTCTTGCGGCTTTGCATTTCTTGCTCCTCTTTAGGTTCGGACCAGAAACGATTGATTTCTAGCAGCCTGCCTCGTCGGTGTGAACGAGAATGAGCTTACCTCCTTTGGGTAAAAGAAAAAGCACCTTCCAGAGCCGCGACGCCCGATGAAGGCGTCTGCGGCGTAGGGAAGGTGCCTGCTTGTTTGGTGCGGCCAACTGGCCTGCTGTACAAGCGCCTCGAAAACGCAGCTCGCATTTCCGCTCCTTCCGGAGTGGTCAAGCTATAAAGGACACAACCAGAAATAATCAAACCTTCAGGGATATGCTGCCCCTGAAGGCATTCGTCACCTTGTCAGTTCAGATTCTTTTCTCTAGTATATCACCTCGCGATACGAGGGTCAAGCGGCGTAGATTTCGTCAATCGGAAGCTCGCGCACGGCGAGACCCTGCTCGTGGGAGTATTTGACCAGGGTCTCGACCACGTGCCGGTTAGCGGCAAGACCATAGGGCCAGAAATCCTTTCCCATGATTTGTTCCGTTCTCTCCGCTTCGGCGATGAGCCAGGGAAGGGCGAATTTCAAGGCATCGCCTTCATGCAGGTCTTGGTAGCACAATTGCTTGGCTTGGTCGAATGCTCGAAAGAGACTCGCGGCTGCCCACGGATACTTGGCCAGTATCTCCGTTCGAATTATTACCGTATGCATGATCGGAAAGAGATGGGTGCGCCGAAAATAGTCTTCCTCGGCAGCACGATAGTTGGGAAAGAGGCGGCCGACTTGATCCGAGCCATTGCGAAAGGGCTCGGGCTGACGAGCCGTGAGCAGAGCGGCGATTTCGCCGGACTCGAGCATGCGGTCAAGGGATTGGTCGGACGAAAGGCGGGCAAGGTTGAGCCCCGGAGGCGGAGTCCAGGGAAAGACATCTTCTGAATAAACCCAGCGTATCTCTTCAGGCGCGAGCCCGTAATCGTGTTGGAGAAAAGCGCGCATCCAAACGGCGGCGGTCATCGGATACCAGGGGACTCCAACTGTCTTGCCCGCAAGGTCCCGAGGAGTCTTGATCTCCGCTTTAGTGTTGACATATATGCAGGAATGTCGAAAGAACCTGGAGAGAAAGACCGGTATCCCGATGTAAGGAAAAGCGCCGCGCGAGCGCAAAAAGACGAGATAGGAGAGGCTGAATTCGGAAACGTCGAATTGGTGAAGCTGGACTTGGCGGCTAAAGGTTTCTTGAGGCCGCAGGCACGTGAAATGGAGGTCAATGCCTTCGGGCTGGATTCGTCCATCCATGAGTGGTCTGGTCCGATCATAGTCCCAGCAGGCGATATTGAGAGATAGCTTTGACATCGAGCTGCCCCCTTTGCGTCGTCATTATATCCTGTCACTCTGAATGGGCCAAGTCGACCTGGACAAGAAGGTGCGTAACGTCTTTTTCGTCCCCCGCTTGACGGCGCGTGAGATCCGGCGTACAAGTAGTGACATAGAGCGAGGAAGGGAGTGGCATGGATACGCCAAAACGCAGTGAGATCAAGCCCGGCATGCGCGTTCAGATCGTCGAGAAACAGAACCAACGGACAGGTAAGCTGACCGAGGGTGTTGTGGCCCGGATTTTGACGAGCAGTCCCTCGCACCCGCACGGGATCAAGGTGATGCTCGAAGATGGCAAGGTCGGGCGCGTACAGGCGATTATCCGCGAGGTAGAAACGAGTGCCCGCTGAGCAAGCAGACTACATCATGCACCTTGCGCTTTTCGCGGCCTGTGGAATCGTGCTTGCTTTGCATTCGTATCCGCTCTGCACGTGGCGAGTCCCGAGGTCGATCCAATCAGACGGGCCATGCGGTCGTCAACAGCATCCGGCTGCCGGTCGGCGGGATGGGTCAGCGGGCGTTCATGGTCCTGGTGTGTCTTCTGGCTCTTGCTCACATCCATCCGGCTCTTGATGGTCGCGAGGGCAAACTCTTGAACCCACGGCTCATCCTATCTCGGTTACGATGGGCCGTAGGTGGCTGAATTGGCTTTTGCTTGGATCTTAAAGTATGAAAACTGATACCGGTACGGATACCAATCTCACGCCCAACTGGCGCCACGTGGGTGCTTTCCTGGGGCTCACCTTCGGTCTGACGTGGCTGCTCGATCTGGCTGTCTACCTGCGCGGCGGCCTCCACGCCCCGGGGATGCTCAGCGTCCTGCAGCCGCAGGGGCTGTTGCCCGCGTTCAGCGCCATCCTGCTGGGCCTGCTCTTCTTTCGTGAGAGCCCCATCCACCACAGCCGTCCCGCCGGGCGGGGGCGTTGGTTCTACTACTACTTTCTATTTCTCACGGTGATCTATGCCCTCGGCGCTCTGGCCGTGTGGCTGGCTCCTGCGCCGGGGAGCATCGAGCAGTTGGCGACGGTCATCCCCCTGCTTCTGGGCTTCCTAGGTGTACTCGTGCTCGTCGTGCTGCGGGTTGCCGCAGGCCGCGAAGCCATGGCTCGGGTCTGGCTGGCCTGGGGCCACTTGCGTTACTGGCTGGTCTTTGGTCTGGCAGTGATTGCCTATTACGTGGTGCAGGCGGCGCTCAACGCCTATTTTCGCCTGGGCGGGGCCAGCCTGGCGCCGAATGTAATCCCCCCGGGCTTGAGTCTCGACACCTTTGTCATCCTCGCGGCGGTGCAGTCGGTGCTGCTCGTACCAATCCTCGGTATCGTGATCATCTTCGGCGAGGAGTACGGTTGGCGGGGATATCTACAAACCGAGCTATTCAAAATGGGCCGGGTACCCGGCGTCCTGCTGTTGGGTGTGATCTGGGCGGCCTGGCACTGGCCGCTCATCCTCATGGGCTATAATTATCCGGGCCACCCGTTGCTGGGTGTGTTGTTGATGACGCTCTACACGACCGGGAATGCATTCGTCCTGGCATACGCCGTGCTAAAATCGGGAAGCGTCCTGCTGGCCGCCTACCTGCACGGGATTAATAATGAAGTCGTCAACTTGATCGCGGCGCTGGGCTACAAGCCGTTCGACAGCGCCTTCTCCTTCGGCATCGGCATCTACGGGATTGTAACGCTGGCTATCGTCGTTCTGCTCATCCTCCGTGACCCGATTTGGCGAGGCAAGGGCAACAGCTTGCCCTAGTCCCGCCGGACGCCCTGTATTACCCTTAGGTCATCGGCGTTCGCCCGCGCGAACGCCGACACGCCTCTCGCCGTCCAACACCATTCCCATACCTGTCGCCAATGCGATCCCGCTTTCCGCGCTGTAGGCCTGCGTTCAACAGCTTGTAGGCAAGTTGACCCGCCCGCCGTGTTATGCCATATCATGCGCGGGGAGGTACCATGAGGACACTGGTGTTGAGCTTCCAGCTCTTCTGGATGATCGTCGCGTGTACGGTAGTGAACCAGCCCGCTCCGGTGGCAACTCCTGTGCCGAACGACGGCGTGACATCGACAAGCCTGGTGGCCACGATGGTGCCAACCGCCGCTGAACCCACGAACGCTCCGGCGAGCCCGCGGCTTTCTCCATCCGTCATGGCAACTGTCGCGCCGCCGCAGGAGGCAACCCCCACCAACGCGCCGCGAATCTACTCCTTCCCCAGACTGAGCAGTTGATCGCGGTACGCCCCGGTGAGGAACGGCACGTGTTTATGCGGCAAGTTTCGTCAGGGGCTGACTTAACAGAACGCGCTAGTCTCGCTCTTTCAAGACTAGCGCGCTAGCTCATCTTTAGTGCCCCCGAGAGGACTCCAACCCACATGAGACGACTTACCCTCCCGCAAGACGCGAGCCGTAACCCCCCCCGGTTTCATAGGCCTCATGTGGTAATGATACAAACCATGCATCCCTGCTTGTGGTCGAGATCGGAGTCCTATGCCAGTCGCCCGCATCGCCTGCGCATCTCTTTCGTCCTGCCTGGGGAGCGATGGGCGTGCGCAGAGCAACGGGCAAGGTGGACGCGGAATTGGGCAATATCTATCCAGCAATCTGCGGCCGGGTTGAGTTGGATCGTGTCGCGCGTGATGTGGAGAAGGGGTTGGTTCGGGGCCTGGCGGTCGCGCAGGGTCTGGCGCAGGCTGGCGAGAGTTTGGCGAAGGTTGTTCCGTGCGGCTTCGTACGGGACGTCGGGCCAGAGCAGGCCCGCGAGCGAATTTCGACTGTGGCCAGAACGGGCTTCCACGGCTAGATAGACGAGGAGAGCCCGGGCTTTGCTGGATTCAAAGTCGGTGGTCACCGGTGCGCCGTCGAGGGTCACGGTCAGAGCGCCCAAGACGGTAAGAGACAGTTTAGTCATCCTTGGTCAGCCCCGAAAGATGAAAGGGCTCCTCATCGTGCACCTTATTCCAGTCCAATTATACACCCATTTTGCCCAGCTTGCGATTTCCTTGCGATGCTCTGGTACACTGGGATCAAGAACTTGGTATTCTGTTGCACCTGTACAGCGGGTGTGCCTGCCAGCCGGTCGACCACAGGCGGTCATAGCCTTACGGGACTTGCAGATATCGCTTGACCGGGCAAAGGCCAAAGACGCCGAGGCGCAAGGCATCCCGTGGATCAGGTGATCAGACGATGTTTTGGGACCAAATCGGTCGGTGCGCAATCCGACCAGAAGACGAGGAGGCAAAACCATGAAGAAAGCTCTACACGCCTTGTTACCGGCAGGGCTGCGTGCGGGGGTGCTGATTGCCGTGGCGGTCTTTTTGGGTGGCGGATGGGTAAAAGGCGCCGTTCCGGCGTCCGGTCAGGTTAGCACGCGACATCTTTATCTTCCATTCGTCTCCAATTCGGTCCCCCCTGTGTCTGGCTTGGCTCTGATCGAGAAGGCGCTCGAGGCCGGGCAAATCGATTACCCGACATCGCTGCTGTACCGGGCGTACACGCAGTTCGATGACGCGCGGCTCCCTTCGGCTTACCGCGGCAACATGGTGCAGGAGGACAGCAGCCTGTTCCGGGAATATACAGTGGCCTCCCCCACTCTCCCGGCGAATATAAAGACACTGCTGGCTCCCTTCATGGTCCGCCCGGACAGCCCAAGTAGTGCCTGGAGTGTGTTTGCGGCGGCGAACGCAGCCAGCACACGGGGGGCGAACGCCAGCCCGCAGACGGTCAGCTGCATCCCGAATAGTAACTGGGCGGCAGAGGTAAGCACGGCGCCTGGGGTGAAGGCAAAGGTGTGGGCCACCTGCACCGGTACGTACGCAGCCGATATAGGGACCATTCTTGGATATATCAATGACCTGTGGGGGCCGGAAACTGCGTTGATGGGCCAACCGATTCCGGATGAGGGTGGTGCGGCGGGCGGGGGCGGGCCTGAGATCGACATTTACCTGCTCAACCCGCTCGACACGACGCCGGGGGGGCGCCAGGCTTTTATCCCTGGCGGCCTTTTAGGGGTCACCATTGATGCGCCCCCTTACGTCAACGCCACGTCCAGTGCGTATATCCTCGTGCCTAGGGACCTGGTCTACAGTAAAGATACCAAGGATATAATCGCGCACGAGTTTTTCCACGTGCTGCAGATGGCGCATGACCAGCAGATTTTAGTTATGAATGGCGAGGAGTGGTGGTTCGTCGAGGCGTCAGCGAAGTGGGCCGGGGCGTACTTTGTCCCGGCAACCTCAGACACCGACTATCCGTTTTACAGCGGCGCTCCGGAAAACTACGATTACCAGCACTCGACGCTTTCGATGAACGCGACGGGCCGTGCCGGCACGGACGCGTGGGCGCACACGTATATGGCGTTTATCTGGCCGTATTTCATCGCGCAGGAGCGGGGCGCAAACGCGGTCGCGAATATCTGGAAGGCCTTGGACACCCATCCGACCTTTTGGTCCGACGCGGATAAGCTGGTCGACAACGCCCTGCCGTTGAAGGATAATTTTCACCGGTTTGCCCTCCGTAACCTGAATCTTGACCTGGAGCCGGGCAACCCGATCAACCCGCGCTTCGTCGCCCAGGACCCGAAATTCCCCGACGACGTCCAGCCACCAAACCTGAACATGGACAACGAAAACCTACCGGCGACGTCATCGACGGACCCGGGCGAGACGTTCAGCTACAACCTGCCGGCGCTTATGGCGGTGTACTATTGGTTTGTTGTACCGCCCGATGTAAAGCAGGTGAAAATCTACCCGACCAATGTGAGCAGCCCGAACCGGCTGGAGGTGCTGCTTAAAGCCCGCGGCGGGTCGTGGTCCCTGCGGGACTTGGCAGGCGTAACCTCAGTGAAGCTGTGCAACGTGGCAGAGCTGTACGTGGTGGCCTCCAACAGCGAACTCAGCGAGCCGGCGGGAGGCAATCCTCGGCAGTTTGCTTTCAACATCCACGCGTCGGATACACCCTGCGACTGCTCCGAGCTCCTTAACGTGCCGTCGGTCAGCGGGACGGTCACTTTTAGCTACCAGCACTCGGGCAGCAGCTCGACGCACAGTTACCAACTGGATCAGAAGGGCTCTGCCCAGTTCACCATGCCGCAAGGGTCCAGCGGGCCGGGCGGCGTTGATTTTTGGGGCGACGCCACGAGCGGCACAGGTAGCATCCACGATGTGGACACCATTTATAATAGCTATGGCCCGCCAAGTGTCACCAAAGTGGATGGGGACGGGCCGGCGATCAAGCCTGCCTACCTCGACTCACCCATGGCGAACCTGAACGTCAATTTGGACAAATGCACGTTTAACTTTGACGCGACCATCTACCTGGACATGACTGAGACGGACTCCAATGGTGTGACTACGGCGGTTCAGGAGCGTGTTGGCACAGTTTTCCGTGACGACTACCCACTGGTCGTCACTACGCCAGCCACGACGTTGAGCGGCAGCGGGAATTTTCCCGCCCACTCGCTCAGTTGGGGCTATTTGAACCCGGGGAATGCATACTTCCCGGGCTCGGGTGTGGATAATTATTTCGTTTCCGGCATCATGACGGATGGCAGCGCCGGCAGCGCCAGCGTCAGCTGGAGTTTCAGCGCCCCGATACCAGCGAGTGCCAATGGTCAATGATACTGCTTACTACGCGTTCTTATTGCGCCTCTGGAAAAGAGAAAAAAGAGGGCAAAGATGCCTGGCGCGTTACGCTCGAAGATCCCCATACCGGCGAACAAAAGGGATTCTCTGAGCTTGAAGAGCTGTTCAACTTTTTACATCAGATGACAAGTCCTGCCAACCCAACCGATCCAAAAAAGGCTTCCTGAAAAATGCAACCAGAAATCGCCAATGGCCTGACACGATGGATTACCCTCAGCATGATCGAGAACGCGTTTCTCACCCAAAGGAGGTCAAAGTGAACCAAGTACTCAAGCGTATTTTCTTCGTGACCCTGTTGGTCGCCCTCGTCTTTTTGGAAATCGGGCCCGGCAGCCCCGCCGCACGCCCACAGCCTGTCCAGGCTGGAACTGGAGCCACGATCACGGTTCCCACGACCACCCTTGCGCCTGTTGGGGGACCCTGCACTACTGCCAGTTGGGCGGATGCGACCAACGTTCAAATTGCCATCCCCGATCCAAACTACCCAAACTTTAAAGTGTACCTGGTGTTTGATTCCAGCTACCTGTATGTCTGTTTCAGCTTGATGCCGCTGCCCAAGACCGGGAATAGCGGTTTCGTAGGCATCTACATAGACCGGGATAACGATGGGGGCGCAAACGACCCGGATGACTATTTTGTGGGCATCCATCCCGATGGCACTCCCGTCAGCGGATACTGGAACCCTTCCTCCGGGACGTTTGACGCTGCGATCTCCGGCGATTGGTCGGCCAGCAGCGAGAAGTGCCTGTCAGGCTGCGAATGGGCCTCCGCCTACTTCCGCATCTCCCGCAAGTTGCTTGGCGGGTGGCAGCACACGGTCGGAATGGCGCTCTTTTACCATTGGTACCGTTTCGTCGGCGACGATTACTCCTGGCCCGCCAGATACATCTGGGCAAACCCTGACCTTTATGGGAATGCGGCGTTGTACACCGGCAATATCCAGATCGACCAGAGCAGCGTGACTCCGACAGTCGATGGTTTATGTGGAACTGGGCCTAATTCGGAATACGCGGACGCCGTCGTGGTTAATTATCCGATGGGTGCATTCGGTAATCCAGTCAAGGCCTACCTGAAACACACTGCCACCGACCTGTATGTCTGTTTAGATAACCTGTACTACGCTTTTTGGGGGGATCCGACCAATGCCGCGGTGTTTATCAACCAGCTGGGTACCGGCGGAGATTCCCCCGGCTCGGGTGATATCGAGTTCAATATTACCGTCGGTGGAGCGGTAAGCGCTCACCGGGGCGGCGCCTTTGGCTTTGATGGCCCCGACCCGGGGGGATATACTGTCGCCCGGCAGTATGTTGGCGGTGAGCTTCTCCAGTGGTCGGCGGAATTCCGAATCAGCGCCGCCACCCTGGGCGGCGGCTGGAACCGGAATATCAATATTGCCGTTGCCTCCCAATCGATCACCGGACCAGGCGTTGATCGGGGCTGGCCCCAGGTTTATAGTCCTCTCCTCCCCAATACATGGGCCGTCGCACATCTGTCATCCGCAGCGGCGGTGACAAAGACAGATATATATACGACCGGGATGGAAGTGACCCAATCGATCCAGGATCTCAATAACGACGTCGTTCTGATTGAAGACAAGCGCACATTTGTCCGCGTTTACGTTGCCGCGACGATCGATACCACCGGTGTGACTGCCCGCCTTTACGGGTACCGCAATGGAATCAGCCTTGGAGGTCCCCTCATACCGATCAATCCGGGGGGTGTGATTAATGTGACCACGACACCCAGCCGGGATTCGATCAACGACAGTTTTCTCTTCGAACTGCCTGCCAGTTGGATTATCAACAGCCCTGACAGCTTGAATCTTACCGCGGACATCAACCCCTCCCATGCCATCCCTGAATACAATTACACAAACAATGCAATCAGCGCCAATCGCCCCTTGATTTTTGAGACCGCCACTGAGCTCGACCTGGTCCTGGAAAATTACCAATACCAGCGCCGCAATGGCGATTGGGTTACCAATCCGGCGCGCGATCTGGATATGCTCAAATCGGAAATCCGGCGCATGTACCCGATCAACACGTTAAAATATGGGGAGCGCACCTATACCCACTATGGCAGGTATCTCAGTATCTGTCCCCACTTCCCCTGGATTTGCATGCTGGATACGCCGAACACCCTGGCTGTCTTCACCGAGCTTGAAAACGATAAATTTCCCGAGATTTATCCAAGCTATTACGCCATGGTGTATGACCGGGGAGATCAAGGAGATAACCCCGGCACCGGGTTCATACGGGGCATGGGCTTGCCTGTCCTTGGAGTTGCCGTCGGGCCGAACGGCCCGGCATCCTGGGGTTGGGACACGGATGGCTCCTATGGCGACTGGTACGGCGCTCACGAAATTGCGCATACCCTGTGGCGGCACCATACTCTTTGTTTTGACGAGCCGGCCCCTTATCAAAACTACCCCTATCCAAATGCCACCCTGGGCGCCCAGTTCGCCGGGTTTGATGCCGGCGACAGCGCTTTGAACGTCCCCATGCGGGTCATGCCGGGCTCTTCCTGGCATGATATCATGAGCTATTGCGGCAACCAGTGGACTTCGGATATCACCTATAACGGTTTACGCCATTTTATTGAGACCGGGCTGCCGGGTGCGCCTGTGAAGGCGCCAGCCGGTTTGGGGGAAAGCACCGTAGCATCCCAGGGAAATTTTCTCATCGTTGCCGGCATTCTCGACCTGCAGCACCAGGTAGCTGGCTTTACCAAGCTGGCCAAGCAGGCAACTTCTGGTTATATCCCTATAACACCTGGCGGTTACCACATCCGCTTGCTCGATGGCGCCAACAAAACATTGGCCGATTATGACTTCACCCCCCAGGTCAATCCTGACCAGGATCAAACTGCCACTTTCTACCAGGTAGTCAACTTCGTGGCTGGCACTCAGCGGATTGCCATCTATTCGGACAGCGCCAAGCGCGAGATCGCCTCTGCCGCGGTCAGCGCACATCCGCCCGTAGTGAGCATCTCCTCGCGCAGCGGCGGCGCGAGTCTGCCGTCCAGCGGCCCGGTCACCCTGGCCTGGAATGCCTCCGACGCAGATGGCGATGCGTTGAGTTACGCCGTCCAATATAGTTTTAACGGCGGCAAATCCTGGCGCACTTTGCTGGATGGTTTAACCGCCAGTAGCATCACCCTGGATTCATCCCAGCTGGAAGGGACCGCTGGAGTGAGCACAGGAACCTTGCGGGTCATTGCCAATGATGGCGTGCTCACAGCGATTGCGGACAGCGATGCCTTCAGTGTGGCTGGCAAAGCACCCGTTGCGACGCTCTCCAACCCGGCGGGTGGCAGCAGCTATGTCTATGGTCAAAACGTTACGCTGGAAGGTTATGGGCAAGATTTCGAAGATGGCACCCTGGCAGGGAGTCACTTAACCTGGGTTTCCGACCGGGATGGAAACCTGGGGACAGGGCACCTGGTAACCGCTGCTTTGCTGTCGGTAGGAGTCCACCATATCACCCTCACCGCTACCGATTCTAACGGGCAAACCGGGTCCGCCACGGTCACGATTACGGTCGGGGCCGTTGCAACGCCGCCTGCGCCCTCCCTCGACGTGAGTCCATCCAACCTGTTCTTTTCAGGCACTCTGGGAAGCCAGAGCCCGGCGGCTCAGCTCTTAGCCATCCGTAATCCTGGCAGCGGCGCCATCAACTGGACGGCGAGCACCAGCGCCGGTTGGATCACCCTGAGCGCCTCTTCAGGCACTGCCCCGGCAAACCTTACGGTTTCGGTGCGAATGGATGGGCCTTGGACCAGCCGCTACCGTACCGGGCAGATCACTATTTCCGCTCCGGGCACAACGCAAGCCCCGCTGACGATCAAAGTGACCGAAGAAGCGCTGAACTTCCAGCCCAGAATCTTTCTGCCCTTCTTGAGAAAATAGCCGCCCGGCCTTCGGCGGTCACGCCATACGATTACGAAAAGCCAATCACAAGGTGGGGATGGTAGGCCTCTTCCAGCTGCTGGATATCGTCTGGGGTGAGCTTGACCGGAAGGGCGGCAATAGCATCTTCCAGGTGGTGCGGTTTAGTAGCGCCAATGATCGGGGCGGTGACAACCGGTTTGGCGGTGGCCCAGGCGAGAGCCGCCTGGGCCATCGGGAGTCCCCGCGCTTCGGCTACCGCACTGACCCGTTGGACGATGTCGACATTATCCTCCTGCGCATACCGCGCTTTGGTATGCGCCTGCATGGACCTCTTTCGAATGATCGCTAATAGCCGCTGCTCAAAAGCTGTTGCACCATTACCCACCATGCCACTTTTATGGGTATACTGATCAGGACGGCATCATTTATCGAATGGAGGTTTACGGAGAAGCCACGAAAACAACCCCTCTGACCCACACGTATTCGATCGCCGCGCGCGACCCTGAAACCGGCTGTTTTGGCGTGGCGGTGCAGTCTCATTGGTTCTCGGTCGGCTCGGTGGTGGCCTGGGTCGAAGCCGGCGTCGGCGCTGTGGCCACCCAGGCCATGGTGCAAATCAGCTATGGCCCGCTTGGGCTCGACCGGCTATGCGCAGGACAGTCCGCCTCGCAGGCGCTGGACGCGTTAACCGCCGCCGACCCCGAAAAAGAGCTGCGCCAGGTGGCCATGGTCGACGCGCAAGGCCGGGTCGCCGCCGTCACCGGCGCGCGCTGCATCGCCGAGGCCGGCCACATCACCGGCGAGGGCTTTTCTGTCCAGGCCAACATGATGCTCAACGCCCGTGTCTGGCCGGCTATGGCCGAGGCCTACCGCTCCGCCAGGGGAAGCTTTGCTGAGCGGCTGGTCGCCACGCTCGAAGCCGCCCAGGCCGCCGTGTCCCCGGCGCCACCCCCGGTTCATATCTATTTGCCATTCATCACGGCGAGCGGGTCGTAACGGCCGGCGAATGGTGAGGAGATGATGTCACCTCGAAAAGGCTTGTACAAGGCGTTCTTGGTGCGCCTGTGGTGGGTAGGCGAGAGGAAGGAAGGCGTCTGCCGAGCTTCGATCGAAGATGCGGAAACGCATGAACGGACCGGCTTTGCAGGCGTCGAAGGAATGTTTGCTTTTCTGAGCCAGCAAGCCGAGGGTATGGCGAGATCAGAGGAAGGAGATGGGCAGACGCAACCGGACGCCGAGGGGTCAGATGGAGGCGAGGTCAAGGGGAACCGGCGAGATGACTGATGCCGGCAAGGGGAATGGGCCACCTGCGGATTCGAGGACGGATAATGAGTGTCAGGGCGATTCTGAACTTGCTCGTCGTTTGTCTAGCAGCGGCTCTTGGACCTGCGGGCGCCCAAGCTGCCAAGCGGGTTTACCAGCCCGGAGCACCTGCCCAAGCGCCTGCAAACCTTCGCTTCTGACGGCACTCTGAATCTGCCGCCTGGTTTTCGCGGCAGTCTAAACGCGCACGGCTGGCAGCTCGTGCGCGGCGAGAATGAGCCTCCTCCCCTCACCCAGGTCAGGTCTCACTTGTCAATGGGAGCAACGCGAGCGGATGCGGCGGATCGATCACCGTCCGTAGAGGCGCGTGGTTGACGCTTGATGGCGCGCGCTTGCTCGACGACAAGGCATCCGGGTACACGGGCGGAGCCGTGTGTGTGCAAGCCAATGGCCGAGCGGATATCCAGAACACGTTGTTTACGAGCAGCCAGGCACGCATTGGCGCAGGGATTGTGAATTACGGCACGGCAGGGATTGTACATAGCACCTTTATGACGAACACAGCCACGTCCTTCGGCGGAGCCATTGGTAACTATGCCTAGTTCACTCTGAGCGGTAGCAAGCTCAGCGGGAACACGGCCGGGATCCGCGGCGGCGCGATCAACAACTATTTGGGAACACTGACCCTCACCCGCAGCAGCCTCATCGGCAACGTGTCCAACGGATACGGCGGCGGGCTGGTGAATGATGGGGGAACGGCGACCGTCCAGGCGAGCACGCTCTCGGGCAACACCGCCAAGGCGGTCGGCGGAGGGGTCCGCAATAGCGGTGACTTGGACATAACCAACAGCACGCTTTCGGGCAATTCAGCCACAAACGACGGCGGCGCCCTGGAGATCGTCGACGACCCGGCGCTCGACGTCAGTCTGCTGAACAGTACGCTTGCAAATAACACCGCCGGCGGGCACGGGGGGCAACATTCACCGGGGGACCGCACCGAGCGTCAAGATCAAGCTCAAGAATACGCTCGCGGCCTTCGGCAGTCCGAACCATTGCGATAGCAGTCAGGCTATACTATCTATCTCCCGCTCCTCCGGCGACAAAACGAGGACGAGTGCGTCCGCGCCTGTGTGCCACATAGTGTCGCACACGACCCGAGGAGGACAAGTTGACAACACGATATCTGCCTTTGCCATCTCGCCAGCTACGGGGTCTTGCCATCCAACAGACATTTAGGAGCAACTCATGAGGATCGCTCAATCAGATTCCACGGGCGTGCGGCTGCTCATTGGCGGGGTTACACTCTGCTTCCTGCTCGCCGTCTCGGCAATCGCCATGCCCGCCGCCAAGGCAGCCACACTCACGGTGACAACATTGTCGGACACATCCCATGGGGCGTGCGCCTCAGAGTGCTCGCTGCGCGACGCGATCTCCGCCGCGGGGCCCGGGGATAGCATCACGTTTGGAGTAACCGGGACGATACTCCTCACCCATGACCTGCCAAACCCCACCTCCACATTGACCCTCGTCGGACCCGCGGGTGGTATCACGGTCGACGGGGACGGTCTTTACCGCAGCGGGTTTGTGATCGCCCCCGGGATCACCGTCACAGTGAGAAACATGACGTTTACAAGGGGCTATAAAGACATTCAGGAGGGGGCAGCCTTTCATAACAATGGCACACTGGTTATCGCGGACAGCACCTTTTCCAATAACTCGACGGAGGCAGGCGGGGGAGCCATCTATTCCCAGTCCAATCTCTCTATCACGCACACGAATTTCATCAGCAATGCGGCCAGCCATGTTGACCCGAATGATCCGAACCTCCAGAGTGTCGCATCTGGAGGCGCAGTCTATGTGTTCACCGGCCCGGCAGTGATCGCGACCAGCACCTTTGCTTACAACCACGCGCCGTTTCAAGGCGGCGCGATCTATACCTATCCAGGGGCGGCACTCTCGATCGACAGCAGCACTTTCTACAGCAACACGACTGGATACAGCATGTCGAGCGGCGGCGGCGCCATCGTGATCTTTCATGCGACGCTCGCGATGACGAACACAACCCTGGTGGATAACTCCGGCGCCGCGGGAGGCGGGCTGGTCAACTGGAATAGCACGTCGGTCGTGACTCATACGACATTTTCGGGAAATACAAGCTTGTTCGCCCCTGGTTCAGGTGGAGGCATCCGCAATGATGCCGGCCCCGTAACCATCCAGAATTCAATTCTCGCGAACAACGCGGGCGGGAACTGCTCGCTTGGAGCGCGCGTCACCGACGGTGGGTTCAATCTGCAATTCGGCGGCGGAACAGATAACTCGTGCGGCGCGTCGATCCCGACCAAGGACCCCATGCTTCTGCCATTGGGTGATTATGGCGGCCCGACTCAAACAATGGCGCTTGGGCTCGCCAGTCCCGCATTGAACCTGATTCCTCCCGGATCGAACGGCTGCGGGTTGACCGTCGTTACGGATCAACGCGGGGTCCCGCGTCCCACAGGCAGCGGCTGCGACAGCGGCGCGTTCGAGGCGGAATACAACTGGCTTTATTTGCCCTTCGTCCGGAGATAGATGCTGTGATCATTCAGGCAAAAGGGCTGGGAACGTATACACGCCCTTGGATTCCGCGCGATGCGTAACAAAAAACACTCGGCTTGAACCGAGTGTTTGTCTTGTGTGCCCCCGAGAGGACTTGAACCTCCACGTCCTTACGGACACAGGCCCTCAACCTGCCGCGTATGCCAATTCCGCCACGGGGGCTCGATCGTCAATAATTATAGACGCGATTAACTCGTGTGTCAAACTTGTTTCCCATCTCCCTCTGCCGGCACGATGCCGTTTTCGATTTGCGCGCCCATCAGCACGCGCAGGATCGAGTTTGGATTGCTTTTGCCGATCCGTCGGTGCAGCTGCTCCGGCGTCAACGGCCGATTTTCGTTCGCGAGGAGCGCCCGGAAGATGGCGGTGGTGAGCGGCGTGGCCGGAGTGATGAAACCGGGCTTTTGACCGCAGTGGTCCGCGAGGCATTCCCAGAGTGCATCCACGCGCATCACCTGGGCCGTCTCAGGGTCGACGCGGTCTACCAGCCGTTTCTCGGCGGGAGAGGGGTACAGGGCCCGGCATTCCTCGCAGAGCGCATCGTACATCTCTTCGCGCAGATCGCGCCCGTTTTGTTCAAACCACCCGAAATCGATATGAAAAGGAGTGTGGATGTCCGGTCTGACAATAGGAGCCATATCTCCAGCTCGCAAAGTGCTGCGTACGTCGACATGCGCAGTACGAGTAGCTCGTCAGCGCCGAGCCTCTTCATTCAACATGAAATATCCCCCGCCGACGGAAGCAAAGGAGCGGCTTTCCGCGAGCGCGCTGAAGACTGCCCGCGGTCCTGTGCGCCGCACGAGATTGACGGCGCTGAAAATGGTCTTGGCGTGTACGTGCCCCGAGCTGCTCAGCTTGGCCAATTCGGGGAAGACTTCGTCAAGCAGCGGCTGGAGATTGCGCTGTTCCGCCTGAGCACGGGCCAAAGCATCCAGGCCCACCGGGTCGGCGACGACGATCAGCATCTCTTCGTCGTACTTGTGCGAGAGCGGCCTCTTTTCCTGAGAAAAGAGCAGGCGGCCGTTAATGCCGCGTGCCACCCGCACCCAGAGACTGCGCTCTCGCTGCGATTGGTATTCGATGATGAGTGTCAGCGGTCTGGGCCCGCGTCGCAGCGTGATATACGCCCCCGGAGAAAGACGGCGCGAAGCGAACCAGTTCGTTAGGCCTGCCAGATAGTTCCCTTCGGTGACGGCATAGCCTGCCACTTTCTCTTCCGTCGTCCCGTCGACGAACGTAAAGCGCAAACGCGGGTGAGAAAAGTCTGGGAGGAGCGCACGAACGAGAGGGGTCAGCGGGAGTGTCCCCGCGCGACGGTGAGGATAGGTGAGAATCAAAGTGACTTCGTCGCGCGGCGCGACCGATTGGTGGCCGTTGCCAACGGAATCGGCCTTGTCGACCAGCTCGTCCGCGATCGTCTCTAGCTCCGACGAGAGTGGAACCGTGCGCACTTGGTTCGCATCCAGAATCCCAGGACGCTCATGCGCCTCGGGCGGTTCCAGGCGGACAAGAAACCAGCGCGTCTCGTTCATCGGGCCGACGTCCTCAAAGCGCGCGTCATGGGAGAGCGCCAGATTGAGGCCAAAGCGCATCGCCGATCTTTTTTCCGTTTCAGGGAGGTCTAGGATCTTGAGCAGCTCGCCGGTCGTCATCGCGTCGCCGGTCTGCTCGACCGCCGCTTCGGCCAGGTTGAGATAGCCGGGATTGATCTCGGGAAGAAGGCCTTTGAGATACCATTGATCGCCGAGATGGACGAATTCCTTGTCCGCGCCGAGACGCTGGACCAGGTTCCCGCGCACCTTGTCTGCAAAAGTCTCGACCGCTTGCTCCGCCGTCAGGTCCAGAGTGATGGCTGTGGGCGCAATCTCTTGATTGAGCGGATGAGGCGCGGCATAGCTGGAGGCGAATTCCAGGAGGTTCGGTTCATCGTCGAACTGGACGCCGATGACCTGAAAGAGGCCCAGGCGGGGGTTGTCGGCATCGCGTACTCGCCTCACAAACCCCTCACGATTGCCTAAAGCGGTAAACAGGATGCTCTGTCCGACAGAGTAGGTTTCTTTGGGTTGATAAACGGGGGCGCGACGTGCGGCAATCTCGGCAAGACGTCTCTCTTCTTCGTGCACACGCCATTCGATGAGATTGACGGCCAGATCGCGGCTGTTAGCCGGCGTGCCTCGTTCCAAAAGAAAGCCATACAGATGCTCGACATCCGCGTCGTTGCTACCGAGTTGATTCCAAAAGTCTGTTGGCTGACCGACCATCGATTCCTTCAAAAGATGACGTATCGTCACAGGAGTGATTGCAGCGCCAAACGATGGTGTGACGATACGTCGGAACGTGCTAGTGAGTCACTCCCATTATAGCGCACTTTTATTTTTCGCACAAACGCCAGCCCCGGCCGTCATTGCGAGGCTTCGTCCGACCGGCATCTCGGTCGGCGAAGCCGAAGCAATCTCCCCCATCGTCGTAACTGCGCGCGGTACGTCTGCTGGCGCACGCCAACGCCATGCAAGTTTGTTAGCGCACGCCAACGCCGTGCAAGTTTGTTGGCGCACGCCAACGTTATTTGTTGGCCCCTCCATTCTCGTGTAAAATGCACCCGTCCGCTCCGTGTCGACGCGGACCGGCCGAGGTTAGCATGTCTTTCACCCAACGCATCTTCAAGTCCATCGCAGCACTCGTCCATGTCCCCGGCGATGCGCTGGACTATTACTTTGCCAGCACTCGGATGGCCCGAGCCGGCGAGACGACGCTCCCTTTTCCAGCCGAACTCGTTCCGATCGGCGCTCGCCTCGTACTGCGCGGCTGGCTGAACGGCCGGTTCTTTCCGGCGAACCGGGACTGGATTCTCCCCTATTGGGCGGAGCGGCAGTTTGACCCGAACGACCCCGCCTTTATTCCTCCGAGCGGATTCAATCTCTACACGTTCAACCAAACGCACCGCGACTGGACGATGATCGGAAACCTTGATTCGGCACGCGAGGCCATTGTCGATCCGCGCGGGTTAGTGACTCCGTGGTTCGACGGCTGGTCGTTGGATACTTGGCTCCAAGTGGACGGCCGTTTGTACGCGCCCTCTCGTTTGCCGGATGAACACGTGACCCAGTCTCTGGTCGAGAGCTTGCCCATTGTCGCGACGACTAGTCGTGCGGGCGAGCTCATCGTTCGCACAGAGGCCTTTGCCGCGGTGGATGCGTCCGAAGAGGAATGGGTGCGCTAACAAACTTGCATGG
>JAMCQI010000035.1:0-33024 GCA_023381515.1 Chloroflexota bacterium | reverse complement strand
GACGCTCTTCCGATCTAGGAATGGGTGGTCCAGGATGTGACCGTCGAGAACCCGAGTCCACAAGTTCGCACGGCAACCCTCCTCCTCTGTATCCGGCCCTTCAATCCGGAAGGGGTTAGCTTGGTCAAGCGGATAGAGTACAGAACAGAGGAAAGGGCAGGGAAGAAAGTTGAAGGGGGAGGGCAGGGGGGAGTAGGGAGCGGGAGCGACGGAAATGGAGCGGGAGCGGCTTCCGGGTCGCAGGCGGCCGGCGCCTTTTTCGTGAACGGATCGCTTGCGGCGGTTCTGCCCGCCACCGATGGAGTCGCGATGTCGGCCTTTCCCGAGGGCGACGCGGCGCTCGCGCTGCCGGCGCTCAATCGTCTCACTCGCGTCGAGACCGATACAGGGTTGGCGACCGCAGTAGCCGCGTATCGACTGGAATTGGCGCCCGGCGCGAGCCAGCGTATCGGCGTGCGGATGCCAATAGAGGCCAATGAATATGACGAGGATGCGCCCCGACTAGAACTGCCCGCCATCTCGCCAAGCGCCATGAGCGAACTGCGCGACAAGACGATCTCCACCTGGCGGGACGAGCTCACCCAGGGGATGCGCATCCGCGTGCCGGACGAGCGCATGCAGAGCGCCTTTGAAGCCAACAAGGCGTTTCTCCTCCTGCTCCACGATGGCAGCACGATCACGCCCGGCCCATTCACCTATCACCAGTTCTGGTTCCGCGATGCCGCGTTTATGCTGAACGCGCTAGACAAGCTGGGCTATCATAAGGAGGCGCGGCAGGTAATCGACACTTTTCCGCGGCGTCTGCAAAAAGACGGCTATCTCAGAGCAACAGAGGGCGAGTGGGATGCGAACGGCGAGGCGCTCTGGACGATGGTCGAGAATGCGCGGCTGAGCGGCGAAAAGGATTTGGTCGCCAAGCACTACTGGTCGATCCTGCGCATGGCTTCGTGGATCAATTCAAAGAGACGACAGGGAACGGCCCACCCGGAAGGGACCCGCGGGCTGTTGCCGCCGGGGCCGAGCGCGGAGCATCTGGGGCCGAGCGATTATTATTATTGGGACGATTTCTGGGGACTGGCAGGCCTCCGCGAGGCGGCGCGCGTGGCCGAGTGGATGGGCCTGACGAACGATGCCGCCAAGCTGCGCCGGAATTACGAATCGTTCCGAGCGGATGTCGACGCTTCGCTCGCGGCCGCGGCCAGGCGCTTGGGACGTCCCGCCATGCCCGCGGCGCCGGACCGGCGCTTGGACGCCGGGATGATTGGGAACCTCGTCTCTCTCTACCCGCTCCGTCTGCTCGAGCCGAATGATCCGCGCATTATGGATACGCTCGCCGCGCTCAAGGACAAAGCTTGGGTGCAGGATGCCTATTTCAACCATGTCGGTCATTCCGCGTTGGGGACGTATCTCAACCTCCATGTCGCCGAATGTTATCTCTTCCAGCGAGATCCGGAAGCATGGCGCATCATCGAATGGGTCCTTGATCATGCCTCACCCACCTTCACATGGGCGGAGGGACTGCACCCGATCACCCGACGTGGGGGCATGGGGGACGGCCATCATGGATGGGCCGTGGCCGATTTCCTGCTCGCGGCTCGCAATCTCCTACTCTGCGAGGAAGAGGACCACTTGGTCATCACGCCCGGACTGCCCCAGGCGTGGACGGCTGAGAACAATGTGATCAAGGTCGAGGACGCGGCAACCTATTTTGGATCTGTTACGTTTACAGTTGCCTTTGGGGCACGAACCGGCACCCTTGTGGTGGCGGGCGATTGGCATGCCGCGCCCAGTTATATGGAGTGGGACCTCGGTGTTCCTCTCCGCGAAGCGGGGGCGGATATCGCCGGTGCGGAGATCGTGGGCAGCCGGGTCCGCCTGCCGCAGGGTGCACGGCGCGTCGTGGTCATGTGGTGAGAGTGAGTAGAGATACGCAATGCGCCGTGTCCTCCCTCTGAACGATTCAAATTGGCGCCTCGGATTGGTTCCTCAGAGGCCCTTCGGCCTCCTGGACGATTTGAGCGAGGTGCGCGAGTGGCTGACGGCACAGGTGCCGGGCGACGTGCGGGTCGACTTGATGCGCGCGGGCAGGATTCCCGATCCTTTCTTTGGGATGGACAATGAGGCATCCCAATGGGTCGATTCATTCGACTGGTGGTATATCCGGGACCTGCCGGCTTTCCCCGACGACGACCGCGCCTTCCTGGTCCTTGAAGGGGTAGACTATCAGAGTTCCACTTGGCTGGATGGCAAGCCGTTAGGAAAACACGTAGGGATGTTTTCGCGGCAGGTATGGGAAATTCAGACGACACCTGCAAACTCCGCGGGCGACGATAGACACCAGACGACCGATGGAGTAGAGGCGGGGCGGGCGTGGCAGGTGGAGAGGGCGGGGGCGCACCGGTTGGGGATCCGGGTGTCCGGGGCGGGGGCGCTGCCGAGAGTCGAGCAAAGTCTGTCGCAGCGCGCGCGCAAGCGCCTGATGCGTGCCATGGGTGCGGCGGCGAACGAGGTGAATCCCGACCGCTACGCGACGGTCAAGTGCCAGATGCAATTTGGCTGGGATTTTGCGCCACGCCTCCTTACATGCGGGATTTGGGATGACGCCTATATTGTCCTGGTTCATTCTGCTTATATCCGCCAGGTTTGGTGCAGACCGGAACGAGCGCAAGCGGGAGCGGCGCATGTCGCTGTCACACTCTTTATCGATTCGGATCGCGAACAGGCCGTTCGGGCGGTCTTGACGACGCAAGGGAGGAATTTCGAGAGCGACGAACAGACGCGCGAATACGATTTGCCGCTCACAAAGGGCGAGAACGAGTGCCGCGTCGAACTCGACCTCGAGGACGTTCGGCTGTGGAATCCCTGGGACCGCGGGGATCCGAATCTTTATGCGCTCAATGTGCGTTTGGTGGATACGACTGGAGAACTGGACGCATGCTCAACCACCTTCGGCATCCGCTCCGTCAGGCTCGCGCCTGTTGACGGAGCCGCGCTCGGTGCCGAGCCCTGGTCTCTTGTCGTCAATGGACAAGCCGAATTCATTCGCGGCGCGAATTGGGTGCCGCTGGACGCAATCCCCGGCCGGTTGACGCGCGAGGTTTATGCGGCCCGCCTGGACCAGGTGCGAGCCGCCAATGTCAATTTGCTTCGCGTGTGGGGCGGCGGGCTGAAGGAAAAGCAGGCTTTTTACGACCTCTGCGATGAAATGGGCATACTCGTCTGGCAAGAGTTCCCATTCGCCGGAGGCATCCTCGATCGCCTGCCCGCCGATACGGCTCACCTCAACCTGGTGCGCGAAGAGGCGGGAGCGATTGTGCGCTCTCTGCGCAATCATCCCGCGCTCGTCATCTGGTGTGGCGGCAATGAATTCGACCCGCGCACCAATTACAGGGTCGTCGAGATATTGCGCGAGGTGGTCACGCGAGAGGATGGCGCGCGACCGTTCAAGCCCGCTTCGCCGTGTTTTGACGAATCACACAACTGGCGCGTGTGGCATCGCTCGGCAAATCTGCGCGACTACCGCCTCGACTCACCCCCCATGATGAGTGAATTCGGCCTGCAGTCACCGCCGTCGAGGGAATCGCTGAGCGGGTTCCTGCCAGAAGACAAGCTTTATCCGCCGAATGAAATGTGGCTGTATCACCGAGCGGAGCTGAACAAGGTCTATCGCTACGCACGCGCTCAAAATCCGAGGATTCATTCGGTGGACGAACTCATCGCGGCGAGCCAGCGCGCCCAGGGATTGGGCATGCAAATTGCGATCGAGCACATGCGCCGGCGCAAGCCGCGTACCGCCGGGGTCGCCGTGTGGCAGTTCGACGATGCATGGCCAGCCATTTCCTGGAGCCTCGTCGATTACTATGGCCGCCCCAAGGCGGCCTATTTTCAAGTGCAAAAGGCCTATAACCCTCTACTCGTGTCATTCGTCTATCCACTCGCGCAGCATCGCGCCGGTGAAATGCTGCGGGGTGAATTGTGGATCACCAATGATTGGCCCCGTGCCTTCGATAATGCGCAGCTGCATGTCTCGCTCGACGGCAAAGAACTCGCGGTTTACCCGGCGGACATTCCTTCTGACTCTTCGTTCTGCTTGAGCCCCATCGTCGTGCCCGTGGGGGAAGGCGAGAACAAGTTGACCCTAGAGTTACGTGAGAGAGAGCAGTTACTGTCCGCGAACCAGTATGACCTGAACCTCCATGACGTGGGCGAAATCAGCCCACTTGTCGCTTTTGCCTTGGGCTTGTATAATCGTCGCAGACGATCATAATCGTCGCAGACGATCATAATCGTCGCAGACGATCCCAGGCGCCTTTTTCGATCATAATCGACTCGCGCAACAAGGAGGAGGACGCTTATTATGCGCGTGCTCGTGAACGGCGAGGCAGGATTCACCGGTAGTCAAATGGTCCACCAACTCTTCGAGTACAAAATACTGGTGAAAGCGCTCGACTCGTTGGAGGAGGGCCACGCCAGGCCAGTGCCGCATGGCGTTTCGCTCCGGGTCGGGAGCACCGGCGGCGAAAAGCTGGTCGCGGGCCTCTTTGCCTCGAACGGGCTGTTTGACGCCTCAAGCACCTCCGGAGGAATACGTCCATCTCGCCGAGAGGCCGGATGAGAATCGGGGTTAATGGCTTTTTTCACAGCCAACCTAGCACGGGGAGCGGCGCTTACCTGCGCAACCTGTTCTCTGCCATCTCTCACGAATGCTCCGCCGACGATATCGTCTTGGTGGTGCCCGAAGACGAATTCACAGGTCCGGGGATAAAGAAACTCGACGCCACGTCCTTGGACGCCACGTCCTTGGACGCCACGTCCTTGGATGCCACGTCCTTGGACGCCGCGTCCGACGCCTCTTCCCGTCTCTTTCAATACCCAGAATCCGTTGCGCTCGCCCGTTGGAGCGAAAATCTCGGCAAAGTATGGTTCGAGCAAGTGGCTTTTGGGCAAGCCTGTCGGCGGGAACACGTGGCGCTCGCGCATGTGCCTTATTTCGCTTCCCCTCTCTTTCCCACCGCGCCGACCGTAGTAACGATACATGATTTGATTCCCCTTCTCCTTCCTCTTTACCGGGGCTCGTGGCTCGTCCGGCTCTATACGCGGCTCGTCTCCGTCTCGGCCAGGCGCGCGCAGAGAGTGATTGCGGATTCTGAATGCTCCAAGCGCGACATCGTCAAGCATCTCGGAATACCGGAAGAGCGCATCCGAGTAGTCTATCTTGCGGCCGGCGAGCGGTACCGGCCCGCGGCACCCGAGCAAGTGCAAGCCGTCCGGGCAAAGTACGCCTTGCCGGAAAACTATCTCTTGTATCTCGGCGGTTTTGATCAGCGCAAGAATGTGCGGGTATTGATCGAAGCGTTGGCATTGTTGCCGGAGCTCGCCTCCGCCGGATGGACGCTTGCGCTCGCAGGGGCAACGGCAGGCCGGGACTCGACTTTCTTCCCGGACCCGGAGCGAATGGCGCGCGAGACAGGAGTGGCGGAGCATGCGATCCGCATGATCGGGTGGGTATCCGAGGAGGACAAGCCGGCCCTGTATACGGGCGCAGGAGCATTCCTTTTCCCTTCGCTTTATGAAGGGTTTGGTCTTCCCCCGCTGGAAGCTATGGCCTGCGGCGCTCCGGTCATCTGCTCGAATGCGGGGTCCTTGCCCGAAATCGTCGGTTCGGCCGCTTTGCAGGCGGAGCCGACCAGCGCGGTGGCCTGGGCCGAAAGCATCCGCGCGGTGTGTACGGACCCTGAGCGACGCCGCGAGCTGCGCGAGCGTGGACCCGCTCAAGCCGGGCAATTCTCCTGGACGCGTGCGGCTTCCGAGACGGCTTCTCTCTATCGTTCAGTGCTCGGTTGAATCAGGCACGGAAACGGGCTCGACAGTGCCCCCGTTTTAATATACAATGTTCGGAGAGGTGAAACTATGAACATTTTGGAGACCGCACCGATTTCAACGGTGCGGCGAAATCACGGGATCGAACATGCGACGGTCCACGTCCTGACCGCTCAGAATCCCAATCTGCACCTGGTTGGTCGCGCCGACACGACGGGATTCAACATATATGGGGATGTGCCCAGCGCTGAGCTCGATGCGGCGGCGCACGAGGCGGTTCAACGGCTCCAGCACGGGGAGGCCTCACTCGCGGTGCACCCGCGCTGTGGGACCAACCTTGTCGTCGCAGGGCTCCTCACCGGGATAGCCGCCGCGTTAGCGTTCGGCCGGCGACCGAGCCTGCGTAAGCTGCCAGATGCAATCCTCGCCACGACGATGGCGGCGTTTCTCGCCCAACCCCTGGGTATGTCTTTCCAGGAGCATGTGACCACGTCTCCCCTTGCCGGCGGGGCGCATATCACGGGCATCCGCCAGCAGAAGATGGGGCGCGTCAAAGCCCAGCATGTCAATATAGAATGGGAGTAGGGGACGGAATGATCGAACTAAACGGCCGCGCGAACAACATCCTCGATCTGATCGGCAACACGCCGACGGTCGAGATCACATCAACGAGTCCGAACCCGCGGGTGCGGATTTTTGCCAAGCTCGAAGGGAACAACCCCGGAGGATCGGTCAAAGATCGCATCTCCAAATACATGATTGAAGCCGCCGAGAAGGACGGAACCATCGGCAAAGAGCAAATCCTGCTCGAGCCCACCAGCGGCAACACCGGCATCGGTATCGCCATGATCGCCGCCGTCAAAGGCTATCCGTTTGTCGCCGTCATGCCCGAAAGTGCGAGCATTGAACGACGCAAGACAATGGCGGCTTTTGGCGCCCAGTTCATTCTGACCCAGGGGCCCAAGGGGACCAACTGGGCCATCGAAGTGGCTCACCGGTTGATCAAGGAAGATGGTCGCTACCTAATGTTAGACCAGTTCAACAATCCGGCCAATGTGGAAGCGCACTACGAGACGACCGGGCCGGAGATCTTGGCGGCCGTCCCGGAAATCGACGTCTTTGTCGCCGGAATGGGAACCGGCGGCACGCTCATGGGCGTCGGCCGGTATCTCCGCGAGAAAAAGCCGGGCGTGAAAATCATCGGCCTTGAGCCGTACGCGGGCTCCAAGATTCAGGGGCTGCGCAACATGGCCGACTATGTGCCCAGCATCTATCACGAGGACCAGCTCGACGACAAGTACATGGTGCAGGATGCGGATGCCTTTCGCGTGGCACGCGACCTCGCCCTGCGCGAAGGTATCTTTGCCGGCATTTCCTCGGGAGCGGCGTTGTGGGGGGCCGTGGAGGTGGCCAAAAAAATGGACCACGGCACAATTGTCACCGTCTTTCCCGACCGCGGCGATCGGTATATGACGACACCGCTTTTTGATCTGCCGATCAACTCCCTCCTGCCCCAAATCCTCTAGCATGTATTACATCTTTCACGGCGAAGACGATTTTTCTCAAGCTGAAGAACTGAGAAAGATGCAGGACAAGATGGGCGATCCGCAATTCGCCGAGCTGAACACCGTTCGCCTGGACGGCCGCAAGGTGACGCTCGGTGAATTGCGCCACGCCTGTGATGCCATGCCCTTTCTCGCGGACAAGCGAATGATTGTGGTCGACGGATTGCTGACCCACCTGGAGAGTAGACGCAAAAGAGCGGGGGAACCCACGGCAGATGAGGACAAGGCGGGGACAGGGGGCGATGCAAAGGACGAGGAAGCAGATGAGGCCGCCGATCCCGCTTTCGCTAAAGGACTTGTCGAGTACTTGCCTCTGCTCCCCGAAACCGCGCGTCTCTTTTTCGTCGAGCACAAAACGCTCGGGAAGAACAATCCTGTCCTCAAGCAGGCTGAGGTCGACAGAAAGAGCAAGCGGGCGTTTGTCAGGGAATTCAAACCACCCCGAGATGACGAGCTCGGTCACTGGATAGAGAGCCGGGTCGCGGCGGAAGGCGGTCTCATGGAGCCGCAAGCCGTGCACGAGTTGGTTGCGAATGTGGGACCCGACCTTCGCCTGCTCGACAATGAAATCCGCAAGCTGCTGGTCTACCGGAACGGCGAGCCGATTATTGCCGGGGATGTGCTGGCGCTTGTCACTTCCGTCCGCGAGAGCACCGTCTTTGCGCTCGTCGATGCCATCGGCCGGCGAGAGAGGCGCAGCGCGCTCCAGCTCCTCCACGAACAACTGGACCAGGGCGAGGCCCCGCTCTACCTCCTGTCGATGATCGAGCGCCAGTTTCGGCTTATACTCCAGGTCAAGGATTTGTCCTCACGCAACTTGGGACGGAACGAAATGCGCGAGCGCCTAAAGTTGCACCCGTTTGTGATGGAAAAGGTATCGGGGCAAGCGTTCAAGTTTTCCATCCCACAACTCCTGGAGATTTTTCAGAGACTACTAGAGACCGATGTTGCGATAAAAACCGGTCGGAGCGAGCCAGTCGTCGCAGTCGACCTGCTCGTTTCAGAGCTGACACAGCCGTAAGAGAACCGATTCCACCACCCCTGTCAGCCCTTCTTCCCAATGGGAGGAGGGGCTTTATATTTTGGTGGGTGCCCATATCGGCAGAAGATAATTCGCCGTCCCGGGGGCCGGACTTGCCCTCGTAAGAATCCCGTTGACGGAAATGCAGAGCCCTGTGAGAGGTGGTGAGTCTCGGACAGGGCTCCTGTGGATTGGGGCCGATTGTCACTAGCCGCCGGTGGTGGATTTTTCCCGCCGGCGGTCGAGGACAATCAGCAGGCCAATGCCAGCGGGCACGCTCGCGATCACCCCGAACACGATTCCAAGAACGAGCACCATCGCATCGTCGGGAAGACGATTGCCGATCACAATCGCGAGAGTGGCGGCGAAAGCGGTCCCGATGAGAACGAGTGCGCTGCGCATAACCCTCCCATGTCAATTTCAGATTTCGAATTTGGGATTTCAGATTGACCGATCCTCTCGGCGAGATTGCTGATTTGGAAAGCGGAGCCTTGACTGCAATCTGAAATCTTAGATCTGAAATCTTTTAAATGGTATGATCTTGCCCGCTCGGCACTGCCCCACCATACGAGGCGAGAGGCGATGCCATTCTTCGGGGGAGACATAGGCGGCCGTGAAATGAATGGCCTCGCCTTTCACAACCAGTACGAAATCCCCGGGATCCTCAAACTGCTCGGCCTTGGATCCCTCGATCCCGGTGAACAAGTCGGCCACCTCCGCGCTCGCGACGCGGCCGACTATTTTGATTGGCCACCCCGCCCACGCGGCATGTGCCAATTGGTCGCCGCGGGTAAGCTCTTCAGTACAAGCGACGAGCGACATGCCTGCCTGGCGTCCCTCTTGGACGAGCCGCGCGACCAGGTTTTCCAGTTCGCTCCCGCAAATCAGCATCAGGTCTGCCAATTCGTCCATCACGATCACAATGCGAGGATGAGCGATTTGCTCCCGCACGCGCCGCTCCATTTCGTCGACGAGCCAGTGCATCCTTTCCATCAGCCAGGCGAGTTGACGAGTTGCTGGAAAAAGGAGATGCGGGAGAGCGGCGAAAGGAGCGAGATTCGTGCCCTGAGGATCGAAGAGTGCAAGCTGCAGCTCGCGCGGTTTGGAGTGCAGCACCAAAGATGTGACTATCGTACGAACGAGTTCCGTTTTGCCGCTGCCGGGCAGACCCGCGATCAAGCAATGGGCCACGTCAGGGGACGAGAGGCGGAGAAGCAGCGGGACGCCTTCGCCGTCCATGCCCAGAATGGCGGTCCCGGTCACCGCGAGGGCCCGTTGCAGGTCATGATCGGCTTCGAGCCGGGCATTCAGTTCCATGAACGAGAGGGCGCGCGGGCTCGCGTTCGGTACTTGGACAAATAGTCTGCCTCGGTTGCGAGTGAGTTGGGCCGAGGAGACGTTGAGCGCAGCGGCGATCTGGTCTGTTAGTCCACGGAGGTAGGTTGATCTAGTCTTTGGGGCCGGAGCCAGCTGGAAATGGACCGCGTGGCTTGTGACATGCCCTCCCCAGACGCGCGTCGGGGCATGGTGGGCCTCGAGCACTCGTTCTATCTTGTCGGCTTGCAGGTCAAGAAAACGATCCAACATGCGAGCTCCCATTCGTCAGTCGGTCCATCCGACAGGCTTTTCTTCGATTCGCAGCGGGCGTGCGTACGAGTTGCTCATGGCGACCGGGGATACTTGGATCCGAGGAGCGGCGGAGGCCGGGGCTGGAGTTGGCCCGGAGGGCCATTGGATGTTCTGGATGATCTTTGTGGCTGATCGCGGGCGCCCGCCACGTGCGGCCGTTCTGCCCGCCGGAGGGACTAGAAGCGCAGAGGAAGCAAGAACCAGTGGAAGCGAGGGAGTCTCACGAAGCGCGCAGGCAGCGCAATCCTGGGGTGAGCGTATCGGGGCAGTCCGGGCTGCGCAGGCCGCGCTCGCGAAGGAGATCGTGGGCGCGGATTCCTCCCACAGCTCGCTCTTGCCATTTCCGTAGCGAACGAGGAGCGGCGGATGGCCCGTCCGGGACAGAGCGGCACGCAGGTGAACACAGTCGATTTCTGCCACCGGGCAAGCGGCGCAGACCCGAGGTGAAATCTCGCGATCAGCTGATTTCAGCTTGGCACAAAGGATGTGACCATCGTCGTCCACCTGACGGAAGGGGCAAGGTCGCAGTTCCACGCAGTCCTCCGAAAGCCAGGGCAATAGAACGCCCGTTCTGCTGCCATTATAGGTCAGAACGGGCGTTCTGTCAAGGGTGAGAACCTTAAAAACCGGGGCTGTTGCAAAGTCGTCCCCATTGTCATTCTGAGCGAAGCGAAGAATCTCGCGCCGCACTACGAGACCCTTCGCTGCGCTCAGGGTGACAGGCTGCGCGCCTCTGACCAGGGCTGTCAACAGAGTTTGCAACAGCCCTGCCTTAAAAACCGGGCGCGTGACGCCGCCCGGTCCAGCGCGCGGTGGATTCGCGCGGTCCGCTTCAGCCCCTTCCATGCGCAATATCGCGAGCAGGCTGTGCTCTGCCAAATAGGAAAGGCAGACGCACGTATCCCCTTCTCCCGAGTGCCAACCTGGAGTTTCCCCCGGTGGATCATCCCGCACATTCTTGAGCACCGAATACTCGCGCCAAGTTGGAGTCTTGTGCCAACCGGTGAACGCACCCTGTTCGAAATGGATGCGGCGCAGGACTTGCTCCATCGGGCGGCTGTTTGAGCCGTGGTGTCCCACAAACACGTTTGTCAAAGTCGGTGGAGACGAGGCTCCGCCCGATCGCCCACAGCACGTCGCGAAACGTGTGGGCTGGCAGAGTGATCGTGCTTGTGGTCGAGCCATCGCTCGAGATCGACCCCGGGCAAAACAAATCAAGGGGCAGTCCAAACTTTCTGGACTGCCCCTGCTGTTCTCAAGACGATTTGTGCTCGTCGTATCTTTTGGAAACAGTTTCCGAACTAAGCCGGAAGTTTCTGCAGGCGCCGGATGACGAGAATGACCTTGCCTTGCACCTCGACGTTGCGTGGGTCGGCGTAGAACGGTTTCATGGTCGGATTCATCGGCTGGAGGCGGATGCGATTCTTTTCACGATAGAGACGCTTGAGAGTAGTTTCTTTTTCGTCCTTAAGCCACACCGCGACCATCTCGCCGTTTTGTGCGGTCTCTTGCTTTTTCATCACCACGATGTCGCCGTCGTTGATGAGAGCGTCGATCATCGAGTTCCCCTTCACTTGGAGCGCAAAAAGGCCTTCCTGCTCTTGAATAATGTCGCGAGTCAGGGTGACGGTCTCGTCAGGGGCAAAGCTGCCTTCGGGGACAGGAATGGGGCGGCCCGCGGCAATCTTACCGAGGAGAGGAATCTGAAAAGCATTGCGCCCGTCGGCTGTAGTCGGCGCACTGGGGCCGGTGACACGCAGGCCTCGGGATACTTCTTTTTCGCGCTGGATCAGCCCTTCGCGCGCGAGAATGTTGAGGTTATAGTTGACGACGGAGGTAGACGAGATGCCGACCTGCCCACCGATCTCGCGAATCGTCGGCGGGCGGCCCTTTTCCTGGGTGAACTTGGTTATGAACTCGTAAATGTTTTGCTGTCGCTCTGAGAGTGCCATAGCTCGTTCTCCTCCGGGCGGAACGGCCCCACTTGAACATTTGTGCTTATTATACCACGAACGCTTGTTCTGTGTCAAGGGGCAAAAAAGCGGGCTGGACGGTATGAGCGCCCAGCCCGCCGTGTGCCACCGCGTTGGCTGCGACGAGAGCACAAAGAGGCTGCGATGTGAGTACAGCGTCGTCTCGATGTGAGTGCGATGATTCGGCGATGCGAGTGGAACGGACCGCGGTGCGCGCGGTCGGGATTCTGCTCCCGACTCTGCTTCACGATGTTGGTATTACTTGAGTTCGGTCATGCCCTCCGGAAGGCCTCCGGTCAGGTCTTTGATCGAGAGCTGCAGCAAAGAGACAGACCGCTTAAAGTTGTGAATCGCGGCCGCTTTCCCTTCATTGCCCGGTCCGGCCGAGCCCCACATCGTTCCATAGACATAGCGGAAGTTGTACCACGCGTTCGCGATCTTGGGATCCGTGCTGCCGTCCGCGTTCTTTGGAAGCGTGGCATAGGGGTGACCGGTATCGAGCTTCTTCAAGCCTTTGGCTTCAAGGTCGGTCCAGAGCACGTTCAGCAGGCCCTTGACCTCATCCTGAACGCCTTCGACCTTGCCGTTGCCGTCGTAGTCGGCTTTGGCTTTCATGTTAAAGTCGGTCACAGCGCCGTGGCAGGACTTGCAGGCGGCGCCATAGTCCGTCTTGCCGTCTGGCGTGACCGTGTTGAACGAGTGGCCGCCCACCTTGTACTGCAGCGGGTCGCCCGCTGTGGTGATGGCCGCCGCCATGTGGCAGGCGACGCAGGGGCCGGGCACGTTGCCCTTCGTGTCGCCAATGGCGCTGAACAGGAACTGGGCGCTCTCTCCGTTCTTGGGATCGTACGAGGGATTCGGAATCGGCGCGGCGCCGACCATCGCGCCATGTGGTGAGTTCGGAACCGTTGCGCCATAGGTGACACCACCGATGTCGGTCAACATCTCGGCATCAGAGGCATAGTGCGGAGTGCTCCCTTTGACCGCGTTGGCGGGGTCGGTGCGATTGTTGTGGCACTCTTCGCAGGTGGCGGAGAGACCGACGTCTTTCGCAGTGAACGGTACCTGGACCGGTTTGCCCACGACCCGGAGTTGGAATGGATTAGCTTCCGAGTGCGGATCGTGGCAGCCCGCGCAGGTGAGTGTCTGCTCTTCATTGTTCCACGCGGCCTGGTTGGTCGGGTTCTGCAAGAACGAGACATAGCCCTTGGCGCTGTGGCAGCGGACGCATGCCTGTTCTTCGGGGCCGGTCGGGTGAGTCCAAGCAGAGGAAGACGCGTCCGAATGCTTGGAGAACGCGAGCTGCAAGCCCCTGGTGTGGCCGCCGCGCGTGCCGTGGCACTGATTGCACACCGCGTTGCTCCAGTTGACATCCATGACCTTGGCGCCATTCTTGACGTGCTGGCTGGCGGGACCATGGCAGACTTCACAGCCGATGGTGGCCATGTCCTTGACGCCCTGCGGCACGGCATCATAGTTGCTCGGGTTCTTTTTGGTAAAGACTTCGTCGATCTGTTTCCAGGTCGGGAAGGTCCAGTTGGCTTTCGCCTTGGCGTCAAAGTACCCGCCTGTGCCGGTGAACCCGGGATAGTACCCCGTGGCATGGCACGCGGAGCACGTTTCAGCATAGTGGGTAATGTAACCGGCCGCGCTCGGCTGGATTCCACGTGGACCGTCAATCTTGTTGTCCAATTCTTCCGGCATGACGACCGCGTGGCCCGTCTTCGCCCACTCTTCGGTCTTGGTGGGGTGGCACTGCTTGCAGTTGCCGGTGTAGACGCCGACATAGGTGCCCGCATTGAAGAACGCAAACTCGGGTGCGCTGGTGCCGTTATCGCCTTTGAGCGTCACCTGTACATAGTACGCGCCTTCAACATCGGGAGTGAACTCGGTTTCCATCGCCGCGGGGTCTTTGAGGGCGGCTTTGGAATCTGCCGGCTTGGTGAGGGACCAGGTCGGCTTGCCGGTGTTCTTGGGATCTTGCGCGGAAACCGCGAGGTGGACCGGCACATTGACCGGCACGTTGCTCCCGTCTGCTGCCGCCTGAGCGACCACGGCATTGGAGGGGCCAACGGTCGTGTCCGTAATGATCTTGATCGTCGTCGTCATCGCATTCTTGTCAGTCGCGACGCCTGCGACGGGGACGACCTTGAGGACGGCTGCCGGCGGCGGTGGTGTGGCCGGAGCGGGACCCTGCGCGATCACCGCCGAGGGAGCCCAGGAGGTCAGAATCATCAACAGAGTGATGACCAAGAGACCGCCCAGAATGACGAGGAGTTTTCTGGTTTGCATCCTTGCTCTCCTAAGAGAATCAAAAGTAATGTGGATTCTGGAATGATGGCTGGTCTGTCCGTCCACCTCCTTTTTGTGTATCGCCCAGCGGCCCCTCGTCAGCACCGCATCCGCGCGATGACCCTGGATTTTTGTCCATCTTGGACAAGTGCTTGCCCACTCCCGCGGGCGGGGTATACATTCAATGCGCCGGCTTTCCCATCCTCATTGCGGTTGCCGGTGCACTGGCCCCCCATGAAACAAAAAAGCGTCCGGAAGCGCAGTATCAACCGCGCCGGTCCGAGACGCCTAACAATCAGAGCCTATAAAGTGATTGCAGACGCTGGGTTCGATGAATTCATCATGAGCCCGACGGCATCAGCAACCTCGACATCTAGTATATCGAGAGTAAGCTCGAAAGTCAAATTACGGTTGCTGCCCGCCGCGGCAAAAGGCGAGACAAAAAGTTGGGGCAGGATGTAGGTCCTGCCCCAACGGGGGTTACCGCGAGCGGCTTTAATGGATGGCGATGGTCGGCAATGAAACTATAGGCAGGCGATGACGTGGCTGCAGTTGCTCGCGGCCGCGGAAACAGTCGCTGGACCGTTTCTGCGCACCCACCAGATCGCTACTTCAAGACTGTCGCGTTTGGAACATCTTGACCGGTCAAGTCTTTGTAAGAGAGCTGCAAGAGCTGGACCGCGCGGTCAAAGTTGTGGATCGCGGCCGCTTTCCCTTCATTGCCAGGTCCGGCCGAGCCCCACATCGTTCCATAGACATAGCGGTAGTTGTACCAGGCGTTCGCGATCTTGGGGTCTGTCGTGCCGTCGGCGTTCTGGGGAACAGTGGCGTAAGGATAGCCGGTGTCGAGCTTCTTCAAGCCTTTGGCTTCGAGTGCTTTCCAGAGCACGTTGAGCAGGCCCTTGACTTCATCCTGGACGCCTTCGACCTTGCCATTGCCGTCATAGTCCGCCTTGGCTTTTATGTTAAAGTCTTTGACATCGCCGTGGCAGGACTTGCAGGCAGCGCCATAGTCGAACTTGCCGTCAGGCGAGACCATATTGAATGAGTGCCCGCCGACCTTCATGTAGTTAGCGTCCTTGGTATCGCCCAAGCCCGGATACATGTGGCAGGCGACGCACGGGCCGGGGACGTCGCCGCCGAACAGCTTGGTCTGGCCCGTCTTGTCAGATGGGTCCGGCATCACCGCGGCGCCGACGAGCATGGCGTGCGGCGAGTCCTTGATCGTCTGACCGTAGGTCACGCCGCCCGTGTCGCTGAGCATTTCAGCCGCGGACGAGTAGTGAGGATAGCTCCCCTTGACCGCGTCGGCGGGGTTGGTGCGATTGTTGTGGCACTCTTCGCAGGTGGCGGAGAGACCCACGTCTTTCGCGGTGAACGGAACCTGGACGGGCTTGCCGACCACGCGCAACTGGTGCGCGTTCGCATCCGAATGCGGATCGTGGCAGGTGGCGCAGCCAACCGTCTGGGGATCTGTGTTCCATGCGGCGGCGTTCGTGGGGTTCTGCAGGAATGTGACATAGCCCTTGCCCGAATGGCAGCGGACGCAAGCCTGTTCCGCGGGGCCGGTCGGGTGAGTCCACGCCATAGAGCTCGCATCCGAGTGCTTGGAGTAGACGATTTCGAGGCCTTTGACATGGTGCCCGCCGCCCGCATGGCACTGGTTGCAGACGCCGTTGTCAAAGCTAACGGCCATCACATTCTCGCCGTTGGTGACGTGCTCTTTGGCGGGGCCGTGGCAGTCCTCGCATTGGATATTGGCCATGTTCTTGACGGCAGCCGGCATCGCGTCATAGTTGCTCGGGCCTGTCTTTTTTCCGGCCGCATTGATTTGTGCGAGCGTAGGGAACTGCCAGTTGGCTTTTGCTTGTGCATCGGCAAAGCCGCCGTTCGCCACGCCGGGATAGTAACCGGTCGTGTGGCAGCGGATGCAAGTCTCGCTATAGTGCGATGCGACATCCGGCGTCAGCGTGTTGTCGATGTTGTTTTTCAGGATGCTCGCGTGGCCGGTCTTGCTCCACTCGGCGGCCATGCCCGCGTGGCACTGCTTGCAGTTACCGGCATCGACGCCGATGTAGGTACCGGCGTGGATTTGGGCAGCCTCCATCTCACTCGTGCCGGCATCGTTCTTCAAAACGACGCCGATTCTGTACATGCCGGGGACGTCAGGCGTGAACTCGGTCGCCATCGCCGCGGGATCTTTGATTGCGGCTTTAGAGTCGGCCGGCTTGGTCAACGTCCAGGTCGGCTTGCCCGAGTTTTTGGCATCCGCCGCCACGACGGCAATGTGAATCGGAACGCCGACGGGTTCGTTGGTTGAGCCGCTCGAGTACAGGTTAGCGACCGCCGTCGAAGGCCCGACGGCCGTGTCGGTCACGTACTTGATCGTGGCGGTGATGGCGTTCGGGTCTGCCGGGTTGCCGGCGACGGGCACGATCTTGAGGACGGCAACGGGGGGTTGCGCTTTCGGCGCGGCCGTAGGTTGGGCCGCGGCCACCGCGGTGGGTTGTGCCGGCGCAGGAACGGTTTGTTTCACGACCACGGTCTGCGGGACGACCACGGTCTGCTGCACCGGCACCTGGACCGTTTCCTTCACGACCTGCGGTGCTGCGGGCGAGGCGGGCGCGCAAGCCACAATCGACGCCAGAGCGGACAGGACGAGTAGGGCGGCCAGAATGACGAGGAGTTTTCTGGTTAGCATCCTTGCATCTTCTCCTTACGAGAATCGCACTGACTAGAGTTTGGTGTCCGAACTAGAATACAGTTGTTTGAGTTGATCCCTCCTTTGGGCATCAGCGCGCGGTCCCCTCGTCAGAACCGTGCGGATGTGAGGCCGCTGGATTTTGTCACCCTTGGACAATGCGCACTCCTCCGGCAGGTGCGCAGGACGCGAAAGCGTCTCGACGTAGCACAAAAAACATTGCGCCACATCGAGACGCTTCGATGAACGGGTTCAACAGTCAGAGAACGACGGTTGCTGACGCTGTCTGCGCACAAGCTCGGCACGCAGGACCGCAAGTGTCAGCAATCCTCATTCTCAGTATACTCTAAGGATTGTGGACAAGTCAAATTCTAGTTTGGTCATAATTCGGTCAAAAAACACACGTGCGGCCTGTAGGGGCAGCCACACCGGGCCGCCCCTACACCGTGCCTACTTCAGGATCGTGGCGTTCGGTACATCCTTGCCGGTCAGGTCTTTGTACGAGGCCTGCAGCAGCATGACCGAGCGATTAAAGTTGTGGATGGCCTGGGCGGCGCCTTGATTGCCTGGGTCATCCGCGCTCCACATCACGCCATAGACCGTGCGGAAATTGTAGATCGCGTTCTTGAGATGATCATCCGCGTTCTGCGGCAGCTGGAAGTACGGATAGCCGGTGTCGAGCTTCTTGGCGCCCTTGTCGACGATGGCTTTGAGAAGAACGTCGAGCAGACCCTTGACTTCGGTCTGAACGCCTTCGACTTTGCCATTGCCGTCATAGTCTGCTTTCGCGGGAAAGTCGAAAGACTTCAGGTCGCCGTGGCAGCTCTTGCACGGGGCGGTATAGTCGAACTTGCCGTCCGGGCTGACGGTATTGAACGAATGCTGGCCGACCTTGAGATGGTTCGGGTCCTTGGCATCGCTCACGGTCGGGTACATGTGGCAGTACACGCACGGGCCGGGCGCGTAACCCCCGAACAGTTTCGCCTGCCCGGTCTTGTCGCTCGGATCCGGAACGGGCGCCGCACCGACGATCATCGCGTGCGGCGAGTTCTGAATTGTGAGCCCATAAGTCACACCGCCAGTATCGTTCAGGAACTCGGCAGCGGCGGAGTAATGCGGGAAATTGCCGGCGAGTGCATCCGTGGGTTTCTGGCGGCTGTTGTGGCATTCTTCGCAGGTCGCCGAGAGACCCGCGTCCTTCGCGTCAAACGGCAGCCCGACCGGTTTGCCGACGATACGCAGTTGCTCGGGATTCTTGACCGAGTGCGGGTCGTGGCAGGTCGCGCAGGATGGCGTTTGCACGCTGTTGTCCCACGCGCTCATGCTGGTGGGATTCTCCAGGAAGGAGATATACCCTGCCCCCGAGTGGCAGCGGACGCATTCCTGGTGATTGGGGCCGGTGGGATAGTTCCACGCCGTGGCCGTCTTGTCGTCGTGCTTGGAAGCGGCAAGCTCTTCGCCTTTGGTGTGATGCCCGCCGCCGTTATGGCAGACATTGCACACCCCTTCGTCCAGGCTCGCTTTCATCGTCGGCGCGCCGTTCTTCACGTGGTCACCAGCGGGACCGTGGCAGTTCTCGCACTGGATGTTGGCCACGTTCTTGAGCTCTGCGGGGACGGCGTCCCAGTTGCCTTTCCCGGATTGAATCTGAGCCAAAGAGGGGAACTTCCAACCCGTCTGGGCCTGGACATCCGCAAACCCGCCATTTTTCACGCCGATGTTGTAACCGACCGTGTGACAAGGAATGCAGGTCTCGGCATAGTGAGACGTCTTGGGATCACTACCGCCGTCGATCTGAACCCGAAACTGGCTCGCGTGGCCGGTTTTGCTCCACTCGGCGACTTTGTCCGGGTGGCACTGTTTGCAGTTGCCGGCATCCACGCCCACATAGGTGTCGGCATGGATTTGGACGGAGGCCATGGGGCCGTTGCCCGCGTCGTTCGACGCGACCACATCGACTTTGTACACACCAACCACATCGGGGGTGAATTCGCCGACCTTGGGTGCGTTGGAGTCTTTAAGCGTAGCCTTGGAACCGCTGGGAACGGTCAGAGTCCACGTGAGTTTCTTCGCGGGATTCTTCGCATCCGCCACAGAAGCGCCGAGGTGAACGGGCACGCCAACGGAAACGTTGGTGAGACCCGAGGCGCCGGTGTTTACGGTCGTGGTCGCGCGGAGAGTGTAGGTAATCACGTTCGGGTCGGCCGGATTCGCGGCGACCGGAAGGACCTTAAGGGCGGCGACAGGTGGTGCCGGTTTTTGTACCGCGGCCACGGGTGTCGCAGCCGGTGCGCTCGTCGGAGCAACGGCCGTCTGCTGGACGACAACCGTCTGAGGCACGACTACAGTTTGCGGGGCGATGACGGTCTGCGGAACTACCACCGTCTCTTGGACGACCTGCGAAACGGGCGCAGGACTACAAGAGACGACGACAAGCAGGGCAGCCATCACCAAGAGCCCCGCCAGCATGACGAGGAGTTTCTTTTGCAACATTGCTCTCTCCTGGCATAGGATCAATCGATCATGAGCATAGCGTCAAACGTCGAGCGCTGATGAGCGGGCATCACCTCCTTCGGGGTCACTTGCGCTGTGGCCCACCTTTCGCAGACATCGCGATCATTACGACATCTGCAACGCGGGCATCGCCGGGCGGTCCCCTCGTCAGAACCACCTGATGGCGACGACCTGTTCGTGTCCCGAGGAACAAGCACGCCAACGGCAGCATGCTTTTGGAGCAAAAACAAGCGTCCTGATGTGGCGCTGCGCACGCGCGCGCAGCGCCACATCAGGACGCTTCGATGAACGATCCCATTCAAGGGAGTTGGGACGACCAGTTGGCCGCCCGATTTGCTGACCAAGCAGGTGCGACGCCATCATCGCAACTGCTTATCTTGATCATCAGCGAATCTTATTGTTCAGTATACCTGGTCAAGTGGTTCAAGTCAAATCTCAACGGGGACTCATTATGGTCAAAAGAAGCGCGTTTTTTAGGAATTTCCTGACAATCTCGCAGGATTGTGCTATAATCCAAACCGGTCGGGAGGTGGACAATGTTCGTGACGAGAGAACAACTGGAAGACCAGGAAGCCGCGCGCCTCGCCCCGTATGGAATGTGGAGCCGCGCTTCGCGTGGGCGCAAGTACCCCGAACCGGAGCCACAGTATCGAACCGCTTTCCAACGCGATCGCGATCGGATCATTCACACGACCGCATTTCGCCGGCTCGAATACAAAACCCAGGTCTTTGTGAATTCGGAAGGGGATTATTATCGCACCCGTCTCACACATACGCTCGAGGTCGCCCAAATCGGCCGCACGCTCGCGCGTGTCTTGGGCGCGAACGAGGACCTGACAGAGGCGATTTGTCTGTCTCACGACCTGGGACATACGCCTTTCGGTCATTCGGGAGAGCAGGTGATGGCGCGTTTGATGCAAGACTATGGCGGATTCAACCACCAGGTCCAATCCCTCCGGATTGTCGAGGAACTGGAACATCGCTTTCCGAATCATCCCGGGCTGAATCTCACCTATGAGGTGCGCGAGGGCATCGCCAAGCATGAGACCGAGTATGACGTGGTAAACCCCAACGAATACAATCCTCATGAAGCGGCCACTCTGGAAGGGCAGTTGGCGAGCGCGGCGGACGAAACGGCCTACAGCACGGCCGATCTTGACGACGGCCTGCGTGCCGGAATTCTTGATCCTCACGACTTGGAACAGCTCGAAGTATGGCAAGACTGGTGCGCCCAGACCGGGGATGGGATCGACCGCTTCAATGAGATGACGCGCCACCGCTTTATTCGTGATCTAATCGGGAGTGAGGTGACGGACATTGCGAAGGCGACCGACCAGCGCTTGCATGACCTCAATGTCGATTCGGTCAAGGCGCTGCGCGCCCTCGGCCATCCGATCGTAACCTCTTCTGAAGAGATGGAGCGCAAGAATCGCCAGTTAAAAAGCTACCTCATGGAGAATTTCTACCGGGGCTATCGTCTCGTCCGGATGTCGCTCAAAGCCGAACGCGTGCTGGAAGAATTATTCCATGCTTACCTGAAGAATCCGCAGGTGCTGCCCAAGGAAGTGCGGGCTCGGATGGGTCAGCACGCGCAGGCCCGCGTGGTATGTGATTACATTGCGGGCATGACCGACCGCTTTGCCTTGGAAGAATACGAACGCCTCTTCGACCCCGGTGTGAGGGTTTAGCCCATCTCATGATTCGAATTAGGCGTCTCTACGCCCACAACTTTAAACAGCTGAGAGAAGTCGAGCTCTTTCTCCCCGACACGGCGCGTGTGCTCGTTCAGGGGAAGAACGAGGCCGGGAAATCCACTCTATTCGAGGCTATCTTCTTCGCGCTCTTTGGGACGGCTCTCGCCACCGAGAGCGGCGGGCGCGGGCTCGACGGCCTGATTTCCTATGATACCGAAAAGGCGCGGGTGGAGCTGGACCTTGCTTGCCATGACCGCCTGTTCAAAATTGTCCGGACGATCGTCCGGGACAAGGCGAATATTTGGGAACTGGACATTCAACGGGACAGCCAACCTCCGGAGGAAATCCGGGGCAATGTGGCCATCAACAAGCGGCTGGTTGCCGAGTTGGGTTTTGACGGAGATGCTCTTCTCAACACCTGCTTTGTCGAGCAAAAGAAACTGGAAAAGCTCGAAGGAATGAGCAAGGCGAAACGCGAAGAGTCTCTAGCCAAGCTGCTCAACCTGGACCGGATGGTCGAGCTCGAGAACGAGTTCAAGATACGAGCGGAAGACAGGCAGGATTTGGAGCGCTTAAAGAAACGCTCGGAGCTGGCGCAAGCCCAGCAAGAGCTGCCGCAGTGCGAGGATGAACTGGCAGGCATTGAAACCAAGCTCAAGTTGATCGAGCTGCGCCGCGCGGTCCTGGGGGCGGCCGAAGAGATGCGAGCGGTAGCACAACTGGAAGCGGATATCTGCGCTGGTGTGGCAGAGCGCGATGCGGCGGTCCATAACGCAGAGCGCGTCCAGGCGCTGCGCGATGCCATGACGAGCGTCAAGGAAGCGCGGGATGCGGCTGAACGATTGGCTGAGAACGCGCGCGAACTGGATGGCCTCAAGGCAAAGCGAGCCGAGGCGCAGCAGGCGGGGGAGAGGGTCGAGTCGCTGCATGCCCGCGCGCAGAGCCTCGAACGCCTCGGTCGCCTCGTGCACCGGATGGACGAAATTGGCCGTCTCACGGCGGCGAGTCAGGATCGCGCGGCTCAACTTGAGAAAACACTGGCCCGCCATAGAGAATTGAGTGAAAGGGTCACTCGGGAGGAACAATCGCTCGCGCGGCTTCAAGACCAGATTCATCGCTACGAGATCGGCGAGGCTCTGGGGGATTGGATTGGCGCCGAGCTGGCTACTGTCACTCGGGATGAGATCGAGCGCCCGGTTCGGGAGAAGCAAGCAGAGCGTGCGCAACTCACTCGGCGTTTTCGGATCCAAGTCTATGGACTCGCGCTCCTCCTCGCGATCTTTGTCGGCGCCGCAGCTGTCATGCGTCAATTCTCGATTGCGTTGGTGGTCCTCGCGGCCGCTACCTTGATCGCTATCGCCATTCGCACAACCCTGCTCTGGCGCGATCTCTCCCACGCCTCCGAGGCCCTGGGAAAGGTTCGGGGCGAGGCGGTTGCGCGTGCAGCCGCAAACGAGACCCAGATCGTACGCCGCCAGGAAGCACAGAAACGGTTGGACTCATGGGGCGTTCGTGTCCCCGAGACGGTGGACCTCGCGCAGGCCGAGCGAGTGGCGATTGCGCGCGAGGTAGAGAACAAGACCAAGGAGGATTTGGCCGCCGAGCAGGCGGCTGCACGCGAGCGGCTGGTGAACGCCCGAGCCATCTTGGGCGAACTGGCGCAGCAGCACTCGATAGTAGACGAAACGCCGTCAAGTCTCGCGCAGCAAGGGGAGGAGCTTCGCCGGAAAGAAGCGAAGGGAGAAGAAATCCTCGCCCGTTGGCAGCCGCGGGTGCAGATGCTCGCGCGGGAACTGGCCATTGCCGCCGATGCGGGGGAGATCCAACGTGACCTTTACAGGACATTGGCAGAGGAGCAAGAACTGGCGCGGCGGGCGGGTCTGGTGGCGAGCATTGACGAGGACATGCTCCGGCGTGCCCAGTTGGGCCAGGAGCTGGTTGCGCGGGAGCGGGATGCGTATACGCGGGCTTGTGCACTCGCGGATAGGGACGCTGGGGACTGGCGGGTTTCGTGGGCGGCGGATCTTTATACCGCTTTTGGCAAACAACTCCGTGCTGAGCACGACACGCTTGGCGGCGATGGGGCGATCAAACGGGCGCGGGAAATAGAAGGGAAACTGGGCCGGCGGCAGGGCGAACGCGAAACGCGGGCGCGGAACCTCGCCGGGCTGATTGCGCAGGCCCGGGAACTGCTCACCGACCTTGGACAAATGGATCAACTCCCCGCAGCACCCACGATGGCGGATCTGGATGATCTCGCGGGTCGTCTCCATTCGGTGGATTGGGGGGACGAAGCGGCCCTCCAGACGCAAAAGGGCCATTTCCTCGGGCGGGTTCATTCTCTTCAGGAGCGCCAGGAGCAGTTGGAGCGGGAACTGGGGTTAGCCGGGGAAACGCTCGACCCGGCGGTCTGCCGCACCGAGTATGAAGAGCAAGCCCGAGCAGCGCGCGTGCGCGAGCGCGGGGTCGAGGTACTATCTCTCGCACGTCGCCGCATCGTGCAAAAGGTGCTGCCGGCCACCATGGACTATATGCGTCGGATTTTGCCTGCTCTGACCCAGGACCGTTATCATGACGCACAGCTGGACGACGACAGCTACAAGATCCAAGTGTGGGATGAACGCGCGGGGCAGGGCGGCGCTTTCAAGGAAAAGAATATTTTTAGCGGCGGCACCAAGGACCAATTCTCACTCGCTCTTCGCTTGGCTTTTGCCCTGGCCACGCTTCCGCAGGAACGAGGGACGGCGCCTTCATTCATTTTCCTCGACGAGCCGCTGGGGTCTTTTGACGAAGAACGCGCGGAGGCGCTAATCTATCTCTTGACCGAAGGAGAAATCGCTCGCGCCTTCGATCAGGTCTTTTTGATCAGCCACGTCCACATCGACGAGCGCCTGTTCACCCATCGCGTGGTCTTGGAGAACGGCCGCGTGGCGTTCACGGATTTGCCCACCGGCTAGGGTCCGCTGGTCTCGATCATAGGGGTGTCCGGGGCGTCACCATCGCCTAAAGCGTCGGTGCAGCGTGCCATCTGCACTAAATCGGTGACAATCACTTTGCCAAATGCGGTGCGTCCGCTTGGCCCGCGGCCAACTCATGAGGCTCCTCGCGCGTCTTGCCCGTGAGCCGGCGTACACGCTGCGGCAAGTTCAAGAGTGCCACCCACAAGCCGCGCCGAAAGGCCAGGACGGCGACAATAAAAAGCGCGCCCGTGACGACGCCCGGAGCATTTGTCCAGGTGGACAGCCAATCCTGGAGAAGCAAAACAAAAGCTGCCCCGAGCAGGTTGCCCCACAACGTCCCGATTCCTCCCAGAATGGTCATCATGACGACGGTTCCTGAAGTCGTCCAATTCACTTGGTCCAGCGAGGCAAACCCGTTGCCGACGGTAAAGAGCGAACCTGCCAATGCAGCCAGCCCGGCCGAGAGCAGGAAAGCGAGCAACTTGTATCGATGCGTGGGGTAGCCGAGCGCCTGGGCCCGAGGCTCGTTGTCGCGGATAGAGACGAGCACGTGCCCAAAGGGGGAGCGAACGATACGATAGGTGAGCCAGAGGCCCGCGAGAACGAATGGAAGCGCGGCATAATAGAAAGCGAGCGGCGGATCCAAGTTCAGACCGGGGAAAAGTCGCGGCACTCCTTGAACCCCGTTCTCGCCGCCCGTCAACGGCCGCCACTCGTTGACCGCATAAAAGACCATCTGGGCAAAAGCCAGGGTGACCATGGCAAAATAGATCCCGCGGCGCCGGATGGACAGATAGCCAATCGGTAGGGCGAGCGCAACGCCGACCGCGATGCCCGCGAGGACCGCCAGGGGAAAAGGAAGCTGAAAATTGCGCGCGAGGATGGCGGCCGCATAACCCCCCGACCCCCAGAATGCGGCGTGGCCGAAAGAGAGGAGACCGCCGTACCCCAGCAAGAGATCGACCGCCACGGCAAAGAGACCCCAGAGAAGGATGTTGAGCGCGAGTACGGGGTAGATGACATGCGGCATCGCGAGGGCAATCGCGATACCAATGAGCACGGCAAGCAAAGTTTTCAGGCGCGGGTTCATGTGGCCTCCGTCGAGCCAAAAAGACCCGCCGGGCGCACGAGCAAAATCAGTGCCATCAGGATAAACGCGAGGACGTTCGCGAGCGATGGGAAAAAGGCGGCTCCCACACTCGCAAGCACTCCGACCATGAATCCCGCGATCACCGAACCGAGGATAGAGCCTAGCCCTCCAATGACGACAACGGCAAAGGCGACAATGATAACGTCCGATCCCATCACGGGGGACACATTTCGCATGGGGGCGGCCAGGACGCCGCCGAGCGCCGCGAGCGCCACGCCAAAGCCAAAGACCGGAGTTACCCAACGATCCACATTGATTCCAAAAGCCCGGGTAAGGTCCGGCTTTTCCGTCGCCGCACGCACGACCATGCCGACGTGTGTCCGTTCGATCAAAAACCAGACGCCGACGCAAATGACGATGGAAAAGAGGATGACAAACAGGCGATAGGTCGGATAAATGAACAGAGCGATGTTCGTAATGCCGGCCAGTTCGCTCGGTATGGCGTACGGCTGGCCCTGCATCCCAAAGCGGAGGCGTACCGCATCCTGGATCACGAGAGCGAGGCCGAACGTGAGCAAAAAGTTATAAAGCGGATCGAGTGCGTAGAGCCGACGGATGAGGAGGCGCTCCAAGATCATGCCCAGGATGCCAATCGCGATCGGGACAAGAACAAGAGCGGGCCAAAAGCCGATATTGAATTGCTGGAGCAGGATGTAGGCGGCGAACGCGCCTAGCATATAGAGCACACCGTGCGCGAAATTCACCACTCGCAGCATGCCGAAAATCACCGCGAGCCCCAGCGATAGCAGCGCATAAAAGCTGCCATTGACGAGACCATTAAAGAGCTGAAGCAACAGATAGCCTGGATCCATCTTGTCATCCTAAGCAGTAATAGAAGACAAAGTTGCAAGGTTACAGGTTTCAGGTTCAACGTTCCTGTCCCGCCCGGCTTCTTTCAACCTCGATCTGAAACCTGTAACCTTGCCACAGAGAGGCGCCTCATCACGTCTCACGCCTCACGTTTTACGCTTCACGCCTCTCATCACCTGTCACTCGCCACTTGCCACCTGGCTCATTGATTTCCCTACTTCATCTTGCACCCGGTTTCTGAAAGCGGGCGCGAGACCACGGCCGCCGGCAGAGTGCTCAGGATCTTGGAATAGTCCCAGTCCTCGGTGACCTGGCTTTTTGGCTTGACCTGCGCGAGCAAGGCATCGTGCATGACCCAGTGGTCTTCAGGCCGGATGTACCCATTCCGGATGAAAAAGTCGCTGAACTTGTAGCCTTCCAGTTGCTTGACGACGGCATCCGCGTCATCCGTTCCCGCCCGGCGGATCGCTTCCAAGTACTGCATGGCCGCAGAATAGTTGCCCGCGTGGGCGAAGGTCGGGCGCGAGCCCGTGCGCTTCTGAAACCGATCGGCAAAGGCGCGTGCTTGGTCATCCATTGTCCACAACCACGGGGTCGTATAAATGACACCCGCAAAGGCATCTGGACCGAGTGCGCGAATGTCGGTATCGAAGAGCAGGCCAATCGCGAGCTTGATGCCCTGATCTTTGAGCTTGAACTCGTTGTACTGCTTGACCAAATTGACCAGATCGGTGCCGGCATTCATCGAGCCCAGGATATCCGGTTTGAGGGTCGGGGCTTTGAGCAAGAGTGAAGAAAAGTCACCCGTGTCGTTCGGCCATGGGGAAGGATCAGAAGCAATCACCGTGCCACCGTTTGCCTGGATGGCCGCGGTGAAGGATTTGTCCATGTCCTGCCCAAAGGCATAGTTCGGATAGACAATGTACCACTTTTTGCCGATATCCTTGGTGACCGTCGCGCCGGTGCCCGCGGCAAGCATGTAGGTGTCATAGGCATAGTGGAAAGTGTACTTGTTGCACGATGCACCCGTTAGGTCCGTGGTCGCGCCTGTAATGTTGATATAGAGTTTTTTCTTGTCGGCCGCGACTTTGGCGATGGCGAGGGCAGCCGAAGAAGTCGGAACGTCCAGGATGATATCGGCGCCATCCCGATCGTAAAACTCTTGTGCCTTGGAGGCCGCTAGGTCCGGCTTGTTCTGATGGTCTGCGTCGATAACAGAGATAGGGCCGCCCAGGGCATTGTCCCCGTACTTGGCTTTGAAATCGTCAACCGCCATCTGGACGGCGGCCACACTGTTCTTGCCGGCGAGTTCGGCGTATGGCCCCGATTCATCCGTAATCACGCCGAGAACGACCTTTCCGTTGGTCAGCTTGACGGTTCCCGCCGCTCCGCTCGTAGGTTGCGCTGAAGCGGTGGTCGAAGACCCCGCGCCCGCCAGCGGGGTCGGCTGCGCAGGAGCTGTTGTGGCCTGAGGTGCCGACGTGGCCGGTGCGGGGGCCGAGGTCGGCGGGGCCGCTGTGGGTGCCGGCGTCGGTGCCGGCGCGCATGCGGCGAGAGCGACGAGTGCAATGGCGATCAGCGTGACGAGCCAATAGTGCTTCATTTTCTCCTCCCTCCTTCATGGGGTCTGCAACGTACGGTTTTCGATCGGGCGCTCGGGACGGATGCAGCCCAAGCGCCGGCGGAGAATCAGAAATCGGAAATTGTAAATCACGAATCCTTTACTTCACACGCCCAGGTGCGCCAGGAGCTCGTTCTCACGCTCCATCACCTGGGAGTTGTCGAGCCTTTCGACAATGGCTCCCTGAGCCAAAAGGTAATGCTTTTCAGCGACCGATGTGGCAAAGCGCAGATTCTGCTCGACGAGCAAAATAGCCAGGCCTGCGTGCTTGGCCTCGAGAATGAGCTGACCGATCTGCCGAATGAGCAAGGGGGCGAGTCCCTCTGTCGGCTCATCCAAAAGCAAGAGGCGCGCTCCCATACGAAGGACGCGCGCAATCGAGAGCATTTGCTGTTCCCCGCCGGAGAGTTTGGCTCCCGAATGGTGGCGCCTCGCTTGCAGCACGGGGAACATCTGGTATATGCGCTCTAGCGGCCATGTATTCGGGCCGACGAGGGGTGGCAGCAGCAGGTTCTCCTCGACCGAAAGGGTCGCATAGATGCCGCGGTCGTCAGGCACAAACCCGAGCCCTGCCCGGGCTCGGCGATCGGGAGACCAATTCGTAATATCCTGTCCGTCTTGCGTAATGCGCCCTCGCATCTGCCTGTGCAGTCCCATGATACAGCGTAGGGCGGTCGTCTTCCCCGCTCCATTGCGTCCCACGAGGGTGACGAGCTGGCCGTCCTCGACCTCCAGGCTGACCCCGCGCAGCGCCTGGGCTTCCCCATACCATGCGGACAGCTCTTCAACCTTCAGCATGCGCTTCTCCCAGATAAGCGGCGATGACCTGTGGGTCCTCACGGACAGTCTCATAGGCACCCTGCGCAATGATCCGGCCGTACTGCAGCACGACGACATTGTCGGCCAGCTCAGAGACGACGCCCATATTGTGCTCGACGAGCACGACCGTGCGGCCGGTGCGGATTCGCCGGATAAGCGCAATTGTCCGCTGGACATCCTCGATGCCCATTCCCGCGGTCGGCTCATCCAATAAAAGCAGGTGGGGGGACAGTGCCAGTGCCAAAGACAGTTCGAGCGCACGCTTGTACCCATAGGGCAGATGGCCAACCGGATGCGCCGCCAGGTCCGCCAGGCCGACTTGCTCCAACAGTTCCATGGCTCGCGGACGATAACGGTCGAGCAACCGATCGTTTGACCAAAAGCGGTATCCGTCGTTCGTGCTGGACTGGAGGGCAAGAATCACGTGCTCGAGGGCGGTGAGTTGCTCGAACAGACTGGTAATTTGGAAAGAACGGGCGACCCCTTGTCGCGCGATCTCATCCGGGCGGAGGTGGGTGACATCGTGATCGAAAATCAAGATCTGCCCGGAGGTCGGCTTCAGGAAACCCGTCAGGAGATTAAAGAGCGTGGTCTTGCCGGCACCGTTCGGCCCGACCAGCGCATGAACCAGGCCCTCTTGCAGTTGTAGGTTCACCCGGTCAACCGCCCGGAAACCCGAAAAATCCTTCGTCAGATTACGGGTCTCGAGGATGCTCAAGGGTATACCTTAGCTGGCCATCCAGCCCGCGTCGATGGCGATCGCGGAGCCGGACATGGCAGAAGCATCGTCGGTGCACAAAAAGCGCACCAGCGCGGCAACCTCTTGCGGCTCAACCAGGCGCTTGACCGCCGTGGGGGCCAAAAAGACTTGGTCGAGGACTTGCTCGGGACGGATGCCCCGGGTTCGAGCTTGGTCGGCAATTTGCTTTTCGACGAGCGGGGTGCGTACGTAAGAAGGACAAATAACGTGGGAGAGAATGTTGTACGGGCCGCCTTCACGGGCGGTCGTGCGCGTCAAGCCCAGAAGGCCATGCTTCGCCGATACATACGCGGCTTTAAAGGGAGAGGCACGCTTCGAGTGGACCGAGCCCATGTTAATAATGCGCCCCCATCTTTGCGCCTGCATGTACGGCCATGCGTAACGCGTGAGGAGGAACGGGGCGGTCAACATCACGGCGATCATATTGTCCCAGACGTCTTCGGGAAAATCGGGGATGGGATCGATATGCTGGTAGCCGGCGATGTTGACGAGGATGTGGACCGTGCCGAATGCCTCAACCGTTCTGTCGACGAGGGCTTTGCAGTCGTCTCTGCGGCTGAGGTCTGTCTTGACAAAGAGGGCGTCTAGGCGTTTAGCGGCCGAATTGCCTCCATCGGCATTCACGTCGCTGATCACGACCTTTGCATTTTCCGCCGCGAAACGCTCGGCAACTGCCAGGCCGATGCCGCTCGCGCCGCCGGTCACGATAGCAACCCTGTCCTTGAGCTGCGGATCGGGCATACGCGCCCTCCTTAAACGGAGGAGATTATCCGGCCGACGGTGCCGACCAACCTGACGGGATTGGTCCAGTCCGGAGAACATCGTGACGCCGGATGTCGACAAATGGAGGATTTCACATAATCGGAGCGATTATAGTATGCCTCTGTCGCTTTTGTCAAATGCCCCTGCAAGATTCATAAGGCAGAGATGGCTCGCGTTGTAATGCTGAACGAAGCGAAGCATCTTGCACCACAGTACCGCGCCCTTCGCCCTCCCCTAGACCCCGCGACCCTGGCGGCGGTGATCGCTGCCCCCAAACTCAAATGCTCCCGGAAGACTCTGGCGCCCAAAGTCCAGGATGTCTAGACGTCGCCCGAAGGCTGTGAATCTCTCGAGCGCTCTTCAACTCGGTGACCAAAGCGTCGTTCGGTCCCGGACCGTAGACGCCGGATGTTGGGTATATGGACGAGGATGATGGTGACGGCAATGACAATCGAAAGGACAAAGTAACTCCAGGGCGCGGTCCCTTGGAATGCGAAAAAGAGGATCACGATGGGAAAGAGGGAAGCGGCGGTCAAAGAAGCGACGGAGGCATAGCGGGTGACGATTAACACTAGAATCGCAACGGGAGCAATCAGGAGAACGGCCGGCGGGAAAAGGGCGAGTGCAGCTCCCGTCGTCGGCGCGACGCCGGCGCCGCCGCGGCCCCGCGCAGCAATTTGATGAATCCAGCCCGAAGGGGGCAGAGCAGAAGACGAGGGCGAATTCGGCTTGGCCAGCGCCGCGATCCAGATGGACCAGTTGTGCCCGATGAGAACTCCCCACATGGCCAGGCCGTGCGCGACATGAAGATCGGGAAAAAGAAGCCGGGAAGCAATGACCGGAGCCATGCCCTTGAGGATATCGCCAACCACGGTGATAGCGAAGGCTCGCCAACCCGCCGTCCGGAGGACGTTCGTGCCCCCGGTTCGCCCGCTGCCATGTTTGCGCACGTCGACGTTCCACAACTTGCCGGCAAAGTAGCCGGTCGGGAATGAGCCGAAAATGTAACCAAGCACGGCGCTCAAGACGTACGCAAAAACAGAGGCCAATGGGATGCTCCTTGCTAAATCAGGGAATCGTCAAGGGTTGTATGGTAGAACACATGGGCCCAAGATTGGTTACGCCGCCTGTCGATCTAGTGCCTGAGCAGGTTGAGTTCGGCCGGGTGGCGCCGCTGGACGTGAGCGGACGAACTCCTCCAGGGCTGCGATCGCCTGCAGCGGGTCGTCAATGGGTAAGGTCAATCGCTCCATGGGACAAGGCCCGTCATTGCGCTTGTTCAAAACGAGCGGCACCAAGCGTTCGTATTCGAGCGGGATGTGGTCTGCGGCGAGGGCGTCACGCGCGGCCTGACTCGCGAGAGGAGTGTAAACAGCTCGGATCCCGGCGGCTCGCGCGATCATCGCGACGGCTTTGCCTACGATCTTGTCGGCTAAGCTGGCGCCGTGTGCGGCATCGCCTTGCTTGGATGAAGCTTCCAAGAGCTCCGCGATCCCCTCTCTTGTGCCGCTGCACAAGGTTACGCCATCTTTCACGAGAACAAAGCAAAGCGAGCCTGCCAGCAGCCTCTGCTTTGCCAATTCGAGGTCGTTCATGTCGCCGCGAGTTTACCACCGGGGGGAGGAGATGTCAAGGATGGGAGCAAATCTGATATCTGGAGTATAATGCGGCCAGGAGAAAGGAACTATGAAAATCGCGGTTGGCTCGGATGAGCGCAATCATCTCACGGATGTTGTCCTCGAGGAACTCGGCAAGCGGGGCCATGTAGCCGTGACCATGGGACCGCTGCGCGGCGCCAATACTTTGTGGCCGGATGTTGCTTTGGAGGTGGCCGAATGCGTCGCGCAGGGAGATGCGGAAGAGGGAATCCTTTTCTGCTGGACAGGGACAGGTGTGACCATCGCCGCAAACAAGGTGCCTGGTATTCGCGCCGCGCTCTGCCAGGATGCGGAGACGGCTAAAGGAGCGCGCCTTTGGAATCGCGCTAATGTGCTCTGCTTGAGCTTGCGGGCGACGTCTGAGATCATTGCGAAAGAAATCCTCGATGCCTGGTTCGCCACGGCCCTTGGCACAGACCCGACGGATATGGCTTGCGTAAATAGCATTGGCGAGATAGAGCGTAAATACGCGGGAAAGCGATAGTGTAAAACCGGATGAGCGAGTGAAAGGAGGCGGATCATGACAGAGAATTCGATGCGAGTTGAAATCAACGACTCGGTTATCGAACTTGTGGAAGGGGATATTACCCAGCAAGATGTGGATGCCATCGTGAATGCCGCGAATTCATCCCTGCTGGGCGGCGGAGGGGTGGATGGAGCGATTCACCGCGCGGCGGGACCGCAACTGCTCGCGGAATGCCGGCAGCTCGGCGGTTGCGAGACCGGGGACGCCAAAATCACTCGCGGGTATAATCTCAAAGCGCGGCACGTGATCCATGCGGTTGGTCCCGTGTACCATAGCGGCCGGCGAGGTGAGGCCGGGCTGCTCGCGAACGCCTACCGGCGATCGCTCGAACTTGCATCCCAGAATGAATTATCCTCCGTCGCGTTTCCAGCGATTTCGACAGGCGTCTATGGTTATCCGGTCGAGGCGGCGGCGCGGATTGCCTTTCGCACTATAATCGACTATATGAATGAACATCCCGAGCTAAGACTCGTCCGGTACGTTCTTTACGGACCCACGGCGTATGAAGTGCACGCGCAGGTGCTCGAACAGGTGCTAGCAGAATAAAGTGCTGACATCGGGCGAAAGGCGCCCGGCATGAGGAGTCGGCAGGTTGCCTTACAGTTTGTCAGCATGCGGCTGTGAGTGTGTGGATTAACCACTCGAACTCGCGTTTTTTCGCGAATTGAGTACAATGGCGCCATCCTCACTCTGGGAGATGCGCCATGGGCAAGCGCCGCTTCAAGGCTCTCGGGCTCGGCTCGTTCTTC
>JAMCQI010000050.1 GCA_023381515.1 Chloroflexota bacterium | reverse complement strand
ACTGACTGAAACCAGGGGACGCGACACTACGGCAGGCTGATCCCTGGGCGGGCAGCGACGTCCCAAACCGCCTTTCGGACCACTCCGGCTTCAAGTCCCCAAAAGCCGCCATTAATCCACACTCTCTGCGGCTGTCCCATTTGACTATTGGAGGTTTGTGCATTAGAATAGGAGCGTTGTGTTCGAGAACCTATCCGACAAGCTAAACGCCGTCTTTAAGAAGCTCAGCGGCAAGGGGAAACTGTCCGAGGCAGATGTCGACGAGGCACTCCGGCAGGTGCGCCTTGCATTGCTTGAGGCGGACGTCAATTTCAAAGTCGTCAAGGATTTTCTTGCCAGAGTGCGAGTGCGGGCCGTTGGCGAAGAGGTTATGCGCTCCTTATCGCCCGCGCAGACCGTTGTCAAGATCGTCAACGAAGAACTGATTGCGACGCTGGGCGAGCCAGCGAAAATTGACCTCTCAGGCGACCCGCCGCACGTCGTGATGCTCGTCGGGCTTCAGGGCTCCGGCAAGACTACCACCGCCGCCAAGCTTGCCTTGCAGCTGCGGAAACACGGGCAAAAGCCGCTCCTCGTCGCGGCGGACACTCGTCGCCCCGCGGCGATTCAGCAATTGCAGACGCTGGGCAAGCAGTTAGATATTACCGTTCATTCCGAGCCAGTTACAGTACCTCCTCCTGCGATTGCGGCGAATGCCGTCCGCCGCGCGGCGGGCGCGTTCACCGTTGTCCTCCTTGATACCGCAGGTCGCCTACATATCGACGACGAGTTGATGCGCGAACTCGAAGAAGTCAAGGCCAAGACTCATCCCGCTGAGGTGTTGCTCGTCGCCGATGCGATGACAGGCCAGGACGCGGTGCGAGTGGCCGACGAGTTCCACAAACGCGTTGGGTTGACGGGTCTGATTCTTACCAAAGTGGACGGCGATGCCCGGGGCGGGGCGGCGCTCTCTATCCGCTCTGTGACCGGTGTCCCCATCAAGTACCTCGGCGTAGGCGAAAAGCTCGACGCCCTGGAGCCTTTTTTCCCGGACCGGCTGGCCTCGCGCATTTTGGGCATGGGGGATGTTCTCACCCTCATTGAAAAGGCGCAGGAGAACATCGACCAGGAGACGGCAAAGAAGGACGCGGAAAAACTGCTCAAAGGTCAGTTCGATTTTGAAGACTTTTTGACGCAGCTGCAGCAAATCAAAAAGATGGGGCCGCTCTCACAACTGCTCGGGATGGTGCCTGGACTGAACCAAGTCACGAAGGAACTACCGGCGGACGTCACGGACAAGCAGATGCAGCGGATCGAAGCTATCATCAATTCGATGACGCGGGAAGAGCGGCGTCGTCCGGAAGTTCTGAATGGGTCGCGGCGTCGCCGAATCGCTCAAGGTAGCGGAACGAGCGTGCAGGAAGTGAACCAGTTGGTCAGCCAATTCAAGCAGATGCAGCGAATGATGCAGCAATTGAAAAGCGGCAAGGGGCGCGGCCTCTTTCCGGGTTTCCCCGGCCTCGGCCTGTAAATTCATCATCTAGAGGAGTTGTTCTGAGTGTCAGTAAAGATTCGTCTTTCTCGCATGGGGGCAAAGAAACAGCCTACCTATCGGGTGGTCGTGGCCGAGGAGCGCAGTAAACGCGACGGTCGCATCGTGGAGCGCCTGGGGCACTATGACCCGCGGACCGACCCGCCGACAATTGTTTTGAACGAAGAGCGTACCCGCTATTGGCTGGGTGTCGGTGCGCGGCCGACCGACGCGCTCGGTTTGATACTGCGCCGAGCCGGCATCAGTGACAAGTATGTGCGTGAACGGACCGCGCGCAAATCCAAATCGGCCCAAGCCGAGGAGGGGGCTACCCCGGCCGCCCCTCCTCAAGCTGCCCCGAGCGGAGAGGCTGGTACGGCCCCGGAAGCTAGTTAGTCTTTTTGCAATGCTTGGTTCGCCGGCACTCACCAGGAGAAGCGGTCTACAACTCCGACTTGCTCCGCTTTGACTTTGCTCCTCGTAGGAGGAATCGTGAACTTGAAGGACTTGGTGGAGTACATCGCAAAGACGCTTGTCGAGGATCCAAGCCAGGTCGAGGTTCGCGTGATCGAGGGAACCAATTCGGTCACTGTAGAATTGCATGTTGCACCCAGTGACATGGGACGGGTGATCGGGAAAAGCGGGCGTATTGCGAATGCGATGCGGACGCTGGTACGCGTCGCGGCGATCCGGCAAGGCAAACGCGCGACGCTGGAGATTGTTTAACCCATTCCAAAGAAAAGGTCGTCCGAGCCGCGCTATCTGATCGTCGGGCGCGTGCTCAAACCGTGGGGCTTCCGCGGCGAGCTCAAAATCCAGATCCTCACTGATTTTCCAGAGCGTTTCGCGTCGCTCCAAACCGTCTTTATCGGGGAGGATGCGAAACGTTTTTCTGTTGAGCGCGCTCGCTTGCACGGGAACGCGGCCCTCCTCAAACTCAAGGGCGTGGAGACTCCTGAAGAGGTGGACAGGTTGCGCAATCAACTTGTCCAAGTGCCAACCAAGGAGGCCGTTCCACTCCCCGAAGGGAAACTCTATCTCTATCAGCTTATCGGTCTGCAGGTCAAGACCACTCAAGGGGAACCCCTCGGCCAGGTAGAGGACGTGCTCGATACGGGAGCGAACGATGTCTATGTGGTCCGGAACGAGGCGCGAGAAGTTCTCATTCCGGCGATCCCTTCCGTCGTCAAGGAAATTGATTTGAATCACGGCGACATGATCGTGGAACTCTTGCCGGGTTTGACTTGAGGCCCTCGTGGGCCAGCGATCATCCGAAAAACAAACCTCCCGGGTCGGGCGATCCGGGAGGTCTTGTTTTTCGGGAGCGGCATTGGAGCAGAAACGGGCTACCATTTTCTCAACTGGATCGTGCCATTACCTTGACAATCCCATGTTGAAGTGGTATTTTATGAGCATACTCTCCTGGGAGCATCCCTTTGACCGATCTACGACATTGGATTGGCTTTAACCTCATTCCGCAGATCGGTCCGGCCAAGGTGCAACGACTGCTGGATCACTTTGGCGACCTGGAAACGGCATGGACGGCCGGGACTATGGAACTGGCACAAGCGGGCTTGGATCGACGGGCAATCGAGAACTTGATCTCGGCTCGTCACCTGATCAACTTGGATGTCGAGCTAGACAAGGTCAAACGAGCCGGAGTACAGGTGCTGACATGGGAGGACCCTGCCTATCCTCGTTTGCTGAAAGCGATTCCCAGTCCTCCCTTCGTTCTGTACGTCAAAGGTCAAATACTGCCGGAAGACGAATGGTCCATTGCCGTCGTCGGAACTCGGCGGGCGAGTGCGTATGGCCGAGAAGTGACTCGGCAGCTTGTCGGTGATTTGGTACGTAATCATATTACGATTGTGAGCGGATTGGCGCGCGGGATCGACGGCGAAGCCCACCGTGCAGCTCTGGAGGCCCAGGGGCGGACGATAGCAGTGCTTGGCAGCGGGGTGGATGTCATCTATCCGGCTGAACACAAGGCTCTGGCAGGCGCGATCGCCGAGCGAGGAGCCGTCGTCAGCGAATATCCGCTGGGCGCACAGCCCGAAGCAGTCAATTTTCCCCCGCGCAATCGCATCATTAGCGGTCTATCTCTCGGCTCGCTCATTACCGAAGGGGATGAAACGACCGGCGCGCTTATTACGATACGATATGCCCTGGAACAAGACCGTGAGACATTTGCAATACCAGGGAACATTTTTCGCCGAGAAAGTCGCGGGGGCAACAGTATCATTCAGCGGGGCGAAGCGAAACTCGTCACATGCGCAGCCGATATTCTGGAGGAACTGAACCTGACCATGGTTGCCCAGCATCAGGAAGTCAGGGCGGTCATGCCCGAGAACCCTACCGAATCGGCATTGCTCAAGCATCTCTCCACGGAGCCCATGCACGTCGACGAACTGAGACGGGAAACCGGACTGCCCATTGCCACAGTCTCGAGTACGCTGGCGCTGATGGAGCTCAAAGGATTGGTCAAGCAAGTGGGCGGGATGAGCTACGTGCTGGCGCGCGAGCAGCAAGAATCGTACAAATCCGATGGTCGGGGATAAGATGCCGCAGAAGAAAACCGAAAGCTCTCTGTTTGCATTGATTCTGGCGGGAGGCACAGGCACGCGCCTTTGGCCGCGGAGCCGGAGGGAAAGCCCCAAGCAGTTGCTCAAGCTCTTTTCCGACCGGACCATGCTTCAAGAGACCGTTGATCGGATTCGGCCCGTCATCTTGGCCGAGCATACGTTCGTGATAACGAACGAAGACTATGTCGAGAAGGTTTGTGAGCAGCTGCCCGAGCTCCCGAGGAAGAACGTGATCGGCGAGCCCGAAGGACATGGGACGGCGCCGGCGATCGGCTTGGGGGCTCTCTACATCCAAGAGCAGGATCCCGATGCGGTGATGGTCTCGCTTCACGCAGATCACTATATCGAGCGGCCGGATGCTTTCCGGCGTGCTTTACTGGATGCGTCTCAAGTGGCTGAGGAAGGCTATCTGGTAACGCTCGGGATCCATCCCCGCAGTCCCGAGACCGGTTATGGCTATATTCACCGGGGCGAACTCGTCAAATCGATCGGGGACCAACCGGTCTACCGTGTCGGCCAGTTTCTCGAAAAACCCGACGAGGTCACGGCGAAGCTTTTTGTCGGGAGCGGCGAGTACTACTGGAACAGCGGGATCTTTGCCTGGCGGATCGCGACGCTGTGGGAGGAGTACGACCGCTTGCTCCCCAAGATTTGCAAGCCACTTGAAAAGATCGGGCGGGCGCTGGGGACGCCACGCGCTCAGGCGACGTTGCAAAGCGTATGGAGCACGGTACCGATCGAAACGATCGACGTCGGGATCATGGAAAAATCGGAACGAGTCGTGGTGCTGCCGATTGACGTCGGTTGGAGTGATGTCGGGAGTTGGGCGACGTTGCTCGACCTCCTGCCGAGCAACCGAGAGGCGAATGTCGTCGTCGGCGAACACATCGGCGTGGACACCAGTTCGTCGCTCTTTTACAGCCCCAACCGACTGATCGCTACCGTCGGCCTTGAGGATATGATCGTCATTGACACAGAGGATGTCATCTTGGTCTGTCCTAAAAGCCGAGCCCAAGAAGTCAAACATCTGGTCGAAGCGCTGCGCAAGAACAACAAGCACAAGTACCTCTAAAAAAAGGCCTCGGGAATCCCCGAGGCCTTGCGATTTCTCGCCGAGTGGTTGCGCTAACCGACTTTTTCAATCCTGTACCTGTCTCCATCTTTGCGAAGCCATCCCATCGTCACGAGCGGATCATGCTGAAAGATGAGCAGGGCTTGCTCCTCGACTGCCCAGTCCCGGATACGCCGTTTGGTTTCGATGGACTGCATGGGGTCAAGGTCGAAAGAGGGGACCCATGCCAGTCGCTCCATATAAACCGATCGGCCGGCCATATCGGCAAGGAACAACACCTTCTGGCCCTGCGATTCAATGAGGACACTCTGGTGCGAGCGGGTATGGCCGGGAGTGGTAATACATCTTACCTCGTCTGTGACCCGAACATCGCCGCTGACGAGACGCGCCTGGTCGCCGAGAGGGCGAAAGTTTTCCGCAAAGTACGTTCCCTGTGTTCGTTCATTTGGAAACGAAGCATCTGCCCATTCCAAGCGCTGGATCCAATACGCGGCCCTGGGAAACGTGGGAATGATCTCGCTCCCCTCGCGCCGTGTGTTGCCCCCGCAGTGATCGGCGTGCAGATGTGTATTAATGACGATATCAATATCCTCGGGTCTTACCCCCAGCCGTTCCAACTCTGCAATCAGCCTGGACCCTCCCGTTCGTCCCCAATTCGCTTCCGCCTTGGCATCGAACTTGGAGCCAAGTCCATTGTCGACGAGTATCTTTTTTCCTTGAGAAACGACGAGGAGGCAATTCAGGGTCGTTTGGACCCGGTTCTTGTCATCTGGCGGAGTGATCGCTTCCCAAAGAACGCGGGGGACCAAACCATATACTCCGCCTCCATCGCTGTATGTAATCCCATCGTTGACGACATGGATTTCCGTATTGCCCAATTGCATGCTTGCTTTGTCCTACCGGCGACCCTTACCATTGCCGCTCGCACGGGCCGGTGCCGTTTGGCCGGTATCGCTTGCCATATGGCAGTTTTTGTATTTTCGGCCACTGCCGCACCAGCATGGATCGTTGCGCCCAAGCTTTGCCACTCCGGAAGAGCCTATAGGCGTGCGAGCCGGTGCAGGAGCCTTGGTCGCTTTGGGGGATTGGGGCGCTGCCTTCGCCGGCTGAGGGGCTGCCGTCTGGGCCGCAACGGCTGGCGGCTCCTTTCGGGGAGCCTCAACCGCCTGACGGGAAGCGCGGTCTCGCGCTTCGTCTTCCAGCTTGGCCAAGCCACGGTATTGATACGTGAAGATGTAGGTTACGACCTGGGAGCGGATGCGGGAGTAGAGGTCTTGGAACATCTCATACGCCCTGCGCTTGTACTCGACGAGCGGATCGCGCTGACCGAACGCCTGTAAGCCGATGCCTTCGCGCAGCGCTTCAATTTCTGTAAGATAGTCTACCCACAAGTTCGTGACGACGCTGAGCATCAGCTCGCGCAGGAGATCGTTGAAGGTCTGGGTGCCGCCACGCACGACCTCAAGCTGGCCGAGTGAGCGCGTCCAGTACGCGAGGATTTCCTCTCGCAGACCGGGCTGGTCCAACCCGCGAATCTTGTCGGCGGCCAAATGCACCCATGGAAAACGGGGGACCATGAGATCAAAGCGCCGATGCGTGCGTTGATCGAACGCGGAATGGCGAGTATGGCTGATCGCAAAGAGGAGGCTCGAAAGATGCATTCCGCGAACATCGTCGATGCTCTTGATCCGTTCGGCCAACTCGCGTTCGATGTCTGCTAAATACTTGTCGGCTTGCTGGTTATACGTCGAGTTGACGGCTTGGACGAGCGCGTTACGCAGTTCGTCGAAGCTCAGTCCCGCGTCGGTGGGCCGGTGCACGTCTAGATTCATGCCGACGCGTTTTTCGACGCGTCTCAAGACCTGTTCGGCGACACGTGCATCATAGGCTTGCCGGACAGCATCTACAATCTCGCGCTCGCCCACCTCTGCGCCGCGCTCGGCATTCAGGCTGATGGGCATTCCGACGGCCTGCCCGATCGTCATGGCGAGGGCCCCGGTATCAAGGTGTTGGTTCTGCTCTTCGGCCTCGTGCCGGGTTGTGGAGAACGTATTCTTCGCCACGTCCTCGAGGTCGTTCCAAGTGGTCTGATATTGCTGCTCGAACTGATTAATGGCCTCGGGGACGACGGACTGGGCAATATAGTCGCGATGCAGCTCCATGCCGCGGCGGGCGGCGTCGAGGATGCGACGGCAGATGGCATCGAGCGCGTCGTCCTCGGCGAAAACAAGATCGCGCTGAACCAACTCCACGGAGAGCGGCGGCCAGATTTCGTTCTCGGTCAGGAAAAAGCCGGGTAAGAGCGAATCCAGGTGAAACAGCAAGCGGGACTCGGCGTGGTCCGAATCGCCGTGATCGGATTTCAGGTCCTCGGAAACGAGTCGAGCAATTTCCTCTTCCAACCAACTTCGCAGGTCTTCCCGCAAATCGGCCTTGGTAAGAATCCGAGACCGCTGTCCGTAAATGATCTCCCTCTGCTTATTCAGGACATCGTCGTATTCGAGCAAGTGCTTGCGGATGTCAAAGTTGTAGGACTCCATTTTGACTTGGGCTTGCTCTATGGCGCGAGTGACCCAGTCATGTTCAATCGGAATATCCTCGATCCAGACGCGATCGACCAGACCCTTGCCGCCCATGCGGTTCATGATTTCATCTTCGAGCGAAACATAGAAACGGGAGGAGCCGGGGTCGCCCTGACGTCCAGAGCGGCCGCGCAACTGGTTGTCAATACGCCGCGCCTCGTGACGCTCTGTGCCGACGATGCGCAGTCCTCCCAGCTCGCGCACGCGCTCGCGATCGTGCATGTATTTCTGGAAACGCTCCACATGCTCGGCGTAAAGGAAGTACTCTTCCGGCGGAATCTTGGTAAGGGCCTCGGCGATTTGGTCGAACGTCAGATTGTACGGATCAATGCCGGCCCGGTGCAAAACACGCCCTATTTCGTTGAGCGTGTCCTCTGGCAATTCGCCGCCCAGCTTGATATCGACCCCACGGCCTGCCATGTTCGTCGCGACGGTGATCGAGTTCGGCTCGCCTGCGCGGGCGATTATCCCCGCCTCCTTTTCGTGCTCTTTGGCGTTCAAGACGGAGTGGGGGACGCCTTCGCGCAGGATTTGCTCAAGACGAGCGGGATCCTCGACCCCATAGCTCTCGGAGAGATAGCCGAGATTCTCGGTCGCGAAGGGGTCGACCTCCACGCCCGCTTTTTTCGCCAATCGGACAACGTCCTCTTCGCGAAGGTAAAGCCGTTTGAGAATCGCATCCATCGCCGCGGCGCGGGCACGATACTCGTGCGCTACGGTATCCACCTGGCCGAGGTTCTCGATCAAGGCACGATTGATTTCCATCATTTCCGGGCGGGAGAGACGCAAGTCCTGATAAATGTCCATGACCGTTTCGACTGGCAGGTTGAAGCGGGGCGCAATCTTTGCCAAATCGTCCGGATGCTCGCTAATCTCTGCGGCCAGCGCGTCGATGTTGTCGAGGCGGAGCTGCCGCTCTTCCAATCGGGAGACGAATTTCAAATCGCGCTCGCTCAAATTGCCCAGCTCGCGGATCTCTTTGTCGCCGAGATTGTATTGCTTGGCGACGTTCGAGGTTTCTTTGCCCCGGCCGCCCAGACGAGCCTTGATGCGAATGAGGTCGCGCACGGGCAAGCGGAGCTTGCGCGAAGCTTCGCTGACCCCGCGCAAATCAAATTCGTGGAACAAACGCGCAGAGAGCGCCTCTTCATACTGCTCAGGCTCTTCGGCGAGATCGCGTGAGAGGATGAGCTTGAGAGCCGTCCGCTGTTTGTCGGAGAGGTCTTTGCTGTTTTCGATGGCGTTTCCGAGGAGCCGCACTCGTGCCAGCAGCTGCAGCTTGGATGCCGCGAGACGATCGCTGAGGTGTTCCGACAGTTCCACCGAAGTGGTGCCCACGAGAGTGGGCTGGCCTTTGGCGTAAAGGCTGAGGATTTCGAGAGTGACCGCACGCCACTTGGCTTCCTCGCTGCGGTAGACCAGGTCGGGCTGGTCGGCCCGGATCATGGGTTTGTGAGTCGGGATGACGATCACGTCCAGGTTGTAGACCTTTTGGAACTCATCCTCCTCGGTCTTGGCCGTGCCTGTCATGCCTGCGAGCCGCCGATAGAGGCGGAAATAGTTCTGCAGCGTGACCGTTGCGTAGGTCACGGACTCTTGCTGGATTGGTACTCGCTCTTTCGCCTCTACCGCCTGGTGAAGGCCATCCGACCACCGCCGTCCCGGCATCAAGCGCCCCGTGAACTCATCCACGATGATGACCTGGCCCTTGCGGATGATATAGTCCTTGTCGCGTTGGAAGAGGTACTGGGCCTTCATGGCCGCTTCAAGGTGGTGCATCACTTTGGCTTGCTGTGGGTCCGACTCTTCCGGCCGTTCCACATTATAGAGCGGCGTTCCAAGGAGCGCCTCAACACGGTCGTACCCCGCTTCTGTCAGGGTGATCGAGCGCGTGCGCTGGTCGATCGTATAGTCGTCCGGATTCAGCTTGCGAACGAGTTCGGCGAGCCGGTAATATTCCTCGGATGCTTCTCCTGCTGGGCCGGAGATGATGAGGGGGGTGCGCGCCTCGTCGATGAGGATGTTGTCCACCTCGTCGACGATCGCATAATAAAGTTGGCTCTGGACGCGGTCCTCGAGGCGCCAGGCCATATTATCTCGCAAATAATCAAAACCGAATTCGTTGTTGGTGCCGTAAGTGATATCGGCCAGATAAGCCTCATGCCGATCGGCCTTGCGAAGAAAATCCGTCTCCGGGGTCGAGCCCTTGGCGCTCGGGTCAAACACCAGGCCGTTCTTCTCGCCCTGCTGAAGGATACCGACGCTTTGGCCAAGGGCGTGGTAAATCGGTCCCATCCACTGGGCATCGCGACGGGCCAGGTAATCGTTGACGGTGACCAGGTGAGCGCCTTGACCAAGAAGGGAGTTCAAGTACAGCGGGAGGGTGGCGACCAGGGTTTTGCCTTCGCCGGTTTTCATCTCGGCGACTTTGCCCGAGTGCAGGACCATGCCGCCGATGAGCTGGACGTCAAAGTGCCGGAGGCCAATCGTGCGAACGCTGGCCTCGCGCACGGCCGCAAAAGCCTCGGGGAGGATGTCGTCCAGGGCCGCGCGCTGCGCCTCGGTCAAGGCTTGCTGAACTTGCTTCAGGTGTTCTTCAAGCATCCGCCGGTCTTCGGCATCTGCCGCGGTATTGAACTGCTCACGAGCGTCGCCGACAGCTTGGCGGGGCGCGGCGAGTGCGTCGTTCAAATGCTTTTTGAATTCATCCGTCTTGGCGCGCAGTTCCGCGTCCGTCAGTTTTTGAAATTCGGGTTCGAGCTGATTGATTTCCTCGACCACCGGCATGAGACGCTTGATCTCTTTCTCGTTGGGGTCGCCGGTAATCTTGGTATACAGATTCTTGAGCATAAAGTCGCAGTACTCCTAGAGCTTAAAGCATCTAATTCTAGCATCATTCGAGACGGATTGCAACAAAATCTGGGACTCGGGCACAGTGGCGAATCAAAAGACCCAGGGGCGCCACCCGGGCGCCCCTGCCGTTTCGCATGCAATGCTACGCATCTTTCAGGTACTCGCCTACGCTTCGGCCCGTATGAGTGCGGGCGATGGTCTCGGCGAGCAGGGGAGCCACAGAAAGTATCTTGAAATTTGGCAGCCGCTTTTCGGGTGGGACGGGGACGGTATCCGTACAGATGAACTCGTCGATCGGAGCGTTGCGTAGTCGGTCCACGGCCGGGTGGGACAGCGTAGCGTGGGTACACGCGGTATAGATCAAATGGGCTCCGCTCCGTTTGAGGAGGTGCACGGCTTCGACGAGTGTGCCGCCCGTATCGACCTCGTCGTCCACTAGAATGACGTTCTTGTCCTGCACATCTCCAATGACAGTCATCGCTTGAGCGGTGGGGTCATTGCCGATCCGTCGTTTTTCGACAAAGGCGAGTGGCATATCGAGTTTGCGGGCAAAGTTACGGGCCTTTTTCGCAAACCCGAGATCGGCAGAGACGACGACCGCATTCGGAATGTTCTTTTCCACGAGATAATCCGTCAAGATGGGAAAAGCGGAGAATTCGTCGCCGGGAATCTGGAAAAAGCCCTGGATTTGACCTGCGTGCAGATCGATCGTCATGTAGCGGGTCGCGCCGGCAACACTAACCAGGTCGGCAAGGAGTCGGGCGGTGATGGCGATGCGGGGTTGGTCCTTCTTGTCGCTGCGACCGTAAGCGTAAAAAGGTATGACGGCGGTGATACGTCCTGCCGACGCTCGCTTGAGCGCATCTAGGAAAATCAAGAGCTCGATGATGTTGCGATTGACCGGCGACGAGAGGCCCTGGACGAGGAAGACGTCCTGCCCGCGGACGCTACACTTGAGTTGGATGAAGATGTTCTCGTTGGGAAAGTCAAAGACGTCTGCGTCATCCAATGGGACGTGCAAATGCTTGCAAATACCCTCCGCAAGAGGGCGATTGCTGCGCCCGCTGAACATTGCCAATTCACCATACATCTTCGCCATCGAAGGACCTCCTGACCTTTACTTTTCGCTGATTAAAATCGACTGGATCACATCGCCGCGGGCAATCTTCTGGACCACGTCCATGCCCTGTGTTACCTGGCCAAAAGCCGTATAAGCTCCATCCAGAAACGGCGTAGCTTCGAGAGTGATGTAGAATTGGCTGCCACTGGAGTCGCGCTTGGGATTCACCTGATCCGGAAGCCGCGCCATGGCGATCGCGCCCTTGCTGTGTTTTTCCTTGATTTCGGCGGGAATCGTATAGCCCGGGCCTCCGGTGCCCGTGCCGAGCGGGTCTCCGCCCTGGATCACAAAACCCGGCTCAACGCGGTGAAAGGTCAGATTGTTGTAAAAGCCGTCCCGGGCGAGGAAGACAAAATTGTTGACTGTCTGCGGTGCGTCTTTCGGGTAGAGGTCTACCACGATGTCACCCTTGGCAGTCTTGATGGTCGCTACGTAGGTTTTCTTGACGTCGATCGTCATTGGCGGTGGTGCCTGGTACATATTACTCCTTTGTTGAGGTGGTAGTTTGGCCGCATTTCCCGACGTTGCTGCCGGCGTTGCGGCCGAAGAGCACGCGGCCAAGAGTAAAATTGCGGCCACTCCTAAGGAGAGCGCGATTCCGTGGGGCAGGGAGTACCGCTTTGCAGCCACAGGATACTGCACTCCGCGAGCGTGCGCGCCGCGAGCATCTCCTCCGGGAGTTCGCGCCGTCACGGGATCGAGATGACTGGGTCGCATTCCACTCTCCCTTCGCTCATTGGGTTTCTAGCTCCGTTCCGAGAGAGACGGGCCGCAAGAGCCTGTCCGGTGACGATGCGGCATATCCGTTCCTCAAGTGAAAAGTGTCGTTGAGTCGCTTGAGGCATAGGCGCCCGTCGGTGAAATCTACTACGTTCAGTGATGTATTGTCAAATCGAAACGGTAAGCGATGGTTCAGATTCAAGCCCAGCAGCGTGGCGATGATCATGGCGAGAGTGCCGCCATGGGTGACGACGGCTATGCTCTTGTCTCTTTGCTCATCCTGGAGAGTTTGCAGAAACGAAGCTACACGCTTTTGGAAACCAAGATCGTCCTCGCCGCCGGGCAGTTGGAGAGGTTGGTCACGCGGTCCATGCCACACTTTGAAAAACTCTGGAAAACGAGTCTTGACCTCGCCGGCCGTGAGGCCTTCAAGATGGCCCGCATTTCGCTCCATGAGTCGCTCGTCGATGATCGGATGGAGGTGAAAGATATCTCCGACGATTTCGGCCGTGACACGCGCGCGTGAGAGAGGGCTAGAGTAGATGGTTTGTATGTTCTCCTCGGCGGCAAGTCGCATTGACAATATCCTGGCCTGCTCAATCCCGCGTGCATTGAGAAGTATATCTGTGTGACCCTGCAGCCGCCCTTCGTTATTCCAATCGGTTTCACCATGACGAATCAAAAGCAGGTGCATCGTTCTTCTTAGACCTCTGCTGCCATCAGGAACTCACCCAGACGGTACCAATCCTTGGTGTCACCGGTCGTACACTGCAAAAAGAAGCGATTGACCGGGAAGGACGTGTTGAATTCACGCCCGATCTTGGAAAGAATCTCCTCTTTGAGGTCCTGGCTCAAGTTGCCGTAAAGGAGGCTCAGATGAGGCATGTACGCGCTCCCTTGCTCACGGCCAAATACATCCCTGGCCTGGCGGTTCGCATTCATCACCGGCTCAATCTCCGCTACCCGAACGAACAGGGCGCGATGGAACTCGTCTAAATAATCCGCGCGGGTGAGCGGCACCTCAAAGGCTGTGAGTCGAGCAGCAAGCTGGTGGGACAGAGACTGGAGACGATCTTCCGTGGCCGTCAGACCGCCGAGTAGTGTAATGTGCGGTTCGAACAGAGGAGTCGAGTATTCTTCGCTCAAGCGGAAGATGAGGCGGGCCAATCGTTGATGTGTTTCTCCGGACGGCATTAGCCAAAGTGAATATTCACGCGGCGGGTTAGATGTATGGATATGAGCTCCCTCAAGCCATAATATGGATGATCGCTCGAGTTGTACAATCAAGAAAACCCCGCCCACTACGGAACGGCGCGGGGCGCAGACCAAGTTCTATCTGAATCAATATTCCAGGCGCGATGGCCACCCAAGCGACCAAGACGCCGAGAGAGCCAAAAGGCACAAACTAGGTAGGACCTTTACGCCTGTGATCGCTCGGCGGCATGGAGAAGCTGGTTCGCGACCTGATACACGTCCATCTCGCGAGACGCCATTTTGTCCACGAGAGAATCCATTTCGTTCCCATCCAGATGGCTGAGCAAACGACTCATGAGCTCGCGCTGGAGCACCATATCCAACTCGGATCGAAACCGCGCTCTTTCTTTCGCCTTGAGCAAATGCTCCGCCTCCAAGTAGGCCCGGTGCTTGCCAATCCAGTCCACGACATCTCCTGTGCCCTCGCCCCGGATGGCGACGGTCTTGAGCACAGGCGGGCGCCAGCTCTTTTCGGATTTCGGCTTGAGATTCAGATTCATCTCCAGCGCCGCAACCGTCGCGCCGGCGCCATCCCGGTCCGCTTTGTTGACGACAAGGACATCCGCAATCTCAAGGATGCCGGCTTTGATCGCTTGTATCTCATCGCCGAGACCGGGGGCATCGACGACCACCGTCGTCTGAGCGTTCTTGGCGATGTCGACTTCGCTTTGACCGGCGCCCACCGTTTCCACAAGGATGAGGTCAAATCCGGCTGCATCCAATACTTGCACCGCATCAAAAGTTGCCGAAGCGAGACCGCCGAGGCTGCCCCGCGTCGCCATGCTTCGGATAAAGACGCCGGGATCACCGCTCAAGTCCTGCATCCTCAACCGGTCTCCGAGGATCGCGCCGCCCGTGAACGGGCTAGTCGGGTCGACGGCAACAATACCGACGCGGTCTCCGCGTCGGCGATAGTACTTGGCCAGCTCATTGACGAGCGTGCTCTTGCCGGTCCCTGGGGCGCCCGTCACGCCGATGATCTGGGCCCTGCCCGTAAACGGGAAAAGGGCCGCAATCACTGCATGAGCGCCGGGACCGCCGCGCTCAACGGCGCTGATGGCTCGCGCCACCGCCCGCGGGTTGCCTGCGCGGACCGCTTCGATCCATTCAGTATCCACGCCGCGGTTACCTCGCAGGAGAGGGTGACTGCGCCGAACGGGTACGGCGTTGTCCGACCTCATCACGGATGAATTTGGCAAGGTCCTGGGTGGAGGTGCCGGGCCCGAACACTCCGACAAACCCCATTTGCTCTAGTGCCGGAATATCCTCTTCTGGGATGATTCCACCGCAGACGAGCAAGGCATCATTCACATTTCTGCGCTTGATCTCTTCGACAATACGCGGAAAGAGGTCCATGTGCGCCCCGGAGAGGATGGACAGCCCGATAACGTCGACATCTTCCTGTAGAGCCGCCTCGGCGATCATTTCAGGCGTCTGCCGGATGCCGGTATAAATGACTTCCATCCCTGCGTCCCGCAGCGCGCGCGCGACGACTTTGGCGCCGCGGTCGTGGCCGTCCAGGCCGGGCTTGGCAATGAGTACGCGAATCGGTCGCTCGCTCATAATCTTCCTCGCTTTGAGATCAAAAAACATTATACAACAAATCACGGTGATTGAGAAATAAATAGGAGAGACATCGGCTGCCGGGTTTGACAAGGTGGTATGATGAGGTTAACATACGCTGCGGTGCAGAATAACCGTGTGCATCCAATGTATCTTCGCTTCGACGTACGAGAGAGGAAGCCGTGATCGATTGGCAACCGTTCTTGCTTACCCTTCAGGTCGCGCTGTTCGCCACAGTGGTGATTTTGGTCGCCGGGATCGCGCTGGCGCTTTTCCTGGCGCGCACGCACATCCGCGGCAAACTGATCATCGAAACGTTGATTACGCTTCCCCTCGTTCTTCCTCCGAGCGTCGTCGGCTATTATCTCCTCATAGTCTTGGGGAGGAATGGGCCGCTCGTGAGGTGGTTCGACTTGAATGTCTTGTTCACTTGGCCGGCTGCCGTCATTGCATCGAGCATAGTGGGGCTGCCGCTCATGATCCAGGCGGCGAGAGCGGCGATTGAGAATGTCGACCCGGCGATGGAAAATGCTGCTCGCACACTGGGTTCCTCGGAAGCGGAGGTCATTTGGCGCGTCACCTTGCCCCTGGCGCGGCGGGGAATCTGGGCGGGCCTGATCCTGGGCGCCGCGCGTGCCCTGGGCGAGTTCGGCGCAACGCTGATGGTGGCCGGCGACATCCCAGGCCGGACGCAGACGGCGCCGCTCGCGATCTACGATGCCGTGCAGGCAGGACGTTTTGCGGACGCGAATTGGCTGGTGGGGATGCTGACGCTCTTATCGCTGGCAAGCCTCTCAGCGGTCGGGCGCCTCCAGCGCCGCTCCCATGAGATTCGCTCCCATGCTTGAGGCGCATTTCGAAAAGGGGCTGAAAGATTTTTCGCTGTGTGTCGATTTGGAGGTGGGACCGGAGATACTTGTCCTCTTTGGGGCCTCTGGGGCGGGCAAGACCATGACCCTGAATGCGCTCGCGGGGCTGGTCTCTATCGACAAGGGGCGAATCACCCTGAACGAACGGGTGCTAAGCGATCACGAGCAGCGAATTCACGTTCCTCCACGCAGTCGGAGGATCGGTTACGTCTTTCAGAACTATGCACTTTTCCCCCACCTCACCGTGCGCGAGAACATTGCATTCGGAGTCCGGAGCCGTGGTGAGAAGCAGGCGCGCGTAGGAGAGATGCTCGCGCTGGCCCGCCTGACTGATTATGCCGATCGATATCCAGGACAACTTTCGGGGGGGCAAGCGCAGCGGGTGGCGCTCGCACGGGCACTCGCCACTCACCCCGAACTGCTGCTTCTGGACGAACCGCTGAGTGCGCTGGACGCGCCCACACGGATGCAGCTAAGGGGCGACCTGCGAGAGTTGCAGAGAGAATTCGGAATCCCAGTCGTGTTTGTGACGCACGATATGGGCGAGGCGTACTTTTTGGCAGACCAGCTCGCGGTCATGGGCGCGGGCAAGATCCTGCAAAAAGGCCCACCGGGGGAGGTTCTGCGGCATCCTCAGGATTTGTTCGTCGCGCGGGCAGTGGGAGTGAAGAATACCTTGCCGGGCATCGTCGCATCCAGGTCGCCGTCGGAGATGCAGGTGCAGGTGGGGGAAGCCCTCGTTGATACGCCGTATTTCCCCTTCGAGTTGGGGACGCCAGTCCATGTATGCTTGCGACCCGAGCGGATCATGCTCCTGCGTCCCGAGCGCGCGGGCAGGTCGAGCGACGAGAATGCATTATGCGGAACGATCGTTCGCGAAATGAGCGATGGGGCTAATGTGACGCTGTATTTCAGGGCGAACGGAAAGCGCCTGCTCGCCGACGAGGACTATGACCTGCAGATTGAACTCCCCGTCTATATCTACGAACGTCTTGATCTTGCCCATCAGCGGGAGTGGACCGTCTCGTTGCGCAAGAATGCGATTCATCTAGTAGCCTAATGACAGCCTAACGACAGCCTAATGACAGCCTAATGAGAGCCCAATGACAGCCCAATGCCAGCCTGATGCCAGCCTGATGCCAGCTTGATGCCAACCTAACCGCCGATCTCTGACATGTCACTCGTCTGCGGCCAACTCTTTTCCGAGAGGCCGTGGCCCCACGGCTTTTTGAATATGCTGGCCTGCATCAGCTCGAGGAGTTCCTCGTCGTCGGCTCCCCGGCGCAAGGGGGAGAGAACATCGACCTCATCGTCCCTGAGGAGGCATAGGCGGATGTGGCCGTCGGCCGTCATGCGGATCCGGTTGCATCCGGCGCAAAAGGGGTCGCTCACCGAACTGATAAAGCCCAGGGTGCCAACGGCACCCGCCAAACGGTAAGGGCGATGAGGCGTATGGCCGCTCCATTCGAGCGGTTCAAGCGGACCGAGTGCGGACTCGATCCGCTCTTTCATTTCGGCGACCGGAACGAGCGAGTCCATTTGAAAGTCCGCGATGGAACCGAGCGGCATGACTTCGATGAAACGCATCTGCCAGGGGTGATCGAGCGTCAGCCGCGCCAGGTCGGCGATCGCGTTCTCGTTGTAGCCGCGGACGACGACGGCATTCAGCTTGATCGGCTGCATGCCGGCGTTTTCGGCGGCCAAAATGCCGCGCCACACGGCATCGAGTTTGCCAAAGCGCGTCATCAGTGCGAACTGCTCAGAATCGAGCGAGTCCAGACTGACGTTCACGCGTTTCAGCCCCGCACGCGCCAACGGCTCGGCCATCTTTTCCAGCTGCATCCCGTTCGTCGTCATCGCAATTTCCCGGATACCGGAAATCTGATTGATTCTCTCAATAAGAAGGGTGAGATTGGGACGTACGGTGGGCTCGCCGCCCGTGAGGCGAATGCGGTTGAAACCGAGACGTGCGGTCAGAGAAACGATCCGCACGAGTTCGTCGTCGGTCATGCGCGGTGCTTGCGCAAGGAAAGTCTGTCCCTGCTCCGGCATGCAATAGATGCAGCGGAGATTGCAGCGGTCGGTCAGAGAGATACGCAAATAATGAATTTCACGCCCGAAAGAATCGCGCATACAGGTCCTTCTGAGATCGCCGGCGTTTCGTTATATCACGCGGAGTGTTCCCGGCCGGAAAGTGACTTGGTTCGCCGGTTCCATCTATTTGTTGTAAGTGTGATGCAGGCCCTGGTCTTTGCTCGCCACCATGGCGTCGGCCATTTCGCCCACCATGGCGACGCCGTGACGATACTGGAAAGGCCACATGCTGTGAGGATCGAAGAATGCCACCCGGTCGAGGTCATGCAGAACGTGAACGAGGTCTGGCTGCAGACCAGGCATGGCGCTCAACTGTCCGTTGATAAAAGTTATGCCACGAACCTCTGTTGGCATGCTAAGGTTTGCTAACAAGTCGGCCAGTGTGGCGCCCGCTTTGAGATGAATCTGTACGTTCCCATAACCCACCTGCCCCGCCTGGCCTCCATATCGCGCTAACTCGCCATACAACCAGGTATCGACAACAATGTCGCTCAATTTATCCTCCCCCGATTGGCGGGAAAATACCTATCTCGTCTCCACTCTCCAGTCGCCAGTCGTCTGAGCGGGAGCGGCCGTTGACAAAGGTCACCTTGATTTGGTCCGCCGGTAGTTTGAGCAGTCTGATCAGGTCGCCTACGGTGGCGCCATCCGGCAAATCGACCGGAAAGGGCACTCCCACTTTCGCATCCGCGACATGGGTGAGGAGATTGGCGAACAATTTCACGTTCACATGCATCGGAATTCACTCAAGGGCATCGGACTATATCCTGCGCCCAGAGGCAATCGGCGCAAGAAGGATTCCAACCCCAACACGCTTCGTTGCGCTCTCTGAGATCGCAGGTTTCACGCAGGTCGCAGTTGGGGCAAGAAGGAAAATGAAAACTGCGGACCTCACCACGGAAGCATTCGTAATCTTCCGACATCCATATCTCTGCGAGGGATTGTTGGTTCACATTCCCCAAGAGATAGCGATTCACCTGCTTCTTGCGGCCGTCGATTGCAAAGTAGCTATAGTTGTGCGACAGTGCGTAGCATGGGGCCACGCCGCCGTCCCAGCCGACGACGATGGATCTGTCCTGCACGAACCGGCAGCGTCTCTCCGCGCCCCAATGCATCCGAGGAAGCTCCAACGTGCCCCACATCACCCAGGCATCCGCTCTCACCGGCCACCCGCCCGCTTTGAAAGGAGGGCGCGGCTCGTAACCGTAGAGCATTTCGTCGCGCATGTCTTCGGAGTAGGGAAGAACGTTGCTCACGAGGACGCGCGATGCGTTCAGTCGCGAGGCCAGGCCGGTCAGCTCGGCCAGCTCGGCCACATTGCTTTTCAAGGCGACAAATTCGATTCCCAGAGCGGGGAAGAGTGAACCGAGTTGCCGTTTCGCTTCATTCAGGTAGCGGATGTTGTCCAACACGTGAGACAGCATCGCGCCGCGCACCCCCGCATAAGTCTCGGGTCTGACTCCGTCCACCGAGATCACGAGACGGTCCACGCCGAGCTTGACCAGCGCGCGTGCCGTGTCCGCCTTGAGCATCAAACCGTTGGATCCAACGGTCACGGCGAGATCGCGCTGACGGACCGCTTCGATCATGTCGAGGATATCAGGGTGGGAGAGTGGTTCGCCAAAGCCAGTGAAAATCACGCGATTCAGATGGGGCAAGCCGTCCAGGCTGTCCACGATTCGCCGGAAGGAGTGCATCGACATCTTGGCTTCGGGATCGCCCCAGACATTCCGAATGCACGTACGGCAATGGAGATTGCAGCCGGTCGTGGGCTCGATGTATATCTTGCGAGCGTCGGGGAGACGCGGGCGGAGGATCAGTTCGCCTTCACGCTCGTCCAGCCAGTACTCTTGATTGCGATCGAGTCGCCTCCGCTGAAGGAAATCCTCGGGCAGAACCAGCCTGCCCTGGTCGTCCGTCGTGATCTTGGGCATTCTTGTTTCAATTCACGCACCCACGCGGGGAGCGACACAAGGTATGGTACTCGGGCGAGCGCCCAAAAACGGGCAGGGCCATGTCTGCCCTGCCCGTTTCCTGCTGCAAACTAGAGTTCGCCGAATACAGAGTCAAGAGCGCTGTCGGGCACATCAAAGACCTGGTTGTGAGGAGGCAGCGGTTCGGTCTTCATGAATTCGGGAACGCGATCGGCGGCCTTGCCGATACCGGCCGCTTCGTTAAACGCGCGCTCTTTCTTGAGAATGGAGGCGCCGAGCGCGACGACGTCGTCGTTGCTCCAGTGGGTGCCCAAGACACCATTCGCCTCTTCCACCATGCCTTCAAAGCCGCTGGCGATGTCGAGGATGGCGAACGCGATGAAGAGACAGTGCCCACTGCTGTCGACAAACGCGGTCGTTGCCTGGAATGCGCGGCTCAGGGCGGCTTTGCCTTCCGGAGAGAGCGGGTCTTGCTTGCCGCTGACGCCGAGGATTTCGGGTGCGATGGTATAGCCGGCGGTGTGGTCTGCACCCATCGTCGTCGTGGCATAGGTGATGCCGATGCCCTTGACGGCGCGCGGCTCGTAAGCAGGCATCGCCTGACCCTTGACGGTCGGAACGTGGGTCACGCCCAGGACCTTGCCGGCGGTAGCGGTGCCGCTGCCGAGGATACGACCCATCGGCGTGCCTTTGCCCATTTCGTGAAGCAGATTGATCGCGCCCTTGCTATCGCCAAACGGAATGACGCCGGCCTGCATGGCGACGGCGATGGTGGCGCCGGCTTCGATCGTGTCCAGGCCATAGGCATTGCACAGCCTGACCATCTCGGCGATATCGTCCAGGTTGTCAATGCCGCAGTTCGCCCCGAGAGCCCAATCCGATTCGTACTCGACGCAGGAGGCAATCTCTTTGCCATCCGCGGCATGCCAGGTGTTGGAGCACTGGATGATGCAGCCCGGGCTGCAAGCGTGGTTATAAAGTTCCTTGCCCAAGCGCTGCTTGTTCCCCTCGAAGATGGCCTCGCCCGCGATCTTGGCGGCGCCTTCAAAGCGGCCGGCTGTGAAATTGCGGGTCGGGAGACCGCCAGCTTCGTTCATGATGTTGATGAGAACGGCAGTCCCGTAGCTGTTCAGGGCGCCCTTGGGCTTGGTGATGTCGTGCTTCATCAAGGCGTCCGTCATCTTTTTCCGACCTTGCTCGAACAAGGCCTTGTCGGCAACCGGGACTCCGGGCGCGCCCTTGTCGTCGATCAGTATGAATTTGAGCCGCTTGCTGCCCATGACGGCGCCCAGACCGCCACGGCCGGCATAGCGGCTGGGGCGTTTCGACTCGTCGTTGAACACAACGCCCGAATTAGCATAGTTGCGCTGGCCGGCGTTACCATATCCGGCGATCGAGATTTGGTCTCCAAACTGCTTGTAGACCTGCGGGAAGACTTGATACAGGTCCTGGTCTTCGAACTGGGTCGCGTCGAAGAACTCGATCTTGGGTTTGCCGGCCGCGGCATCCCAAGTCAACTTGACGCCCCAGGATTTGGATTGATCTTTCGGTTGGCCCTCGACGACCAATGCCTTGACCTGCATGACGGCGAGGTCACGCGCCCAGGAGGTCCCGGCGTTGGCTTCCTTGATGCCTCCCGTCAGCGGAGACTTGCCGCCGACAGAGACGCGGGCCGAAGTGGGGGCCGCGGTGCCGGTGACAATTCCCGGACTAAAGACGAGCTTGTTGTTAGGGCCGAGGGGGTGAGAAAGGGGAGGAACTTCATCGGCGACGACCGAGGAGGTCATGCCGCGGCCGCCGAAATTCTTGTAGGTCTCGGGGGCCGGCTCGACGCGGTAGGTCCGGTCGGACATGTTGATCCGAATGAACCACATAGTTTCGTCTCCTTTTCAAAAACAGTGTGGCATACTGACATAGCCGAGAATTGAGCAACCTCGTTCAAGCGCAAGTCTTGGTCTTTTACCTCCTCCTTGCAATGGCAAGCCAAAGACCTGTCTCCGAGCGCCAAGGTGTCGCTCAAGGCAGGCTCACGCACGCGGGGCCAAAAGAAATCGGCGTGGCGTGGCGACCAGGCCCGATGGCCCTGCAATTGGGTCTTGCCGAGTTCGCCGTGCTCCCCTGGCGAATGTGGCAAGTCAATTACCCTACCATTATATTGTGCTATATGGGCGTTGTCAAAGCGTGGGCTGGCTAAATCGTCAGTTAGTCATGCCCTTTGCGCCACACGAGGAAATGGGACAAGCCGAACGTGCGCAGCGGTGTAGACTCGAGCCAGTAGGTGACGCGGCGGAAGAGGCGCGCGAGCCGGGGCCGCCGCCCCGCCGTCTTGTCGTAGCCGGGATAGATCTGCGTCAAGCGGACCACCTTACCATCGAGACCCGCGAAGAGAGCCTGGACTTGTTCCGCGCGATAGGCACGGACATGAGGGGCAAGACGACGGCGCAAGGAATCGGGAAGATAGCCGACGAAGGGGATGTTGCCGAAGAAGTAGCGGTGCCCGAGGTAGACGCCGTGCGTCTCGAAGGGATACCAGCGATTGGGGGCGAAGACGAGGACCAAGCCTCCGAACTTGGCCACGCGGTGCGCCTCGCGAACGGTACGACCGTCATCCGTCACATGTTCGATCACTTCGTGGAGAAGGACGGCGTCGAAGCTCTCAGAAGGGAACGGCAGGAACTCGGACGCTGCGAGCGCGAGCGTTTTGAGCCCTTTCTCCTTTCCGGCCCTTTCCAGTTTGTCAGGATCAATGTCCACGCCGAAAGGGAGGGCCGTGAGTCCGCGGAATTTCTCGAGATAGGTTCCGATCCCACAACCGACATCGAGGATGCGCGCCCCTTCGAGCGGGACATGCTGCCGGATGAGATCTAGCCGCCGGTCCTGGCCAAACCGCCAAACGTAAGAAGGATGGCCGAGGCGGATTGCCTTGTCTTGCTGAATCACGACCTAAATCTAGCAGAAATCGGCGGAAATGGCAATCGGCCAGCCTACTTACCAAGTGTACTTGACCGTGTAAGTGACGGTCTGTTCGGCGTCGGGGCCGATGGGGACGCGAAATTCTATCGTCTGGGCATCGAGCTTGGTATAGTCGGCGCTGGAACGCAAGATCTGCCAGTTGGACCAGCGGAACAGGTGCTCTACTGCGCGCACTTCTACGGCTTCCGTCTTGTGGTTGCGCAATTTGATCTGGTACGTTTCCTCGATGGACCGTTCGCTCGTTTTGCTAAAGTTGGTCTGGGTGCGCTCGCCGACGACGTCAAACGCGTTGCCGACATTCAGGCGGATAGTCTCGTCCTTGGCGGTGTGATCGATATTGTCTTCGCCGATGAACTGGTTCCCGCCATCGCTATCTTGCTTATAGACACGGATCGTCCCTTTGGGGAGAGGCATGCCGAGCGAGTTGCTGTCCGAGTTCTTGAACTCGATCATTACGGCGACCTTGGTGTCGCTTGTCTTGCCATAAGCCGCATCGCTGATCGGGTAGCCGTAAAAGCCGAGGCCCGGTGCGCCATCGTAGACAAAGATCTTGTCGATGGGCACTCTAGTCGCGCTGGTGAATTCAATCTGTTTGGTCTCGCGATTGTTGAGAGTCGTCGAGCGCTGCAGCGTGTAGAGGTGATATTCGAAAAAGGACTGCTGGCTGAATTGCTGTCCGGCGGGCGCACTGGTCGCGGCGGGGCGTGGGGCCATGTCCGACTTGGCTGCAAGAGGAGGAGTCACCGTGCGGACATCGCCGGCGACGAGTTTTAGTTTGGCATCCGGAAAGGTGGCGCCGCTCTGGTTGTCAACCGTCACCCAGCCGTTGAGGTTCATCGACGTGTCCTTGGCATCCACGACGACTACATAATTGGCACGCCAATTCATGCCGTTCGTCAGATAGGTCACCTGGGTGTCCTGGCTGCCGTCTTGAGCCGAGTCAATCGTCCACATGAGGGTCGGTTTGGTGATCAAACCACCTGGCAGCTGAGGGAATTTCAGCTCACGCACCTTGGCGAGCTTGACCGAGGTGACCTGGCCATCCTCTCCCTGCAGAATCACATCGTCCGCGCCGCTCAGCAGCTTGCCGCTGTACTTGGTTCCATCTTCCGTAACAAGGGAGACGTTCTGGTCGAGGTAGCGCTGGAGGATCTTGCCGCTGTTCACAACATCATAGGCATAGTTTTGCTCGACGACGTGAGTGCCGGCGGGGTCGCTCAGAGACGTGAACTGGACGCTCGTCGGATCGATCTGGGCTGCGACATCGGAAAAGCGCACCTGGTTCGCGCCGCGCTTTAGGGCTAGGGTGCGTCTATCCTTGACGAGGGCAATATTCTGGTTGTAAACGGTAATGTCCACGCCGGCGCTCTGGGCCTGCGCCACGGGCACGTCCGATGTAAGGGGATTGCGCACCGCGTAGGTCATGAGAACCATGAGCAGACCGGAGAAGGCAAGGACGACAAAGATGCGGCGACGGTTCATAGCGGCCTCCATGTGAGCAATATTGTCCTACACTCTGGAGACGTTCGATCGCTCGAATGTGTTCCATGAACCTATTCGCCGCGCAGAATCCGGTCCGGAGTTGTGGTCCCGATACGTGCAACGCCAGATTCGACTGCCAAGAGGGCGATTTGCCAGCTGGTGATGCCGGCAGCTTTGATTTGCATAGTGGGGCCGAGGGTGTTGCGCATGATGCGAAGGTCCTCGGCCGTGGCTCCGCCGGGGCCATAGCCGCTCGACGTCGCGACGAATGATGCCCCGGCGTCTTCGGCGAGTTTGCAGCCCCGCACGATTTCCTCTTCGGACAAGAAACCTGTTTCCAGGATCACTTTGACCGGATGGGAGCGGGCCGTCTTGGCCACGATGGCAATGTCGTTCTTGACAACCAAGGCGTCGTTGTCGCGCAGCGCGCCGATGTTGATGACCATGTCAATTTCGTCGGCGCCGCGCTGAAGTACGTCGCGCGCTTCAACCATCTTCACGGCGGTGGTGACGCCACCGTGGGGAAAACCGACGACGGAGACGATCTTGACGCGCCCTTCCTTGATGACTTTGCGCGCCAACTCGACATAGTGCGGCTTGACGACGACGGCGTACAACCTGAGTCGCTTGGCGAGTTCGCAACCCTGTTCCACTTCGTAGCGAGAGACTTCGGGACCGACGAGCGAGAAATCGATTCTCTGGGCAAGTTCAAACGGGGTCATAGCAGTCGGATGTTACTTGCTTGTGAGGATTGTGTCAAGCGGGACACCATTGATGAAGACGGCCACCTGCTTGACAGTCGAAAACTGCAGGGCCGTCTGCTCGATTTGTCCGGAGAGGCGTGGGTTGTCGCACGCGCCGCCGAGCTTGTAGGTGCCGGAGAGATGAATTGTGGCCTTTCCCCCCGAAATGACGGCGCTCGTCAGGCGGAAAGGATCAACTCGAGGGTGGGGGGAGCGGACTGAACTGTGGCCACAGCGGCGGCGGAGGTTGGCGCAAGCGCGCGGGTCGGAACCGCGGTGGAGCGGAGTCGTGGACTGCTTCCTGCGATGAACCTAGCGGAAACGACCCCGCACAGAATCGGGACAAGCGCATATTGAGGTCGCGTTATACTTTCCTCCAGGCGATTTCGATGAACAGCCGGTGAGCTACATAAGACAGAATTGGGACCAGGGTTGGGTCCCACCACCGCTTGCTTCAGCTTGTCTCTTGAAAGTGATGATGCGTGTGCTCCGTACGTAGCTTGTCAAGCTCGCGGGAATAGCGCGGATTGCCGCAGACTGGACAGAGGTCGAGCTCGGAAAGCTTGTCAAGGTATTCGAGAATGGCAGTGACAAAGACGCCGTGGCTCCAAGTCAAGGGGGACACGCTGAGAGGCTCGTCCGTGTATGGGTTGACCTGTTCGGCGAGGACGCCGCTGGGAAGCGCGTGATCGACAACCCAGCGGAAGATGTCGCGAGCGGGCTGCAGGTCCTCCGTTGATTTGGCCATCGCGATATGCCAAGAGGCGAGCCACAGGGTGCAAACGAACCAAGGATTGCCGGGCACGTTGCCGATGTCCTGGCTGACTTGGTGGTAAAGGTCATTCTCGTAACGTGCCATGCCGCCGACATCCGATTTGACCCAAAGACGCTCGCGCGTTGCCTTCATCGTGGAGACGATGCGGGGATCATCCGGCGCGTACATACCAAACTGGAAGAGGCCGTACACGCTCGCGTCGAAAATCCAGTCCACGTCGTACCCCCCTTTGTCGTTGGGGATCAAGCGGCGGACAAAACGGTTTGCGCTTGGCTGCCAGAGGTATTTGTCGGATGCCGCTTTGATCTCGGCGGCGGCGCGCCGGTATTTTTCAGCGCTCGCGTCTTCGCCGAACGCCTCGGCGAAGCTCGCGGCGGCGCTCAGACCGGCCCAAGTCGCGCCGAGGGTGAAAGCATGCACGCCGCGGCGTTCTTCCCACAAGTCCCAACTGGGAAGGGGGAGGGAGGTCGCGGGATCGCGATAGCTAACCATCCAATTGGCCGCATCCATGAGCAAAGGCCGGAAGAGCGGCTTGATGAACTCGACGTCGCGAAACTTGTCGAAATGTTTCCAGAGTGACCAGAGGACCAGGCCGGTTTCGTCCTCTTGAATGGGAAGGACCTTGTGGCCGTCCTCGTACCAGGGCTGCCAGGAGCTGGCGAGGGAGCCATCGGGGTTGTATTTGTGCAAAAAGTAGCCTTCGCTGGTGATGACGCGCGCGCAAAAGTTGGAGAAACTCTGCGCGAGTTCGGACTGGTCGGCGAGGTCAAGCGCATGAGCGACGAGGGCGCCGTCGCGGGGCCACATGTACGAATAGGTGTCGCGCACGGCGGAGGTGATGTCGCTGTCATTCGCGGCGATGATAGCGCCGCCATTATCCGTCTGGGTCCGGATGATGAGTGTGCTCTTTTTGTAGGCCTGAACAATATCGGGCGGAAGAGAGTTGAAAGCGTACTCTTGTTTGTTAACCCAGAGGCGCCAATAAGCGGCGGTGCGGTCCATAAAGCGCTGCGGGCCGCGGTCGCGGATGAGGCGGTTGAGGAGGATCACGCTCTCAAAGTCTTCGGCCACGCAAATCCAATAGTACAGAGTCTTGGTCTCACCCGCGTTCAATTGGACATGCAAGCCGATGGTCGAGTCTACGCTGCCCTGGGCAATCGGATTGCCGCTGAGCTGGCCGTCCTCCGCGTCACGCCAGGTTCCTTCATACCCAGGCAGTTGCTTTAGCCCGGTCGCCCACTGGTCCACGCCTTCCGGCTCCCCCAGCCTGCACCCGTTGATGAGGAACCAGCGCCTGTCTTTGTAATGGAAGAGGGCGCGGCGCTGCGGCTCGTAATAAGCGGTGTCGCCGATCTCGGTCTCGTAGATGTTCAGGTCCTGATTGAAGAAAAGGCGGATTTCGCGCGCGTGGTCGGCGGCATTGGTGACGTCAAGGCGGCGCAAGTAAATGTTTTCGTGAAAATCCACGGCGTCGGCGCAGACAAGGTGGACTTGAAGGTCAGGGTGGCTGAGCTGAACGCGCGTAACGAGCGTATCGTCGTCATAGTTGAGCTGGCGAGACCAGCGCGGGTCGGTGATCCATCGGAATTGGTTCTCCGTCCAAACGCCAAAACGGAAGGGACCGCCGTTTGTCTGATTTTCTCTGCCCACATGTGGGTAGTAGAGATCGCGGAGTTGGTAGGTGCTGTCGAAATTGACGAGCAGGGTGCCGTTCCCGACGGGCAGATCACGGGGCATGATTACCTCTAGAGTGTAACAATGGCTGGAAACGCAGTTGGTTCTAGACCTTGATCCCAGCGGCTTGATAGAGACGCGCAAAGTCAAGGGTTTCGTTCAGGAGGTCGATAAACCGCTCGACCTTGCGAGGCTCGTGCAAACGGATTTTGCCAAAGTATTGCTGGATAATATCGACGGCTGTGAGAGTGTCTTGTTTGGCGATGATGAGCGGCACTTGGAGCTCCTCCGCCCGCCCTACGATGAGAGGGCTGGGGTGGAAATTGCCGGTGAGAACAAGGCAGCGGGTGGACGTTTCGAGTGCCGCCAACTGGATGTCCGCGCGGTCGCCGCCCGTAATGACCGCTTTGTTGGGTTTTCGACGGAAATAGGAGAGAGCCGAGTCCATGCCCATGGCGCCGACCATGAGATTCTCGACAAGATCTTCGCCGCGTTCGGCCGCACCGATGATTTCGGCGTCAAGGACCTCGGCGATTTCTTTGACGGTCATGGAGAGAAGCAGGCGCTCTTGCGGGAGCGTCGCATAGACGGTGATCCCGCGCGCGGCAAGAGCTGGGACCATCATCTGGTTCACAAAGTCGAGTCGGGGCCGCGGGACTTCGTTGATAATGGCGCCCAAGAACCGGCTGCCAAACTGGCGTTGAGAGGCAATGATACGATCGCTGACGAGGTCATTCGTGCATTTGGAGATGGCTAGGACGCGGGCGTCCAAACGCTCGGCCACGTTCTCAGGCGGGAGATCGACGAGATTGCCTTCCGTGAGGCTGGTGGCACCTTCGGACACGATGACGTCTTTGCCTCGCGCGACCTCGGCAAAGGCGCGGTCGATGCGCGCGGCATAGTCGTTGGGTTTGCCGGAGGCAGCTTGCTCGATGGCGAGTTCGTCGAGGACGACAGGAGCGAGGAGGCGGTCGTCCTCGGCGAGGCCGATGGCCTCGCGCATGAACGTCGCGTCCTCGCTAATGGCGCGGCCCTGAACAAGCCTGCCATGAAAGACCAGAGGTTTGAAATAGCCGACGCGGAGGCCGTCGCGCTGCAAGCGAGCCGCAAGCCCGTAACAGAGAGAAGTCTTGCCGGAAAAGGATTCGGTAGAAACGATATAAAGCGTGATCATGGAGCCTCCTGGACAATGAGCCAATCAGCCAAATATCCAATCAGCCAAGGGACAAGAGTTAAAAGCGGGCTCCTCAAGATCGAGATGGACTGGGTGGCCAAGACGATCAGGAAGGTGCGAAAACCATTGGGAGACGGCTGGTCGGACATTGCACAACATCTCTTATTGGATAACCATGCGAACGTCGATGGCGACGGCGCCGCTGCGATGGACGACGAGCGGATTTACGTCCATTTCGACGATCTCGGGGAACGTGCTGACCAATTGAGACACACGGAGAATCGCATCGCGGACCGCGTTTAGGTCAGACGGCGGTTCGCCGCGGACGCCGCGCAGGAGTGGAGCTCCGCGAATTTCCTCCATCATTTCGGTCGCATCACGCGAGGCGATGGGAGCGACGCGAAAAGTCACGTCTTTGAGCACCTCGACATAGACTCCTCCCATGCCGAAGGCGAGGAGTGGGCCGAATTGCGGATCGCGGCTCATCCCGATGATCACCTCTTTGCCCGGGGGGATCATCTGTTGGACAGTCACCCCCCATACCTGGGCATCGGGCATAAAACGACTCGCCCGGTAGGTGACGAGGTCAAAGGCGTCGCGCGCATCCTGGTCGCTCGCGATGCCAACTTTGACGCCGCCAATATCAGACTTGTGCAAGATGTCCGGCGAGGCGATCTTCATCACGACAGGATAACCGATGCCAGACGCGATCGTGATGGCTTCCTCGGCATTGCGCGCGAGCTTTGTCCGGGGGACGGGGAGACCGATCGCCTGCGCAATGGTCCGCGCTTCGCTCTCGACGAGGGCGGTGCGCCTGTCGGCGCGGACGGCGGCGATTGTCTTGCGGATGGCGGCGTCGTCGAAATCGAAATGCGGCATGTCCTCAGAGGGGCGGTCGAGCCATTGACGGTATTCCCACATCGCACGGAGGGCATCGACGGCGCGTTCCGGGAAAGGATAGTTGGGAATATTGTTCTCGGTGAGCAGTTGGACGCCCTCCCGCGAGCGCTCCTCGCCCATAAAGCAGGCGACGACGGTCTTGCCTGAGGGCGCATACTCGCGGGCGACGGCGGCGATGACGAGCGCACTCTCCTTGACGCGTGTCAATTCCTGTGGAATCAGAATGGGAATGGCTGCATCGACATTCGGATCGGCGAGCGCACACCGGAGGGCGATTTCGTAGCGGTCCTCGTACGCGTCGCCGCGTACGTCGATCGGATTGGCGGCGTTCGCGATCTCGGGAATTTTCTGCTGTAGGGATTGGATTGTCTCGGGTGCGAGACGGGCGATGGAAAGGCCGGCGCGTTCGATGGCATCGGTCGCCATGACGCCCATCCCGCCCGCGTTCGTCACGACGGCTAGGCGGTTGCCGCGCAGGACCGGTTGGTAGGCAAAGGCAATGGAATAATCGAACAGCCCCTCGATCGAAGTCGCGCGGACGACGCCGGACTGCTTGAGCGCCGCGTTATAGGCGCGCTCAGAACCGGCGAGAGACCCGGTGTGCGAGGAGATGGCGCGAGTGCCAGCCTCGGTCGTGCCGCTCTTGATGGCAAGGATGGGAGTCTTTTTCTCGCGGCCGACGCGCTGAGCCAGGGCCATGAACGCGGCGCCATCGCGGATGTCTTCCAGGTAGGCGAGAATGACCTTGGAATGCGGATCATCGCCCCAGGCCTCGATAAAATCATTCTCGTTGCAGTCGGCCTTGTTGCCGATACTGACGAACCGAGAAAAGCCGATCCCCTTGCCCGCGGCCCAATCGAGAACCGCTTGCGCGAGGGCGCCGCTCTGGGTCATGAATGCGATGTTGCCGGGACGCGGCATGCCGGCGGCAAAGGAGGTGTTCAGAGGGATGACGGTATCGATGATGCCGATACAGTTCGGGCCGACCATGCGCATCTGATATTGGCGGACGATGTCGACGAGCTGCCGTTCCATCTTCATCCCATCGCCGCCGACTTCGCGAAAGCCGGCAGTGATGATGACGACACCTTTGACTCCCTTCTGACCGCACTGCTCAACAGCGGCCGCGACAAGGGGGGCTGGAATGACGACGACGGCCAGGTCGATTTCATCGGGGACCGCGAGAACGGAAGGATAGGCCTTGAGGCCCAAGATGGTGTCCGCTTTGGGATTGATCGGATAAACGCGTCCGGGGTAGCCGTACTGGGTGACGTTCAAAAGGACGGCATGGCCAAGTTTCGTGGTGTCGGCGGAAGCACCGATGACGGCGACGGAGTGGGGAGCGAAGAAGGCGCGATGAAAAGTGTCCATTGGCAAGATTATACTAAAGAAATGACAAATGGAAAAGCGCCCTGAGACAAGTGACACGGGACGAGCCGAGATGAAAGGAGGGCGGGGGCGTTTGGAATATAAAGAGTGCGAAAGAGAGCGAAAAGCGCGAGTGGTTTAGACCGTTGGCAAACGGGGCAAATGCCAAGTGACAGGTAACAGGATAACGAGCCTATAGGCGAAAGAGTTCATGGTTCAGAGTTCAAGGTTCTCAGTTTGAGCTTCAGATTGCGGATGCCTTGCTTTGAACTTGAACATTGAACTTGGTCCTGAACGTGAAACTTGAACATGAAACCTTCAGCCTTTTTTGCGGGATTGGGGAGAGTGTGTTATAGTTTTAGGACTATGGAAAGAGCAAATTCGCCAGGTTCACAGCCGATGACGGCGGGGAGCTCGTCGAGTTCTGCGGACGTGAAAAAAGCCGGCGCGGCAGGCAGGCGATGGGATTCTGTGATCGGCGCGACGATGGGAGTCTTGGCTTTTGGGCTCTACGTGCGGACGCTGGCGCCGTCGGTCGCCTTCATCTTTGACGATACTCTCGAGCTGCAGTATGTCGTCCCCCGGCTCGGCATCATTCACCAAACAGGCTATCCCCTGTATGCCCTCTTGGGCAAGCTGTTCACGCTCCTCGTTCCGCTCAACGACCCTGCTTTTCGGCTGAATCTTTTTTCCGCGCTGATGGGCGCGCTCGCGGTCGGGATGATGTATCTCGTCCTGCGTCACTTGCTGGTCCACCGCTGGGCGGCGATCGTGGGGGCAGCGACATTCGCGGTCGGCCAGACGTTCTGGTCTCAGGCGGTGATCGCCGAGACGTATACGACTCAGATGCTGATCGTCGCAGGGCTGTTGTATCTTGCGCTTGTCTGGCGGGAGGAGGTGGAGCAGGGGAGCATCGGACGGGCGCGCGTGCGCTTTTACGGTCTCGCGTTCTTGGTGGGGATCGGGCTGACGCACCACCGCTTGATCATCTTACTTTACCCCGCCCTGCTCGTCTATATCGTCCTCGTTCTCCGGTCCGCAGGCGCAGATTTCCGCCGGCTGGGGATGTTCGTGCGGGCTGCAATTTTGCTCGTCCTTCCACTCGTCCTGTATCTGTATTTGCCGCTCCGCGGTGCGGTAGGTTCGGCAGATGGCGAGTATGTGAATACGCTGCAGGGGTTCTGGGCATGGATAATGGCCCAGCAGTACACGGTGTTCTTGACGGGCAACCCTCTCCAGGTGCAGCGCGACGCCGCGTACTACATTTCTCTGTTCATGGCCCAATTCGGCTCAGTCGGTTTGGCGCTGGCGGCAGTCGGCGTCGTGTGGATGCTGCGACGGCCGCGGGAATTCGTGCTGCTTGCGTTGGCCCTCATCTTTGAAGCAGGCTTTGCGTTCAATTACCGGGTTGAGAATGTCTACGTTCACTTTTTGACCACGTTCCTGCTGCTGGCTGCGTTTGTGGGAGCAGGAGCGGACGGGCTGCTAACAGTAATTTCGGATTTCGGATTGAAGATTTCTGATTTCAAGCCGGCCGTTGCAGCAATGGCGCTACTGCTCGCGCTGATGCCGATAAGGTTGGTGCAGGCGAATTATGTGCGTAATGATTTGGCGAACAAATGGGATGTGCATGACTATGGGATAGAGATACTGAGCCAGCCGCTCGAGAAGAATTCGACCATCATCGGCATTCTGGGCGAGATGACTCTGGTGCGCTATTTTCAGGAAAATCTTGGGCTGAGGCCGGATGTGCAAACGGTCGCCGCGGATCAAGAGGACGCGCGACTCGCGGCGGTGGATAGGGCGCTCGCAGAGAACCGTACCGTCTACTTGACGCGTGTTCTGAAAGGGATCGGTGAGCGTTATTCCCTCAGTTCTCAAGGCCCGCTCATACGAGTACATGCCCAGCCAACAGATCAGACGCCCCGGATCTCGCACCCGCTTAGGGTGGAGTTTGGCTCGACGGTGCGGTTGCTCGGCTATGACCTCGACCAGTCGCAGTTGGAGGCAGTCCCAGGCCAGTGGCATGCGGAGAACGGACGCTGGCTCAATGTGACGTTGTACTGGCAAGTGTTGGACAAGGTGCAGGAAGATGCGATGGTGTCCCTCAAGGTCTTGGGGCCGGACCAGCATGCGGTGGGCCAAGTGGACCGGCGGCCTGTCCTCGGCGCCTACCCGACGACGCAGTGGCGGGCGGGTGAAGTCATTACGGATACCTACGCGGTGCCCATCTTTCTCGGAGCGCCTGCAGGGAGCTATGATTTGCAAGTGACGATGTACGATGCGGCATCGGGGGCGACGATGGGGCAGACGAGCCTGGCGCAAGTCGCTCTGCCTGGGGATATGACAGCCCCGCGCCGTGCAGAGGGACCGAACCCGCGCGACGAAGTCTGGAATGTAAACCGGACTAGCGAAGCGGATTTCGGGGCGTTTTCGCTCGCGGGTTACTCGCTTGATGCCGAGGGTCCGGTGCAACCCGGAAATGCCTTGCCGTTGACGCTGCTCTGGCATGCCGGCGATAAACCGATCCCCGACGGTCTGGTTGTGAGGATTTGGCTGGAGGATACCGAGGGGCGAACGGCAGCCACACGCGAGGCGCGGTTGGGAGATGGAGTGCCTGTCACCGCGTGGAAGCCCGGGCAGTACATCCGCAATTGGCCGGCCGTTCGCGTTCCCGCGAATGTCGCCGACGGCAAGTATACGGTGAAACTCGCAGCGGCGCGAGGGAGCGATCTGCTCGGATGGGGACCCTCCTGGCTGCCCTTCGGCACGACGATTGCGCAACTGGGACAAATAGAGGTCAAGGGTCGCCCTCATGTCACCACGGCGCCAGATGTCCAGCATCCGTTCGAAGCGACCTTCGGCCAAAAGGTCCGATTGCTTGGCTATGATCTTGCCTATGATCCCGCGGATCAGACGCTCAAGATCACTCTGTACTGGAAGGCGCTCGCGTTGATGGACACGTCGTACACGGTTTTTGTTCATCTCCTGAATACCCAGGGCCAGATAATCGGCGCGGGAGATGCCATCCCAGCGGACGGGGAAATGCCGACCACGGGGTGGATTGAAGACGAATTTATTACGGATGCTCATACTCTGGCGCTGCCTCCCGGTCTCTCTCCGGGCGGTTATCCAATTGAAGTCGGAGTATATGACGCGGCAAGCGGAGCGCGACTCAAGATGACGGATGGGAAGGACCATGTGGTGGTAGGGTCGTTCAATACGCCGTGAAATGCCTGCCTCCAGATGAACAAGATTTGGATACTCATCGGCGTGTTCGTGATGGTGGGGGCGGCCTATAGTGTCGTGGTGCCGCTGGGCGAAGCGCCGGACGAGGTGTCGCATTGGGCATACGTCCAATACCTCGCGGCGTACCAACACCTACCTAGCCCTGAAGGCGCCGTTCTAGGCGAGTCGCATCAACCTCCGCTTTATTATGTCGCAGGCGCGCTAGCGACGTTCTGGATAACCTCTCAGCATTATGAGCCGTTGGCCAACCCTGACTACGCCCTCGGCGATCCCCGTACTCCGAATCTGCTTTTGCATACGCGCAGCGAGGGCTGGCCGTATCAGGGCGCCGCGCTCGCGTGGCACCTTGTCCGATTGCTCTCCGTTTTGATGGGTGCCGTCACCGTGTGGTCGACGGCGCGGCTCTCCCTCGAGCTCTTTCCCGATCGTGAATGGATTGCAGTGAGCGCGGCTGCGTTCGTTGCTTTCTTGCCCGGGTTCCTTTCGATCAGCTCCGCAGTGAACAATGACAATCTGGTGGTGATGTTGTCGGCGCTGGGTGCCCTGCAGACGGTGCGGCTGGCGGGGCGATTGGCGGCGGGGAATTCGGCGTTTTCAAACGCCCCTCTCGGGCGTTCCGCCGAGCGTCGGCCTCCGCTGACGCATCGGTGGCGCGGGTCGGTTATTCTGGGATTGATCCTCGGGTGGGCACTGCTTGCCAAATTGAGCGGGCTGGTGGTGTGGATTTTCGCTGCGGGAGTGTTGGCGTGGAGCGCCTATCGAACGCGCTCATGGAAGAGATATGCGCTGAGCATGGGGATCGTGTTTGCGTGTGCCCTTGTGATTGTCGCGCCCTGGATGTTGTACAACTGGGCCAAGTACGGCGATCCAGTGGGTTGGTCGCTGGTGCTCGCGGCGACACCGGGGCGACAGACGCCGATGACCGCTGGGGACTGGATATGGTGGGCGGAGCAGTTGTACACAAGCTTTTGGGGGCGGTTTGGAGGGGCTCTTGTCATCCGCATGGCGGAAGCGGTATATGCAGGGTTGGGAATCGTGGCGCTGGGCGCATTGGCAGGGTGGATCGGTTACGCATGGGATGGACGAAAAGGGCGGCTTGCTCCGGGAGTGCTCAAGGCACTCGGCTTGTGCGCGTTGTTCTGGGGCGTCATGCTCGCCGCGCACATCCGCTGGACGATGACAGTGTTGGGGACGGACCAGGCACGTCAGCTCTTTCCCGGACTGCCGCTCTTGGCCGTGGTCCTGAGCGCCGGTCTAGCGCGCTTGTTCCAGGCGCGCGAGAAACTCGCGTCGGTATTGTGGAGCGCTGGGGCGCTCGGGGTGGCAGCAGGCGCGCTCGTTTATCTCGGGTCGGTCTTTTCTCCTGGAGTGCCAAGTCCGTCTGCGCCTGTTCCCCTGGACGGTCATCGACCGGCGGATTTCGGGCAAGCGATTCGGGTGGTCGATTACCGGGTGGACCGGACGCAAGCGGCGCCTGGCACCTCGATCCAAGTGCAAATCGAGTGGCAGGCGCTGGAGGATTTGACGGAGAATTACTGGTTGCTAGTTCAGCTGGGAGATGAAAGGGGCGCGATCGCGAACAAAGACGGCGTTCCATCAGGCGGACGAACGACGACGGACTGGTGGAGCAAGGGGCAGATATTTGTTTCTTCGCACACGATAGCGATACCGGCTGACGCGGCACCCGGGACATACACGCTGCGCCTCGGGCTGCACCCGATGGGGCGATGGGAATGGCTGCCGGTGGGGGGAGGAGACATGATGGAAATGGCGAAGATCAGAGTGAGTGCCGGGGTCGGCCAATAAGCCAGTGCCCTATAACATCGTTCATGCCAAGTTCGAGGTTCCAGCTTGGGAGCAAGTTCAGGTCGCAGGCTTTTCGCATCGTCCGAAACCTGAACCGGAAACCTGAACCTGAAACTGATTTCTGGGCGCACGCAGGACACGGGGCGTGCGTTCTTTCTTTTAGCGGTCCGCAGGGGGGGTGTGCTCGGGTTGGCCGGTCAAGGCGTTTTGGAGTTGCTCGAGGCGAGCAGGCATGGCAGCGGCGAGGATGTGGTCGCCGGCAAGCAGGACGGTACCGCCGCGAGGGATGATAATGCGCCCGTTGCGGCGGACAGAAACGAGGATAGCTTCCGGAGGTAACTTTAGGTCGCCGAGTTTTCTGCCGGCGGCCACATCTTTTTCGTCCAGGGTCAGCTCCACGAACTGCATTCCTGTGATGCCTTCGAGCCTTAATCGCTCGACGTGGTGTTCCCGATCGGTCTCGTCGACGAGGGCGTGGGTGTAAGCGCGGGTGATGTCGCTCCGGCGGAGGACGCCGACAAGGTGTTTCGAGTCGCGCCGGTCGACTACCGGAATTCGGCCCACATCTTGTGCGCCCAGTTTTCCGAGCGCTTCCTCCAGCGATTCATCGGGAAACGCCGTGATGACGTCGTGCGTGCAAATGTCCCCCACAACCCCCTCGACATGACCCTGGGCAGTTGCCCGCTCCAGGTCTTGAAGAGCGACCACTCCTGCGAGGCGGCCGTTCTGGTCGACCACTGGGAAACCATGAAAGCCGGTCTTTTGAAAGCGGACGGCAAGCTGTTGGATAGGCAGGGTCTCCTGTACGGGTATCACTCTTTTCAACGGCGTCATGGCCTCGCCCACGAGAATGGCTCGCATCAAGTTTTCATCCTTGCGGAAATGCAAGTCAATCCCGCGCCGTCTCAGCTTTTGGGTGTACACGGAGAAGGGTTGGAGTCTCTGCGCGATAAGATAGCTCAAAACAGCTGAGGTCATCAAGGGGACGATGACGCGGTAATCGTTGGTCATTTCGAATGGCAGTACGATGGCCGTAATGGGAGCGCGGACGGCGCCGGCCACTATCGCGGCCATACCTACCATACCGTAAGCGGCGGGAGCTAGGGCGAGACCGGGGAAGGTCGTGTTGAGCGCGACGGCAAATCCAACGCCGAGCAGGGCGCCCAAAAAGAGGGAAGGCGCAAAGAGGCCCCCCTGTCCACCCGAGCCAAGCGTGACGGTGGTCGCCAACAGTTTGAGGAACACGAGGCCGATAAAGACAGTCCAATCCAGAGTAGGATGCAGGAACACATTCTGGATGACGGAATAACCGATGCCGAAAATCTCGGGGCGGATAAAAAACCCCATCATGCCGACGACGAGTCCTCCGAGAGCCGGCTTGACCCAGTCCGGAATAGGGCTTGGCCGCTCGGCAGTGGCCTCGACATATTGGAGCAAGTTGATATAGAGAACGGCGACGAGCGCGGCAAAAATGCCCAGTACCCCGTAAAGACCCAACTCGAGCGGGCTTTTGAGTTCATAAGTGGGAACTTGAAAGGCGGGCTGACTCCCGAGGAAGGTCTGGGAGACGACGGCGCCGGCGACGGCGCTCATGACCACATAGCCGATGGCGGCGCTGGAGAATTCGCCGAGGATGAGTTCGATCGCGAAGAAGACACCCGCGATCGGCGCATTGAATGCAGCAGAAATGCCAGCGGCGGCCCCACAGCCGATAAGCGTCTTGACTCGAGACGGAGACAGCCGGAAGAATTGGCTGGTGAGCGATCCGAGCGTGGCTCCGATCTGGACACTTGGATCCTCAGGGCCCGCTGAACCACCCGAGCCGATCGTGATCACGGCACCGATGACCCGCCCGATCGCGCCGCGTGGCTCGATGCGACCGGCGTGAAGATGAACCGCCTCCATGATGCCGGCGACGCCCTGTCCAGGGCCTTTGGGTCTGATCCAATGGATCCACAGGCCGACGACGAGACCGCCCAAGGCAGGCAGGAAGAGTGCGCTCCATGTGTCAATGCCGCCAGCCGACGTAACTTGGGCAGAGGCGGCCATGGCTGCTTCGACTGCTTTGCGGAACAGCACCGTTCCCAGTCCCCCTCCCAAGCCAACAAGGACGGCCATGGTGGTCATCACGGCGGTCTCCGAGGCCCAAAAACGTGCGACGAGGAGTCGCCAGAGTGCAAAAATGCGGGAGGTCCACGAGGCGAGATATGAACGCGGCATGGAAGCCTGGCTGGAATTGCGGCGAGTCTCTTGTTCTTTCAATTAGGTTTGTTTCACCTCACTCGGTTCCGGGTTTGCAACCGCGGGAGACGAGGTTCAGATTTGGGCACAACCCACGTGCGTGAGACCGCCACAACCGAGAGGATGCCGCTGCGGGAATCGACGAAATCGCCGATCACCTTCTAGACCGCCTCGACCGCACGTTCCGGAATGGCATCATCCTCGATTACGGCGAATAGAGCACGGTTGTTGTCCTCGACATGCTGGAATAGAGCGTGCATGGAAGGAGCGAGGGGGATATCGAAGGCATCGGCATTCTGCAAAGATATTATAGCGCATTCGTTAGGTGGGTTCAAGCGTCGGACATGGACGAGTGCGGTTCAGATTGGGGGCAACTCGTCATTGCGAGCGACCGTAGGGAGCGAAGCAATCTCACCCGAGGCTGAGATTGCGCCCGCCCCGCTATGGTCCCGCGGGGTCTGCGGGATCATCGATCCC
>JAMCQI010000080.1 GCA_023381515.1 Chloroflexota bacterium | reverse complement strand
TCTCTTCCATCGGGATGGGAGAATCATAGGTCTCCATGCCGGCGAGGACGGCTGGCACCATTTCCGGCAGCCCGGGGATCTCTTTGCCGGGAGGTACGAACTGGACGCGTAATTCCTGGCCCATCGTCTCCCCGAAGGTTTTCACGATTCCTCGCCAAGACAGTGGTTCCGGCCCGCCAAGCGCCAGCCGCCGGTTGATCGCCGAAGGATGACCCACTGCTGCCGTGGCAAAGGCTGCTACGTCTCTCACCGAGATGAGCGAGTGCAGGCGCTGACCATCGCCCACCAACGTAATCGGTTGGCCGGCTTGCAGTGGAATACCGACAACCATACCCACCCAGCTCTCCATGAAAAAGTTGGGCGCGAGGATCGTGTAGGCCATCCCGCTGTCGGCAAGCGTCGCTTCGGTCTCGGCCTTCGCCTGGAAGAGCGGTACCGGGTTATGGATATCGGCGCCGAGAAACGATGTAAAGATGAATTGCTTCACGCTCGCTGAACGTGCCGCATCGATCAGGTTACGGTTGCCCCGGCGGTCCACCGTATCCACCGTATCCTCGCCGCCGCGCATTGCCGAATTGGCAGTGGTGATCACAGTCTCGATCCCCTGGCATGCTCTGTCGAGCGATGGGCGATCTTTGAGATCGCCGTACCTCGGCTGGGCGCCCGCCTCGGTGAGCGAGCGAGCTGACGTTGCCATCCCCTGGAGAGACATTTGCTCGGAGGGGGAATTCTCCCGTAACAGAATGGCTACGTCCTTGCCTTCGTCCAAGAGTCGCCGCGTCACCATACCGCCAAGAACACCCGTCGCTCCAACGACCAGAAACATGGTTTCCCTCCTTTGATGAGCCGCCCTGTTCTCATCAATAGAGCGCCGGGGCCCGATTGCGATTCCAGGGCATTGGCTTGAGGAGCATCGAAATGCTGCAGCGTCCAAAGAAAACGACCATCGCCGTGCCCAGCAAAAGCAGTAGGTAGATAAGCAGCCGCCCCGTCTCCCACAGTCCAATCAACGTCACAGCCAAGTAAACAAAACGGACCTGGAATGGAAATGCCATAACGTTCCGGCAACGGAAAAGAAACACAATGACCTGAACGGCACTAACCGCCATGACGAGATAGTACCCAGGTGTCCATCCAGCCACCGCACAAACGATCAAGATCAAGGTGATGACCCAAAACCACCAGAAGGGATTGGCCGAATCCATTCTTAGCTTCATAGTTGACTCCTTGGGCTAGGTTGCGCGGCGCGAGCGCTCTCGATTCAGGGACATCATAGCACACGGAGCGTTTGCAAAGCGTTTGATGAACGATGGAGAAGTTGGGGCTTGCCGATTGGCCCAGGGTTTGGCTATAGGTAGCCCATCTCTCGAGCGAGGGCTCCGGCCCGGTCCAAGTGGGGGTGCGCAACGGTGATCCTGTCTTGCGTGGACGCCTGCAAGGCTGCCTCCAGCAGGGTGCTCAGCTTTTCCGGCAGACGCTGCTGCTTGAGCTCAAGCAGCCCTCGTGCATAATCCAGTGCTCTTCCAATTTCGTTGCTCGCCATCGCCGCGGCAAGAAGCGGCCAGAGAGCGAGCCACTGAAAGGGGTACACGAGTGGAGATTGCTGCCAGGTTGTCAGAGCCTGCTCGCCCAGTTGCTGCGCAGCCAGCACATCCTGCTTGCGCCAGGCGAGCCAGGCCTCGTTGGCCTTTGCGGCGGCAACATAGTCCGGCATGTTGGCTGCTTGAGCAGCCTCCCGGGCTCTTTGCGCATATTTCGAGACCTCCTCGGCCTGACTACGGAAGCGGCACAAGACCGTCAGATAGGTCAGCGCAAGGGTCCGCATGGATGCGAGCCCGGAGGCATCGGCTAATTCTAGCGCGGCGCGCAAATTGACCTCCGCCTCGTCGAGATTGCGCCGCCAAAGATTAAGGAACCCGTATTCAAACTGGCATTCCGTTCTGCTCTTGAGGTTGCCCCATTCTCGGCTCAAGGTCACCGATTCAAACGAAATGGCCAGCATCTCGTCTGAGACGGCGTAACGTTCCCTCCTCAAGAACATCAATATGCAAGCCATCAAGAAACGGCTGCGACTCGCAACACCGGCGCGTATGCGAACAACGGGCTGCAGCTTGCGCACCAGCGTGTCCATCTCCTGCCACTGCGCCAACCAATAGTGCGCCCAGATTTGTTCGACCTGGACTTCAATCCATTCTGCCCACCATTCTGCCGAAACTTCATCCGGCGGATCGCCCAGCGAAATCTCGGCGCGATGGCTGGCTTCGAGTGCCTGTGCATACAGTCTCCGCTCCCGCAGCACTACCGCCGACTTGCGGTCAAGGCGCGCGAGCGTGATGCGGTTGTCGCGGGAGACAATGGCTTGCGCGTTCTGGTAAGCTCGCAGGGCCTCGTCATGCTGTGCTCCGATCTCGAGAACGTCCCCGAGACTCTCCCAAAGTTGGACGACCATTTCGGCCGGGAGCGCGCCCGAGGTCTGCGCGACGTCGTGTGCGAGCGCCAGGCCTCTCCGCAGCAGGGCAATGGCCTCTTCGTTGGCAAAGACCTGACGCGCGATCGCGGCCGCACGCAGATAATACGGAATTGCCTGTTCGGGAAGGCCGGCATGCTCATAGTGGCTTGCTAACTGACGGCCGACCGGGTCCAAATCGGCGGCCCGGAGCGTCTCCAAGGCCTCGGCAACGCGGCGGTGCAGCAGTCGCCGCCGTGCCGCACTCAGGTCGCCGTAGGCGACCTCCCGGAGTTTGTCGTGGCTAAAGTCGTAGCCGTCTACACCATGCTCTCGCACGATCCGCCGCTGCCACAACTCGTCCAGTCCGCGAACCAGAGCATCCTCCTGCAAGTCACCCGCTTTCGCCAAAAGCTTGAAACTGAACTCTCGCCCGATCGTGGCTGCCACACCGGCCAGGTCCCGCGATTCTGGTGAGAGTTGTGCCAGGCGTGCTCTCAGCACCGACTGCACCTTCGGCGGGAGATTCGCGATAGCACCCAAAGAATCATGAGGAAGCCTGCGCGACCGCAAGTCGCGCGTCGCCAGACCAGCGCGCACGGTTTCGACAACGAATAGGGGATTCCCTTCCGTTTGTTGGTACAAAAGCTGCGCGGCTTCCGAACTAATCTCTGCTCCGGCAATCAGCGAGGCAAGGGTTTGCGTCGCCGATTGGTCAAGCGGCGGGAGGTCTACTTCGGCAACCTCGTCTTCAAGACGGAGAACCTGCAGGAAAGGCACCAAGGGATGATGGACTCCGATCTCTTCGGGCCGGTAGGAGCCTACGATCAGGAAGCGAGCTTGTCTGTCGAAGCGCATGATAAAGTGCAGCCATTCCAGTGTATCGCGATCACACCACTGTAAGTCGTCGACTGTCAGCAGGAGCGGCTGGGCTGCACCGAGGACCGCGTGTGACAACGCTTCAAAAAGACGCCGGCGCTGCCAGGCTTCGGTTAGCGACACCGGCCGGGGAAGGTCTGGCCGTTGAACCAACACCTCCGGAAACAGCCGGGCGACTTCGGTCAGCCAGACATCGTCAAGGGGAACTGGGGGAAGAGCACGCAGCCAACCGGTGACCGGCGCAAAGGCCAGATCACCCTCAGCTGAATAGCAACGGGCACTGGCGCTCGTTATGCTATGGCGAGTCGCCCACTGGAGCAGATCTTCTAGCAGTCTCGTCTTGCCTATGCCCGCCACTCCGCTCAGCATGACGACATGTGGCACTTGCCCTCCCGTCATGGCCCGCCAGGATTGAAGCAAAAGAGACCACTCTTGTTCGCGACCGACCAAGGGGCAAATGTCGGATGTAGCCGGTACCGCCGAGTGCGATCGAGATTCGGCGCCCAGCAACTGCTCATAGGCCTCGCGGGTTTCGGGGCTGGGCCCTACGTCAAGCTCATGTCTCAAAACGGTCGCGCAGGTATGAAACGCGCGAAGCGCGGCGGCCCGGTCACCACTTGAGGCGTGAAGGCGAATGAGGAGGCGATAGGCGGCTTCGCGCAACGGATCTTGTCTTAGGATGAGCTCAGCCGTCCGAATAGCCCCCGCAGAATCGGACTGCTCCTCCTGGATACGCACGAGCCGTTCCAGCGCGTCGAGATATGCCTGGCGCAATCCTTCACGCCGGGGAATGATCCAGTCATCGTAACAACTAGGTATCAAGTCCCCCTTGTAGAAGGCGACGGCGTGCTCCAACGCCCGTCGGAGGGCAGTGGAATCGCCCGAACTCTGTGACTGCTCTGCTCGAACGAGGGCAGCCTCAAAGTCGGCCACATCCAGGGTGAACGGAGCACTTGATCGCCACTGTACCGTCTGGACCCTTGCATCGAGAAACGAGTCCGCCTCGGGTAGAGCGTAGCGCAATTGGTGCAGCAGGTTGCGCAGGTTGGTTCGGGCTTGAGCTTCGGTTGTGTCCGGCCAGAATAGGAAGGCGAGCTGCGCACGGGATTGGGGAACATTCCTGTGTAGGATCAGAAACGCAAAAAGCGATTGAAGACGCGGTGTATCGAGGTCGGCGACGGGCGAACCGTCGCGGCTGAGAGAGAATTCGCCCAAGAGCGAAACTTGCAGCATGGCACAAGCAAAAAGCACCTATCGTCTACGCTCCGCCCAAGATGGCGTTGCGTCAAACGACAGGTGCTTTCCTCCTGAATCGAATAACAGGACGGAGGTGGGCGGTGACGGGCGCATCGTTGCGTCTCCCGGGAAAAAGTAAACGCTCTATGCGGATCAAGGCGGGAGGCCCCATACCTTGACCGTCCTGTCCAAAGTTGTCGCCAGAAATCGTCCGTCGGGCGAAAAGGCAACACCGCTGGCCGGCGCGTTCTCAGCAAGAGAGTGCAGTTCCCGGCCGCTCGCGCTATCCAAAAGCTTGATTCCCCCATCCGAGGCAGCCAGAGCCAGCAGTCGCCCGTCCGGAGAAAAAGCGACGCTCTCGATCGAACTTCCGGCAACCGAGAGCGTGCTCAGTTTGCGCCCACTCGCCACTTGCCACAACTCGACGTTGCCGAATGACGATCCCGAAGCGACAAGCCGTCCGTCGGGCGAGAAGGCGACGGTCCGGATATCATCGGACATGGTTTTGGGCAGAATGCGCACTCGCTGTAGGCTCACAACGTCCCAGATTTCGACCCCTTGGCCGCGCGAACTCCCGGTGCCTAGCGCGAGGAGTCCTCCATCCTGTGAGAATGCGGCGCTTGTCACGACGCCGCTCACGAGATAATCCAGGTTGCCCGCTTCTTGTCCTGTCGCCACCTGCCAGAGCTTTTGCGGGCCGTAGGTCGACCCCGCAAACAGCAAGCGGCCATCCGGCGAAAAGGCGACGCTTCGCACTGCACTAGAGTGCCCTTCTAGAGTTCTCCGCTCCTTTCCGGTCGACACCTCCCACAATTTGACGGCATTATTCTCCACCCCCGCGGCCAGCAACCCGCTATCCGGTGAGAAAGCCACCGGCGACGCGACTCCGCTCAGAGTGTACGCCTCGCGCCATGTCGGCACCTCCCACAGAATCGCTTTTCTGTTCTGTTGCACCAGAGCAAGCATCCGGCCATCGGGCGACCATCGCACGTGCGAGAACGGCGAGTCCTCCGCGCTGTGCCAGCTGGCTATCTCTCGAAGCCGAACGGCATTCCCCGGCGCAATGGGGGCGTTCGGCGTAACACTGGCAGTCGGTAGAGTTGTCAGAGTGGGAACAGGGATCGTCTTCGGCGAGGAGGCGACCGTCGCGATGGGCGCGCTGGCCCCGGGCGCACACCCGGCCACAAACATGCCCAATACCAAGAGTACGGAGCAATCGTGGTTCACCGCTCTCGAGAACAAAAAAACAGCGAGTTGTACCGCACGTGCGTGTGGCCTTAACGAGTGCCTGGCAGGCTCGTGGAGGAACAGGAAAAATCGGGGGCCTACTACAGGGGACAAGGAAGTGCGCATCCTTGCGCCTCCTTAGAAAAGCAAAAAGCTCTCCGCGGACTCGCCAGCTAGCTGGCACTGACTCTGCGGGGAGCACTCTTCACCACCAATGGGTCAACGGCAACCGTACACCCTCATTCTATGACTAGACCCCGCGCCTGTCAAGAATCTCCTCGGTCGTGACCATTCAGAGATTAGTGAAACTCGTACTCGTGCCCAGATGCAGGAATTGCGCCCGCTTGCTGATACAACATCCTGCGGCTAAGGGATACTTTCACCAAACTTCGAACAGTCACCCTAAACCCTCTGAACAGCATACGTTTCGAGGACCGCTAATCCCAGCACCTTCACAAGTCCTTCTCTATCCACCGACCTCTTGAGCATTGATTTTGATGACGAGTTTCCTGAACCTCCCAGCCGAGCTTTTCTCCCGCTAAGCCTCACCGCCATGCGGATTCTAACATGGGGTATTCGGTCCACCCGTTCGGGCGAATTCCCCGTACCTAACTCATATCCATGCCTGTGTCGGGCACGAGCACCCGCTGCGCCCGCCGGATCATTTCGGCGATGGCGATGCCGGAGGACACCCCCGAGATCACATCGCCGCGGTAGTGATCCCCCAGGTAAATGCGCGAAAAGGCAACGAGCGTAGCCACCAGGAAGAGAAATGGGCGCTGGCCGGGAAAATCCCGTGAGAGCAACTCGGCGCCGGCGAAGGCTGAGGCCGAATGCCCCGAAGGGAAAGACCAGGTACCGGGCTTTTTGCCGATAACGATGGCTTGAATGGATGCAATAAACGGCCTGCGGCGCCGGAAGAATGTCTTGATGCGCTATTCGACCAGTGACGAGGTGAGGGAGAGCGGCAGGATCGTATCGCGTACCGCCCGTATACCTCTACGAGGATTGACCAAGATGGCCAGGGCCATGATCGCATACCAGCCCATGCCGGCTTTGAAGATAACCGTGAAAAAGGAAAAGACCCCGTTCAGCCAGCGGTTACGCGGCAGGCGGTTAACGGCCAGGAATAACCGGGCATCCAGAGCGTCGAAGGGCTTCATGCGATGAAGCACGGCCTGACGTAGGTATTCTCGCTGGTTGGGATGCTTGACGTTCGGCACGCCCTCCTGCTCAGGATTGAGCGCCTCTTGGGTGGCCTCTGCCAGGGCGGCTTTTTTGCGGCCCGGGCTGGTAGTGATCTCTTTGGCCACCTGAGCAATCCCCTCGGCGGTGTTCTCCCCCGGCGGCGCACCTGTGGCCGCCTGATCAACTCGCCGGCTTGATTCTGCGACCTTTTCGCTAACCTTGCCAGGCTTCTCGGGCGGCTTGGCTTGTTCGACTTGGCCGGTGGTGGTGTTCCTCGCCAATTCTTCAAGCCGTTCAGCCACCCGGCTAGCTCTCTCCGGTGACTTGACCTGGGCGGTGGCTTGATCGAGTGTCTGGCGTATAGGTTCGGCCTGGGCCTTTTCCTCGGGCTTGGGCTTGTCCCAGGATGCGGTGGATGTGTCGACGGATTGATCCTTGGGAAGGGGCTCGGGGCTCTAACGAGCGAAAAGCGTGTGCATGAGCACAGCCACCATAGCAGACACGCCGGCTAAAACGGCGCATTCAACCCATATTCTGCGGTCGTCGGCGCTACCTTTCATCGTTATTCTCCTACATGGTCCGTAAAGGAATAGCTTGCTGTGTAATATAACGTCGTGGGGCCCAATTCCAATGGTGGAGACCAAACACAGCGGAACAAAAATGGGCAAGCTTGATGGCTTGCCCACGGAAACCGCTTGGATCGGTAGCGGCACTAACCCGGCCAGCTTATCCGGGCGGCACTTTGGACGCCGCGGCCAACGCCGGCGACCGCTGAGAGCCGTGCCGCTTGCAAATCAGCCCACGTGATGTACAATTGAATTGCACCTCGTTTCGAACGGGCAACACTCCACGCCGCGCTTGGCGTTCTCTGCAAAAGGAGGTTGCGATGTCCACTGCTGCTGTTCAGCCGCCTTCTCCCGGGTGGAAATTCGGGTTCCTCTGGGTCCTCGCTACTGGCGTCGGAGCATTGGTTGGTCCTGTCTTTGCTTTTCCCGTAAACCTAACCCTAGTCGCCCTTTTAGGTGTCACTGCCCCAGTCCCGGGAACACCCACCGAGCAGGCGATGATCCTTACGGCCGATGCCATGGGGGCCTCGATGCTGTTCGTCGGACTGGGGATGGGATTTGCGCAGTGGCTGCTCCTCCGCAAATATCTAGAGCACTCGGCCGGGTGGATCCTCGCCACGGGTATCGCCATGTTCCTCGAGGGCCTGTTCAGGTGGAGCTTTCCTCCCGATATTGACTCTGCCTTGATCGGACCGCTCACGATCCCGGCTGGCGCCATCTTGCTCGCCGTGTGCCAATGGTTCGTGTTACGCAGGCGTGTGCCGCGTGCCGTGTGGTGGGTTATCCTATGCATTGCAGGCTGGGTGCCAACGCTGGCGTTCGCTTTAGTAGCCATAAACGTCCCAGTCGACTACGAATCTCCCGTTGCTGCAGTCATTATTGCGACCGGAACCATTCTGCCCTTCGCGGTGGCGGCGGGCGGTATGGTCTGGCTGCTGCGACAAACCGCGCTGACGAGTCAGGCCGCGGCTTGATAGCCGCGCGGTTGCGTTCGCAATCCTGCTGCAACTGACCAGTTCGCTTTTCCGCCGCTTTTACAGGTCTGCCTATATCCATCAATTTCCTCAGCATTGATTCTGGTGACAAGTTTGCTTAACTTGTTGCGCGTCCTCGACCGGTAGATCGAGATATTGCGCTGGCCGACTTTTGCCTTCCCCCTGCTAGCTTCGGCCGTCAAGTTTGCTCGCCAACACGTCTGCAACCTCTTGCGCCGACGGTTCGGCGAGACGATAGACGCCCCCCTGTAAGCTAATGACCTTCTCCAATCTGCCATTCTCAACGTGCTTCAGCCCGCGTTCCCCTTTCTGGGAACGAAATCGCAGTCGTTCCAGAAGGTCGGGGGGATCGCCACATCCAGCCGGATGGGAGTTCCTTCTTCGCCGATCGCGACCTCCTCCGTACATGAGAGCGCCAAGTAGCGCTTTTCGGGGTGGAGCGTGAGATAATTGCCGAGCGTCTCCATCGGATACCGACCTCGCTCACAATGGGCAAAAGTGTGTGGATACTGGTTGATATATTCTTCCAGAGAAATGAGCCGCCTGACTTTCATTCGGCCAATCACATACAGCACGCCTTTGTAAACTCGCACGGGATAAATATAGTCGCCCTCGTGGACTCCATAACGGCGAAACGAAGGCTCCGAAGAGTGCGGACCACCGAACAAGACCTCAAGGCGCGCGCCTTCCTGCTGGTGCTTGACGATCTGCTGAATCCGGTCATTCGACCACAGAACGGTGTACGAGTCTCCCAAAGTTTTGCCCCCGAATCGACTCCGCGTCCGGTCGATCCGAAATTCGACATCGCGAGAAGGACGCGAAGAACCAAGCGCTGTGCCTTCCTATACGAGCCAGGATACGTCGTCAACAAACCCCTCCTCCTGATCCTGGGGGGCCAGGATTCGACCGGGAATATCCGCAAGACGATGCCGATGTCGGCCAAGGTCGAGCCCGACGGCAAGCTCGTGGTGATCCCAGGGGTGACCCATTCCCCGAACCTTGATGCACCGGAGGTATTCCACGAAGAGTTGATGAGCTTCCTCCAAGCACGCTTTCCATAACACGCGGGCGGCCTAACCGCTCAATATGGAGCCGACTTGAGAATTACGACGAGCAATTCCTCTTGTTGATTTTGACATGAAGGGAGGGGTAAGGTATAAGTTAGAGTGCTTATGACTCCTCAGCGGCCGCATTTGTCGCCCGAGAAAGTTGATGCGCCACAACCCTGGAAGCCTTGGGTGCTCGACCGGATGATTAGGCCCCCGGGCCGTCCTGTTTTGGGGGCAAGTTGGCTCTCATTCCCTCGCTGGCTCCTCGCAACAGCGGCCTTGGTCGTCCTGGTTGGAGCATGCGCGCTCCTGTTCTGGCAGGGCGCTGGCGGTCCGGGAGATCGTTCCACTTTGGTGGAGATGACGCCATTGCCAACAGTACAGAGGTCAGGTCCAACTTCGAACCCTTTGACTGAAACTCCGCTCGCTCCCCCGGCTTCATCTCGAGTAACGGTTCGACCCAGTGCCGTGTCCTCCCGCGTGCCCGCGTCCACGGCGACGCGTGCCCCTCAACCGAAAACTACTCCTTCCAAGTACAAGGTAAAAGCGGGCGATACGCTGCTCGGCATTGCCCTCAAGTATGGCGTCACCGTTGATGCCTTGAAGCAAGCCAACCGTCTAACCAGTGACATGCTTCACATCGGGGATGAGCTAATCATCCCGAATCCACCCTGAGTCATTTTCCCCGCGCTTGTCAATCACCGCAGACCTTGACCGATCTGTCTATCGCTGCCTCCCGGAACACCGGATGCGTATTGGCAAGCGCCAACGCGCAGCCTACGAGCCCCTGGCCCCCGCGGCCTGAATCCCTTTGCCGAAGCCGTCGCAGCTGTTTGGCCGGTGACCTTGTTGGAGCTCGCGCTCAATTTGCCGTCTGAGGGAGCAGAGATTATACTGGCGCCACACACCCCACTCCAAGGAACACGACAATGGATTTGCCCTTTATCCCTATTCGCACCAATCTCTACACTCCCGCCGAGCTTCTCGAGGGGTTTGAGCTCGACAATCCGGCGAGCCTCGAGACGACGCGGGATTACATCATCTATCGATTGTTTGCCCAGGAAGCATTTGGGAACCGACAATCGCCGTTTACGAGCATGATGGAATCGCTGCACGATCACTTTATCAATCAGGCGGCGATTGACCTCTTGGCCTCGCAGAATCTCACCGTCGGCATTATGGGCGGTCACGAGGTCGCCCGCGACTCTGCCGGGTTTCGACAGATTGCGGAACTGGGGCGGCTGCTCGCCAAGAACGGGGCCCTCGTCGTGACCGGGGGCGGTCCGGGGGCCATGGAAGCCGCGCACCTTGGCGCGGCGCTCGTTCACCGCCCCTCATCCGATCTGGACGACGCCATGGCCCTCCTCTGCACACAGCCTAAATTGCCCACCGGCTTGAAGAAGGTCGTGATGTCGACGGGCAAGTTCGACACCGTTCTGCGCGACGCGTATCACGCTTGGTGGCGTCCGGCGGTTGAGCTCTACCGTTCGTGGGGTTCCGACATTGGAAGGAGCCTGGCGTTACCGACCTGGTACTATGGGCATGAAACCTTTACGCCCTTTGCGACCGATATCGGCAAATATTTTCAAAATAGCTTGCGTGAAGACGGCTTGGTCACCTTCTGCACCGGCGGTGTCATCTACACACCGGGCGCCGCCGGAACCGTCCAGGAGATTTTCCAGGACGCCGCGCAGAACTTTTACAAAAGCGTGGGCGGTCGCTTCAGCCCCATGGTCTTTCTCGGCTCGCAATTTTGGGCTTCGACTCTTTCCGCGATCCCGCTTTTGAAGCAATTGTTCGGCGAAGGAGATTTCGATTCGGTGGTCCTCATCACCGACTCGACCGAGCGAGCGGTCAACTGGTTGCTCCGCAACGCTGCCTCCGCATAGACATCAAGCGGGAGGCATGACCCAGCCCCAAAAAAACAATTTATAACCCGCCGCGCGAGTTGACAAACTACTCTGCTTGTCTTATAATATGGGTGACCGGTCACCCATATAACTGGAGCCTGTATGCCTCGATACAAGGACTCGGATCGCAACACGGCACTCGCCGACACACGGCAGCGATTGCTGGATGCGGCCGCGGCAGAGTTCGCTCAACACGGCTATGAAAGCGCCAACGTCAACGGCATCTCCCTCGCCGCCGGGTTCGCCAAGGGAACCGTCTACAACTACTTTCCCAGTAAACGGGCTTTGATGCTCGCCTTGATCGACGATGTTGCCCGGCTGCATTTCAATTTCCTCGCGGACCGAGTGCGCCGCGAGCAAGACCCCCTGCTCCGGCTGGAACGCTTCTTTGAAGCGGGGATCGACTTTGTCAGGCAGTATCCTGCTCAGGCGCGGCTGATCACCACGACCGTCTACGGGCCGGATGAGGAATTCAAGCAGCATATCTATCAGGACTATCGACCCTTTTTTGATCTCGTCGGCGCCGAAATCCTCCAGCCGGGAATCCGTCAAGGTCTCTTCCAGGCGGCGAACATCCCGGCCACCGCGAGTCTGATCATGGTCACGTACCTGGGATGCTGTGCCCAGATGAATACGGAAGACACGGTCTGGCTCGATGCCAGGCTCGTCACCGACTTTGTACTGCGCGCGCTCCGTCCGTCGGAGTAAAGCTTACTCCATCCAGCGGAGTAAGGGTGCGAGAAGGAAAATTGGGATGAAGATTCTTGCCTGTATCGGCAGTTATCGGACACATGGCAATACGGCTCGCGTGGTGAGCCTGATCGAAGAAGAGATGCGCCGTGAAGCGGAGCGCACAGGCGAGGTACTCGATTTCGAGACGGTGTATCTCGGCCATCTGAACCTCCAGATGTGCCGGGGATGCCGGATTTGCTTCGATCGGGGCGAGGAGCACTGTCCCCGCAAGGACGACCTGCTACCGCTCAAGGCCCGGATGAAAGCGGCCGATGGGATCATCGCGGCCACCCCGGTTTATGTGGACGATGTCAGCGGGATCACCAAGAATTGGATCGACCGGCTAGCGCACACGTGCCACCGGCCGGAATTTGGGGGCAAGAGCGCCTATCTCCTGGCGACCACCGGGAGCAGCCCGACGGGCCACGCGCTGCGGACACTGAACGGTTTGATGTATATGGGGTTTCATATTATCGGTCGAGCAGGGTTCAAGACCGGCGCACTATCGACACGAGATGAAATTGGCATCCGCGATGGGGCAAGGATCCGAGGGATTGCGCAGGCCATCTTCCGCGCGGTCCACCAAAAGGCTGCGCTACGACCTTCCTTCTATTCCTTTATGGTCTTTAAGATTCAGCAGCTGGCCTATGAGAAGATAAATCCGGGCTCAATCGACTACCAGTACTGGAAGGGCAAGGGCTGGCTCGATCCTCAGCAGACGTTCTATGCGGAGCAGCACGCGAGCGCGCTCAAGGTCTCTTTTGCGCGGCTGGTCGGATCGGCTCTCGCGCCGTTTATCAACTGATAGGGGAAGAGAAGAACCAATGTCCCAACCAACACCGCCCTTGAGAGCCTGCGTGATCTACGATACTCGGTATGGCAATACGGAGAAGGTGGCACAGGCTTTTGAATCTGGGCTGCAGAGACCACTGGCTCGCCGGGAGCGCAGCCGGCTTCATCGAAAGACGGCTAAAGAGGCTTGGCCTGCGAAGGATTGCTCCGCCCGCCTCCGCGATCATCTTCACCAAGACCAAGGCGGAAATCGGCGACAAAGAGGCGAGGAGAGCTTCGGCGCAACTCAAAGAAGGAGAGGAAAAGAGGTTCAAGCAGATTGGTCTTGAACTTGGGGCCGCTTTGGCGGCCCGGGCTTGACACGTTTGATCAATCGAGAGGCTGTCCCGTCCATCGATCCCGTCCTTTCCAAAAAGGACACTGTGGACAACTCTCCCCCTCTGGATAATCGACCCCTTCTTCGTGAGGACAGCCAATGATCCGATCAAACATCGCTACTCGATACACATTATGACTCTCGATAAACGCCATTATCGCCTGTCTGATGTCCTCATCTATGCGCGCGTCTTGCGTGGTCGAAAACCAACGTTCGAGCGCAACCGTTTTGTCCTGGGCATCAATGATCCCCACGGCTACTTTGGCGGCCGACTGATCAGTCGGGCCATAACAGGCAACTGTAGCAATCGGAAAACCGACCGACCGCCGACGAGCCTTCTTGTTAAGCGCTTTTCGGGCGGCAGACATGGGTGGCATAAGAATACCTCCCGTTCTGCTCTGCAGGTGACTTACTCATTCAAGATTGGCGGAAATTTCCCGCTCGTCTTTCGGGATGGAAAACCAGCCCTCATCGAATCTCCAGCAATTCTATGCGCAATCAGAAGGTCCGTCAAGCTTTCGACGAGCGTTGACGAGTTTCCCGAACCCCGCGATGAGAGTTCAACCAATAGATCGGCCGAATCAACCCAAACAGAAGCACTTCTCTCGCACAGACAAACTCGAAAACAGGTGACGGACTGCCTCAATCAGAGTATAATGTCCCAGGTGCGAGGGCGGCCAGAAGCTGGGCCGACCTCGACACGGATAAAATGATCGCCGAGCTCAAGGATGATGCGATGAGTACGACAACTTTTACCACGTACGAACACGTGCAGATCGATGCCAACGGCAAAGCCATCATTGCCGGGACAAACATGAAGGTCACCGAATTGGTGATGGCGCAAATGACACATGGCTGGAGTCCGGAGGAGTTGCATTTTCAACATCCCTACCTGACGTTGGGACAAATACACTCTGCGCTAGCGTATTACTGGGATCATAAAGAGGAACTGGACGCGGAGATCGAACGCAGCCTGCAATTTTCAGAACAAGCGCGTCGAGAATCGGGACCCTCTCCTCTTGCGGAGAAACTGCGCCGACAAGGGCTTGTGCCTTGAGCGTCGCGATCTACATGGACGAGCATTTCCATCGAGCCATTACGACGACATTGCGATTGAGAGAAGTTGATGTTCTCACGGCTCAGGAGGACGGACGCCGTAGTGTGCCTGATGAAATTCTGCTGAACCGTGCGACGGAACTGGGACGAGTTCTGTTTTCGCAGGATGAAGACCTGTTAGCGGAGGCAGTTCGTCGGCAAAAGGGCGGAATTCCATTTGGCGGCGTAATTTATGCGCACCAACTGCGCACCGCTATCGGCACTTGCGTGCGGGATCTGGAACTCATCGCCAAAGTTGCAACCTTCGGAGAGTTTGCCAATCGAGTTGAGTATTTACCGTTGTAGAGCCACGGACGAATCCCATTTTTCGTCAAGACCGAGAGAAGGCTCGATGCTGGTTTACGGAACCAATTAATGTAAAGACCTACAGGGACTCGCCCACCCCGTAGGTCTTTTGCATCAGTTACTTCCGCGGCGAGTTGTGATTCGGACTGACGGAATCTCTTGCTTTTCCCCATCGTCGCGTCGATGGTCCTCGGCATTGTACTAAAGGTAGTGCTGAATCCCGCGAGCAGGCTATCGAATCGGTAGAACGCAGCTTGGGCACGTGCTCATTTATGTAGAAGACGAGCGCCACTAGCGCAGTCCTTGCATTCTCAGACGAAGCACGAGCGGCGAAGGTTGTGTCTTGGCGCGCCACGCTTCCATATATTCCACATCGGCGTCTGTCGCCTGGTCGATCTCCGCCTGGTGATCGGCGTAATACGCGAGAGCAGAGAATACCTGACCCATGGTTAGATACGGATGATTGAGCAGCAATTCTTCCGGACCCCAACTCCAAGCCAGCCGCTCCGCCACCAACTCTTTGATTTTCATCGTCGTTCCGGCGATAACGGGTACGTTTTGGTGGGTGAGAACGGCATGCTCATATCGAGTCTCGGTCAACGTAGGTCCCACTCTCCTTTGATTAATCGAGAGACCGTTCCGTCCATCGATCTCGTCCTTTTGGCTATTTGTTAAGCAAGGAGCGGATCGCGGTCAAGAAACCCCGCGCCGCTTGAATAGCGCGGTCTGCCTGTAGCTGAGACACGTGTGCCGTGCCCCCATAGTCTCCAATGCTACGGACCTCAAAGAGCCAGTTCAGGTCCTTGCCCTGTTCCTCACTCAATTTCCCCGTCTTTACAAAGCGCTGATGAATCGAAGCGATTACCCCGCTATGCTTGCTGAAATCCAAACCTTCATTCAGCAGAACCGCCGTCGCTGCGTAAAATGCAGCATAATAGGCACGCGACGCTGCAAAGTCGTAATAGCCTTTGATCGACAGATCCTGGGACGCGCGGATAGATTGCTCCGCTCGTTCAAGATTGGCGGCAATTTCCTGCTCGCCAGACGGCGTCATGCAGGTATCCCCTCTCGTTTTGCATTTCGATAGAGTTGAACGCTCCCACGCTCAAATTCATCCAGGGGAACCGGCTTGGCGGAAATGAGTTGCTCTGATTCCAATTGAATGGGATATAGAACGTCGATGATTTGGCGAAGCTCTGAAAAATAGTCAAAGGGTTTGCTTAACAAAACAAGTAGATCGATGTCACTCGTTGGACCAGCTTGGTTGCGTGCCACGGATCCATAGAGAATCAGACCCTTGAACTGGGAGCCATAATGGCTTTCAAGAGCCTCTCGGCATTTCCTCACTACTTCATTTATGGTCGTCATCTGAATCCCTCGTCTCCGGCCCGCGTCCTGTTGCCGACGATCCAGGAATCGCTTTACTATGGGCCGTCATGGCCTCTATTCCTCATCGCCATCCTCTTCAATGACAGGATACCCCGTGCTGGTTCCATTGCCGATCGTTCGGTCCGTAATCCAGTCAGTCGCCTCCTCCTCGCTTTTGCGATCATCTCTAGCGCGGTGTTCGGCATGGCAGACCAGCCCTCATCGCATCTCCAGCAATTCTATGCGCAATTCGAAGGTCCGTCAAGCTTTCGACGAGCGTTGACGAGTCTCCCGAACACCGCGATGAGACTTCTGAACCAATAGATCGACCGGAGTAGCGCAAACAGAGTGGCATTGGGACAAGTCCATTCTGCGCTTGCGTGTTACTCGGATCATAAAGAGGAGCTGGGCGCGGAGATCCAACACAGCCTAGCATTTTCAGAACAAGTGAGTCGAGAAGCGGGGCCATCTCCTCTTGCAGCGAGGTGGCCCCGACAAGAGCTTGTGCTTTGAGCATCGCAATTTACATGGACGAGCATGTCCATCGAGCCATCGCGACGGGATTGCGGCTGAGAGACATTGATGTTCTTACGGCTCAAGAGGATCGATCCTAACGACGAGTCTCCTGAACCTCGCGCTGTTGCCTCTGAATCGTCAGCCCCGCATACTCCGCAGCGTCACCCCAACCAGCACCCCCAAGCACAATAGGCCGACCGCTCCCCAAACCAGCAGATATTGCGAATACGGTAGGCTGAGCAGCGGCTGGTTCAGCGCGAGCAGGGCCTGAGCATTGCTCGAGGTGGTCGAGTCGACGCCGAGGAGCCACAAGCGGGAATACTGCCACGGCTCGTCGATCGTGTACAGGTTCACCCATAACCCGGCGGCCTGGTATTTCTTGATCCACGCCTTCGACAGACCGTACTCCGCGTTCACGATCTCGTACCCCTGCGCTTTCAATTCTCCTGCGCCCGGCGGCTGCTGAAAATCGGCCCCGAAAGCGGGCCGCATCGCCGGAGCCTCTGCTCGGATCACTTTCAGTTGGTTTTGATCGACTAGGAACCATACCTGAGAGTCGATGCCCGCCGCATGAATCTCGCGGAAGACAATATCGAAAAACGATTGGCCGGTGGGCGCCGGGGCGGCCAACTCTTTCAGATCAAAGATAAAGATGAGCCGGTGCTGGCGCACGACTTGCAGTTCCTCTGCCAGTGTGGGCACCTTCTGCTGCTCATATTCCGCCACTTGCGCGGCCGGAACAGCGCCGCTGGCAATCGTGTGATAAGGATCTGTCACTACAAACCAGTCCCCGGCGTTCAGCTCCCTTACCTCCGCGATGCTGAAATTTTCCGCCTTGTTCTTCTCGCGTCCCGGAAAGATCGCGGCCACGTTCGTCGTCCTCTTTAAGGTCGTGTCATGCATCAAGAACGGAATTCCGTCACGGCTGAGGCTCAGATCGGTCTCTACCCCATAGACGCCGAGCGCCGCCGCGCGTTCCATCGCCGCGAGCGTATTTTCGGGCGCGAGCATCGACGCGCCGCGATGGGCGATCACCAGCGGCTTGGCCGGAAGCGTGCCCGCATACACCGAATCGGGTGGATAAATGAGCGGGATGGCCCAGAGGACGGCACACAGCACTGCGGCAGGCGCGATGATAGAGAGGTATGCTCTAAAGCTGGCGGGTTTTCGTGAGGACAGGCGCCGCGTCGCCCACAGCGCTGCGAGACAAGTAACCGCAAAGAGTATTATCGGGTCGAGGACGATGCGGAAATAGAGGAGCATCTGGGCGAGACGCGGTCCTTGAACGGGGGACTGGCGAAACAGGTACCAAAAACTGCCGTAGAAGAAGACTAGAAAGATCAACGCGACGACGCCGTACAGCCAGGCTGTGAGAGCCTGCAAAGGAGGTCGCAACCTCAATCGGTGAACCACCAACCGGGCGAGACTCCACACGCCTACGGCACTGGCAATCAAAAGGCAGAGGCTGATGAAATCGTAGCTTACCCCGAGGAGATTGGCTAAATAGTCGTTCACTTCGGAGTAAAAGAGACTGTTCGTCAGCCAGAACGACAAAAAGAGCAAGGCGTGGATGAGCACGACCCAGGCGAGTACTGGCAGAGCCGTTCGTTTGGTTGAGGTCAGCATGGCTTGCTCCCTTCAGGCATACGCCCCCAACAAAAAGCCTGTCATCAACGCTCATGACTGCGTCAAACGACAGGTGCGTGCGTCCTATCAAGAAATCCGCGCGCCGGCTTGCGTCTCGAGTATACGACGATTCCCATTCCAGTCAAAGGCGGCCGTACCCGGTGTGGGACGGTCACACAGACATTGCCGGCGAGATCGCCGGGTTCACATCCTCCTGGAATGCCTTGACGCCAAGATTCATCGCCGGGTCGGGTCCTGGTGGATTGGCGCTGACGGTGATGGTCGCCTGCTTGGTCACCGTGCCCCCACACCCGGTCGCGACCATCGTAAACGTCGTCGTCTGCCCGACTTGAACCACCGTGGATCTAGGCGTTGCCACTCCGCCAATCCCCTGGTCGATTACGGCGCTGTTCGCGTTCGAGCCGAGGCCCCAGCTCAACGTCGAGGCTTGCCCTGCGGTGACCTGCGTGGGATTGGCGTCGAAGGACGCAATGAAGGGGGAGCCCACAGTTGGGATCCGCCGGACCCTGCGAGGGTTGACCGGAGCCCTGCGATGGCGCTGAATCAAGAACCTCGACGGCGACGCCGTTGGGAATATGCTCCTCGCCAAGGCTCAGGTCACGATAATCTTGCCACTCCTCCCGGTCTCATGGATCGCCAAGCGTAGGAGGCTTGTCGACCGGTGGAACATAATTCGTCATTGGAGCGCCTCCGAAAGGCTTAACGGCTGGCGCGCGGCCTCGGACAGGCCCAGCGTGTCCGCCAATTCGCGCACCTCGCGCTCGAGGGTGGCAAAGGAGCTCCGGCGTGACCGCTGCTCCATTTCTGCCCGTGCCGCGCGCGCCCACTCGGCGGCCCGGGTGGGGTCTCCTTTCGCCGCATAGGCGAGCGCCAGGTACCAATAACCCGTGGCCGTCGCGTGCAGCTTGCGTGGATCCACCTTCTCGATCACTTGATCGACCTGGTGAAGGCGCAGTCGCAATTCCGCCCAATGGACCCACAGAATCCAATCGTCAAACTCGGGCTCTTTAAGGTCTTTCGCCCACAACTCACTCGCCTTTTCGAAATTGCCCGCGCGCGCCTCCACCACCCCCAGCCAATAGGCGCGCGGAGTCTCTTCTCGGATCCTCTCCACGCTCGCGCGGGCCGCCTCCAGGTCGACGCGCGCGAGCATGATCTTGGCCCAGCCCAGGTAATCCTTGTCCTCCTCGTCCTCCGCATCGTTCTCGGCGTGCCAGAACTCTTCCGCTTGATCCAGACGATTGAATTCCAGATAGGTTTCGAGAATCTCGCTATAAACTTCGCCCCGCCAGTCCTCCTCCACCCGGTCCAGCCCATGGCGGAGCGTTTGGATAGCATCGTCCGGGCGATTCAAGAGGTGGCGCTGAACATCGGCAAGGATAATGACCGCCTCGAAACTCTCCGGGGCCTCGGCCACGAGTTGCTCAAGGTCGTGTACCCCTTGCTCGACTTCACCGCGCTCCACCCGCATTTCGGCCATATCGGCGCGGATGGCCTTAGGGTCGACCGGGCCGAGCGCGAGGTATTCTTGCAGGAGCGCCAGCGCCTCGTCATAGCGCTTGAGGGCGGCTAGACGGTACCCCAGGTTCGTCAAACTCTCGTCGACGAGCTCGACCAGGTCCCATATCTCGGCGAATTCCAGCTCCTCCAGGCTCGACAGCGGGTACTTGGCCCGAAAGCCTCGCCACGCGGCCAGCGCCGCGTCCACGCGATCCTCATGCGTCAGCTCGAACATTTCGTCGAGCGCCTCTTTCATCCGGTCTTCGAGCCGCGATTCTTGAAGCAAATCCTGATCGGTGATGCCCAACTCTCTCTTCAATTCGCCCACGTCCATTGAAAAATGGCCCGCCTGCGTCGCGCGATCTTCCGCCGCCTCGAACTCTTTCAGCAAGCGCATCACCCGCACGCGTCCCCCGAAAGTTTTCACGGCATCGCGCGGGGTTTGCCCGTCGAGCGCGGGAACCGCCTGGTCGAGCCATTGGCGGTGGTACTGCCCCGCCATCTCCGCTTGCATCGCCTCCACTTCGGCGGGCATTTCTTCCTCGGCCGCTTCTTCCTGAGGCTCGGCAGCTCGCTGCGCAAGCATCTCGTCCATGGATTTGATCTCATCCGCGCGGTGCCGGATCGCGCGGCCCAGTCGCGCCGCGAGCAACGCCTTGCCCGCTTCCAAACGCCGCCGCGAGGTCGCTTCGAGCGTCAGCGTCTCGTGCGTGAGCGACAGATTTCCCAGGCTGCGAACGCCGCCCCGCTCGGCGCCGATGGCTTGTTTATGCTCGAACTCGGGCCCATGCGCGCGCAAGAACTCGACCGACGCGCCGATTTCTCGCCAACTGAACGAAAGGGTTCCTGACTCGTCCTCCTCGCCGTCTCCGCTGAATTCTTCTGCCGCGCGCAAGCCCGCGAGCGCGGCAGGAGAATCGACCACGTCGAACGTCGCCGTTCCGAACTCGCTGAGGTCCCCTTCGGCCGTGACGACGGTGGGCGGTCTGCTGGCGGCGGGGAGGATTTCGTCTTCGATAAAGCGGTTGAGCAGTTGGCTCGAGGCATGCAGAAATTCTTCATAGTCGGCCTCGGGATGGTTGATTCGATAGTGGTCCCACTGCTCCTCGAGGTAACCGCGCAGCCAATCGCGATGGCCGGACGGCAAGCGCATTCCCGACGCGCCGGCCAATTCATAGTGGTCCCGGACGTGCAAGAGCCGCGAAACAACAATTTCCCAGCGGCTCAGGTCCTGCGTCCCGCGTTGTTCCACCACGTCGAACTCTTCGCCGCTGACGAGGTCGCTCAAGCGCGCCCCGACCCCGCGCTCGACGGCGATCACTTCGAACGCCGTCTGCCGCGAATGCCGCCAGTCCTCGACGAGCGCGCGTTCGTCGGGTGTCAGGCGCTGGCCGTGCTCCGCCAAAAAGCGCTCGATGATACGCTGCCCATCGGGGAGGCGATAATCGTAAACGAAATAGTCGAGCGCACGTTCCAGTTCCATCGCCCCTTCGGCGTCATCTTCCACTTGCATCTTCCGGCCGAAATAGAACTCGAACGCGCTCTCGAAATCCGCCCGGAATTCGCGCTGCAGCGCATATTCGTTGAGCCGTTCGATCAGGTTGCGCGTGACGAGTTTCCGGCTCTCGGCGCGCTCGTCCTCGCGCATGTGGCAGTTTTTGTATTTTTTACCGCTCCCGCACCAGCAGGGGTCATTGCGTCCCAATCTCGCCATCGCCTACGCCTCCCGATTCTCCGACGCGGGCCGTCGGCCCGCGTCCCACGCCAATCCCAACGAAAAACAATGATAGCACAGCCTTGAAGGCGGCGCAACGCCGGCTGCTGAGAGGAGCCGACTGTTGCAAGATTCGAGCGGAGTCGACCGCTAAGCTCGCCGATACGGGTCCATGAAGGTGCGAGATACAAACTGGCGCGGCTCGGCCGCGCCAGTCCTGGTTTCCGGTCTTGGCCTAGTCCGGTCGAAATCAACCGGACAAGACTCGCACCCTAATCGTCTCCTTGTGCAAAGGCTTCACCTCCCTATGGGAGGGTGAAGAAGAACGTGGCGCCCTTGTCGAGTTGGGCTTCAGCCCACACGCGGCCGCCATGCCGGCGGATGATGCGATCCACGATCGCGAGCCCCACACCCGTTCCCTCATAGTCCTCATCTGAATGCAACCGCTGAAAGACTCCGAAGAGGCGGTCCAATTGCGCCGTGTCGAAGCCTACACCATTATCCTTGACAAAGTAGGCCCCCCGCCCGTCGATGATCCGATAGCCAACCTCGATGCGCGGCGTTGGCCGCAGCCGGCTAAACTTGAATGCATTCGAGAGCAAGTTCACCCACACTTGCTTGAAGAGCACCGGGTCCGCTTCGCACTCGGGGAGGTCTCCGATCACAATCTCCTGCGGACGCTCCTCTTGAGCGGGGCACAGGTCGGTCAGGACTTGGCGGACCACGTCGGCCGGCTGGATCGTCTGTTTCTTCAGCGGCTGGCGAGAGGTACGGGAAAACGAAAGCAGGCCCTCAATCAACCCGCTCATCGCACTCGTATTGTCCCGGACCAGCCGCAAATACGCCTGACCCTCCGGTGACAACTGCTCTCCGCATTCTTCGGCCAAGAGACGCGCAAAGCTTTCCATGGAGGCGAGCGGCGTACGCAGGTCATGCGACACGGAATACGCGAACGCTTCCAGTTCCTTATTCGCTCCCTCCAGTTCTCCCGCGCGCTGTTCCAAGTCGCGATTGAGTCTTTCGATTTCGCGCATGGCCACCTGGAGGGACCGTTCGCGTTGTTCGAGGATGCGTTGCTGCGCCTCTGCCTCGGCCCGGGCCGCGTGCTCCTGCGCCAGCGCTTCCTCGATATTCGTGTTCGCGACGCGCAGCTCTTCCGCTTGCTCTTCCAACTGAACATTCGCGGCCTCGAGCTCCTCGGCCTGATGCTCAAGCTCTTGATTCAATTTTCGGATGCGGTCTTCTGTTTGCTTGCGTTCGGTGATGTTCACGAACAGGACCGCAAACTGACCGGGGGTGGGGCAATACGCAAAGACCTCGTAGGATTGTTGGAGCGGCCCGGCATAATTCTCAAAGTGAACCGGCTCGCCGGTGAGCGCCACCTTTCCATAGGTATCAATCCAGAAATCTTCAAGTTGAGGTAACACCGTCCGCGCGGTTTGGCCCGCCACCTCTTTCCGTTTGAGACCGGTGAGCCGCTCAAATGCGGGATTGAGTTCGAGAAACCGATAGTCGATCGGCCGGCCTTGTTCGTCGCAAAGGATCTCGTGCAGCGCAAAACCCTCATTCATGCTCTCGAAGAGGGACCGGTAGCGGCTTTCGCTCAGCTTTAGGGCAGATTCGGCCCGAGCATGGGCCTGGCGCAACCGGAGCATCGTAATGCCATAGGCGAGATCATCCGCCAGGTCGGATAAAAGCGTCACTTCCTCCTCCGAAAACGCCTCGGGCTCTTTCGCGTAGATGGTGAGGACGCCCAATGCCTTTCCTTTGGACAATAGGGGAAGCACCATCGAGGAGGCATAGCCCCGCTTGAGCGCTTCTTCCCTCCACGGGACAAACCGGGGGTCGGTGAGCATGTTCGGGCATCCGCTCGGCTTACCCGTCCGAATCGCAACGCCGGTGGGCCCGCGGCCGCGCTCCGTGTCCGCCCACGTTAACTGGAGAGTCTGGAGGTATCTCTCCTCAAAGCCGGCGGACGCGACGACACGGACCGACTTGTTCTTATCGTTTTCGGCAAAACCGATCCATACCAACGCGTGCCCGCCATCTTCCATGATAATCCGGCACGCTTGATCCAGGTACTGCTTTTCGTCTTCGGCACGCATTAGGGACTGGCTGGTTCGCTTATGGGCCGTCAGGGTGCGGTTGAGGTTGGCGAGTTCCTTCTCCCTCTTCTGCCGTTCGGCGTTCTCGTGCTGCAAGTTGAGGTTCAGTTCATGTAGCTGGGAGGTCCGCTCCGCGACGCGCTGCTCCAATTCGGCGGCATAGCGCTGGGCTTCCTGGACGCGCCGCCGGTCGGCGCTCTCGACCCTCTCCCATTTGCCCGCGCGCTTGGCCAGAGCGAATTGGTGCTGGTTCGTCACATCAATTACTTCGGAGGCGCCGCATTTGTCCAGCGAATAGGTACAGAGAGCAAGCATGTGATATTGCGAGATGACGTTGTCAACGGCAGCTTCGTACTCGATAAAGGCCTGCCAGTCGGCATCTTCCAACCAGAAGGTATTGCCGGTGAGCCGCAGTCCATCGAACCCACGCTGCACGGCGCTTTTCTCTTTTTCGACCCAGCCCGCGAGGACGCGACCCGAGTCGAAACGCCCAGAGAGCATATACCACTCGCTGTAATCGAGAATCTCGATCTGCCCGCGACCCTCGTAGTTGTCGAAATCCTTCACTGCGGACCGCAGAGCCTGACGCGCGGCGCCGGAGCGCAAGGGCTCGGACGTCACCCACATGCAGAACTCGTTGTTTTCCAACCCGGTTTTGAAGTAGGGGACCAAGAGGTCGAGCAAGTCTTGTTGGGTGCGATAGAACAAACAAAAGTGCGTACCCCAGGGAGACTCGGGCACTGACTCGATCCCGATGTGACGAAGTGGCTCCATCTTTGATTCCCCGCCGATCATTCTCTGACCTTAACCTGGCGCTTGACCCTACGCCGATGATCCATCCGCGCGAAAATAGCCGGCTGCAGCCGTTGGCCGAGCTCGATGCCTTCCCGTCCGTTGGAGGGTTGCCCGACGGTCTGGATTTCGGGGTCGCGCATCAGGAGAGTACAAAGGCCTTACCGTCCGTAGAGGGGCAAGACGGCCGCCGGGGCTAAATGGCAGGAAGAGGGAGAACGCAACAACCCCGCGTGGATTATACCCCCATGGCAACCACGCGTCAAAGTGATTTACGCCAAACCGCTAAAGGTCATGACGCACAGGAGATCGAGCACGAAGCGTGGTTCTCGGAATTCCTGGGGGAGGGTCCTTCCGGGCACTTTCTGCGCCGTGGAGAGACTTCGCCCTGGGTGGGCAAGTTCCTGCGGTAAAGCCGTCACCCGCACGGGGAGATCCGAGCGCTTCGGGTCTCCCCGCTTTTTTGCCAAGGGCTACCGTCCAATATCTATGGGAATGCGTAGATTCACAAAAGAGGAACTGGCGCAATACGATGGCAGGAATGGCGCCCGGGCCTTGATCGCCTGTCAGGGCGTCGTCTATGACGTTACCACCAGTTTTCTGTGGCAAAAGGGCAGACACCAGGTCCTTCACTACGCCGGCGCCGATCTCACCGACGAGCTCAAGCAAGCGCCTCATGATGCGGAGCTCTTGAAGCGCTTCCCGGTGGTGGGAATATTGGAGATCCGCATCATTCCTTAAACAGCCTTTTGAGAGGGTATCTCGCGTGCAGTCCGGCGAAACCAGGCTCGGACGCGCATCGGCCAGCGGAGCGGGCTGGCGAGACGAGACCAGGCAGACCGGGCCGTGGCCATTTGCTCCTCGTTCAGAGTGATTTCTCCATAGACCTCACGGTTAAAGGCTTGAATAATCAATTCGATCTCGCCCGCAAGGCCGGGGAACCCGTTCTCCAATCGTTCGCCGTACTCGGCCGGAGTCTCGCTCGGAAGGTTCGGCACGCCGCTGTTGCGTCCCCACGTTCGCAGCGCGGTGTAAAGATGGACAGCCCTTTGATAGCCCCTCAAGCTCCGCACCCACCCACGCCAGAATGAGACGATCCACTCGCGCAGTCCGATCATGAAGGAGACAAACGACTGGCGCAGGCTCGGCCTCTCTTGATCGAGTTCGGTTTTTGAAAAGAGCCACTGAAAGATGCCGTACAGCAGCCCGGCGGCGATGGCGAGTACGACGAGCACGAGCACAATCCCCATGCCCCAGGCCAGGATCTTGCCGAGGAGCTCTACCCACCACGGAAAGCTCCACTGCGGCGCCGTCTCCTGCAGTTGTTCTCGGGGGACAGGCTGCTGGTTGCTGGCGCCGAAATCGGTGCCGAAGAGCCAACCCGTGATGGCATAGACAATTGAGAGGAGGGGGGCGGATACAACGCCGAGGAGATCCGAGCCTCTCTGGGCCGCGAGCATCAAATAAGGCAGGAAGAAAAAGGCGAGGCCGATGCTGGCCAGAACAATAACGACGATGAAGCTGAGCACCACTCCCAGTTTTTGATAGCCGGGGAGGAAATCCCGGTGATCCTCGCTCCGATTGCGCACGAGACCGATCGCGAGCAGGCTGAAGATCAAAAAGGGAAAGATCAAAAAGCCGGACGCCGGGGCGTCGACGCGAATTCCTTGCGCGACCTGCAAATAGAGCTTGACCAGGAAAAGACCGAAAAAGGCGATGAGGCCGCGGTCGAAACGAGAGCAAAGGGTAAAATAGTCCTTTGGCATCCGGGCGAGACCCACCCCGCCCGCCCAGAAGGAGAGCGCCCAGCCAATCACCAGAAGGATGATGAAATAGCCGATCGCGTCGCTCGGACTGGGAAGCGCTCGCGTGAACCAGGTCTGAACCAAAAAGGAGCTCGACCAGGAGTTGAAGACTTGGACCATCCTGAAAAGCGCGGGGACAAAGCCGATCGACTGGACCGCCACGACGAAGATCACGCGCCAGCCCCGCCCCTCGGAAAAGAGGGTGAGCAGCGCGGCGAGCAGAAAAGAGCCGACCGCCTCCGGAAAAGGAAACGCTTGATGGAAAATGGCGGTCGTGAGAAAGGTGGCAGCGGCATAGAGGTAACACAGCTCCATGCCCGTGCTCAGCAAGAAGACGAGAACCCTGTTTTCGCGCTTCATGCGCTCGCCTTTCGCAAGCCGTCCTCTCCTGCGAGGTCGCCAGGCCCCGCGTCCTCAGCGCCCCGCGGTCCCGCCCCGCCGAGGTCTGCGGGAGAGGCCGCTGCATCCTGAGCGGACCCTGAGCTTGTCGAAGGGGGAGCCGAAGGAGCGGCCGTAGTCGAAGAGCCCCTGGGCCTGCCGAAGGGATCAGCGGGGCGGGAGGCGCCCTCTTGGGCCTGCAGATCGTCCAGGTAATAGACCTTACCCGGGACCCTGGGGCGGTCTCCTCCGGCGCGCCCGTCAGACCGGCATATCAAAAACACGGACGGAATTCTCCGCAGGGCCATATACTGCTTGGCGGAGTAGACGCTCTCGTCCTCTTCAAGTGAAAAATAGACGCAGCAGATGCCCCAGACGAGCGCGAGCCTGTGGCGCAGCAAATTCTTGATCTCCCCGGCCGGCGTCATTTCCAGTCGGGCCAGGACCTCCAAGATGGTAGGCAGTTGTTGATCGTTTCTCGCCACCGGAATAATCGCGCTCCCTCCCCCCTTAAGCGCACCATTCGTGACCAGCCCGACCGAGTGCCCTTGCTGGTCCAGCCGCGCGGCCAACGAGGCGGCGACTTGAAGCGTCCGTTCAAACTCTTCCTCCGACTCGTCCCGGGCAAACGGTTCTACGTCCACAGCGAGCAGCACCTTTTCCTGCACCGTCGACTCGAAAACCTTTTCCTGCAAGCGATTGTGGCGGGCGCTGGCCTTCCAGTGGATGTACTTGGAGGGCTGACCGTGTTGATAATCCCGAGTTCCGAGAATATAGATGGGGTCCTGGACCGGGCTCTTGGCCTTGGGAACGCCAAAAAAGTCGCGTTGGGGTAGAGAAAGGGGTTTGAGCGAAACGAGGCGCGGGTAGACAACCAGAGAATAAACTTCATCCACCCGCTTGTCTCTCCAGGAGAAGGAAAAGAGGTCTCCCGCCCGAATATAGAGGGGGCCGATGGGATAGACGCCCCGGCGCCCGGCGGCCAGCTCCCATTGGAACTGGGTGCCCTGGTACCACAACAGGCTGTTCGCCTTGGACAGCACGCGCTCCCCGGAGGAGCCCTGCAGCAAGGTGCCGACCGGGACGTGCAGCTCGAGCCAAATCGGCAATAGTTTGATATTTTCTGCGGTCAAGCTCAACGTCAGTTTTTCGCCTGGAAAGACGCGGCGTTTGTCGAGCCGGAGGTGGCACTTGAGACCCGAGAGGCTGAACCGCGCCCAGAGTCGGGCGCCGCTGACCACCCCCAGCACCAAAAGGGCCAGAATGGCGAGGTCCCGCTGGCCATAGACCAGAGCGACAAAAAGGAGGACGCCCACGAAAAGCTGGATGAGGGTGACTGTAAAGAGGGATGGCACGATGCGGTCCTAGTCGGTCGGAGCAGGGACTGGGACTTGGGCCAGGATCTGTTCCACAAAATGCTCCGCCGTCTCTCCGCGCGCCTCTCCGCGCATCCGCTCCTCTTCCTGCAGAATCAACCGGTGAGCGATGACCGGCACGGCCAGATATTTGACATCGTCCGGCAGCACATAGTCCCGCTGGCGCAGGGCGGCCAGTGCTTGAGCCGAGCGCATGAGGGCGAGGGATGCGCGTGGGCTCGCGCCGAGGCGCAGCGAGGGCGTACAGCGGGTGAGTCTCACTATATCGGCGATGTATTCCTTGACCGGAGGGGAAAGACGGATCGATTTGCGCGCCTGCTGCAACTCGACGATCTGATCGGGATGTGCCACCGCCTCCAACTCGCGCAGGGGGTCTTGTTCCTGAAAGCGTTCCATGATGGCAATCTCTTCTGCTTTTTCAGGATAGCCGAGGCGTACGCGCAGGAGAAACCGGTCCAACTGGGCCTCGGGCAGGGGAAAGGTTCCTTCCAACTCGATCGGGTTCTGCGTCGCCAAGACGAGGAAAAGGGAGGGGAGCGGATATGTCTTGCCGTCGACCGTCACCTGGCGTTCTTCCATGCTCTCCAAAAGACTGGACTGGGTGCGTGGAATCGTGCGATTGATCTCATCCGCCAAGAGGACATTGGTCATGACGGGTCCGGGTTGAAAGACAAACTGGCCGGATGGTTGGTTATAGATGTTAAAGCCGGTGATGTCCGAAGGCAACAGATCGGGTGTGAATTGGACTCGCCGAAAGGAACCGCCAATACTTTTGGCCAACGATTTGGCAATCAACGTCTTGCCCAAGCCCGGGATGTCTTCAATCAGAACATGGCCCTCCGCCAGCAGGGCGACGAGAAGAAGCTCAATCGAACGATCTTTCCCCACAATCACGCGGGAGATATTGTCCACAATTCTCTTGCCCAACGCGAAATCCAACTCTGCCTCCCCCGAAATCTAGGGTAATCCGCCCAAGGTTTACCAACACGGGCTGGACGGCGGAAAGCCAGCCGGCGGACGAAGCGAATTATACCACCGAGATGCACACATAGGCAAAGCGCGCGCGTCTCGGGAACTTTTTCCATTTCAGCCCGACCCCGTGTACAATAGGCGGAAAGGAGAAGAGGCGAAATGGCCGAATTGATACTCTGCTATCGAGGCGTGGTGTATCCGTGGCACTGCGATCACATGGGACACATGAATGTCATGTGGTACGTCGGCAAGTTCGACGAGGCGACCTGGCACCTCCTGGCCGCGATCGGCATTACCCCTTCTTATATGAAGCGGGAGAACCACGGGATGGTGGCGGTAGAGCAGCACATCACCTACAAGCGGGAACTGTGCCCGGGCGACCTGATCACAGTTCGCTCCGGCGTGCTCGAAATGAAGGACAAGGCGATCCGGTTCTTTCACCAGATGCGGAATGAGGAAACAGGTGAGATCGCGGCCAACGCCATTCTCGTCGGAGTTCACATCGACCACGCCACGCACAAATCCTGCCCGTTCCCTTCCGAGGTCCTCGAGCGCGGCCGTGCGCTCATCGTCGAGGGCGTTCCAGAGACGTGAAGGGCCCAAGCGTTTTATGACGGTCTATCCTCGATCGGCGCATCATGTTGTGCCGCGGTCAAGAATCATAGCGCGCTTGAATTTGGACATTTTTGGATTTGGGTAGTATAATTATACCGTATAAAACTAGAAAATATTTATACCACTCCCGGAGCCAGGAAATGAAGTCCAGCCTACCGCTTGCGCCCGTCAAGAGTCCGGTTCCCCTCACCGAAAAGGCCTACAGCGCGATCAAAGAGGCGATCCTGTCACTGCAGCTCGAGCCGGGCATGGCCCTCGTCGAAAATGACCTGGCCGGCCAGCTCGGCATCAGCAAAATCCCCCTGCGAGAGGCCCTCCACCAGCTGGAAACCGAGGGGCTGGTCACCCGCATCCCTTACAAAGGGGTCTATGTCACCGGCGTCTCGGTCCGGGAAGCGGCGGAGATCGCCGCCATCCGGGGCGCGCTCGAAGGGCTGGCCGCCCGCCTCGCCGCCAAGCGTCTGACCGACGAGCAGCTCGAACAAGCCGAAGCGATTCTCGACGAAGCCGAAAGGGCCCTGCAGCAGGGCAATAAGGACGCGTGTGTCGCCAAGGGTAAAGAGTTCCACGATTTTATCATCGCCAAGGCCGGCAACTCGCAGCTCGCGCCGCTCCTCGAAAATCTGGACACCCGCTTTCACCGCTTTCGCCTCCTCTCGAACGAAATCCGGGGCCGCACGGCCGAGTCGCTCCGTGAGCACCGGCGGGTGATGAAAGCTTTGAAACGCCGCGACCCGGATGCCGTCGAGCGCGCGATGCGTGATCATCTGACCAGCGTCAGCCAGGACCTTGAGAAAGCGGCCCCATGAAAGCCAGCCAGTCGATCGTCGCCCAGCTTCAAGCCTACGACGTCCGTTACATTTTCGGCCTCCCCGGCGATACGAGCATGTCGTTCTATGCCGCCCTCGCCGACGCGCGCGAGGAGATTACGCACATCCTCGTCCGCGAGGAACGCTCGGCCGGTTTTATGGCGGACGCGTATGCCCGCGTGAGCGGGCGGGTCGGAGTCTGCGAGGCGCCCAGCGGCGCGGGCGCGACTTATCTCGCCCCCGGGGTCGCCGAAGCGCACGCCTCCTCGATTCCGGTCCTCGCGCTCACCTCCGATACTCCTCTCCGCAGCGAGGGGAAGAACGTACTGACCGCACTCGACCAGAATGCCGTCTTTGGGCCGATTACCAAAGCACGCTTTCAAGCCAAACGCGCCGACCTCGTTCCCGCCATACTCCGCCGCGCCTTTCGCGTCGCGACGAGCGGCCGGCCCGGCGCCGTTCATATCAGTCTCCCGGAAGACGTCCTCCAAGAGACGAACGGTCACGCCCCCATTTACGCGGAAGACGAGTGCAAGACCTTTCCAGCCTACCGCACCCGCGCCGAGCCGCAAGCGGTGCGCCGCGCCGCAGATTTGATGGTCCGCGCGTCCAGTCCCATCTTTGTCGCCGGAGGCGGTGTCGTCACCTCGGGCGCCTGGCCGGAACTCACCGCGCTTGCGGAAACTCTGGGCATTCCCGTCGCGACGACGATTGTCGGCAAGGGGAGCATCGACGAATGCCACCCCCTCAGCCTCGGCGTGATCGGCGGCAACGGCGGGCGCGCCTACGCGAACCAGATGCTCGCGGAGGCGGACCTGGTCTTTTACATCGGCGCGAATACCGATTCTGTCACGACGATGAATTGGACTCTCCCGCCGCCCTCGTCCGGCAAGACGATTCTCCAGTGCGATGTCGACCCCACCGAAATCGGCAACAACTATTCGGTCGCCGTCGGCCTGGCCGGCGATGCCAAGCTCGTGCTGGCCGATCTCCTGCAAGCCGTTCAAGAGCTCCCCGCTGCCGCGCGACATTCGACCGCCCGGCGCGAGCGGATGTCCGCCGGCGCCGAGGCATGGTGGGCGGAATTTCAAGACAAGGCCGCGCAAGCGACGCTCCCCTTCAAGCCGCAGCACATCGTCGCCGCGCTCGCCGAGGCGCTGCCGGAGGATAGCATCGTCGTCGCAGACGCGGGGACGCCGACCCCCTTCACCGCGGCGTACTTGCGCTCGCGCGCCGGGCGGCGCGTTATCATCCCGCGCGGCTATGGTGGCTTGGGCTACGCCCTTCCTGCCGCCATGGGTGCGAAACTCGCCCGCCCCGAAGCGACCGTCGTCGCCCTCATGGGGGATGGAAGCTTTGGAATGACGGTCGGCGAATTCGAAACGCTCCATCGTCTGGGACTGCCCATCACCGTGGTGCAATTCACGAACGGGGAATTTGGCTGGCTCAAGATTATGCAGGACTTGTATTACGACCAGCAATATTACCAGGTCGATTTCTCTTCCGATACCGATCACGCCGGCATCGCGCGCGGGTTCGGGATGAACAGCTTGAAGGTGGAGCGCCCCGGCGAGTTGGTGCGAGTCCTGCGGACAGCCGTGCGCAGCCAGGAACCCACCTTTATAGACCTTGCAGTCGAGCCCGAAATGGTCGAACCGCCACCGGTCCACAAGTGGCAAACCCAAAGGAGGTAAGGATGTCCAAGATCGTCGTTGTAGGTGGAGGCTGGTCGGGCTGCGCGGCCGCGCTCAGCGCGCGCCAGGCCGGGGCGGAGGTCGTCCTCCTCGAGCGGACCGACACCCTGCTCGGCACCGGCCAGGTCGGCGGCATCATGCGCAATAACGGACGTTTTACCGCCGCCGAGGAACTCCTCGCGATGGGAGGCGGCGAGCTGATCCGCCTGACAGACGAGAATGCACGCCACACGAATATTGAATTCCCGGGCCATCATCACGCCAACCTCTACGACGTCTCCACAATGGAGCCCAAGGTGCGGCGCTACCTGCAAAGCCAGGCCATTTCGATCTGGTTGATGGCGCGGGTCACCAAAGTCGTCGCGGCCGACGGCGTCGTCCAAGCCATCGTGACCGAGGACGGTGAGACCGTCGAGGGAGATGTCTTTGTCGATACCACCGGAACCATGGGACCACAGGCCAACTGCACCAAGTACGGCAACGGCTGCGCCATGTGCATGACGCGCTGCCCGACCTTTGGACCGCGCGTGAGCCTCACCGGCAAGCTCGGCATTCAGGAGTGGATGGTGAAACGCGCCGACGGCGGCTTTGGCGCGATGAGCGGGTCGTGCAAGTTGAACCGGGAGTCGGTGGACAAGAGCATCATCGCCGAATTGGAGCGCTCCGGCGCGGCCGTGGTTCCCATTCCCCTCTCCCTCCACACCGAGCTCGCCCAAAAGGAGGAAAAACTGCTTGCGGTGAAATGCTGCCAGCAGTACGCACTCCCGGAATTCGCGAACAATATTGTGCTGCTCGATACGGGCCATATCAAATTGATGGCGCCCTTTTATCCCTTGACCGATTTGCGCCGTGTCCCCGGGCTGGAAAACGCCCGCTACGAGGATCCCTACTCCGGCGGGATCGGCAACTCGATCCGTTTTCTCGCCATGGCGCCGCGCACGAACACGCTGCGCGTCGAGGGCATCCACAACCTCTTCTGCGGCGGCGAAAAGACGGGCCCGCTCGTCGGCCACACCGAGGCGATCGCCACGGGCACGGTCGCCGGCTACAACGCCGTCCGCTTTTCGCACAACGAGAGTTTGCTCGAGCTGCCCCGTTCGACCGCGGTCGGCGAGCTGATCGCCTATACGGGCGAACAGATCAAGCTGCAGGAAGTCGGCTTTAAGAAATATACCTTCTCCGGCTCGATCTTTTTCGAGCGCATGAAATCACTCGGTTTGTATTCGACGGACCGGAACGCGATTCGCGAGCGCGTCCGCGCGGCGGGCGTCGAGGGGATTTTCGCCGCCCGTGCGATGGCACACGCGTCCTAAGGAGTTGTTCGTTCGTGTTCGGCGCATCGACACTGGAACGAGCATCGACCGGTCGTTTTTATTTGGCTCATTGGCTCATTGGTAATTGGCTCATTGTCAGGGGGTGGTATGCACCGGGTCATTTATGATTTTACCATCAAGCCCGACTGCGCGGCCGAATTGGACAGTCTCGTCGCGGGTTGGTTCCAGATCATGAAAGAGCAAGAGGGGTTTATCGCCATTAGCCTCTTTCGAGATACCGAAGAGGAAGGGCACTATTGCGCCGTCAGCGACTGGGCGAGCGGGCAAGCGTACGCGACGTTTCACGCCAGCCCGGACCATCGCCGCGTGGCCGCGGCCACCGCGGAACTTTTCACCACCGAAAAGCGGACGGCTTTCGATCTCGTCTACGAGGTAACGATGCGCGAGTGCGAAACGTAGAAGTAAAGGATGAAGTCAGAAGGATGAAGGATGAAGGGAACGACGGAGCGGTGTAGCCTAGCCCCTTGTGGGCGTCTTCCGCCTTCCGCCTTCCGCCTTCATCCTTCAAAAAGGGGGTGCAGATCTACTCTATTCCCTAGTGAGGAACGGAAGAAGCGAAGTTCCGTCCGCTTGCGCGCGAGGGTTCTTCGTGAAAAAGTTCCATCCGAACCCGGCACGACCACTAGACTCTGAAAGAGGAGGAGGGAGAATGAAGCGCGTTCTCTTGCTTGCACTCTTGGTGATCTTTGCTCTGCTGGTTGCATGCGCCCCCGCTGCCCCGACCGCCGCCCCACCCCCATCCGCTCCACAGGCGACCAGTGCCCCCCAGGCCACCGCGGCGCCCAAGGCGACCTCGGCACCCGCCACCTCCGCCCCGGCGGCCGCCGGCAGCAAGATCGTCATCGGCATCGGAAGCGACCCGTCCACGCTTGACCCGCAGTTCCCGGATGATGGGAATATGCGGACCGTGACCGACAGCATTTACGAAGTCCTGTTGGGCCGCGACCCCAAGACCGAATCGCTCGTCCCCATTCTGGCCGAGTCCTATTCTCAAAAGGACGCGACCACCTGGGAAGTCAAACTCCGCAAGGGAGTCAAGTTCACAAACGGCGAGGACTTTAACGCGGATGCGGCGGTCGCCAGCATCAAGCGCATTATCGACCCCAAGTTCAAGTCCGAGATTCTGTCGTTCGTCTCCAGCATCAAGGACGCCAAAGCCGTGGACGCCAGCACGGTGGACATTATTACCGACGGGCCCGACCCGATCCTGCCCGCGCGTCTCACCTGGCTCGCGATGGTCCCGCCCAAGTATTCGTCCGACAAAGACTTTCCCAATAAGCCGGTGGGGACCGGGCCGTACAAGTTCGTCGAGTGGATGAAGGGCGATCATGTGACCCTGCAGGCGAATCCCGACTATTGGGGCACCAAGCCGACCATCCAGAACGTCGTCATCCGCACCATCCCCGAAGCGGCGACCCGCGTCGCGGCACTCCGCGCCGGCGAAGTCGACCTGATCCGCGACCTGCCCCCGGAAAGCGCGTCGCAGGCCCCCAAGGTAGCCGCCGTCCCCGGCCTGCAGTTCTCCTGGATCCGCATCAATACCGCCAAGGGTAAACTGGCCGATCCCAAGGTCCGCCAGGCCTTGAACTATGCAGTAGACAAGCAGGCCCTCGCGAAGAGTCTCTTCGGTGGATATGCCGTCATCGCCGATGGGCAGATGCTCACACCCGGTCACTTTGGCTACAACAAAGATGTCAAAGCGTACCCGTATGATCTCGCCAAGGCCAAGTCGCTCTTGCAGGAGGCGGGCGCCAGTGGAATGACGGTGACGCTCGTCGGCGAGAGCGGCCGCTGGCTCAAGGACAAGGAGTTGGTCGAGGCGACCGCCGGCTATCTGCAGGCGGCCGGGCTCAAGGCCAACGTGCAGATCGCCGAGTGGTCGGCGTGGCTTGATCTGCTCTTCGCCGGACCGGACAAGGCGCCCGATCTTCTGTACTCGTCCCACGACAACAGCTTGCTCGACGCCGACCGCACCTTGACCGCGCTCTTCCACTCCAAGACGGACACCGCGGGCGGCCAGTCGGCTTACTCCAATCCGACGTTGGACAAGCTGATTGACGGCGCGCGGACCGAGACCGACGCCACCAAGCGCGCGGCCATGTACAACCAGGCCGAACAGATCATCCACGACGATGCCCCTGCCATCTTCTTGCTGAACAACCAAGACATCTATGGGGTGGCCAAACGGCTGAACTGGACCCCGCGTTTGGACGGCCGCATCTTTTTCAACGAGATGACCCTGGCCGCGCAGTAGAGATCTAGTCCCTGCAAGACCTTCGTAGTGAGCACTTTCGGCAGGCTGGTGATGCCAGTCTGCCGTCGAGTGCTCATTACGAACCCGCGAGGAAGAAAGATGGCGACTTATATTGTCCGGCGCTTGATCTATTCCGTTCTGGTCATTGTGGGCGTCTCCGTGGTCGTGTTTATCGTGACCCACATGCTCGGCGACCCGGTCCGCTTGATGCTGCCTCTCGAGGCTTCGGCCGAAGAGGTCGCCCAGATGCGTCATCAATTGGGCTTCGACCAGCCTGTGTACGTTCAGTTCTGGGCCTTTGCCTCCAAGGCCCTGGTGGGAGATTTCGGCGATTCGCTCTGGCAGCGCACGCCCGCGCTCCAACTCGTCCTCGAGCGCCTGCCGGCCTCTTTGCTTCTATCCATTGTCGCGATGGTGATCGCCGTCGTCGGCGCCATCCCCTTGGGAATTCTCGCCGCGATCCGGCCGCGCTCGCTGCTCGACCGCGCGTGCGTTATCGTTTCTCTCGCCGGCGTATGCCTGCCCGTGTTCTGGCTCGGGATGGTGTTCATTCTTCTCTTCGCCGTCGGCCTGGGCTGGTTCAAGACCTCGGGCTATGGCGGTTGGCAGTATCTGACGCTGCCGGCCTTGACGCTCGCCGCACTCCCCCTGGGCCGTATTACGCAAATCGTCCGCTCCAGCATGATCGACGAACTGCACCGCACGTACATGAGCACGGCGCGCGCCAAAGGGCTGAAAGAGTCTACGGTCGTCATGCGCCACGCCCTCAAGAATGCGGCCATTCCCATCGTCACCCTGGCGGCCTGGGAGTTGACCCGTATGCTGGCGGGCTATACCATCGTCGTCGAAAAAGTCTTTGCGTGGCCGGGCTATGGTCAACTCGCGATCGAGGCAATCGAGCGGCGCGACCTGCCCCTTATCCAAGCGGATGTCTTCGTCGTCGCCCTTATCGTCGTGGCCCTGAATATCGTAGTCGACCTTTTGTACGGGGCACTGGACCCACGCGTCCGGTTTGCCTGAGGGAGAATGCACGATGGGCGTCGCTACCAGTCCGTGGATTCAAAAACAAATCGCCGACGACAAGATGCGCTTTCGCTTTCTGCGCGATCTGCGGAATCTGCTCGCCGAACTGAGCCGTGATCGCGTCGCGCTCTTCGGCTTGCTGATCACACTCGGCGTGACCTTTATGGCGGTGTTTGCGAACGTGATCGCGCCGCATGATCCGACCGAGATCAACATCACTCAGCGTCTCATGCCGGGCGTGTGGGATCCGGCGGGGAGCACCAATTATCTGCTGGGCACCGACCAACTGGGGCGCGATATCCTCAGCCGGATTATTTACGGCAGCCGCGTCTCGATCGCCATCGGCGTCGGCGTCGTCCTGATCGCGGGCACGTTTGGCATTTTCATCGGCCTGATCTCCGGCTATTACGGCGGCCGCGTCGACGAAATCCTGATGCGCATTACGGACATCCAGACCGCGTTCCCCGGCCTGCTCCTCGCCCTGACGATCATCACGATCATCGGGCCGAGCGTCCGCAACCTCATCATCGTTCTATCGATCAACGGATGGATGGTCTATGCCCGCATTACGCGCGGCATCATGCTGTCGATGCGCGAGCTGCCCTATATGGACGCGGCCCGTGTGATCGGCTGCCGAACCCGGCGGATCATCTTTCTGCACGCGCTGCCCAATCTCATGTCGCCGCTCCTGACGCTCGGCACCCTGGAACTCGCGCGCATCATCCTCGCCGAAGCCACGCTCAGCTTTCTCGGCCTCGGCATCCAGCCCCCGGACGCTTCCTGGGGCCTGATGATCGCGGACGGCCACGACTATATCACGCAGGCGTGGTGGCTGGTCACGCTCCCGGGCTTGGCCATCGCGCTCACCGTCTTTGGCGTGAACCTCGTGGCGAGCTGGCTGCGCGTTTACTCGGACCCCACACAGCGCATGCGCCAGGTGCGCACGACGGACTAGCGGAGGGAGCCATGTTCAACAAACTCATCATCCCACTTGACGGATCGGACCTCGCCGCGACTATCGTCCCGCACGCCGCGCACATGGCGCGCCTGATGGGCGCCGAGGTGGTCCTCGTGCGCGTCGGCGTCCTGCCGCGCGGCCACTCGGCCGCCCGCTTCCGGACCATCCACGCCGACCTGCGCGTGGCGGTGCCCGATTCGCAGCGTGACATCGCCAAGGCCCAGTTTCCGATCTACAAGGACCAGGAAATCGCGAGTCTCGAAAATGAACTCCTCGACTCGCTGCTCAAGGCCGAGAGTTATTTCCGCGGCGCCGGGGTCAAGGTGTGCAGCCGGGTGGTCTTTGGCCGGGCGACGGAGCGGATTCTGCACCTCGCCGAAGAAGAGAGCGCCGGCGCGATCATGATGTCCACGCACGGCGACCGCGGCATTGGTCCCTGGCCGCTGGGCGATACCACCCGTCGGATCATTCGCCTCGCGCGGATTCCGGTGATCGTCATTCATCCTGCGGCGCCGAAACCCCCGGAGATCGATATGCGCATAGGATAGCGCGAGCTCATCGCCAAAATACGCGATAGGAGAAAGCATGATTCGACCGACCGGCTCCTGGGTAGCCATCGTTACCCCATTCACCTCGGACGGCGCCGTCGATTACGACGGTTTTAGCACGCTCGTCGATTTTCAGGTCGCCCATGGCACGGACGGTCTTTTGGTGATGGGCTCGACCGGCGAGGCGACCAGCCTGACTCCGGCCGAGCGGCGCGAGATCATTTCTCGCGTCGTGCCCATGGCCAAGGGCCGCATCCCCCTGTTCGTGGGAACGACCGCCGGCACCACCGCGGAGACCATCGCCCTGAGCGAGCACGCGGCCAAGGCGGATGCGGACGGGCTGCTCCTCATCGTTCCCCCGTATATCCAACCGCCGCAGACCGGCATCTATAACCACTTTAAGGCGGTCGCAGACGCCGTCCCTCTCCCGATTGCACTGTACAACAATCCCTCGCGCGTCGGCGTGAATATCGACGCCGCGACGGTGGCCCAGCTCGCCCAGCTCCCGAACATCGTCGCGGACAAGGAGGCGATGGGGAACGTCGGCCAACTTGGCGAAGTGCGCCGTCTGACGAATCCCGATTTCCATCTCCTCTGCTGCGATGCCCCTGTCTACGGCCTCATCCTTCCGACCCTTGCGCTCGGCGGGCACGGGACCGCGAATATCTCGGGCAATATTATTCCGGAAGAGATGCGAGCCCTATCCCAACCGTGGCACACCTGGGAAGATGTCACCCGGACGCGCGAACTATTTTTCAAGTTCCTGCCCCTCATGTCCGCTCTGTATTCCCTCTCGAACCCGATCGCGGTCAAAGCCGCCCTGCGGCTCCTGGGGCTGCCCGGCGGGCCGGTCCGCCCGCCCCTCGTCGAACTGGCCGGCGACAAGCTGCAGAACCTCGCCCATTATCTCGAGACACTAGGAGTACAAGCCAAGTACGCGCGGCCGACGGCCCATGTCGGGTAGCGCATCGATTAGACCGGCGGCCCGCGCCACCACGGCACGCGTTCCTCTCGCCTGGTTGGCTCTCGGCGCCGTCCTGACGGGCACGCTCACAGGGACCCTCGGCAACAGCATGGCGT
>JAMCQI010000063.1 GCA_023381515.1 Chloroflexota bacterium | reverse complement strand
TCGGAACAGCGGCCAGCGAGCTTGGGCCAACGTCTGCCCGTCTGTCCGCAGACACTAAATCTAGTCAGAAAGGATCCACCTTAACTCAGGTCACTTTCGTGTCTTGACAAAAGGGTCCACCCCAGTAGAGCCGAGGCGACCCGGTCAAAGAGTGCACCTGTAGCCTCGGCACCGTTCTGCGCTATCAGAAATGGATCAGTGCCCCGCTCTCCCTTCCGCTCTGCTTCAGTGATCTTCGACTCGACCGGATCGATATTCATCCCCTCCGCTGCGCTTCGGGGATCTCCGATAAAGACCGCGGGTAGATTACGAAAAGCTGGCGGGGGACCGGCTGGGGGAGAGTTCAGCCAAGATTCGGGAGGGGGCAGCGAAGCGTCCCCGAAGTGAAACGGAGGGGATGGAAAAGGCGCGCGAGCGGCAGCGGCGGCGGTTTGGGGGGACGGGTCTGCAGTGCAATGGGGACATGGGGCCGGCGGAGGTGCGGCAGCATTGTGGGATCGATGCGACGGGGCGGAGTCTCTTAAAGGCAGCCATGCCGTAGGTCCCGCGCACTGGGCGGGACAGCAGATGCAACTGAGCGCCCGGGCATTTCATCGCATTTTGAAGCTGGCGCGGACGATTGTCGCAGACCCCGCGTCATTCGCGTGGGCGGACCTGGCGGAGTGCGAGCAGATCGAGACGCCGCACATTGCGGAGGCGATTCAGTATCGGCCGCGAAGGATGGTGTGACAGCAAGATAGTCAGATGGCTGGATGGTCTGGCAAATGAGTGACTGGGAGATTAGGTGATTGGACAAGGCATTCTTTCATCAGGTAAGCGTCCACGATCTTACACATGAGAGGATTGACTGGAATGAAGGTTCGGGATATCATAGCTGAGGTTATCGCATTTACTAAAGTCGTATTCCGTAGCTCCTCCATCACGATCGCGGACTTGACCCCATGGAAACGCAACAGGCAAGCTTTGACATTAGGAGCTGAATGGAAGTACTAGGGTCATAGTAACGGAGAAAGGCGACCCTTGAGGGGCCGCCTTTTCTTGTGGCGAGCAGTGCCGCCGGCCAATGTGGCAAGTCTTCGTTGCATATGGGTGTCACACGGTTATTGTATTCACAACGCAAAGCGCTTGAGACAGCCTGCAGTAGAAAAGCCCCATTTGGAAGAGACATGAACAGACCCTCCGGCTCGCGACTGTTCCATCTTCGCGATACCCGAAGGCCTGGTGTCAGATGACCCCCGTTCTGTTCGCCATCCCCTTGATTCGAGTCATGCATACTGCCAGAAGATTCACCGTCAAGTGCCCGGGCGTTTTTGTCGGGCCATCACGGATGCCCAACGCGGCTGCTATGTGACATCTAGCGTTCTCATCCTTTGAGTGTCTGGACCAACCCGCGCCATTTGGGCAACTCCTCCAGCGTGAAGGGACTATAGAGCGTGAGCCGATCGATGAGCCCGCTGTACCGCCGAAGAATTAGGTCCGGCACTTGATCAAGCGGCCCGACGATCGCGATTGTCTCCAGAATTTCATCGGTGATGAAATGCGGCATATCGTTCCACGCACCACGCCCGGCGAGGGCGCTCAACTGCTCTCCGATATGCTCCCACCCATGGACTTGGAGGACCGGGCGATAGCTGGGAGTCGATGCATAGACAGCAATCTGGGCGCGGACGGTCTCGCGTTCGGCCTCGTCCGTTGCGACAAAGATGGGACTCGACAGTTGAACATCATTACGCGCGCGGTTTGTCCTTTGGGCACCCCGCTCGATATTGGGCAGAATGAGTTCGCGAATGTACTTTGTTGTGTGGAAAGGATGAACGTGAAAGCCCTGGCAGAGCTCTCCCGCGAGCCGGCAGAGATGCTCGTTCACGCCGGCAATGTAAATGGGAATATCCGGAAAGTCGATCGGTCCCGGGTTGAAAAACGGCGTCATCAGGGTGATTTGGTAATAGTCACCGCGGAAGTTGACCTGGCCATCGGCCTGCCAGCCGCGCCAAACGGCGCGCATCGCCAGGATCATCTCGCGGAGTTTTGGCACGGGAGGTTCCCACGCCATGCCAAAACGCCGCTCGATGTGAGCCTTGACCTGGGTTCCCAGACCCAGGATGAATCTTCCCTTGGATGCGCCGGCGAGATCCCATGCCATATGCGCAAGACTGGTAGGCGAGCGGGCAAACGCTACGGCGATGGAAGTGCCGATGTCGACTCGGCGAGTATGTTCAGCCGCGATGGCGAGGGGCAAAAACGGATCGTGCTGAATCTCACTCGTCCAGAGTCCATCGAATCCGAGTTCTTCGGCTGCCTGCACGACTGGAGCAACATCCATCAGATTCGGAATGCGAATACCGGCATCGATCTTCATGAGCCTCCCGGGCGGAGCCGTCTTAGTGCAACTGTCTCACGAGTCATCGACAGATTGTAGTGTGCTGATCTAGTCGCGAATATCGCGATTGAGGTAGAAACATTGTTGAAACGCGAAGGCTTGGTCCCCCGCGGCATACCGCGTGGAGCGAGGATGGCTACCGCTGATTCATGCGCGCGCCCGCATCGAAGCGGATGGTTTCCGCATTCATGTACGAGTTCTCGACGATATGCCGGACGAGGCGGGCAAACTCTTCGGGTTGCCCGATGCGGCGGGGAAAGAGGGTGGTGTCGATTAATGCCGCGCGTGCCTTTTCGGGAAGGGTGGCTACCAAAGGAGTATCAAAGAGCCCCGGCGCAATGGCGTTGACCCGGATCCCCGCTTCGCTCAAATCGCGTGCCACCGGCAGGTTCAGTCCGATGATGGCTGCCTTGCTTGCGCTGTATGCGGCCTGTCCAACCTGTCCGTCGAACGCTGCCCCTGAGGAGGTGTTGACGATAACACCCCGCTCGCCATCGGCGTCCGGCTGGTTCTTGACCATCTCGGCGGCGGCCAGTCGCATGACGTTAAAGGTCCCGATGAGGTTCACGTCGATGACCCTGCGGAAAAGGGCCAGCGGGAATGGTTCGCCATTGCGCCCAACCGTCTTGGCAGCAAAAGGCACGCCGGCACAATTCACGCAGATATGAATCGCCCCAAATCTTTCCACCACTCGACGTACACCGCCCGTGACGGAATCTTCATCGGTCACGTCCACCACCAGAGCCATGGCCCGTTCGCCCAACTCACCAGCCAGTTGGGCTCCTCGGTCGGTCTGTATGTCAAAAATCGCGGCGTAGGCATGGCCAGCAATCAACTCGCGCACCGTGGCCGCGCCCAGTCCAGACGCACCTCCCGTCACAATGGCGACCCTATCCTGAAGCTTCATGAGGTTTCCTCAACGGATGATATCAACCTGCACATCTACTTGCCGAGTATAGTGATACAAGCAACGGCTTCCTCGATACCGTACAGGCCTCCACCGTTCTCGGCGAGAGCCAGACGCGCGCCCTCGACCTGGCGTGCTCCTCCTTCGCCGCGCAACTGAGTGACCAATTCATAGATCTGCCCCAAGCCCGTCGCGCCAACGGGATGCCCTTTGGACTCGAGCCCTCCAGAGGGATTAACAGGAAGGCGTCCACCCAAGGCGGTCGCGCCCGACAGTGCTACTGTTCCGCCTTCCCCCACAGGACAGAATCCCAGATTCTCCACCTGAATGATTTCGCCCATGGCCGTCGCGTCATGAACCTCGGCGACCGAAATATCTTCCGGTCCAATGCCGGCTTTCTCGTAAGCACGCCGCGCCGCGCGGGCGGTGATGTGGTTCACGAGATCTTTGGGATCTCGGTCGGTGCCGCTCTGAACCACCGAGGCGAGCACCCAAATCGCGCGGTTCGCGTCGAGCCCCCATCGCTTGAGTCCCTGTTCGCTGCACACCACGGCCGCCGCGGCTCCATCGCTGACCGGCGCGCACATCGGTAGAGTGAGCGGGTACGCAATCGGTGGGGCGGCGAGCACTTCTTCGATCGTGTAAGGCTTGCGATACTGTGAAAGTGAATTGTGGACCGAATGGCAATGGTTCTTGGAGGAGACGGCGGCGAGTTGCTGTTCGGTGACGCCGAACTCGCGCATATAAAAGCGCGCCAAGGCTGCATAGACGTCCATAAAGATGCTGTAGGGTTTGGTCGAGGTGGTTCCTGGAGGGGGTTCGACCCCTCGGCCTAGCTGAAGAAGGCGTTCCTTGTTTGCTTCGACCGCGTGGACATCCCAACCCCCATCAAACACGCTCAGCATGCAGACGCGATCTTCGGAGTACATCTTTTCCGCGCCGACGGCGAGCGCCACATCACCATCACCCGCCCGGATGAACTGAACCGCCAAGTTCAGAGCGGAACTGCCCGAGGCACACGCATTCTCGACGTTGAATATCGGAATCGACGATAGGCCCAGCGCGCGCAGCGCGATCTCCCCTCGGATGACTTGCTGTCCTTCCATGTGCCCCTGGGTCGCATTGCTAAAGAAAGCGCCTTCAATGGAATCCAGAGAGCAGCCTGCGTCTGCGAGCGCGGCCCCCACCGCTTGGCGTGCCAGGTCTTTGACGCTCAAGTGAGGAAGCTTGCCGAGCGGCGTCATTCCGACGCCGACAATGTAGACTGGATCCATTAGCCCGCCCTCTGCGAGATTCCTGCCAACGCCTCAGTTAACATTCCTCTTCCTGCCTTCCCAGTATTTGGCACGGACCTGGAAGCGGAGGACCTTGCCGATGGGTGTCATGGGTAGTTTTTCGACAAAGGAAACCGACTTGGGAGCTTTAAAGCCAATACGTTCCTTGCAGAAGGAGATCAATTCCTCGGCGCTCAGGGTCGCACCTGGCTTGAGTACCACTTCAGCATGAACCGCTTCGCCCCACTCAGCATGCGGGATGCCCACGGCCACGGCATTAGTCACCGAGGGATGACTCAGGAGGGCGGCTTCAACCTCGCCCGCATAAACGTTAAACCCTCCTGTGATGATCATGTCTTTCTTGCGATCTACGATGTATAGATATCCATGTTCGTCCCGGTAACCCATGTCGCCGGATTTCCAAAATCCGTTTTCGAATTCCGCCTGGGTGGCCTCCGGGTTCTGATAGTAACCCCGAATCGTGCCTTCTGATCGAATCCAGAACTCGCCAATCTCACCTGAAGGGAGTTCGCGCCCGTTCGGACCCATCACGCGGATCTCCGCGTTGGCGACCGGCGCGCCCGCAGAACTGAGACGCTTCTCCTCTTCAGGAGTTTTGGCGACGTGGTCCTCGGTGGCCAGGAGCGAGACGGGTGCGAGTGTCTCACTCGCCCCGTAGGCTTGCACAAAAATGTTCCCGAACTTTGTCTGCAGTCCTTTGAGTTTCTCTGGGTTCATGGGAGAAGCACCGTAGAACATTTTCTTCAGACTCGACAGGTCATACATCTGGTGAAGATCCACCTCCAAAAAGCGATAGAGGACCGTTGGGACGAGCATGGTCGATGAAACCTTCTCCGCCTGAACGTTGGCGCAGAATCCCTTCAGGTCCGGTACGTTCATGGTCAGGTGCGAGACGCCCTTAAACCAACACCACAACATGAAGAGCGACGAGGCGTGGCTGAGGGGCATCAGGGTCAGGTGACGATAGCTGGGATCGAAGAAATTCTCGGCGGGAAAGCAGTAGATGTACTGGAGGGTGGCCATCCAGTTCCGCGGCGAATAGATGCAGCACTTGCCTTGGCCGGTGGTCCCACCGGTGAAGCGGTAGAGCGAGGTCCCATCGGGGTCCAGTTCAACCCCTAATTCATCGTCGGAAACGCTCTCGACGAGATCCCAAAAGTAGTAGACGCCTGCATGCGCCTCGGCCAATGGATCCATCACCACGATCTTGACGCCGCGCTGACACAATTCGGTATAGTACTTGTCCAGCAACGCTCGTTCGATAAACACAGCTTTGGCCTTGACGAGGTCGACCATCCGGAGATGTTCTTCCGTGCTGTCTCGGAAATTAGCCCAAGCCCCGATCTGGTTGGACTTGAAGAGCGTGGGGAAAGACAAGAGGCTCATGCTGTCGTTCTCGAGGATGTTGAGGTAAACGTCTCCCGGGCCAAGACCGAGGCGCTCACCAATCATCCGCGCCACTCGGTTGGTCATCTTGTGGAATTGCCTGAAGGAATAGCGTCGATTGCGCTCGAGGTTAACGACAGCTTCCTTGTCACCAAACCGCCGCGCGATCTGCAGGAAGAGTTGCCCGTAATTGACCTGCATGGTGAATCCTCCTTCCCCATTGGCGTATGAGCCGTCCGCTTACCGGAATCAGCGTCCTAGAAATTCAGGCTTGCGCTTTTCGACAAATGCGCGTAGTCCCACGGCCAAGTCGGCCGAGTGCTGGTAAGTAGCGAAGGTCTCGTTTTCCAGGCGGAGTGCGGTTTCGAGGGGCAGTTCGATCCCATCGTCGACGATGCGCTTCAAGTAGCGGATTCCAAGCGGACTCTTGGACGCGATCTTGTCGGCCAGAGCCTGGGTCGCCTCGCGCAGTTGAGTATCGGGCACCACCTGGTTGACGATGCCCGCGACCAGCATCTCACGCGCCGAAAAAGTGTCGCCCGTGAAGAGGATGTACTTGGCGCGTCGGGTCCCGGCGAGACGCGGGAGGAGCACGGCTCCGCCCCCGCCCGGTAACAGGCCATAGTTGGCATGGCCATCTCCCAGGCGGGCAGATTCCGCAGCAATAACGATGTCACAGCAGAGGGCGAGTTCAAGCCCTCCCGCAATGGCGAGGCCATTGATCGCCGCGATCATGGGTTTGGGACAAGAGCGTAGGCGAGAGAGCAAGCGCCGGGCTCTCTCCAGGAACGAGGATAGGTGATCTTCTGAGGAATTGAGGTCCGAGAATGCGTCCTTGAGATCGGCCCCCGCGCAGAAAGCGTTGCCGGCTCCCGTGAGCACGAGGACGCGCACCTCCCCATCGCTTTCAGCTCGGTCCAGCGCTCCAATGAGTTGGTCGACCAATTCTGAGGAGATGGCATTGTGGGCCTCAGGGCGCGAGATTGTAATCCACAGAGCAGCGTTTGCCTGTTCGGTGAGCACCGCCAAAGCAAGCCTCCTAAGGAAACTGCGGATCCGCGAACTTTGGCGTAGTATACCACATGGTATACATACTTGTCAATAGGTAAATATAATAAACAAATAGGTAACTTAACTTGTCTTCCGGTCAAATAGTGTGCTATAATTAGATTGTCAAACACAGCGTACGTTTTAATTTGGAGGTCGTTTTCGTGCCTCGACTCAAAAATGCGAGGAAAGTAAGCTCGGAATCCTGGAACTCGGAGCTATTGAACCGGGAGGCGCAGTATAGACTCAAGCGGCATGCCCTCTTGAGTGCGGCGGCCGCGGCGTTCCGTTCACGAGGATACGCGAATGTCTCCATGAGCGATCTAGCCGAGATCCTTCACGTGACCAAGCCAACCCTCTACCACTACATCCCGAGCAAAGAGGAGATTCTGTTCGAGTGCGTGCAGCAGGGACTGGTTGGACTCGAAGAGGCTTTGACCCAGGCTCGGGATCGTTCGCAGCCTGCGCTCGAAAGGCTGCGAACTCTCTTCAGGCGGCATGTGCAATTTGCAACCGAGGATTTCGGGGCCTGTCTCGTCCTCTACGCCGACGACGTTCAGTCTCCTGAGAATCGCGCGGTATTGAAAGAGGGACGCACTCGGCTTGAAAAGGGCTTGCAGGAAATCATCTTGGAAGGGATCGCGGATGGAAGTATTGCTCCCTGCGACCCCAAGTTTGTTTTCTTGGCGGTCTTCGCCGCATTGAACACGGTACCGCGGTGGTACAGGCCCGACGGAGAGTTGAACCCGGAGGAAATCGCGGATCGCCTCCTCGCGATCATGTTTGACGGATTGCGCCCGCGTTGTGAGTCTCCGCGGTAATGCCCAATACGGCTTTCTCAGCTTCGCAAGATCTACTGGGCTCTGCTACACGGTGACGCCGGGCAGCGTCCCACTACGCTCCGTTGCGTGGAGATCACAGTCAAAAACAGGGCGGTACTTCTCCTGCCCCACCTTGCTTCCTGGCACCTCAGACTTGCTTCCCCTCGATTCGGCCTTTTAGTATCAGTTCCCCCACATCAAAATGGGACTGCAACCGGGATGTAGTCCCATGACAACGGGATACAGATCGGTGTAAAGTATTGTGTGTCTTGGAGGTACTATTGGACACGCAATTAATCTGCGATGCCATACGAGCGACCGGGGCCACGGTTCCTTGTGACTCCGCCCTCTTCCTGTCCGTGCTTCTCATCCACGTCCCACTTGGACTCACCTGTGTGGTTGTGGGCCTTGTGGCGATGTTGAGCCGGAAGGGCTCGGGTCGCCATCCATCGGCCGGCACAATCTATTATTGGGCCCTATCAGCCGTCTTCGTTACCGCGACGGCTCTGTCTGCCATGCGCTGGGCGGAGGACTGGCACCTGTTCGTCCTCGGAGCCTTATCCTTCGCGGCGGCATCATTCGGTCGGATGGCTCACCGGCAGCGCTGGCACAGCTGGGTCCGACTCCATATCACCGGGATGGGTTCTTCATACATCTTGCTCTTGACTGCGTTTTACGTGGACAATGGCAAGAATCTCCCGCTCTGGAAGGAACTGCCTGCTATTGCCTACTGGGTTTTGCCCAGCGCGGTCGGGATTCCCTTGATCGTCTATGCACTGTTGAACCATCCTCTCGTTCGATCGCGGAGAGGTTCGGTGCGTGCTGCGGGTGGATAGGGAAGGAACGGAAATGATTTCACGAACGACGTGGTGGCTCGTCATTGCCGCCACTCTGATCAATAGCTTTCTCGCGGCCGGCAACGTCAACCGCGGACTCGTCGAGATGCCGGCCTGGCAACAGACGGGTCCGCTGGCCTGGGCTGCTTTTAGCCGTCACGCGGATCTCGCCACCACGGCCATGATACTATACCCAACCGAAGCGTTTGCGGGCACGCTTTTGAGCATCGCGGCTGCAGTCAGTTTCCGCCGGGATCGAGTCGCTCGTCCGGGGGCGAGCGTGCTCATCTATGGGGCAGCGCTCATGGGGATTAGTGGCCTGCTCGCGACCACTCAGGCCGCGCCCGTGATGTTGGGCGTCCGCGATCTGGGCGAGAATGCGGTCGCCCTGCAGCAGGCGCTCAATGCCTTTCAGTTTTGGGGCAACGTCCGGGGCGTGTTCCAAGTGCTGGCCTTTGTCGCCAATCTCTTTTCGTTGGTCGCGATCTCGAGACCCTTGACGAGTCACAGCGCCGAAGCGTAGTATTGTAGGAAGAACTAGCCATGACACAATATACTATTTCCTTTTCAGATCCGAACACGACGCTCGCGTTCGCCGGAGGCAAGGGCGCGAACCTTGCCGCGTTGGCGCGCGCGGGATTTCAGGTTCCTCCTGGCTTTATCGTCACCACGGATGCGTATCGCGAGTTTCTTCAGTTGAATCAGATCGAATCTCGTATCCTGGTACTCGCACAATCCATCTCGGCGGATGAGCGAGAGGCGCTCGATCAAGTCTCTGCGGATATCCGTTCGCTGTTTGAGCACGGTATGATGCCAGAAGATATCGCCGATGAGATCAAGGATACCTATCGCCACCTTGCTTCAGAGACCCGCACACAGACGCTTCCCGTTGCCGTCCGATCCTCCGCGACCGTCGAAGATCTGCCCGGCATGGCTTTCGCGGGTCAGCAAGATACGTATCTGAACGTCGTGGGTCAAGCCGCGGTCGTCGATGCCGTCAAGCGGTGCTGGGGGAGTCTGTGGACCGCACGAGCGATGGCCTATCGTGCCCGCAACCACATTCCGCCGGATGAGATCGCCCTTGCGGTGGTGGTGCAGCAGATGATTGCATCCGAAGTATCAGGCGTGCTCTTCACGGCGAATCCAGTCACCGGTCGCCGGGATGAGATCGTGATCGATGCAAGCTTTGGCCTGGGCGAGGCTATTGTCTCGGGGCAGGTCGAACCCGATCACTATGCCGTTGACCCACACACCTGGAAAATCAGCGAATGCCAATTGGGTGCCAAGGAGACAGCCATCTTTCCCCGCGAGGGCGGAGGGACAGAACGAATCACCCGGGAGGAGATAGGGCAGCAGGCCCTGGCGGATGCACAGATTGTCGAGCTAGCCAGGACCGCCCAACGCGTCGCGGAACATTTCGGCTCGCCGCAAGACATCGAATGGGCCTGGGCGAAGCAGCAGTTCTATCTATTGCAGTCGCGGCCGATTACTTCCCTCTATCCCGTGCCTGAGAACGACAAAGCCGACGAGGGACTACGGGTATATGTGAATTTCAATTCGATCCAGGGGGTGACCGATCCCCTCACGCCGATGGGGATCGATGCCGTTCGACTGCTCTTTGGCCAAGTGCCCCAAATGCTCGGAGCAACGCGCTCGATCCGCCACTTTTTACCCGACGCGGGGGGTCGTCTCTTCATGGACCTGACCGATCCTCTCCGTGATCCACGGCTGAGGAAGATGGTGCCCAACCTACTCGCGGATACCGACCCCGGTGCACAGCAGATCCTGACTCGCTTGGCCAAAGAGAGACCAATGGCGTCGAAGGACGTCCTCACGATCGGGCGGGCTTTCAGACTGCTCTTCACCCTGCTGCCCATTCTGCGCAGAGTGATCGGGGCGATGCTCGCACCCGACAACGTCTACCCGCGGGTCATTGCCATGGCGGACGCGTTCACTGCTCAGGCGCAGGCCAATGCAGACGCGGCGCACGACTTGAATGCTCGTTTGCGTGCAATGCAAACGGATTTGTCTCACGCCGAAGAGACTTTTCTTCCTGTGATGCCAACCGTGCTTCCGATCATGAGCGCGGTCCCGCTACTCGATCGCTGGCTTACGGATTGGTTGGGCGAAAAGCCGGGCGCGGCGTTTCAGCTCGCACGCGGCGCCCGGAACCTCACGACCGAAATGGATCTGAGTCTGTGGCACGTCGCCCAGGCAATTCGCTCCGATCCTATCGCGCGGGACGCCCTGCATACTGAGTCGGCATCCGAACTCGTGAACGCTTATGACCAAGGCAGGCTTCCCACCGCCGCTCAGAGTGCGCTCGATGAGTTTATGCGAACCTACGGGATGCGCGCGGTCGCCGAAATTGACATGGGCAGACCACGCTGGCGGGAGGACCCAACATCGATCCTGCGTACGTTGCAGAGCTATCTGGAGATCGATGATCCGAACCTGGCACCCGATGCCGTGTTCAGGAGAAGTCAAGAAAGGGCGAAAACTCTCACCGGCGAATACATCGCCCGCACACGGCGGACGCGTTGGGGCTGGCTGCGCGCACGATTGATCGGTGGCATCGTTCGGCGGATACGCGCACTCGGCGGTCTGCGCGAGGTGCCGCTATTCTATATGGTCAGGACGCTCGACATTTATCGCACAGCGTTGCTCAAGAGTGGACGCGAGCTCGTCGGGCGCGGTGAACTGGAACACCCTGAGGACGTCTTTTTCATCCCGCTGGATTCCCTCACGCGATTCGCTCACGGCGAAAAGGTCAATCTGAAAAGTAAGGCGGCCCAGCAGCGCGCCGATTACGACCGAGAGTGTGCCCGGAAGCAGATGCCCCGTGTCCTTTTGAGCAATGGTGAAGCATTCTATGGAGGGTTACAGGATCCTACCGCAGCTGGCGATGAGCTGGTAGGTGAAGCGGTATCGCCTGGCGTTGCCGAAGGTCGGGCTCATGTCATTCTCGATCCTCACCAGGCGCGCTTGGAACCGGGCGAAATTCTCATTTGCCCGTCGACCGATCCTGGCTGGACGCCTCTCTTTCTCGCCGCCGGGGGATTGGTCATGGAAATTGGAGGGATGGTCACGCATGGGTCGGTCGTGGCACGCGAGTATGGCCTTCCGGCGGTCGTCGGCGTCCATCAGGCAACCACGCGACTCAAGACTGGCGACCGCATCCGTGTGGATGGCAACCGGGGGCGCGTGACGGTACTGAGCGACCGAAATGGGACAACGCGATCAGAAGGAACAAGTGATTGATTGGCCCGGCGAAGAGTGGTATAGTGTCCCGGATTGGAAATGGACGCCACGTGATTCTTGATTCAAACACCCCAGGTGATTCGAATCGGCTAGCGCGATGGACTTGGCTGTTTCGCGCCTTGACCGTCTTCGCCGTGCTGGAGATTGGCGCGCTTGCCTACAATATCGCCGCGACACCTGATGCTCCCGGGATCGTGAACCAGGGTCTGCTGCCGCGCATCGTCCTGGGGCTCATTGTCGGCCCGAGCATCATTCTCTTTGCGGCGCTGCTGCTCTGGCGCGCGCCCAGGAACCCCGCCGGCGGCTTCTTGCTGATTCTGGGGATGACCGAAGTCGGCGCTCAGTTCGTTTTTGACCTTGGTTTGCCTGTCCACTCGGCCCTCCTGTTCGAACTATTCATTCTTTTAGCCTCGGGCGTGGGTGCGCCGTGTGTGGGCTTGCTGCTCCTCACCTTTCCGACCGGCACGATCTATCCTCCGCGCTGGGCGCCCTGGGTGAAGGGCGCGGCCATCGTCAAATTCATGGGTGTCGCGTTGGAAATCGTCTCCAGTCCTGGGCCAGTCGGAATCTTTATGCTCCCGTCCAACCCGTTGTTCATTCCGATGCTTGCACCGTTCCAGCCGCTGATCATGCTCACCATCGGCGCTCGCGGCATCCTGCTTCCCCTCATGACGCTTGCCGGAGTGATTTCGCTCGGGCTGCGCTATCGGGATGCGGGGACGCGCGAACGACAGCAGATCAAATGGGTCTTGTGGGCGCCGGCGATTGGCGTCTTGGGCGGCATCGTCACGCTAGCACTTCTGGTGAGCGGCGTGGAGTGGGCCTGGCCATACGGTGCACTGACGTTCTTTAGTGCCGCACAACTCACACTCCTGGTATCGCTCACGATTGCGATCTTGCGCTATCACCTGTTTGACATCGATCGCCTGATCAATCGCACGCTGGTCTACGGTGTACTCTCGGTCATCCTGGTTGCCGTCTACGGGATCCTGGTTGGGTCGTTCAGCGTGCTCTTCCAGACGAGCGGGAACGTATGGGTCTCACTCGTCGCCACCGCCCTCATTGCCATCGGGTTTCAGCACGTACGCGACCGCGTACAGTCCGGCGTCAACCGCCTGCTCTACGGGGACCGCGATGAGCCATATGCTGCACTCTCGCACCTTGGTCAGCGACTGGAAACGACTATGGCATCGGACACCGTGCTCCCGACGATTGTCGAGACCGTCGCGCAATCCCTCAAACTTCCCTACGTGGCACTTGAGCTCATCCCCGACGAGCTAGGGGGAAAGCCCGCCGCGGTTTTTCCCTCTACGGCGGCCGAGCCTCCCACAGACCTCGTGCGTCTGCCTCTCGTATACCAGAATGAGAGTATCGGTCACCTGATCCTCGCGCCGCGCTCACCCGCCGAATCTTTCACGGCCGCTGACCGACGTCTGCTCGAGGACTTTGCACGTCAGGCCGGGATCGCCGCGCACGCCGTGCAGCTCACGAGAGACTTGCAGCGCTCGCGCGAGCGTTTGGTGATGGCGCGCGAAGAGGAACGCCGGCGCATTCGCCGCGACCTACACGACGGTCTGGGGCCGGCCCTCGCCGCGCAGATGCTCAAAGTAGGATCTGCACGGGCGCTCTTCGCCCAGGACTCGGGGGCCGCGGATGAACTGCTAGCCGAGTTGGAGCATGATATTGAGACGGCCCTGGCGGACATCCGACGCCTGGTGTACGACCTGCGCCCGCCGGCGCTGGACGAATTAGGCTTGCTCACTGCCGTCCGCCAGACTGCGGCGCAGTACAGTTCACCGCGAAAAGATGAGCCGGCGCTCTCCATCTGCGTGGAGGCAAACGAACCGTTGCCGCCTTTGCCGGCGGCCGTCGAGGTCGCAGCCTTTCGCATCACGCAAGAAGCGCTGACGAATGTGGTGCATCACGCGCACGCGCGCACCTGCCGAGTGCACATTCACTGCGGAGATAAACTGCTCGTCGAGATTTCTGACGACGGCAGCGGTTTGCCAACGGATCATCCCGCGGGAGTAGGGCTGACCTCGATGCGCGAGCGCGCCGAAGAACTGGGTGGCACCTGTGTCGTCGAGCGGCGCGATGGCAGCGGCACACGGGTGCGCGTCGAGCTGCCCTTGTCGACGGAGGGATGAAGGTGGACAAGATTCGTGTCCTTGTTGCAGACGACCACACGCTCTTTCGGGACGGCGTGCGTGCCCTCTTCGCCTCGGCGCCTGATCTGGAACTAGTCGGTGAGGCGGCGACGGGCGAGGAAGCGGTCGCGAGTGCGGCCTCGCTCCAACCCGATCTGATCCTGATGGATCTCCAGATGCCAGGGATGAATGGCATTGACGCGACGCGGCAAATCGTCACCACCAGCCCGCACATTGGCGTCCTGGTGGTAACCATGTTTGACGACGACCATTCGGTGTTTTCGTCCATGCAAGCGGGGGCGCGGGGCTATGTGCTCAAGGGTGCGACTCATGCCGAAATGCTGCGGGCGATACGCGCGGTGGCGAGCGGCGAAGCGATCTTTAGTCCTGCCATCGCTGCTCGCTTGATGGACTATTTCGCCAACATCCGACCGCATCCCTCATCCCCGGTCTTTCCCGAACTCACCGGCCGCGAGCGCGAAATCCTGAAACTGATTGCGGAAGGCCATAGGAACGCCGAGATTACCACGAAGCTAGTTCTCAGCCCGAAGACAGTACGCAACCACATCACGAATATCCTCAGCAAGTTACAGGTGGCTGACCGAGCGGAGGCCATCCTACGGGCACGCGAAGCAGGGCTCGCCTGAGAGAAACGTATTTTTCGTCAGGGTTAACGCACGATCTCTGTGTCCGTAGCGGGATCAAGCCGATATCTACTTGGCTGAAGAGAACGGGATAGCACAATGTACTGATTAGTGAAGCTTCGGTCAGAAGGTACAGCGCATGTGCAAGATGAAAAGGCCTCTCTCAAAGAGGGCTGCCTTTTGACTTTGAACTAAAGAGTCGTATACTTCATTTCGCTCGCTAGTTCCGCTTGATTTTGCCCTGCACCACCTGTTCGCCTCAATCACCTCCGATTCCGAAGAGGCGCATCCATGCCTGGGGCATTGCGTATCTGTGAACAGAACAAGCTTGAGATACTAGGCACCCGTCGTCTGGCGCGCAAGAGCGCGTTGGAGGCAGGTGTTTTCTGTTTTTGCGGAGGGGATAGGACAGGGCGACGCTCAAGATCGAACCCACCGCCGGATCTTAACTGTAAAGATATATCTCATAGGCGATTCCGCCTTCTATCTCTAGACCCGCATCGTTTCGATGGCGACAACGATGGGATCGGATGTGAGAGCTAATGGTTTCGTCTCGGATGAATAGGCAACAGTTTTGTGGTTACGAGGCGCAATCAACGATTCCCCGAGCTCAGGAAGGAAGACTATGCCCTACACAGCTGAAATCAGTCGTGCGAACCCTTCCTGCTTTCTTTTCGTGATCGACCAGTCCGGGTCTATGCGGGATGTGGTAGATCCGAAGAACATCCAGAAAATGGAGACGCCGGTGTTCGTGGATGGGCGTACCTACACCCATATGGCGTTAGGACGCACCAAGGCACAGGGTGTTTCGGATGCGATCAACCGCTGGCTGCGCGAACTCGTTCTCAAATGCACGAAAGATGAAGGCCCACGCGACTACTACGATGTCGGCGTAATTGGGTATGGGGCGCAGGTTGGACCTGCTCTGGGCGGCCCACTGACAGGTAGAGAATTGGTCTCGATCCAGGAGATCGCCAATTCGCCTGCGCGGATTGAAGATCGCTCAAAGAAAACTGATGATGGGAAGGGGGGCCTCGTTGAGCAAAAGATACGATTCCCGATCTGGTTTGATCCGGTAGCAGAAAATGGAACTCCGATGTGCCAAGCATTGACGCGCGCCGGGTCCATCCTAGCGGAGTGGGTGAGCCAAAACACGTCTTCCTTTCCCCCAACCGTCATTCACATAACGGATGGCGAATCCGACGATGGGGACCCCCCAAGTGCAGCCGAAGGCGTCCGGAGTCTAGCTACCGACGATGGCAATGTGTTTCTATTCAATGTTCACCTGTCATCGCAAAAAGCGGCTCCGATTGAATTTCCTGATACCGAGGTCGGGCTGCCCGATCAATATGCCCGTTTGTTGTTCCGTATCTCCAGCCTCTTGCCAGACCATATCAGAGAAGCGGCAAGCCAAGCCGGCATTCCCGTCTCGGATGGAACGCGCGGCTTTTCCTTTAATGCCGACATGGTCGCATTCATCAACTTTCTGAACATCGGCACGCGTCCAGGCAATTTGCGCTAGATTTGCCGCCCCAGATGCTCATCCGATAGGGCATTCTTCTTGTCTGAATGACCTATCTCTGCTTGGTAACCGGGGTTTCACAGTCTGAACTGCACTCCTGGGTGAGGGGCAGATCGATCCGCTCGTAGACGTATGTTGACAACGGCACCCCATCGGGGCATGAACACGCAGACATTTTGCATTCGGTCTCAACCATGCGGGCACTCGCTTTCTTGACGAGACTTGGGGGAGAGTATGGACGATTCTTTTGAGTACGCTGCACTTGCGGAGTACCTTCGAAGCGCAATCGGCGAGTTGTCTGACGTTCCAGCGTTTGACGGGCTGCCAGGACCCAAGCAACTGTTTTTCAACGACTTGGTCGTAACAGCCATGAGATTCTCTGGTGCGGATAACAGTATCACAGACGAAGAAGTATCCCTGCTATGGCACCTGATGCCAAGTACGGGAGTCTTCAATGACGCCAAAATCTCGGTCCGACACTTGGCTCGGCTACGGGAACTCTTGCAAAAGATGTATCAGGAAAACCTTGAAACCTATGGCGGCAACCAAGTGCCACGGTCCGTGTTGGCCCTGGCCAATTACGATCGGAGAAATGGTACGCAATATGCAGAGATAGCTAAGGAGATGTTCTATAGACTCGCCGAGGCAGTGGTTGGATCGGATAGAAACCTCGGTCAAAGCGAACAAGCAAGTCTCGAAGCGTTTCGTGCCGCTCTATGGGCGCCTGATGCTCCTGCTTCCGCCCAGCGTGATCAGCCAACAAGCCCAATTAACGAGGAATCCGGTTAACGAGAGAATGAGCCCGCCTAAAGCGACACGTTCATAATAGGATTATGCCGTTGCGAATTTCCTCGCGAAAAGCCGAGCTTGGCACAAGAGAGTATCAGTGCAGGAATCTTCAAGCCTTGGCCAACTATCAAAGGGAACGTGAAAGGGCGCCATCCATTCGGAGTGCGTCAATAGACCCCACGGATCCGCTCCGCGCAGAGCGCGGTCAGAACTTTAGGCCCTGCTGGGTCGTAAGTTGGAGGGCTAATGCTCATCTCTGACACGCTGTGGAACGAGGTCCTTGATTCGATTAACCAGAGTACCGCCTGGATTTCCAGCCGCTCTGCGCAATTGCAGAAAGATGCGAGTAACGCTCAGTCGTCCGAAGCAGCTCGGAGAATCGAACTGGATATCAAGCAGTTCATAGCTGAACTCTTGCAGAAGAAGAGAGAGTTCAGTAGCCTAGCGGCTCGCGTTCGCTCTGCCTATGATCAGCTCCAGCCTCGCGATCCGGATTGGCTGGGAAGGAATGGGTTATCGCGCGATGCCATTCGACAGGAAAAGGTGGTCGTGTCCGGAAAAATGAGAGACTATTCTCTTATGCTGGATCAACAGGTCGCCCGGCTTCGAGGCATTCTGATAGATATTGATCGTCAGCTTCAAGAACCTTCAGCGGCATCTGCAAGTTCCCAAGAACGGGAACGAGCGGTGAGTCACGTGACTGAAGCGAAAGAGGATAATCGCCCGCTAGAAGAACTGCTGCAGGAGTTGAATTCGCTCGTTGGGCTAGATGCCATTAAAGGAGAGATCGGCGAACTCGTCAATTTTCTCAAGATCCAGCAGATGCGGAAAGCAAGCGGTCTGCCAGTGGTTGAGGTATCGCTGCACAGCGTCTTTTACGGCAACCCAGGAACCGGAAAGACAACCGTAGCACGATTGATGTCGGCCATCTACAGGGCACTCAATATTCTCAGCAAAGGACATCTCATCGAAACGGATCGCGCGGGGCTGGTAGCTGGCTATGTTGGGCAGACTGCATTAAAAGTGACGGATGTGGTCAAGAGCGCGCTAGGCGGCGTTCTCTTCATTGATGAGGCTTACTCGCTCACATCAGGTTCGGGCATGGATTATGGCGGGGAAGCAATCGCTACCCTGCTCAAGCTTATGGAAGACCACCGCGATGATCTGGTCGTCATTGTTGCCGGCTATACCGAAAAAATGGATGACTTTGTTAACTCGAATCCTGGCTTACGGTCGCGATTCACCAAGTTCTTCCACTTTGATGATTACAACCCACAACAACTCACGGCGATAGTCAGGCACTTGGCCGACAAAGAAGGGTATGCGGTTTCTCCTGAGGCCGCGGTCAAGTTGCAGAAGGCCTTTGAACAGGCGTATGCTAATCGAGATGCAACTTTTGGCAACGCCCGGCTCGCCCGAAATATCTTTGAGGAGGCCATTTCGAATCAGGCGAACCGACTTGTTAGAATGCGCCAAGTGAGCCCGCAAGCACTTCAGTTGATTGATGTCCTCGACGTTCCCGCCCGGACGGAGGCAAATTCGGCACCACCGCGACCTGGACAGATCGAGGAACCGTGGTGGCGCCAATCGTCATAAGGCTAGTCAACTTGGCAGTCAGGATGTGTGAGCGAACACAGAAGTGTGATTCTGTTCGTTTTGCAGTGCAGGCCCGTCTTTCGCACGTTAGCTCCTAAACCAGGAGGACCATGATTCCTATGTTCGAACAAGTGTCGGCTGGCTTCCGAAGCCTCTGAGTCGATGCGCGAGCGGCTTTTCCTTGAAATGACCGGCGGCGTTTTCCCGTTTTGGTCAAATCCCCCTGTACCAATTCGTGACGTCGATTGTTCCGATCCTATTCCTGCTCCGATGAACGTCGATCCGGAGACAACAACCTGGAGGAAATGAGAATGGCTTACTCTGCTGAGATCAGTCGAGCGAATCCCTCGTGCTTTCTTTTCCTGATCGACCAGTCTGGTTCAATGGGAGATCCGTTTCCGGGGGGTGAATCAGCAAAAAGGAAAGCGGATGCGGTAGCGGATGCCATGAACCGGTGGCTCAGAGAATTGGTGCTCAAATGTACGAAAGACGAAGGACCGCGCGACTATTTTCATGTAGGTGTAATTGGGTATGGGGCACAGGTCGCTTCTGCGTTCAGTGGAACGCTGGCAGGAAGGGATCTGGTGCCAATCACTGAGATCGCTAACTCACCTGCGCGGATTGAGGATCGTACCAAGCAGGTCGAGGATGGGGCGGGTGGCCTCGTGGATCAAAAGATCCGGTTCCCCATATGGTTCGATCCTGTGGCAAACGGTACAACTCCCATGTGCCAAGCATTTGCCCGCGGGCACTCGATCCTCTCCCAGTGGATTTCGCAGCACCCGTCTTCCTTCCCGCCATCCCTTATTGATATTACCGATGGTGAATCCATGGACGGTGACCCTTCTACTGCGGCGGAGGACATCAAGGCGCTTCAGACGAGCGACGGAAATGTTCTCCTGCTTAACGGCCATCTCTCTTCGCAACAGGCTTCGCCGGTTGAATTTCCAGATAGCGAGAACCTTCTACCACCTGATCAGTATGCGCAGTTGTTATTCCGCATGTCGAGCTGCCTCCCCGAGCACATCAGGAAAGCCGCGTCTGATGCCGGTTACAGAGTCACTGATGGAACGCGCGGGTATACTTTCAACGCAGATCTCGTCGCTTTCATCAAATTCCTGAACATTGGCACCCGACCCGGCAATCTTCGCTAAGTCAGGGACAAGATCATGCTTGTTTCGCTCCGAGTTTGGTCAGCACCGAAACATGGGAATACCTCCCTGGAAAACGAAGATGCCTTTTCGCCCCCGCGGGCCGAGCAGGACTTGGAATCGTTCCACTGCGCTCTCGCCGATGGAGCAACCGAGACGTCTTTTTCTCGCAAATGGGCTCAATTTCTCGTTCACCAGTATTGTCGGGGCGAATTCGATGACGGGGGACTGTGGCGTGCTCTCCCGAGTTCGAGGCTCCAGTGGTTCAGAAAAGTAAGTTCCAAACCTCTGCCCTGGTACGCCGAAGAGAAATTGCGCATGGGCGCGTACGCGTCACTTATCGGCCTGAGAGTGTACGCGCCCTGCCAGAACCGCGACGGTGGCGCGTGGCAGGCACTGGCCGTGGGCGACAGTTGTCTTTTCCAAGTTCGAAATGGGTATCTGACGGTCAAGTGGCCGTTAGCAAGCTCCACTCTATTTGGTTATCATCCAATTCTGCTTTCGACCAAGCCCGCCCCGAAAGAGGAGTCCTCTGAGCAAACGACAACGGGCGATTGGGCCCCAGGCGACGTGTTCTATTTGATGACCGATGCTATTGCCCAGTGGTACTTGAGCGAAGTCGAGAAGGGGGACGCGCCAGACGCGATCGTGCCGAATTCGGAACTGGACAGCGCCTCGGAGGCATTCGCGAATTGGGTGTCGAGTCTCAGAGACTCTGGTCAGATGCGGAACGACGATACCACATTGATGCGCCTGTTCTTAAGATAGATCGGGAAAATCTATGGCCTGGCCCGGTAACTCTGAATACCAAGATGCCGTACTCAATCACCAAGCCAGCTTCGACGATCCAACCCTAAGAGATGGCGCGCCTGAGCTGGACGACTTTGGGACGCCTCGTTTAAGGTCAGGGAACTTTGCCTGCGTGTTTCGGATCCGCAGCGGGCAGCAGAATTGGGCAGTCAAGTGTTTCACCACAGAGGTGAAGGATCTCCAAGAGCGCTATGCGGCCATTGACGAGTACATCTCCCCCATCAAAATTCCCTGTATCGTGACCTTTGATTACCTCCCCCACGGTATCCGGGTGGAGGGCCGGCCCTACCCCATTTTGAAAATGGAATGGATGGATGGCAAGCTGCTCAGTCGGTACATCGAAGATCACCTGAATAGCCCCAGGGATCTGCAGCGTTTAGCCAAACAATGGTTCGACATGATCCAGGGACTCCACGCCCACTCGATCGCCCACGGCGATTTACAGGAACGTAATGTCATTGTCGTCGATAACACGTTGAAGCTCGTGGATTACGATGGGATGTTCGTACCGACACTCAGTGGGCGATCTAGTAATGAGATCGGGCACCGCAATTACCAGCACCCGCAGAGAACAAGCGCGGACTACGGCCCTTATCTGGATAATTTTGCCGCTTGGGTCATCTATGTCTCAATCGCTGTACTGAGCTTGGATCCCACCCTGTGGTCAGCAGCAAAAGCCGGAGATGACTGCCTGCTTTTCCGAAGAGAGGATTTCGAGCAGCCTACGAGGTCCCCAATCCTGGCTCGCCTGGAACACCATCCCAATGAGAACATCCGACACTTGGCTTTGCTGTTCTCATCAGTCCTCTGCTACTCACTCCAGCAAGTCCCGTCCCTCGACGGTCGACTAACACCGTCGGATCTAGCATCTGGCGCATCGTCGCCAGCCAACTGGTGGGCTGATCACGCAGCGGGGGACGGGCAGAAAGAGCAGAGAGAAGCGGTTGACGCCAAGGGTCCTGTCCAAGATGAATCGTGGATTCTCGATTTCATTCTTCCGCCTTCTAATGTGCCGGCTCGCTCCTTTGTCAACCCAATGACCGGGCCACGCCTCGTTGCACTTATGTCGGGACTCGTGCTGGGACTGTTCTATAGCATAGGACCATCTCTACCCACATTGTCTTTGTCCACATTCTCGGTGGCTTTCGTAGAATTGGCAAGGTGGTGGCTCGCATATCTTCTAGTCACCGGTACAATCCTCAGCGCTGGCGGAGCCATGCTGGCCCAGTACTACGTAGGGGACCCAATCGTTAAGGAAAAGCGAGCCCTTGCAGAACGGGAACGAAAGGCGAGTGAGCCTCTCAAGAAACTGCGTCAGGCTCTGGATGATAACGCCAAGAGAAGATTGCTTCTTCAGAGCGAGGAAAGCCAACATAAGAACAAACTGAACGACACGCTCGGGCACTTGAAGGATCAAGAGAAAAGAGAACTTGCTAGCACCCGGACTGCGCTGGATAAAGTCATCGCCTCCGTGGAGTCTCGCGAACGTGCCCTTGACCAGAAAGCACAGTCTGAACTAGGCAAACTGCAGAGCGATGCGCGGGCGAGAGCCGATTCACTTACTCAACAGATTGCCTCCTTGGCAACTGCCGAGTCAAGCGAGATAACTAGTGAGTTGGCAAGCCTTCAGCGCCGGTACATCGAAGATTCTCTCAGGAGACATTCCATACGCGAAGCACCGCTGTCTGGTGCGTATGTCGGCGGGCGTAGAAATCTTCACAGTGCGCTCCTTGCGGCTGGGATAGCGACTGCCCTGGATATATCCTACGCCCGGGTAGACGCGGTGTACGGCTTTGGACAAAAGCGCACACAGGCTTTAGTCGACTGGCGCCGGCGCCTGGAGCAACAGGCGAGATTCCTAGCGCCGAACGATCTCGGCTTGGCCGCAAGGAACGCAATCGCATCCAGATACGCCGCGCGTCGGGAGGGGCTGGAAGATCAGAGAGAAGCCCTGCGAGCCGAGGTCGCCGCGAAAGAAAAATCATTACGCGAACATTACGCACAGGAAAAACAACCGCTGAGTGGTGAAAGAGAGACTGCGCGGAAGCAAGCTACACAGGCAATGGAACAGATCAGCAAACGCTACGCCCAAGAATACGTTGCCCCCTCGCAAAACCTCGTGCAGTTGACCAAGGAGTTTAGCGCCAAGGTTTGCGAGAACGATGAACAGGCAAAACGACTCCGCGAGCAAATGTTTGCTGCGTCCGGAGAAGCCACCAAGGCGAACTTGGAGTGCAAGAGTTATCGAAACACACACCTTGCGAATTACTTGAAAGCAGTATTCTTCGGATTGGACCCCTACGCGAAAGCCGGCCGCGCGCACACACTCGGGCTGGGTCTAGTCTATGCCGCCTGCTGTGGGTTCATCGTTTTTCGACTGGGCATTTCGCCAGTGTACAGTTTGTCACAAGCAGTGTACGTTGCCAGCGCCCAGGCGCGAGCACAGGCGACGGAAGTAATCTCTAGCCAGATGCCCAGTCCGCTGGTAGGTGAGACCGCTACCTCCGTCCCCACGCCATTGCCAACGGAACAGCCGACAGCTACCGAGTCACCTGTGCCCACAGCCACTCCTGCACCGACGGTTACAAGAGTGCTTCCGGTTGCTCCTATAGCTACCAAAGCGCCAACTCTTTCTCCTACTCCCGTATGTGCCCTTCCCAACGCGCGCATTACGTATCCAACACATAATTCGACAATCCGCGGGACCGTGCAGATCCGAGGCAGCGCGTCTCGACCTGATCTGAATTACTATAAGGTCCAATTCCGGCAAGAGGGTATGCAGGACTGGGCAGAACTGCATCAAGATCGGTCTCCTGTTGTCGACGGGATATTGGCTGAATGGAACACGTCCTCATTTGAACCGCTGGCTTACTGGCTCCGCTTGGTTGTTGCAGACCCGACCGGCAACTACTACGAACCGTGTGAGATTCGCGTGCTTGTCGCGCGATAGCGAAACGCCCGGCTCGGTACGCAATACTTGTCCATCGTGTTCCGCAGAAGGTCCCTGGCACGGCCCAGGAATGAACCTCCCCCATAAATCGCGGATAAGCCGCCTAATAACACAACGAGATCGCGCAGAGTGCGGTTCTGTAACACCCGCTCCACCGGGCGTCTGAAAAACCTCCAGCTTGCCCATACCCGTTGTCCCAATTGTTGTTTATGCCGACCATACCTCCACCCGCTCAAGAGCACCTGACTTTAGGTTACACCGTAGACAGAATCGCACATTGCGTGTATCCCTGTCCGTGCGGCTATGCGGCTCAGTAGAGCCGAGGCGACCCGGTCAAAGAGTGCACCTGTAGCCTCGGCACCGTTCTGCGCTATCAGAAACGGATCAGTGGGCCGCTCTCCCTTCCGCTCTGCTTCAGGGATCTTCGACTCGACCGGAGCGGTATTCGTCCCCTCCGCTCCGCTTCGGGGATCTCCGATAAAGACCGCGGGTAGACTACGAAAAGCTGGCGGGGGACCGTCTGGGGGAGAGTTCAGCCAAGATTCGGGAGCGGGCTGCGAAGCGTCAAGCTTGAAGATCCCCGAAGTCGAAGATCCCGGAAGCGAAGCGGAAGGGATGTGACGGAGGGGGGAAGCGGAAGGGATGTAACGGAGGGGAGAAGATGAGGTGATCGGAGTTTGTGAAATCGGATTCCGTGGCCACGCGATGATCACAGGTTTGCCCGATGGAAATGCAGTAGGCAAGATTTGACATCCCGAGCCGAGTGGATATCATAAGGTCATAGAAATGGAGAAAGGTGACCCGTCAAGGGTCGCCTTTTTTTGCAGACCAGCACTGCTAGTTCATGTTCCCCAAGCAGTGCTTCAGCTCTTCTCCAACGACTTGTTACCTCGTGACCTCGAGTGAAAGTCCAAGAACATCATGGCAACCATCGCGGGTTTTGTACAAACATACTGCCGGCCTGCTCATTCCGCACAAAGCAGCGTCATAGTGAAACGGGCTGCTTGTCATTCGGCTTCCAACCTGTATAATGGATCCAGCGTTCGATCGCCGGTCCATGGGCCCCGTTATCCCCGTTACGAAAGGATCGTCCTTTGAAACTCGAATCCTCAGCCGCGCCCTTGTCCCCGCGCGTCCGCCGTCTGCTCGACAGCTATTATGCGAATCGTCCCGAAGTGTTTGCCGAGCGCGCTGTCCTGGTGACCCGCTCTTATGCCCGCACCGAAGGCCAGCCGATTCTTATGCGCCGGGCCCACATGATGTGGGATCTCCTCAACGGCAGCACTGTGCTCATTCGCCCCGGAGAATTGATCGTGGGCTGCAAGACGCCGGGGATTCTGGGTTCTCCCCTTTACCCCGAAATTGCCAGCGACTGGGTGGAAAGCGAACTGGACACTATAGCACTGCGCGAAGAAGCCCCGTTTGACTTGAGCCCCGAGACCAAACAGATTCTGCGCGATCAGGTGTTTGATTATTGGCGGGGCAAACAGGTCTACGACCGAATCGTCCAAGTCCTGCCGGAGGATGTGCAGCGCGCGGCCGACGAAGGCGTCTTCTTCCATTATTACCTGAACCGAACCATCGGACATATCACCGTCGATTATGAGCGCGTCCTGAAAAAGGGATTCCTCGGTCTCAAAGAGGAAATCGAACAGGATCTCGCGCAGGTGAACCTTGCGGAGCCGGGTTCCCTCGGCAAGATCCATTTGTTGCGTGCAATGTCTCTGTCTTGCGATGCGGCTGTGCGATTTGCCGAGCGGTACGCCGATGAGGCGGAGCGGCTCGCCGCTCTTGAAAGCGATCCGAACCGGCGGACTGAGCTAACAGAGATGGCAGAGATCTGCCGGCGAGTGCCCGCGTATCCGGCGACCACTTTCCACCAAGCCCTGCAATCCTTCTGGTTTGTCCATCTCATGCTCAACCTCGAGACGAACGGATATGCAATTGGTCCAGGGCGCTTCGACCAGTACCTCTATCCGTATTTCCAGGCGGATATCGATGCCGGACGGCTGAGCCGCGAACAGGCTTGGGAGCTCCTGGCCTGCCTCTGGATCAAGTTCAACGAGCTCACGGTGGTCAAGGAAGGCGGCTCGGCGAAAGCGAGCACGACCTACAACGACTTTCAAAACCTGAACCTCGGGGGACAAACGGTGGATGGGGAGGATGCCACCAACGCGCTCTCTTTTCTCTGCCTGGAGGTCACCGGAGCGTTGAAACTCCCTCAGCCCCAGATCTCGGCGTTAGTGTCCGAAAAGACACCCAACGCGTTTCTCACACAAGCGTGTGAGGTTATTCGGCTCGGATTCGGGATGCCTTCCGTGTTCAACCATGACGAGATCATTCAGGCGCTGCTGCTCCAAGGCAAGCCTCTCGACGATGCTCGCCGGGGTGGAATCAACGGGTGCGTCGAACTGGTTGTGCCGGGCAAGGAGCATATGGCGTCGAGCGGATACATCAGCCTCCCCAAATGCCTGGAGCTGGCACTCAACGACGGCGTGAATCCGTCGACCGGCACGCAGCTTGGACCACGGACAGGACCGGCGTGCGAGTTCACATCCTTTGAGCAAGTGATGGAGGCTTTTCGGCAGCAGCTGGCTCATGCCATCCAACTCAAAGTCACATACGACAATCTCGCGCGCCAAGTGTATGCCCAGTTTTGTCCCGTGCCATTTACGTCCCTCTTGATCGAAGGCTGCCGGGAGAAGGGTCGGGATTACCATGATGGGGGGGCGCATTATAACTCGCCGATGATTTGTGGCGTGGGCACCGGAACCATTGCCGACTCGCTCGCCGCGATAAAGCAAGTGGTCTACGAAGAGAATAGTATTTCGCTGGACGAGCTCCGCGCGGCGCTCGCGGCCAACTTTGAAGGCAAAGAGCGGCTGCGGCAAAAGCTTTGGAACCGCGCGCCCAAATGGGGCAATGCCGACGATAGGGTGGACACGCTGGCCCATGACGTCGTCGCGATGTTCTGTGATGAGCTGGGCAACCATCGCAATGCTGAGGGGACTTGCTACGCGGCCAATATGATTCCGACGACGACGCATATATGGTTTGGCGCGTTGGCGGGAGCGACTCCGGACGGACGGTTGGCGGGCGCTCCGTTTTCAGAAGGCATCTCGCCGGTCCAGGGGATGGATCGGAATGGACCAACCGCCGTGGTCCGATCGATGGCACGGCTGGACCACGCGCGTTGTAGCGGGACGCTGCTTAATATGAAATTCCACCCCTCCGCCTTGAAGGGCGAAGAGAGCATAGACAAATTCGGCCACCTTATCCGCACCTATTTCAAACTGGGCGGGCACCACATGCAATTCAACGTGTTATCGGCCGAGACGCTGCGGGCTGCCCAGCAGCACCCCGACGACTATCGGACATTGATTGTGCGAGTGGCGGGCTACAGCGACTATTTCGTGCGTCTCAGCCGTGACCTCCAGGACGAGATCATTGCCAGAACTGAGCATGGATTGTGATGCGCCAGTCCGCGCATGACCCGTCGTCTGGATACATCTTCAATATCCAGCACTATTCTGTTCACGACGGGCCGGGCATTCGGACGACGATCTTTTTTAGCGGGCAAATCCATTATCGTCCGTCGGCCCGTCATCCCAGGCTGGAACGATACCCCGGAAAGCACCCATGCCCTCGCACAATTCGTTCGCCCGTTGGGCATCCAGGAAGTTGATCTTTTGCCCTACCATCTTTTCTGAACTCGTACCACATGTCTCTTCCAGGGAATTGCTTTAAAGGGTCTTGGTAACAAGTATTCGCCGTGTACCGAGGCGACCGCTATAAATCCCGTTCGACTCTGGAACCTCACTCGACTTGCGTTATCGCCATGATTCAAACCGGTCTCGCCGTGCTTCTCCAGGAGCGCCGCGCTCTGCTCCAGCATCAACGCGTGGGCCTGGTCACACATCCTGCCGCTGTGCTGCCGGATCTGACCAACGGCGTAGATGTGCTGCTTTCTGCCGGGGTCGAGCTAGCCGCGCTCTTCGGTCCCGAACATGGCTACGATGGGTCCGCTTCGGATGGCACGGCGGTCGCCAATTCGACCGACCCGCGCACCGGGCGGCCGGTGTTCAGTCTGTACGGTCCGACCAAACAGCCGACACCGGAGATGCTCGCGAAGGTGGATGTGCTCGTCTTCGATATGCAAGATGTCGGCGCGCGCTTTTACACTTTCGTCAGCACACTCTATTATGTTCTGCGCGGCGCGGCCGAGGCGCACAAGCCGGTCATTGTGTTGGACCGCCCGAATCCGATCAACGGGACGCGTATCGAGGGCGGCTTGATCGCGCGGGGGCTCGAATCTTTCATTGGCATCATTCCTATTCCTATCCGGCATGGCCTCACCACGGCCGAGCTGGCAAGCTACATGAACACGGAAGGCCATATCGGTGCGGACTTGACCGTGGTTGAGATGCGGGGCTGGAAACGGACCATGTGGTACGATCAGACGGGCTTGCCATGGGTTCCGCTCTCGCCGGGAATGCCGAAACTCGAAACGGCGACGGTCTATCCGGGCATGTGTTTCGTCGAGGGCACAAATCTTTCCGAGGGACGCGGTACGGCTTTGCCCTTTGAGGTGGTCGGCGCGCCGTGGCTCGACGGCGATGCGCTCGCGCAGGCACTGAATCAACGGCAATGGCCGGGTGTGCGCTTTCGCGCGCTTTACTTCGTTCCGTCTGCCGGCAAACACGCGGGCGAGAAATGCAGCGGAGTTCAGGTTCACGTGCTCGACCGCGAGGCGTTTCGCCCCGTCGAAACCGGGCTGCACATCATCGCCGCGTGCCGTGCGCAAGCCCCGGATCGGTTCCAGTTTCTCCCGTCGAGCTGGGAAGGTCACCCGCCGCATTTTGATCTGCTGACCGGGGATGCGCGCGTCCGGGAGGAGATCGCGAATAACGCCCCGCTGGATTCTATGATACAATCGTGGCGCCAGGCCGCGACAGAATTCGAAAGGCGAAGAGCAGGCTGCCTGCTCTATCCGTAGAGCCTGCCCCGGCAAGCCCTGACCCGGGAATCGCCGCGAACGTGTCGCGCGGGCGATGCGCCACGGAGGGCTCTGCCCTCCGGCGCACGGATTTCGAAAGTATCAACCCGGGCTGCGCGGCCAGTCGTCCGGGGCTCTTATCGGAGAAGGAGGTGAAACCGCACAAATTCGCCCGACTGTTCTCCAACCTAAATTCAATCAAAGGAGATTGGTCCAATGAAACGGCTATTCGCTCTCCTCGCCTTGCTCACCATGGCTGCGCTGTTCGCCGCCTGCGCGCCCGTGGCACCCGCACCTCAACAGACCCAAGCGCCGCTTGCCCCCACTTCGCCCGCCGCGACCCAAGCGCCGGCGGCGAAGCAGATCACCATCACCTTCTACCAGCGCGGCTACGTCGCTGGCGGCAATGACGCAACCGCCATTACGACGGACAAGGCGGTAGAAATCTTCCAAAAGAACAACCCGAACGTCAAGATCCAGGTCGTCGGCATTCCATGGACCGCCGAGGGGGACACGAAACTCGAGGCGGCCCTCGCGGCCAAGAGCGGCATCAACGTCTTTCGTGTGACGAGTCCCAACCTGCCGCGCTATGCCAAGCAGGGCGTGCTGTCGAACATCGATCCGTACCTGACCGACGAGGACAAGAAGGATTTCTATCCGAGCGGGTTTGACGTCGCGAGAGTGGACGGCAAGATCTGGGCTTGGCCTCTCTGGGTGACCGCGATCACGAACTTTGCCAACACCGACATCTTCAAGGAACGCGGTGTCGCACTGCCGACCATGGACAAGCCGTGGACGTGGGACCAGTTTGTCGAAGCGGCCAAAAAGCTGACGTTCAAACGAGCGGACGGCACGCAGGTGTACGGTTTCACGGCGTCGTCCAAGTGGGGCGCCGTGGAGTATTATCCACTGTTGTACATTGACGGGGGTCGGATCCTCAGCCCGGACGGCACCAAGTTCGTGGAAAACCAGCCCGAAGGCATCTCTGCACTCCAAAAGCTGGCCGACCTCGCGCTCGTCGACAAGGTCACGCCGCCCGATTTCGGCACGGTCGATCAAGCGGGCGTGCGGGCTCAGTTCAAGGACCGCAAAACGGTCGCCATCTTGATGAGCACGCCTGGCTTTATTCCCGATCTGGAAAAAGAGAATTTCCCGCTCGCCGTCATCCCGCCGCCGATGGGCGCGATGAACAAGCTCGTGACGAACGGCGCGTTCGGCTTGTACGCGGTCGTGAACACGGGTGACGCAGACACGCTGAAAGCGGCCCACCAGTTTGCCAAGTACCTGACCGGCTCGCAAGTCGCGAAGGATGTGCCCGGCTACCAGCTCGCGCCCGGTCTCCGCAAGAGCAACACCGGCTATTCGACCAACGCGAACCGCGCCGTCGTCGCCAAGATGGTCGAGTACGGCGTGTACGAAGCGCCCGTCGCAACCTCCGCCGAGCTCGGCAATAACTATGGCGCCGCACTCCAGGCGATCATCCTCGGCAAGAAAACCCCCAAGCAAGCCATGGACGAAATTGCGCCCGAGTACCAGAAAGAGCTTGATGCCTTGAGCAAGTAACCGATCTCTGTAGGGGCGGGCCATCCCGCCCCTACGGCGAGGTAACCTGATGACGTATGCCGTCGACTCGACGCTCCCGCTGCCGCGCCGCATTCTGAAATTCTGGAACAAGCACAAATGGAGCTATTTCTTTATTGCTCCCAGCATGATCCTGTTCTTTATTTTCATCGCCTTTCCGGTGGCCCAGGCATTCTTGCTCGCGTTCCAAAAAGTGGATTTGCGCGGCAGTACATGGGTGGGATTGAAGAATTTCAAAGACCTCCAGGAGAGCACGCTGTTCTGGAGTTCGATGAAGCACACCGTGGTCTACGCCGTCTTTGTGGTGGTGGCATGGATCGCCAGCTCGATGATCGTTGCCTCGCTCATCCAACCCCTTTCAAACCGCGTCCAGTCCCTATTCCGCGCCGCGTTCTACCTCCCCAATGTCATCAGCATTATTGTCATTTCGCTCGTGTGGATTTGGATTTTCGAGCCGGACTATGGTTTTTTCAATTTTCTCATCAGCAGCCTGGGCTTGCCCAAGGTCCTCTGGCTCCAGAACCCGGATATTGCATTGTGGAGTATCGTGCTCAGCACCGTGCTGATCATCCCGGGGAGCGGCGTCGTCTTATACTCGGCGGCGATGGGGTCGGTGCCGCCCGAATTCTACGAAGCTGCCGAAGTCGAGGGCGCGAACGCGTGGGACAAACTGATCCATATCACCTTTCCGCTTCTGAAACCGACGACGCTCTACCTCACCGTCATTTACACCATTGCCGGTTTTCAAATCTTTGAGCGCGTGTACATCATGACCGGCGGTGGTCCGATCAACTCGACCATGACCATTGTGCAGCTCATTTTCCAAACTGCCTTCAGCGATTTCAATTACGGGCGGGCGAGTGCCGAGGCGCTGATCCTCTTCGCCATCATCGCCGTATTCTCGTTCGTTCAGTTCAAGTTTCTCAGCACCGACGTGGAATATTAAAGGGTCCCTATGGCGATTCAGTCTCGCACGCTCCCCACGGGCAAAACTCTCCACGTCTCGCCGCTCGAGCGGTTCTGGGTGGTATTGCCCAGGATCCTGATATATGTCATTCTGATTGTGGTCGCGATGACGAGTCTCTTTCCGATGTACTGGTTGTTCAACACCGCCTTTACTCCGGCCAGTTCGACGGTGAAACTACCGCCCGACATCATCCCTGCCCATGCAACGCTGGACAATTTCGCCGACATCTTGAAGGCGAGCGGCACCACCAGCATCCCCATTCCCGGATCGGAAGAGGTCTGGAAGGTTCCCCGCCTCTACATCTGGTTTCTGAACACGGCTTTCATTACGCTGTTGAGCACTGCCATCCACTTGTTATTCGATTCCATGGCGGGCTACGCCTTCGCCAAGCGCAAGTTCCCCGGGTCGAACGTGCTGTTCGCCATGGTGCTTGCCGCGCTCATGATTCCGGGGCAGGTGACGCTCGTTCCGCTGTATCTGATGATCACCCAATGGGGGTTGGTGAACAGCTTTGCCGGTGTGATTCTGCCCGGTCTCGCGGACGTGATCGGTATTTTCCTTCTCAAGCAGTACATCCAAACGCTGCCGCGCGAACTGGAGGAAGCCGCGCGCATGGACGGCGCATCGGAATGGCTGATCTTTACCAAGATCATCATCCCGCTCTCCACCCCCGCGCTCGCCGTCACGGCGATCTTTTCGTTCCAACGCTATTGGAACTCGTTCCTTTGGCCGCTGATCGTCTTGCAGAACCCAGACTTGTTCACGCTCCAAGTCGGCTTGTCGTTTATCCACACGAGCGAATTCGGCACGAACTATGGTTTGCTGATGGCGGGCGCGGCCCTCGCCGCGATCCCGATGATCGTTTTCTTCTTCGCCTTCCAGAGGTATTTTATGCAAGGCTTGCGAATCGGAGCGATAAAGGGGTAAGGGTCTTGCTAGAGGAAGAGGCCGTCGTCCTCTCGGACTTGCGCAAGATACCCCCGCGCCAAGTCTTGGGCAATGAGTTGTTGTTCCTTCGTGATTCGCCGGCGTCCTTCTTCGGTGAGCCACCAGTCCGAGCGAGTGATACCATCCACCTCATAGGTCGTCGCGAAATAGCGTACTCCGGCCGGCAGGTAGCGTCTGAGGGTCATCATGGCTCGGCGAGAGTGATACCATTTTGCGACGACGACAAGCGACTGGATTCCTTCCGGATCATGACACTTGGCGAGCTCACGAAGGGCGAACACGACGTTCTCCCGTGTGTTCGTGGACTCGGCTTCGACGACGATGCGGTCTCTGGGGACTCCGCTTTGGAGCAGTATTTCGAGATGTCTATTCGCTTCGATTTCTCCCGTCAGGCGATTCTGTCCCCCGGTCAGTATCACCCGCGGTACGATTCCGCTCTTCCATAGGTTCGCGGCGATAGAGCCCGGGTCAGGGTGATGGGTGCCAAACACGAATGCAAAATCGGCGTGTTCGGGAAGGGAGGTTTTGAGGTCGAGAAATCGAGCGATGCGCTCACCTTCGGCTAGAGTCAGGGACATCATAGGTCGCGTTTCCCGGCAGCACGAGGATGGCAGCCGAGGTTTTGCTGCCGTAAAGATGAGATCGCTGCAGAATGTGTAGAGTCGGCGGCTAAATCGACGCCTGCGACTGCAAGACCGGCATCACCTTGTCCAAATCGACCTGGCATTGCTCCAGTGCCATGATCACAGCACCGTAAACGGGAGCAAGCCTGGGCGCGACGACGGTTGTCGGAATGGCAAGGGCGTAGACCGCTTTTTCAAACGACTCGGCCAGCCCGTGGATGTGCTCAAACCCGCCGCCAACGGGTGCCACATCGGCCCTTTGAAAATCCAATCGACGTACCACGGCAGAAACTTGGTTCGCTAGCGCTTGCCCGGCCTCGCGGATGATTCGCAGGGCGGCGCCATCGCCCTGTTGTGCGGCCTCGGAGATCAGGGGCGCCAGGGAAGCAAAACCACGCGGTCCAAAGTCTTGGGCATAAATCAAACGTTTGACCTCGTACAACGAGGGGACTAGCAAGTGATGTGGGAGCATTTCTTCAAGTAACGTCGGGGGCTCGACGCCGTCCAGTGCATTAAAGGCAGCGCGCACCCCACTACGCCCAATCGCAAAGGCGCTCCCTTCATCACCCGCGAGCCAACCCCAGCCGCCTGCGCGTGCTCTTTGCTTCTGCGCATTAACACCCATCGCGATACTGCCTGTCCCGGAAATCGCGACAACCCCAGGCTTGCCCATATGGGCGCCCAACAGTGCGGCGTAGGCGTCCGTCTCCAGCGCGATCCGCTGCGTCTCCAAAATCTGAGGAACGAGGTCTAAAACGAGATGCGCCTCCGCTGTCCCCGGCTCGACGCCGGCGAGTCCCAGCCCGACGGCTTGAACCGGCTGAGGCAAAGTGTCGGCCGCGTGCCACGTCCGCTCGAAGGCCTCGCGCAGCGATTCCGCCATGCGTTCTCGGCCTCCTTCGGCAGCCAGATAAATCAGAGGGCCGCCCGCGCCGCGTCCCAGGATTCGTCCTTCGGTGGTCGCGAGGACACATTTGGTCGAGGTTCTCCCACCGTCCACGCCAAATACCAGATGAGTCATGTTTCCGATAGACTCCATGAAAACGTGCGCAACCATTTCCCCTGGGCGAGCGGGCCGGTCTTGCGGAGCTTGGCGGCGGCGAGCAACCCTATTCCTTTGAAACCCCGCGTCACGGACGGTCCTGGAGCGCGGCTCGCACGGAGCCCTTTGCCGTGTCCAGCCGGTGCCGCGCTTGCTCCGGGGATAGATGGCCGAGCGCACTCACGATCGCCGTTTTGACCTCTCCTCCACACCGGCGCAATAGCGACTCGGCTTCGCTCGTCGAAACCTCGCACGCCATTTCGACCATTTGCCGAGCCCGGCCCCGCAATTTGCTATTAGTCGCCTGCATATCCACCATCAGATTGCCATAGGTCTTGCCGAGGCGGACCATGACTCCCGTGCTGATCATGTTGAGCACAAGTTTCTCCGCCGTTCCGGCTTTAAGACGTGTGGATCCCGTGAGGATCTCTGGCCCGACAAGCGGTGCGATGCTCAGGTCCGCTAGCGCTCCCATCGGCGAAGGGCGATTGCAGGCAAGACTGATCACCAAGGCGCCGCGCCGCTTGGCCTCCGCCATACCTCCCAAGACATACGGGGTCCGCCCGCTTGCGGAAATGCCGACGACCGTGTCCTCGGTCGACACGCTCAAGGCCGCCAGATCGCGCGCGCCGGCGTCCGCATCGTCTTCCGCACCTTCGATCGAATTTGTGATCGCGCGTTCTCCTCCCGCGAGGACGGCAATCACGCGGTCGGGCGACAAGCTGAACGTCGGCGGAATCTCCGCCGCATCGAGGACGCCCAGTCGGCCCGAAGTGCCCGCGCCAAGATAGATCAGTCGCCCGCCCCTTCGCATTCTCTCCGCAATGCGATCCACCGCTTGAGCGATGGGGGCCAGTTCAGCCGAGACCGCACGCGGCACTAACTGGTCCTCGCTGTTGATCACTCGCAACATGTCGAGCGTCGAGAGGGAATCGATATTCTCGCTGGCTGGGTTGCGGGATTCGGTAAGTGGAACGATGTCCATGGCCTCCTCTGGGCTCACAACGCCTTGACGAGCATAGCGTACTGCCGATACGGTTTGAATCCAAACCTGCTATAGAAATCAACCAAGTCGGTCCAGTCGATGATGCAGCCGCGCACGCCGCGCTCGCGCAAATGACCGAGGCTCACGTCGAGGAGCGCGCCGCCATAGCCTTTCCCGCGGAGATCCTTGCTCACCCCGATCGGTCCCAGCTGTCCCCAGGGTCGCGGGAGACTGTGCGGATAAAAACGTCCGAGGGGCTGCACCGAGTCCTCAAATGTCAACCGCGCGAATCCATCCACGCCTCGTCCGGTCAAAAGTACGACCCAATCGGAAATGCGACCGCCCTCGCGTCGGAATTCCTGGAATGCGAAGCGCCAACGATTCGGAAATTCCCGCTCCAAGAACTCAAGCAACCTGTTTTCCTCGCCCGGCTGCGCGGGACGGATGGCCGCGTCGTCGCACCGTCGCGTCGTCACATAGTCGCTCAGATCGCGTGCGACATCCCAGACATATTCACTCCCCGCCCGAGCCCTGAAACCGCGACGGCGGAAAAAACCCTCATTCCCTAATTCCGCCGGATAGCCCGCGGCGAACGGGCGAAGGCCGCCGCCGAGCTTTGCTCCGGTGCAGCCCTGCTCGCGCAGCGAGTTTTCCGCCCATGCCAGCAGCTCGCTGCCGATGCCGTGGCCCTGTGCATCCGGCAAGACCGTAACGGCATCTATCCAGCCGAGTTCGGGAGGAGAGGTCGCGCGGTCGCCGGGAAGCGCGCTGCAAAGGACAAATCCGATCGGTGCATCATAGCGGACGGCAACTTGGCCGGCCTGCACTGCGCCGGTCGCGGGCTGCAGATTGTAGGCAGCCAAACGGCGAGTCATGGCCAGTGCGGGGCCGCAGGCCGCGGTCCAAATCGAAACAATCGCCGAGAGATGGGCGGGATTGGAAGGATCGAGTGACAGGAAGGACATCGCGGCTCAAGCGGACGACGACATCTGGTGCACCGGCAGCCGGCCTTGTGGCTTGATCTTCCCCGTAAGGATGTCTATCAGCGCGTCGAGTGTCGGCGGGGACGCGCCGTAGATCGCCAGCAATGTCGATGCATCTTTCAGGTAGAGCGTATCGTAGGGCGAGCGCATGGCGATCAGAATGATAGGAACGTGGGCCTGTTGCAGTGCATGGACCAGTTCGGCTTGCTGCCTGTTCTTCGCCACATCGCTCGTCGCGACAAGGGCTGCGCCCGTCTCCTTCCCGGCCTCGACCACAGCCGCGATCTCGTTCGGTGTGGGTTGCTCGGCGACCAGTACCGTCGCCGCATGGAGTCGTTTACCGAGGCCGAAAGCTCTCGTTTCCACGACGAGGATGGGTGCGCCGAGGCGGATGGGCACAAGACCAGGATCGTCGCGCACCAATGTGATGGATTGCGCCGCGATCTCGCGCGCGAGGGACTTGGTTTCCGGTGCGCCGACCCGGTCTGGCGTTCTAGACTCCGTTCCGCTCAGGATGCCGAATCGCGCTTTGGCCAACAACACGCGATGCACGGCGTCGTCGAGACGCGCGCGGGGAATGTCGCCCCGCTGCACACGTGCGATCAACTCTTGTCGCACCTGCTGGTGCATGCCGAATCCGGTCTGGAGGAGGAGCATGTCCGCTCCGGCGGCGAGTGCGGCGGCGGCCGCTTGGGGCGGGGGAAAGCCGCTCGTGGCGACCGCGCCCATCGTCAGTTCATCCGTCATGATCAGGCCATCGTATTGCATTTCGCGACGCAAGAGGTCTGTGAGCACCTTCCGCGAAAGAGTGGCCGGGAGGCCCGGCGTGGAATCAATCGCGGGAAAAGTGATGTGTGCCGACATGATGCCTGCAACTTGGGCCTTGATCGCGGCCCTGAATGGGACGAATTCCACGGATTCGAGTCGCGCACGGTCGTGGGGCACTGTCGGAAGTGAATGGTGTGAGTCTAGCGCCGTGTCGCCGTGGCCGGGAAAATGCTTGCCTACCGCAGCAATACCCGCGTCTTGCATCGCTTGTATAAACGCAATGCCAAATTCTGCGACGCGCGTGGGGTCGGAGCCGAACGAGCGCGTGCCGATGACTGGATTCTGCGAGTTGTTGTTCACGTCGAGATCAGGAGCGAGGTCCAGATTAATGCCGACCGCGCGCAATTCCGCGCTCATCGCCCGCGCAATGCGGCGCGCGTTCTCCACATCTCCGGTCGCCGCAATCGCCATCGCTCCGGGGAATTCGGTAAACCCTTTTTCGTCCTTCAAGCGTGTGACGGTGCCCCCTTCCTGGTCGATAGCCATGAAAAGCGCAGGGCTGCCGTTCGCGCGTGCCGCTTGCTGCAAGTCGTCGGCCAGCTGCGCCAGTTGAGCCGGCGATTCGATATTGTGGTCGAGGAAGATGACGCCGCCCACGTGAAGCTCAATGATCTCTGCGCGCGAGTCGGGAGTGAGAGCGGTGCCATTAAAACAGACGAGGAGCACCTGTCCGACCTTTTGCTCCAGCGTCATCTGCGCGAGCAAATCATCGGGGTTGGATAGAGGGTGGGGCGGTTGTGGGGTTGGCATTGGAGTGCAACCTATCGAGGGTATTGTATCCAAAAGCCAGCCGCGGTCAAAGAGGAAAGGGTCAGGCTTCTTGAACTTGCCCCCCACAGCTCTGTCGGCCGGCACGGCTTCGATGAGGACCTGTGGAGAATCGGGCCCAGTCCTGGCGAACAGAGGTTCAGGTATTGACTTTCGGCTGACGTCGTCGTATAATGTCGTTAGCGTTGTCGTCAACGTTGTCAGCGGGGTGCGAACCCACTTATGCGAAAACTCTACCTGCCGAAACCCCATTCGCTGCATGTGACATTGCGTGATGTGGCCAAACAATCGGGCGTGTCCATCAAGACCGTCTCCCGCGTCGTCAATAACCAGGGCGAGATCAGCGAGGCGACCCGACATCGCGTCCAGAAGGCCATCAAGAGTCTGGGCTATCGGCCAAACATCCTGGCGCGCAGCCTGGTGAGTCGCAAGAGCAATACCCTGGCCGTCGTCGCCTGGGGCTTGGACTATTACGGACCTTCACGTACGGTGGCAGGAGTGGAGCAACAGTCGAACGAATTGGGTTACTCGCTCTTTCTCAATCTGATACCCAACCCCGACGATCCGAACGTGGCTTCGATCTTGGACACCCTAGCCGCCCGGCGGGTGGATGGAATTGTCTGGGCCGTCCCCGAGGTGGGCCGCAATCGCGAATGGATCCGACCCGATTGGTTGGAACAATTGCCTCCGACAGTCTTTCTCAGTATGCGGCCAAGTCCCGGCCTCTCGGTTGTGGCAGTGGATAACCGAGCCGGTGCGGCGATGGTCACTCAACATCTCTTTGATCAGGGACGGCGCAAGATCGGCTTGATTACGGGTCCTCTGGTATGGTGGGAGGCGCGCGAGCGGTACGAGGGCTGGAGAGAAACACTCTTGCGTGCGGGCTTGAACCCAGCGCCATCCCTTGTCGTGGAAGGCGATTGGTCGGCCATGAGCGGCGACCAAGGCCTGCGCAAGCTGCTTGCGCAGCAGCCGGATGTGGACGCAGTTTTTGCCTGCAACGACCAGATGGCGCTCGGCGCGCTGGGGGCAGCTCACCACTTGGGCCGCCGCGTTCCTCAAGATGTGGCGCTCGTGGGATTCGACGATACCCCTGAATCAGCCTACTTCTGGCCCCCATTGACCACGGTTCATCAACATGTGGTCGACGTCGGCCGCGTCGCCGTCCAAGTCTTGCACTCGCACATCCAATCGCCCCAACCGGGCAAAGACAACGCCAAACCATCGACCACATTGCTCACTCCCGAACTCGTCGTTCGTCAGAGTTCTTTGTTGACTCTACAACCCTCTTCTCAGGCGGTAGCTGTCCAGTAGCCTTGGCTTTCAAAGCGGCAACGGAGAACAGACGTATGCCAAGCATCCCTGATTCTCACGCAGTCGATAAGAATAGCGAACCCCGTCAAAGGTGTGATGGAGGCCTTTTGGTCCGGTGCTGATGCGCCGCGGTCAGGAGGCTTTTCTGTTTTGTGCGCTGTCCATGCGATTTAGGCTTCCACGTGTCGGTTCTGAATGGTTTTTGCTGCTCGTTTCTTGCGGCCGACGAAAGGAGGTGGTAAAGGAAACTTTTGCGCACGCTCTTTCCAAGAAACAGGGTACGCATTTACTCCCAAGGAGGAGAGGTAACAAATGAAAAAGCAGCTGACCTTTGTCCTGCTCGCGCTATTCATACTGGTAGCGCTCGCAGCCTGCGCCGCTCCACCGCCGGCTCCGCCCGCCACTACCGCTCCGGCGCAACCGACGTCCGGGCCCACCGCGGTGTCGGCAACCACCGCGCCGACCACGGCCGCTCAACCGACGACGGCTCCGCCCCCGGCACCGGGAGCCCTCGCCGGCAAATGGTGCAGCAACGTGCGGATCGTCTTCTTCCCGGGCGGTCCCCAGGGCGGCGTCTTTGCCGTGAACGTCTATAACGGGGCCGTCCAGGCGCAGAACGTCTTGGGTCCCAAGGTGGACTATGTGTGGTCGAACTGGGACCCGCAGACGATGATCTCCCAGTTCCGGACCTCGGCGGCGACCAAGCCGGACGGCATCGCCGTCATGGGCCATCCCGGCGACGAATCCTTTGACTCGTTGATTGCCGACGCCGAGAAGCAAGGCATCATCGTCACCAGCCAGAATACCCCACTCCCCAAAGCCCAAGCTGCTTACCAGGCGAATGGGTTCGGCTATGTGGGGGCGCAGTTGTACCAGGCGGGTCACGATCTCGGGGTGGAAGCGTTCAAGCGGTCGGGCTTGAAGAAGGGGGATCGGGCGATGGTGTGGGGCTTGCTGTCGCAGCCGACCCGCGGGGAACGGACGAAAGGCGTCATGGATGCGCTGAAAGAAGCGGGGATGCAGGTAGATTACATCGAGATTGATG
>JAMCQI010000044.1:8899-9942 GCA_023381515.1 Chloroflexota bacterium | reverse complement strand
GTGGAGGCCATCGTGGTCCAGATTATCGATGAAGCGCGTTAGCGCCAGAGGGAACTCTCGGGCGCCTGCAACTTCGTAATATGCGGTGCCTGGACCGCGTGAACCTCAGATCGATCCGCGACGCTTCGTTCCGGTTCTGACTCTTGCCTCGATTGATGTTTCACATCGCATGGCGACCCGATCCATCGCCGCAACCCAGTTGCGCGTTCCCCGGTCCCATCCGCCGCCGTCGTTCAACATCTCTGGAAACTTCCGTTTTGACCGGTGGCCCCGAACAAGATCGGCGTTAGCGTCGTTCGACAGCTCGATTGTTCGATTCTGGCAAGTCTCGTAATTGTTTTCCGGCGAAGCGTGCCGACTTTCGACGCAGGACTGTATAGAACAGGATTTCGTCGCGCCGGGTAAGCCGTGCTGGCTCAGCGGGTTTCGAGGCGGGAGGACGAGGTGTTCTGACAGAAGCCGTACTCGCATTGCGTATACGGTTTCGGGAGTACGAGAGCGGCGGGAACCTGGTTCTTTTCGGTTCTCTCAGCGGTTGAACACTGCGCGGCCTTCGATTCGTCCGAATTGAGCGCCACGCAGGCCAGAGGACATCTGCGCGGGTGCGAGGCGCGCCGCGACCGGCAAGCCTATTCCCCCCGGCGCTTCCGTAAGTGCTGCGAGAGACCGGCGCAGAGCTGCTCCAACGTCAAGTTGAAGGCCTCACAGATTCGCAAGAGCGTGAATACGGTGACCGGACGTCCGGCTTCGATCATCTGCCAGTGACGCACGCTGAAGCCGTAGGAGATCATGTCCTCCTGGCTTAGTAGACGTTCCGTTCTGTAGGACCGAATCCGGTGGCCCAACGCGCGGAAGAACCGCGCGTAGTTGGCCGGGAGGTCTCTGCGGGCACCCACACTTCCAGGGTCCGCGTCCACGAGCAAAAAGAACACGAACAAAACTGCGTGTTGTGCCGCGAAACAGACCAATATTGCCGACACTTGACGTATTTGCTGATACTGGATACGGGCATCTGAAATGGCAACCAGCCACATTGCCGGCGA
>JAMCQI010000044.1:0-8889 GCA_023381515.1 Chloroflexota bacterium | reverse complement strand
CGGCGACGACATCGAACTCTACGCGTTGGGTCGGTTGGCCGAGACTGACACTGCGGGAGTCGAGGAGCATCTGCTCATCTGCGGGGAGTGCCAGGAGAGGCTCGCGGATTGGGACGTCTACGCCAGGGCGATGCGGGCTGCGATCAAGGCGACCACCGGCGAAAAGCGGTCGCGCGCCGCATCCAACGGCGAAGCGCAAGGACGACGTTGAACGGCGGGAACAGGCTGCGGCGGTCTGCCAGTGCGCGTTGGTTCAGTGATCGCACGGCGGGGCTTTCGAGAGTCCTCTGATGTGTTCATCGAGGCTCCTCTTTGACTGGTAGTTTCCTTTCAAGTCGCAGATAGAGCGTCGGCAGGACAACCAGCGTCAGAAGGGCTGACGTGACCAGCCCGCCAATCACCACCCACCTCGTGGCCACCGTTTCGAACTTTGCTCGCATGTCCACCCGTCGGAGGCCAGGCGATAAGAATTCAAGAAGTTGCAGGCGCCCGAGAGTTCCCTCTGGCGCTAACGCGCTTCATCGATAATCTGGACCACGATGGCCTCCACCTCGGCCGCCAACTGGTCGATGCCCGCCTCGGGGAAGAACTGCGAAATCGAAGATGGCAGTAGCGTGCTGATGTGCGTCTTGTCCTGTTGGATGAAGACGCTGATCGGACAGGGCAGCATCAAGGAGATCCGGACGTCCTTGTCCAGCACCTGGCTCGCGTACTTCGCGTTGCAGATCTCGATGATCTTCAGGGGTGATCGCGGAAATCCTTTTTCGGCCAGCGTCGCAGCCACGTCATGGGTATGTAAGACCCGAAATCCCTTCTCGGCAGCTTTCAGCTCCACCGCCGAGACTGCTTGCTCGAAAGGTTTGTCGGTAGTCACGGTCTTCTCAAACGGTTGCATGTCTGCCTCCTTCCACCCGATTCTATTCCCACCTGGGGGTCAAAGCTCACTCATCAGGACTCTTCCAGAAGCTCACTGCCTCCGGGAGCCGTCACATCGGCCACCAAAGCGCCATCAGCAGCGCGGCCAGGAAAACAGCAGCGCCAAAGCCAGACTCCTTCATGCCTTCATGGTCCACGGCAGCGCCTCCACCTAGTGCTGAACCGCCCACCCGACTCTGGGCTTTCATCGCTTCTTCTGGGGCAACTTCGCAGGAGGGGCCGTCCCCGTCCCGGATGGCGTGCCTCTCTTCAGGAGAGCTTCGATGTTGGATCGCATGTTGCCCTCCGTGTCTTTGAAGAACGCATCGCCCCCGGTGAACTGGGCCCGAATGACCCCGCTCCCATCGATGAAGGCAAGGAACGGGACCGAGTACTGCCTGGTAAACGACATTTGCAGGTACTGAAAGACGGACAGTTGTGAAGCGGAGCCAACCGGAAAGGAGAGATTCAGCTTCTTGACGAGTCCCGGCAGCCTGGCTTGTGCGTCCTGGTTGAACGCCACCGCAATCACCTGGAGCCCACGGGCTCGGTACTCCTTCTGCAGCCTCTCCAGCACCTGTGCTGTCTCCTGGCAGTGCGGGCACTCGGTCAGCAGGAACTCGACTACCAGCGGCTTCCCACGGAACTGGTTTAGCTGTAGGGGTTTTCCTGCGGCAGTCAGAGCTGTGAAATCGGGCGACTGTCGAGGAATCTGCTGGGCGGGTGATACTGCCGCAAGAAGGCTCACTGCGAGCCAGATCAGCACGTTCATTGTTCGTCGTCTTTTCATCGGATAGTCTCCTTGGTGGTGGCGGGCCCGGTCTCCCGTGCGCCTGTCTCGCCCGCGGGGCGGGAGCGGAAGCATAAAACGGTCAGCAGAGTCGAGGCCGCGAGCAGCACGCCGTCTCTCAGCAGCGTGCGCGGACCGAGCGTTTCGCCCGGCCCAAAACAGCCACAGTCAATCGCCAGACCCCTCGCGAAGGAAAATAGCATGACCCCAAAGAACGAGCCGAGTAGGCCGGTGATAGCCAGCGAGGTGTATCGCAGGGCATAACCCCTGATGACGAGCACGCCGAGCACAACTTCCAGCCAAGGAAGCGTCCGCGCCGCCACCAACACCGCCCACTCCGGCAATAGTCCATAGGCGGCGATGGACATCGCGAACACTTCCCAGGGGTCGCGGATTTTCGTATAGGCGGCGTAAAGCAGGACGCCCCCCAACAGCCCTCTCAGGACGATCGTCAGGTAGCGCCGCATATCACCTCACGACCGTTTTCGTGGCGGTCTGGCGGCGCACCGCACCCATTCCGGGCGACGCCGGGTCGTCAAGCAAGGCGCCATCCAGTATATGGATCGTGCGGCCGGCAAGAGCCGCGTTGTCGGGGCTATGCGTGTTCATAGGTATGGTCTGTCCGCGGGAGTTGAGGCCCTGAGCTAACAAGTCGGAGCGCATTGAAGATGACGAGCAAGGAAACGCCCATGTCTGCGGCGATTGCTGCCCACAGCGAAGCATGCCCGGCGAACGCGAGAGCGACAAAGACGAACTTCACCGCCAACGAAAGAACGATATTCTGGCAGATGATTGAAAGCGTCCGCCGGGAGTGGGCAATGAGCCATGGCAGTTGGCGCAGGTCATCCGACATGAGGGCGACGTCGGCCGCTTCGATCGCCGCATCGCTGCCGATGGCGCCCATGGCAATGCCAATGCTCGCACGGGCCATCGCCGGAGCGTCGTTCACGCCGTCGCCGATCATAGCCACCGACCCGTATTGCTGAACGAGGGACTCGATTGCGGCCACCTTATCGGCTGGCAAGAGTTCAGCCCGCACTTCTTCGATTCCTGCTTGCCGGGCGATGGTGCGGGCAGTTCCTTCGTTGTCGCCGGTCAGCATCACGATGTGAGGTACCCCAAGGGCGCGGGTCGCCGCCAGCAACTCTGGAATGCCGGGCCGAAGCCGGTCGGACAGCGCAATGAATCCGCAGACGTGGGTTTCGTTGCCGATGACGACAACGGAATGACCGGTAGCCGACAAGTCCCCGAGCACTGAGTGCACCTCGGGCGTTTCCTGCCCCCGTTCCTCCAAGAATCGGTGGGAGCCGAGCCAGAAGGATTTGCCGTCGAGTCGCGCTGTCGCGCCCTTGCCTGGGATAAGGGTGAACTCCGTGACCGGTCCCGATTGCAGGCCGCGCGCACTGACGTAATCGCAAATCGCACGAGCCAGAGGGTGCTGGCTTGAAGCCTCCAGCGAGCCCGCTCGCTCGAGTAATTCCTGCTCGGTATGACCGTTCAACGCGACGACCTTGGCGACTGATGGTCGGCCCTCAGTGAGTGTTCCCGTCTTGTCCATGGCGATCGCCTTGAGCCGTGCAGGTGTCTCGAGCGCCAATCCGCCCTTGACGAGAACTCCGTTGCGCGCCGCGGCGGCGAGCCCGGCGACGATGCTCACCGGCGTTGAGATCACCAACGCGCACGGGCAGCCGATCACCAACAGTACCAGCGACTGGTAAAACCACGTTGCCCATGGTTGATGGAACAAGATTGGTGGGACAGTCGCCGTCAGGATCGCCACCGCGAACACCGTTGGTGTATAGATGCGAGCGAAGCGATTCACCCACTGTTCGGCGGGGGAGCGGCGGCCTTGACTTTCTCCCACCAGCCGAATTACATGCGCCAGGGTAGTGTCGTTTGCGCTCTTGGTGGAGCGCACGTCGATCACACCATTTCCATTGATGGTCCCGGCAAACACGGAGGACTCGGGTTCTTTCGTAACCGGGAGGCTTTCACCGGTGATCGGAGCTTGGTTGACATCGGTCGTTCCCTGAACCACGGTGCCATCCAGCCCGATCCGCTCTCCAGGGCTTACCCGGAAGAGAGTGCCTACTGGAACGCTCGCCGAGAGCCTCTCATGGATCGTGCCGTCAGGTTCCACGACGCTGACGGATTCCGGAGCGATCTTCAAGAGCGCCTCGACCGCGCGCCGGGCGCGTCCGACACTCCAGGATTCCAGGGCCAGTGACAAGGCGAAGAGGAAGGAGACCGTGGCCGCTTCGAGCCATTGCCCGAGGGCGACCGCGCCGATGACCGCGACGGTCATCAGGAGGTTCATGTCTGGGCGGAATCGTCGCAGGGAGAACCATGCCTTAGGCAGGACAAACCAAGCACCAGTGATGACCGCAAGCAGATAGAGCATTCGGACGGGAATCGGCGTGACGCCGCCAGCACCCACATGCTCCGAGGCCAACGCCGCTAACAGGCTTCCGCTGAGGACGGCATGGAGACAAAACGCCACCGCGATCAGCGAGCCACTAAGAACGGTCGTAGACGTTCGAGTATCACGCCACCAGCTTCGGGCCTCAGACCGGGTTGCACGTTGGTCGGCTGTCCACAATTCGGCAGACATTCCCGTCCTTGCCACTCTTTCGATGACTTGCTGCACGGAGAGTCGGCCGCCGTCCTGCAGAGTCATCCGGCCGTTGAGAATATCGAACGACAGACTAGATTCATTTCCGACCAGATCGAGGAGTTCACGCTTCAGAATGCCGACTTCCTCCGCGCAATCCATGCCGTGGATTTTGAAATGTAGAGAATCAGGCATTGGCGGGGTGGTCTCCTTTCGCGCCATAGACATACCGCTGGAGCTCGTTAACGCTGGTCATCGGTCTCCTTCTGATTAATAATCCGCCAAATTGCCCGAGTCATAAGACGATCCCAAGGACGAGGAACAGGAGAAAACCGGCGAAGAACGTGCTCGTAATCAACGGGGTTTCCGGAACCTCATGCGCCTCCACAAGCAACTCCTCTACTACCAGGAAAAGAAGTGCTGCTAAGCCGAACGAGAGGACAACCTCCAGCCCTGTATGAGAGAGGCCGCGCAGCACCGTTCCGCCAAGGCCTGCGCCAATCAAAATCAGAGACGCGCCGAAAGATGTAACTACGGCGGCTCTCTTTCGCGGTATGGCAGCGTCCGTGAGTGTCACAACGGTTGCGATTCCCAGGGACAGTAACTCAACTGTAAGCGCAAAGGTCAACAGTTTGCCCTCCTTCGCGCCCGCGGCGAATCCAATTCCGATCAAAAACCCGTCGATGAGGATGTCCACGCCCATGGCGAACAGAAAAGGGAGAGGAAGCTTGCCTGGATTCTTCTTGAGCGATCCATCTGATGGGCCGAACGACCGCAACGCGAGCAGCGCAGCGATACCCACTGTGAACCCGACGATCACGGGTACCGGCTGGTGCTCGCGAAGAATGTCCGGTAGCAGTTCCACGCCTACAACCGAGAACACGACCCCTGCCGCAAAGTGCTGTAGGCTGCTCCGGAGGGCCGGGGTCGGCGGGCGCCAGGCACAAACGACCGCTCCTAGAACGGCCGCCAACGCGGGCCAGATGGCGTACACCAGAACATTCTCGAGAGTATTCACGGCTGAAGGCATTGAGTTGCTGTTTGCTAGACCCGTCTCGATTCCATCTGACGCAAGGCCGTTGAAAGATCGTGCCGTGCTTTGAACAACTGCTCCCGGATCACGTTTACGTCATATCCGGTGATCTGAGCCAATTCCGAAACCGACTGATGCGCGACTTCTCTCAATAATAGAAGCATCCTTGCCCTCAGCGAAAGAGCTTGCAGCCCTTCACGCATCGCGCTATTTCCACCGATTTGTGTGCACCCAGTGGTCTCCGTGCTCTTCGGTGTTCGGGGGGGCAGGAATGCGGCCCGAAGTGCCTGGAGCGTTCTTCTTAATACCTTGATTCTGCCCTGGAGAACGCACTCTTGAAACGCTAGACGATATATCCAGGTGGTATTGGCCATCGAGGTTTCGTGCGGACTTGAATCCCGGTAAGCACGAACGAATATGTTCTGCGCTAAGGTGTCGGCTTCGTTCTCATCTCCGGTTACAGCGCGCGTAAACGCTACGATCTCTGACTGATACCGTTCTACCAGGGTCCTGAACGAAACTTCGTCATGAGTGCGCACTCGTCCGATAAGGTCCACTGCGCCACGCCGCCTTCTGGAGCACTCACGAAAATATCTGCGGAGTGCTGGCATACCTTGCTCCTTAAGTCACAACCATTTGCATCGCTAATGCCGTTCACGCCGGCCTCGCCCGAGCCAACCCTTCTGGCGTAAGAGATGAGCGATGAAGCCGATAATCGCCAGTGTGATGGTGGCGACAATAACGGCGATCGCGGCTCTGCGCGACTCTGCTTCTACCGCGTGTCTCTGACGCCGCGATCTGCGCATATAGGCTCAAAGGGCCTCCTGATCCCTTTCTCCAGTCCGAATCCTTACAACCTCATCAACCGCGTAAACGAAGATCTTGCCGTCACCGGGGCGACCCGTATGTGCATGCGATCGAATCAGTTCGACCACGCTGTCCACGAGCGCGGCCGGAACCACGATTTCGAGCTTCATCTTTGGAGGCGTCTCCGAAAGGTCCTCCTCTGTCCCGGACCGGCCAAACCCTCTTACTCGCGAAACCGTCAGGCCCGGAAACTCCGGATGCGCCCGTAGCGCCTCCACGACCTTCGGCAACATGAACTCCTGAATGATAGCTTTGATCTCTTTCATTTCTTCCTCAGATCTCCGGTTCCGGCCGTTCCCTGGTGAACCATCCGTAGATTGCCGGAAGAACCAGAAGGGTCAGCAAGGTTGATGTGATCAAACCGCCAATTACAACGCTGGCCAGCGGCCGTTGGACCTCCGCTCCCGCGCCCGTGGAGAGCGCCATAGGAATAAAGCCGAGGCTCGCAACCATCGCCGTCATTAAGACCGGTCGAAGGCGCACTTCGGCCCCATGAAACGCCGCATCCTCCGCGCTCATGCCTTGCTGGCGCATCTGATTGATGTAACTGACGAGGACGACTCCGTTCAGCACCGCAACGCCAAACAACGCAATGAACCCCACGCCCGCCGAGATGCTGAACGGCATGCCGCGAACTGCCAGCGCGAATATGCCGCCGGTCGCTGCAACCGGCACATTCACGAAAATAAGCAGAGCGAGTTTTGCGGAGTTGAACGTTGTGTACAGCAGCACAAAGATCAAAAAGAGGGCTAACGGAACGACAATGCCGAGTTTGGCCGTCGCCCGCTGAAGATTCTCGAACTGGCCGCCCCACTCGATCCAGTAGCCGGGCGGAAGCTTCACTTTCCGTTCGACTGTCCCCCTGGCGTCGGCCACGAACCCTGCAAGGTCTCGGCCGCGAACGTTGGCCTCGATGGCGATCCGTCGGTGGATGTTCTCGCGGCTGATCTGAGCCGGACCTTGCTCGACCCAGATCTTGGCAAGCTGATTGAGAGGAATGAGCCGGCCCTGCGGGTCGGAGACCTTGAGGTTCCGGATCTGCTCCAGGTTCTGGCGTTCATCCTCCTGAAAACGAACTTGAAGCGCAAAACGGCGCTGCCCCTCCATCACCTGTCCGACCGTCTTCCCGCCCATAGCCTCCACCACGTCGAGCACCTGTGATGCGTTGATCCCGTAGCGTGCTACCTCCCCTCGATTGATGCGAATCCGGAGATACGGCAAGCCGGCAACCTGCTCGGCCTTAGTGTCCGCAGCGCCAGGGACTTGGGATACCGCGGCGACGATCTCGTCCGCCTTGCGCTTCAGGATATCGAGGTCCTCGCCAAAGAGCTTGATCGCGACATCCGAGCGTGTGCCGGCGATAATCTCTTGGACTCGCAACTCGATCGGCTGGCTGTATCCAAACGAGTGGCCGGGGACGTTCTCCTTGAGGACTTTGTCGATCTTTGCGATAAACTCCTCGCGTGTCTCGCCGTCGGGCCATTGGTCCGGCGGCTTGAGGATCAGGTACACGTCGCTCATCTCCAGGCCCATGGGATCGGTAGGGATCTCCGCTTGGCCGGTACGAGAGACAATCGTCTGAATTTCCGGGAATCCCTTTAGGGTTTTCTCGATCAGGGTAGTGCTGTTCACGGAGTCGGTCAGGGATACACTGGGCAGGCGCCACGCGGAAATCGCGATCGCCCCTTCGTCCAACCGCGGAATGAACTCGGCACCCATTGTCAACGCCAAGGCGACGCTCGAAAGGAAGACGACGGTAGTAATGGAAACTACGACTACCGGACGGGCCTGTGCCCGGCGGAGGAGTGGGCGGTAGATCTGCTTCGCTTTGCGCATGATCCACGTCTCGTGCTCCCTAACGCCCTTGCGAAAGGCCAGCGACGCGAGAACGGGCATCAGAGTCAGCGAAAGCACCAGAGCGGCACAGAGGGCGAAGATGACGGTAAGCGCCATCGGTCTGAACATCTTGCCTTCGACGCCTTCCAGCGCCAGGATCGGCAGGTAGACGATGATGATGATGCCGACCGCGAAAACGACCGGCCTCGCCACCTCGCGGCCGGCTTCGATGATGGCCGGAATCGGATCCTGCCGCTTTCCACCGTTCTTTTCGGCCAACTTACGCACGATGTTCTCGATCAGCACAACCGAACCATCCACGATCAGCCCGAAGTCAATGGCACCCAGGCTCATCAGGTTCCCCGAGAGACCGGCATAGGTCATGGCCGTGAACGCCACGAGCATGGAGAGCGGGATTGCGGCAGCCACAATCAGACCGCCACGCAAGTTGCCAAGCAGGAAGAGCAGCACGGCGATGACGAGAAGGCCGCCTTCCAGGAGGTTCTTTGATACCGTGCGAATGGTCTTCTGCACAAGCTCTGTGCGGTCGTAGAACGGCTCGACCGTAACACCGGCGGGCAAGGACTTCTGGATCTCTTTGAGTTTGTCTTTCGCGCGCTGAGCAACAACTCGGGAGTTTTCTCCCATCAGCATCATGACGACGCCGGTTACGACCTCTCCGCGGCCATCCCGCGTCACTGCGCCTTGGCGCACACGCGGGGCAAACGCCACTGTGGCGATGTGCTTTACGTACACCGGAACCCCACCCTGGGAAGCGCCGAGGACGATGTTTTCGATATCGGAGATGCTCTCGATCAGGCCCTCGCCGCGGATCAC
>JAMCQI010000046.1 GCA_023381515.1 Chloroflexota bacterium | reverse complement strand
AAGAACTATCGCAAGCTCGGCGGCTAGGGATAGGAATTCAAAATGGAGGTGAGCAACACCGAGAAGACATCCCTATTGCGCGAGGTTAACACAGAGGCAGAGGTTTGTCAACCAAAGGCCAGGGCTGTTGCCAAGTCGCCCTCGCCCGTCGTTGCGAGGGTCGTCCCCCCGTCATTGCGAGGGTTCGTCCATCGGGGTTTGAACCGACGAACCCGAAGCAATCTCAACTCCCGTCATGGAGACTGCGCCCGCCCCACTATGGTCCCGCAAACCCCGCGGGATCGATGATCCCACGGGTCGCTAGACCCCCGCACCCCCAGCACTTCTGGGGGTCGCAGTGACACGTGACCCTGACCAACGGCTTGCCAATTGCTAATCCAATTCTCATTCTCCTTTAATGGACAGGACTATAATTATATCTGCGATCGTGAATCCTGCTGCAGGGAGAAGAGAAAGGACAACTTATGAGCACTCGTGGTGCTGTATTGCTGGCCATCGGCATGCTCGTCCTTGGCCTGATCTTGGGCGCTCTGGCTGGAGGAACCACGGGGTTCTTTCTCGGTCAGAGCATCCGCTTCACGGTAGGCAGGAATTTCCAACTAGGGGTGCCGTTCAGGCCGGGGACAGGGATTTTTCGGCAACCCGTGCCCTCCAATCCACAGTCACCGACCAATCCGCAGCGTGTCGTACCGCCAACGCAAAATGTGCCCAATGGGGCCATTGTAGTTGAGGTCGAAGCGAATAGCCCCGCCGCTAAGGCCGGGCTGGAGGCCGGCGACATCATCACCGCGGTGGGCAACACTTCGATTGATCAGAATCACACACTCGCGGAATTGATCGGAGCACACAAGCCGGGCGACAAGGTGAATCTCACCGTTCTGCGCAATTCGCAGACGCTCACCTTGAATGCCGAACTGGGCTCGTCCCCACAGAATAGTAACACGGCCTATCTCGGCGTCCGGTTCGCGCCTTCCGTGCCAGGTCTCCGCGTCTTCCCGACACCCACTAGCACCAGTCTACCGAACGGCTAAGCACCGCAAGTACAGAAACAGGGTCCCTGTAAAAAGAGCCCCCGCAGTTCACGTGAACTGCGGGGGCTCCATCTATTGTCGTGCTATATGGATCCGCCGTCAAGCGGGAGGTTGGGCTTCACCCAGAGGAGTCCCGAAAGCATCCTGAGCGGAGCCCCGCGTCCCGAGCGGAGCGGCGATTTGTGCCGCGTAGTCGAAGGATTGCGGGACGCAGTCGTAGGAGATGCCTGCTCCGCTCGCGCCCGCGCCCAATCGGAACCGCGCCCCTTTGCTACACCGGCACCTTGCTCCAGCCGGCAGCTATCTTTTGGTATTCGCCGATCATCGCATGATAGCGCTCGTGGACGCCGGGACCCATGTGGTCTTTTTCGATCGATTCAAAGGCCTCATACAATCGAGTGTTGTCTGTATCAGAAAGAACTTGGTCGGCCATCATGAATAGGACCGTGTTCTCCTTTTCGATGTGCTCTCGCAACAGTTTCACGTACCCCAAAGTATTCTCGACCAGAGCTGGCACCGCCTTCTGGTCGCCCTTGGCATAGCGCTCGGCGGCCTCTTTCATCCCCCGGATGTAAGCACGACCCTGCTCGTGTTCCGCCAACATCACGCCGATGGGGCCTCCCTCGCTCGGAATACCGCGTTCGGCGAGCGTGGGAAAGAGTTCCTGTTCTTCCTTGCCGTGGTGACACTCGTCGACGAAATTGCGAAAGAAATCAACCGCATTCAGCATGAGGTCCGGCGGGACGCTCTTGCCATCGCGTAGACGGTAAGCGGCCGCTTCGACCACTGTGAGCATGGCCAAAACACCCTCATGTTCATCGCGCAAAACCATAGTCGCTTGCATTCGCCCTCCTCGTTCTCCGATTCACTTTTTGACGTCTCGATTGTACCATTCCTTGCCAAGTGCTTCAAGCGACTAAAGTCACACCCCTTGAATCTCTTATGAAACCTTTACACAAACGAAAACGGCAAGGTCCAGAAATCCCCGGGGCCAACGGGCAAGGGCGCACTCTGGAAGAATGTCGCGAGAATCTTGCTCAAGCGATAGCGCTAATTCTCCAGGATGGCCGCAAAGATATGCCACAACTTGTCTATCCCTGAAATCGGTGGTTAATATCTATTCGCATCGCGCACCAAAATGCGGCACCTCCGCCGGCCCCATGTCCCCGCTACCTTGTAGTTGCCTTGTAGGGGCGACCCGAAGCCTGTCCTGAGCCGAAGCCCTGAACCAAGTGAAGGGGCAGTCGAAGGATGGTCGCCCATCCCCGCAAATGATCACGCGTGGCGCAACTTGGCCAGCCCCTCGCGGATGGCATCGACGAGCCCGGCCTCGACGGCCTGTTTTGCCTCGCCAATCGCGCTCTTCGTGGCTTTGGCGCCCGAACGGCCGTGCCCAATGAGGAGGAGGTGGTTAACCCCGAGCAAGGGGATGGCTCCTGTCTCGGCATAATCGCTCCGCCGCCGCAAGTCGCCAATGACCTCACGCGCTTGATTCCAAGATTCGCCCGAGAGCCGCCCCGCCAACTCCTGCTCCGCCAAATTCAAGAGGTGTTCGGAGAGACTCTCGGTGTATTTCAGCACCACATTCCCGGCCAAGCCATCCATGACCACCACATTGGCTTTGGCCGTCGGAAGATCGTACCCTTCGACATTGCCGATGAAATTCAAGCCGCTCTTTTGGAGAAGCGGAAAGGCTGCCTGGACGAGCGCGTTACCTTTGTTGTCCTCAGCGCCGTTCGCGAGGAGCGCAACGCGTGGATTCACGATGCCTCGCATCCGTTCCATAAAGACGCTTCCCATCAGTGCAAAATGGAGGAGGTATTCGGGCTTGCAGTCCACATTCGCACCCACGTCGATGAGAAACGTGTCAGGTTGCAGCCCCAAAAGCCAGACGCCGACCGCCGGCCGCGCGACTCCCTCAATGCGTCCAAAGGTCAGGACTCCCGCGACGAGCGCCGCGCCCGTGTGCCCCATCGTCACGCACGCGTCCGCCCGTCCTGCCACCACGAGATCGCACATGACACGCATGGCAAGGCCCTTGCGGGTCTTGACCACAAGAGCCGGCTGCTCGTCAAACCGAATGGTCTCGGGCGCGTCTATGACGCCGATGTCAAGACCCCGCGTATCGTGTTGGGCCAACTCGGACTCGACCGCTCGAGCCTGTCCAACCAGGCTGATTCCGATCCCATAGTCGCGGGCAGCGAGAACCGCTCCTTCCACGATTGCATGAGGTGCATGATCTCCACCCGTGGCATCGATCGCAATTCGCATCTTGTCCCACCTTTATGTTTGATAAACAGAACCCTTCCTACACCCATTTCACCCATTTCACCCATTTCACCCATTTGTCAGTGTGGGTACCGATATTCTCCCTCTCCCAATCGCCAAACCGCCTAACCGCCAATTATCCAACTACAGAACTACATAACCATCCAACTCTCTTCACCGACATATCCATTTATCCATGTTATCCATGTGCTGGCAAGGGTACCGAGGCTGGGGTAGCAGTCACGTTTTTGGGTCCCCAGTCGGCCGAGGCCTCACCATTCCCCAGTCGCCGGAGGTCATAGACCCCGCGCTCCCCAGCGGGGCGACTTTGGTGTGGGTTGCAGCGAATTCATTCGCCCGTGTGCGGGCGCGTCCTGTCTAGGCCACTGGTGTTATAATGAAAGAACCGGAAATGGCGTGCAAACGACAAGGAGCTGAGGGATGACGGGCGACATGCGAGTGGTAGTTACCGGTATGGGTGCTCTAACGCCGGCGGGAAACAATGTTACCACATTTTGGGAGAACTTGAAAGCCGGACGTTCCGGAATTGCGCGCATCAGCTCGTTCGATCCCTCGAATCTCGCGACCCAGATCGCAGGCGAGGTCAAGGGGTTCGACCCCAAATCCCATTTTGACGTCAAGGAAGCTCGCCGGCTAGAACGCTTTGTCCAATTCGCTGTCGTCGCCGCTCGTGAAGCAGTGGTCGATGCGCGCCTTGAAATCGACGAAAGCAACAACGAGCGAATCGCCATCGTGATCGGGAGCGGCGTCGGCGGGGCGCTCTCTGTCCCCGAACAAACCAAGGTGCTGGAGACGCGCGGCCCCCGCCGCGTGAGCCCTTTCTTTATCCCCATGATCTTGGTGGATACGGCGGCCGGCCAAGTGGCGATCGAGTTTGGCATCAAGGGACCAAACATGGCCGTCGTTTCCGCGTGCGCCACGGGCGTGAATGCCATTGGCGAAGCCGCCGAGATGATCAAACGCGGCGACGCGGATGTCGTCGTCTGCGGAGGGACGGAAGCCTGCCTCCAGCCGGTCGCTTTTGCCGGTTTTAATGTAATGGGCGTGCTTTCGACCCGAAACGAAGAGCCCGCGAGAGCCTGCCGCCCGTTCGACGCCACGCGCGATGGTTTCGTCATGGGGGAAGGTGCCGGCATCCTCGTCCTCGAGAATGCCGACCACGCGCGGGCGCGCGGCGCACACACATATGGGGCAGTCATCGGATACGGTACGAGCGCGGATGCCAACCATTTCGCTGCGCCAGATGCAGAAGGAGAGGGGATCGGCCGGGCGATGCAGTGGGCCCTACGGCGCGCCCGGATCGAGCCTGATCAAGTCGCCTATATCAACGCGCACGGCACTGGCACCAAGCTCAACGATGCGGTTGAGACGAATGCGATCAAGCAAGTTTTTGGCGATCACGCCCATCACCTCGCCGTCAGTTCGACCAAATCGATGATTGGGCATACGTTGGGTGCCGCCGGTGCCATCGAAGCAATCATCTGCCTAAAGGCGCTGCAGGACCAAGTCCTGCCCCCAACCATCAACTATGTGACCCCTGATCCCGCCTGCGATCTGGATTACGTCCCCAATACCGCCCGTTCTCAGGACATTCGTACCGTGATGTCGAATTCCATTGGCTTGGGCGGGCATAACGCGAGCCTCATTTTGCAGAAATTTGACTCTTAACCAAAGATGCCGCATTCGACGATCCTCGCTCTGACCTCACACCTGGAGTAGGTCATGCCGCGCTATGCGCACATTATTGGGTGGGGCAAGTACGTCCCGCCCAAGACGTTGACTAACGACGATCTGTCAAAGATGGTGGATACGACCGACGGCTGGATCCGCGAGCACAGCGGAATCCAGGAGCGCCATATTGCCTCTCCCAAGGAATCCACCGCCCTCATGGCCTTGCACGCGGCGCGGGAGGCGGTCGAGGTCGCGGACGTTAATCCGAGCGATATCGAGCTCATTATCGTCTCCACCGCTTCGCCGGAATATCCCTTCCCGGCCACGGCCTGTCTCGTTCAGGATGCCCTGGGCGCGGACAAGGCGGGCGCATTTGATCTCGAAGCCGGCTGTTCGGGCTTTGTGTACGGCCTCTCCACCGCCGCGGGCTTGATTCGCGGGGGCATGTACAATACGATTCTCGTCATCGGCTCGGAAACCCTGTCTCGCATTGTGGACTGGAAGGACCGAGCTACCTGCATCCTTTTTGCGGACGGCGCAGGCGCGGTGATTCTGCGGGGAAGCGACCAGCCGGGGGGCGTGCTCGCGTCTGTCCTGGGTTCGGATGGTTCGGGGGGTGAGCTATTGATCGTTCCGGGAGGCGGCGCTAAAAACCCGGCGGGACCCGAGACGGTCACCTCGGGGATGCACTATATCAAGATGAACGGGCGCGAGGTCTACCGCTTTGCCACGCGCGTGATGGCGCAGGCCTCCCGTCAGGTCGTCCAGCAGGCCGGCTGGCCGCTGGAGACGATTGACCTCTTTATCCCTCATCAAGCAAATGCGCGCATTATCAATAGCGCGGCCAAGAGTCTCAAACTCCCTCCGGACAAGGTGTACGTCAACATCGAACGGTTCGGAAATACCTCTTCCGCTTCTATTCCCATTGCCCTGTGCGAGGCCATCGATGCGGGCCGGGTCAAACCGGGCGATCGGCTACTGATGGTCGGTTTTGGCGCCGGTCTGACCTGGGCTGCCTGTGCGCTCCAATGGAGCGCGCTCAAGCCCCGCGCCCCCGCGCCGCCGCGGGCAGCGGCGAGCCAACTGCGCTACAGCTGGTTCGGCATCCGCTCGATTCTCGCACGCCTCCTGCGTCACGTGGACGCTGCACTGAGCAACGTGCTCGAATTCCTTGAACGGAAATAAAAAAGAAACCGGGTCTAGTTTGGCTACAGAAAGATCCTGCGTCCCCGTCATTGCTTCGGGTTCGTCCATCCAATCCCTGATGGACGAACCCGAAGCAATCTCCCCGTAACTCTTGCCTATCTCACATGCCTCACATAATCCGGCAGGATCACGGGACTCGCCCGGTCTCCGTCGAGCCCGGCAGCTGAGCGCTCCTTTTCCCATGCGGCGACATGGTCGAGAGTGAGTGGCGCTCCGTCAACATATTCTTGTGCACGTAACGCCGCCGCCCGGCCGGCCCTCCGGCCAAAGACGCAAATGTCGAGCAGACTGTTTCCCATGAGCCGGTTGCGCCCGTGGACTCCCCCTGAGGCCTCCCCTGCCACGTACAAGTTCGGCACCCCTGTTGCGCCATCCGGCTGAATCAGTATCCCTCCGTTCTGATAATGAAGAGTGGGATAGACGAGAATGGGTTCCTTGATCATGTCGATGTCAAAGCGCTTGTATTGACGTACCATCGCAGGCAATTCTTTGGCGGTCGTCCCGGACCCATTCAAAACGTCGATCATCGGAGAGTCGAGCCACACCCCGACCTGCCCCGTTGGAGTCTTGACGCCACGTCCGCGTTCCTCGCACTCGCGGATAAAAGCCGCCGCTTCGACATCGCGCGTCTCGAGCGGATATACGAACTGTTCGCCGTCCGCGTTGCATATCTGTGCACCAAGGCTGCGCACTTTTTCGGTGACAAGCTGTCCCAGAATCTGCTCGGGGAAGGCAGCGCCGGTCGGGTGATATTGCATCGTGTCAATAAAGCCGAGTTTCGCCCCGGCGCGGTAGGCGAGCACCAAGCCATCTGCCGTCGCGCCGTAATGATTCGTCGTGGGAAAGCCCTGATAATGCAGCCGTCCGCCCCCGCCGGTCGCGATCACCGTCGTTTTGGCGCGGACGAGCAGATGCTCGTTCGTCTCGAGATTCCGCAGGATGGCGCCTGCACATTCGCCGCGCGCGTTCTTGACCAACTCGATCGCCGGTGAAAATTCGATTACGCGGACTCGCTCGCGATTGCGCACCTCATCGCGCAGCACGCGCATGATTTCGGCCCCTGAATAATCACGCGCGAAATGCATTCGTTTGCGCGAGGTGCCGCCGCCGTGAATAGTGACCATCTCTCCTTGCGGCGTCTTTTCGAACATGACCCCAAGCTGCTCCAGCCAGTGAATGACGATGGGAGCATCCTTGACGAGCGCCTCCACCAGGGCAGGATCGTTCTTGAATCCCCCTCCGCCAATCACATCCAGGTAGTGCTGGTCGGGTGAATCATTCACCTTGTCCGCCGCCTGGATGCCTCCCTGTGCCATCATCGTGTTCGCATCGCCAAAGCGCAATTTGGTGGCGAGGATGACCTGCGCCCCTTGCTCTTCGGCCAGAAGAGCGGCGCAAGCCCCCGCTCCACCACCGCCGATGATGAGCACATCGGTCTCGAGATCCACGCGGCTCAGATCGAAAACACGCGGATCGACGAGCGGCCGTGCCTCGAGAACCTCCGCGAGCTCTCTTGGGGTTCGGTCGCCCTTATTAGGGCCGATCAGAAGCGGACGCATGGCCGCCGTGATAAAATCGGGATGGAACCGCGTGAGAATGCTTTGGCGCTCGTCCGGAGAGATACTTGGAAAACGCTCATTCAAGCGGCGGGATCGACTGGCTTCGACCCTTTGAATGGATTCACTGATTTCGGCGGTATAAGGCATTCTGCTGCCTCCTTGCAGCGAGCGCGTCCCATGAACGTGGGCAGGATTTGCTCAGCCTTGGCAGGTCGCCCGAGGTCCGCTGACCGCGCGGGGGACTTGGCGCCCGTTTCCACGTTACAACGGGACGAGATCCTCACACTGGGGCCGGTGCCACAGCCGTGTGGACGGCAATGGGCACCCTGTCCACAATCACTTCGCAATTCGCGCGGCGAAGAACCTCGATGCTTGTCCTTCCCCATTCGCCTGGCACTCGGGTCTTGGAACCCACCCCCAAGACGATGGCATCCACAGCCTCCCCCCGAGCCAGCTGAAGGATTCCGTCGGCCGCGCTGCGATGACGAACAATCCGTTTTGTAGAGTGACAGTTATAGCGCTGTGCAATCAAACCGCCGAGTTCCAATGCTTCACGCGCGGTCTGCTCTCGGTCCGGCATCGGCGTGTTCAAAGCCAGCGTATAAGGCACCACAATCACGTGCGCCAGCACCAGTTCGGCGCCTTGATCGTGTCCCATTCGGCAGGCCAGCTCCACTGCGCGCTCGGACGGAATGGCCTCGACAATCGGCACCAGAATCTTGCGAACCGACGCTATCGAACGATGAACCTTGACAACCGGCAGAGGTATCAAGGGTGGAACGTGGAACATCCACACAAAGAGAGAGCCGACGGCAGAAACGAAGACAAAACCCAGCAGTATGCCCAACGGGCTTAACTGAACCATTTTAGCTTATTGCCCTCTCCCTCGCCATTCTTTCAAACGAGTATAACCGAGCCGGAGCCGGTACACTCCGAACCCGATAAACGCCAAGCCGATCAAAACAGCGGGCGGAGAGATCGCGAGAGGCAACGTCCTGGCCAGGATGATTACTCCGAGCAGGATCGCCAGGGCGCCGATCAAGATCCGGTACTTATCGCCCGGTGTAAAGCTCACGGGGGGCGGGAGCCTCCTGTTTCCCATTCATCCCTTTCTTGCCGCGCTCGGCGAGGGCGTCCTTGTACTCTTCGAGCAATTCGTATTCCTCGGCGCTCGTCAGCACTTGGATCTGCTCCTGCTCCCAATTGCGCGGGACGCTCTTAAAGACCGGATAATGATTCCTTTGCCGCCAAAGAACATAGTATACGATACAAAGAAGGATCCATGCGGGCCCGGCGATGCGCCCAATCTCGTGCGTCAGCACAACCTCAAAGAGAATAAATGCCACGCCGCACATGCCCAGCACGCCGAGCACCGGAAAATCCACCCGGCGCCCGTGCCAGTTGATCTTGAGATTGACGGGCATGATGTACGGACGCGGCGAATAGGGGTCCTTGAACCGCAGCACGATGAGCGAAATAAAGACCAGCGTGTACCCCAGCGTCGCCCCAAACGCATACATGTTTCCAAGCGTATCCATCGCACTCGGCGTCAGAAAAGCGAGCAGCGCCTCCACCGCCCCCATCAGGGAAAATACGATAATGGTCCGCACCGGCGTGTGAAAGCGTGGGTGGACATGGTCCAGCCACTTGGTCGCCAGGTGCAATTGGCTCATCGAGTATGTCAATCGCGAGGCGCCCATCACCCCGGTGTTCGCACTAATGAGAAGGATGGTCGCTCCCAGAACGGCGGCAAAAGGTCCGGCGAGCAGCCCGAGGTACGGAATCGCCTTCGCCAATTCCGCCACCGGATCCCCAATGCTCGCCGCAAACCGCTCCCACGGCAGGATGCCCAGCCCCACGGTCGAAAAGCCCACCGCGAAGATAAACACGGTGAAAATCAAGGCGAGGCTCGTGCGGGGGATGACGGTGGCAGGCCGACGCGTCTCCTGAGCCGCCTGGGAGATGGACTCGAGCCCGACGAAAGAGATGATCGCAAGACTCGACCCGTACATGAACCGATCCAGCGGCAGGGTTTGGAGCGCCACAGTCCACTGGCTGAGCAGCAACTGCGGGTTCCACGCGAGGACAAAGCCAAAAAAGACCACTGAGGATTCGAGGATGAGGTCTACCGCGCCCAGGACTTCGTTGAGGAGAGAGGACTCACGCACTCCACGCACATTGATCCAGATCAGAAAAGCGATGAGCAGCATCGTTTCGACGAGCCACACAATCTTGATCTCCCGAAAGGGACCCCAGGCGACGGAGATTTGGCCGAGGTCGATTCCAAGGATCATGGGCGTGAAAAAGTTGATGTATCCGGCGGAGGCGACGGCAAAGAGGGCAATGTCAATCGTATAGTCGAGCAACAGCCCCGAGCCCGCCACAAAACCCCAGAAATCACCCAGGCCCCGCAGAGAAAAATACTGTCCCCCTCCCGCCACCGGATAGGTGGAAGCCAGTTCCGTGTACGCGAGGCCAATCATGATGTAAACCATCCCCGCAAACGCAAAGGCCGCCGGGGCAAGCCCCTGGGCAGCGGCGATGACCAGGCCCAACGCCGCGTAAATGTCCGCACCGACATCCGCATAGCCCCACGTGTACGAGCCCCAGACGGTTACATCCCGGCGCAGTTCGACTCGCTTTTCCCCGTTGTGCGCTTCAGTCATTCTCTCCCAATCATATCTCAATGATAAGAGACGAAAGACTGGCTGCCCCGTCCTTCGTCCCTTGATACGACTCGCGCTCTATGACAGCGCTGCAATCTGAGATAGGATCTGCTTCGGCGTTGATTGCATCACCTGAATGGCCTTGGAGGGACAGGCCGCCTCGCAAGCCCCGCACCCTTTACACAAAACGGGGTTGACTTTGATCCGGCGTGTACGTTCCGACAATGTGAGAGCGCCGTAAGCGCAAGTGGCTGCACACAATCCGCATCCGGCGCACAATTCCTCGTTCACATACGAAGTTGCCGACTCGACCTTGACCCGGCCACGACAGAGCGGTGCCAGCGCAGAAGAAGCGGCAGCTCGCGCCTGGGCCAGCGTATCCACAATGTCTTTGGGTCCCTGACAGGTGCCGGCAAGAAAAACGCCATCGACCATTGTGTCGACAGGTCGCAACTTGGGATGGCTTTCGGCGAGAAAGCCGTCGCCCGAACGGGTGAGCCCGAGCAGGCTTGCCACCTCATTCGTTTCCGGCCGTGGACTCTGTCCGATGCCGAGGACGACGAGATCGGCCGTCACTTCGACCGGCTTTTGCATCAGGGTATCTTCGGCGCGCACGACGATTTTGTCCCCGCGGCGGTAAACTTCAGAGACATACCCTCGGCGATAGCGGATGCCCTCTTTGCGGACCCGATCATAAAACTCTTCATGCCCTTTGCCGAAAGTCCGCACGTCGGCGTAAAAGGCCGTCACCCGGGCGTCCGGGTATTTCTCTTTGATAAGATGCGCCTGTTTGGCGCTAACCATGCAACAAATACGCGAGCAGTAAAGATTCCCGGTCGTCTGATCGCGTGAGCCGACGCACTGGATAAAGACAACTTCCTTCGGCTCCTTGCCGTCGATCTCAATCCGGCCGCCCGTAGGCCCATTCACGTCCGCGAGGCGTTCGAACTGCAGAGAGGTGATAACGTTCGGATAGACACCCCAGCCGAGCTCGGGCTTGCCCCTGGGGTCGAAGGTGGCCGCCCCGGTCGCCACGATGATGGCTCCAACGGCCAACTCCCTCGTCCTCTCCTCCAGAGACAGATCGATAGCATTCTCAGGACAGACCGCCACGCAGCGCGGTTCCGGCTGGCAAATCCGGTCCTGCACAAAAGTACAAGCCTGGTCGTCAATCGCAAACGTTCTCGTTTCGGATGACGGCGGCAGAGGATAGATGGCGTGACGGGAACTCAGACCGGCGTTGAATTCGTCGGGCAGAGAAACGGGACAGGCATCCGCGCATTTGCCGCAGGCTGTGCATTTCCCGGCATCCACCCGGGGCGGGCGCTCAAGTACACTCACGCGGAAATTGCCTACGAACCCATCTACCTTTTCGACCTGCGCGTTTGTGAGCACCCGGATATTCGGATGATCATTTATACTCTGGATTAAGCAAGTTAGCAAATCAGAGACGCGCTCAAGAGTCGGAAAAGTCGTGTTCAGCTGAGCGGCGCGACCGCCCAAATAGGCCCCTTTTTCGACCAGAAAGGCTTGAAAGCCGGCGTTCGCAATATCCAGGGCCGCCTGCAAACCTGCAAGGCCCCCGCCAATTATGAGAGCCGCTTGTGTGACTCCCACCTGCCGTTCCTGCAGCGGGACGAGCCAGCCCGCTTTGGCAACCGCCGATGCGACCAAATCCATTGCTTTGGCGGTCGCAAGTGCCCGGTCCGCGTGAATCCATGAACATTGCTCCCGAATGTTCGCCATCTCCAGGCAGTATGGGTTGAGGCCCGCCTTTTGGATGGCGCCCCGGAATGTGGGCTCATGCATCCGGGGCGAGCAGGAGGCGACGACGACGTGCGTCAGCCCAAGGTCGCCAATGTCTTTGGTAATCAGTCCCTGGCCCGGGTCCGAGCACATGTACGTATAGTGCCGCGCGACAATGACATTCGGCAAGGCGCGGGCAAATTCCCCAACCGCGTCCACATCCACCGTATTCGCAATGTTCAATCCGCAGTGACAGATGTAAACACCGATGCGTGGTCTCATAGCTCACCTGGTCGACCTAAAGAACTTCATTTGCGATTTGCAGAATATCCATCACGCGCAGGTCGTTTTCGTGTCCGGTCGCGATCACGGCATCGCTCAAGGTTAGGAAACAGAAGGGACAGGCTGTGGCGAGAACCTTGGCGCCCGTTTCGAGGGCTTGGGCCACGCGATCATTCGCCAGGCGCACCTTGTTGTTTGTCCCTTCGAGCCACATCCGGCCGCCGCCTCCCTCACAGCACACGCTTCGTTCGCGCGAGCGGTCCATATCCACGAATTTTACGCCTGGGATGCTTTTCAATACCGCACGCGGCTCATCATAGATCCCGTTCTGTTTGCCGAGGAAGCAGGGGTCCTGGTAGGTCACGACCGTTTCCATTCTTTTGCTGAACTTGATCTTTCCCTCGGCAATCAGGCGGGCCAGCATCTGGGTATAGTGCTCGACCGTAAAACCAGCTCCGGCATACTCGTTCTTAAAGACATTCATGCAGTGCGGTGAAGTGGTGACCATCTTCTGGATGCCCGCTTGCCTGAACTTGTCCAGGTTGTCGTCGCGAAGATACTCGTAGAGCCCCGACTCGCCCAGCCGCCGGATCTCGCTCCCACAGCACTGCTCCTCAAGGCCGAGCGTACCAAAATCTACCTGCGCGGCCCGCAGAAGATTGACGAGCGCACGCGGCATCGGCTGGACCCGCGGATCGTAGGCATTCTCACAGCAGACGAACATAGCCACATCCGCGCCTTCGGCAACGTTCTTGACATTCAGTCCATCCGCCCACAACGACCGGTCCTCGCGCGGCAGAACGAGGGGATTGCCCTGGTTCAGGGTTGCGGTCAGCGGTGCGCGCAGGGTAGTCGGGATCTTGCCGCTCTCGATCCACTGGCCGCGCAGGCCGATGATCAAATCCACCGCCCTGACCCCTTTGGGGCAGCGCAGGCCGCAGGTGGAGCAAGTAGTGCAATCCCACAACTCTTCCCGTGAAACCAACTCAAACCCCTCGCCGCGCAGCATTTGGTAGACCAAGGCACGAGGGTTCAACGCACTCTTGGGAGAGACGGGGCACCCGCCGGTGCATTTGCCGCACTGGATACAGGCCGTCAGGCCGAATTGTTCGACTAGGGCTTCAGTGTCAATCATCGCGACTCCGTGGGACGTGATGCGTGAAACGTGAATCGAAAATTAGCTGGCTAGGTGGTCAGTACTCGGACGTCAGTTCTCTGTAATCTGTGGTCTGTAGTCTGTTGTCTGAGTCTCACAATCGTCGCCGCCGCGGCCGCCTTGGCGTGCGCGACCGTATCGGGAATATCCTTGGGGCCCTGGACGCAGCCGGCCAAATAGACGCCGTCCACAGCCGTGTCCACCGGCCGCATCTTGGGATGCGCCTCGGCAAGAAAGCCATCCGACGAGTTCTCAAGCCCGAGTAATCCGGCCACCTGGTTGGTCTCGGGCCGCGGGACCAGCCCGATGCCCAAGACGACCATATCGGCACATGTTTCGGTGGGCTTGCCGATCAACGTATCCTCCGCTCGCACGACCAACTTGTCCCCACGTTGGTAGATCTCGGATACATAGCCGCGTTGATAGCGCACTCCTTCGGCTCGTACCCGGTCATAGAACTCTTCAAAACCCTTGCCAAACGCGCGAACATCGGCATAGAACACCGTCACCTTGGCGTGATGAATTTTCTCCTTGGCCAGGTGGGCATGCTTCGCCGTCACCATACAGCAAACGCGCGAGCAATAGAGGTTCCCGGTGGTCTCATCGCGCGAGCCAACGCATTGGACAAAGGCGATCTCTTCAGGCTCTTTGCCGTTCAGCAGTATCTTACCCGCGGTCGGACCCGAGGCGGAGGACAGACGCTCGAATTGGAGCGAAGTAATGACATTCGGATACACACCGTAGCCGAGCTCCGGTTTCAATGCTGCATTGAACGGGTCAAAGCCGGTGGCGGCGACGATGGCAGCCGCCTCGACCTCCACCAACTCTTCCTTTTGGGAAAAGTCAATCGCCTCTGCCTTGCACGCCTCTTTGCAGACTTGGGTCTTGCCGCAGACCCCGCGCGTGACAAAGACACATTTGGTGGGATCGACCGTGTACTTGAGCGGGACGGCTTGCGGGAACGGGACATAGATGGCTGCGCGCTTGCCCATACCGGCGTTGAACGTGTCCGCGATTCGGCCCCTCAGGCGGCACGCTTCGGCACAACTTCCACATCCGGTGCATTTCGTAATATCCACATAGCGCGGTTTCTTCCGGACGATCGCACGAAAGCTGGATCCGTTTCTCTTGACGTCGATCACTTCTGAATAGGTCAAGAGCTCGATATCGGGGTGCCGGGAGACGTCGACCATTTTGGGCGTCAGGATGCAAGCCGAACAGTCAAGCGTTGGGAAGGTCTTGTCGAGCTGGGACATGCGACCGCCGATACTGGGCTCTTTCTCGACCAGGAAGACGTGAAACCCGGCGTCGGCAATGTCCAGGGCCGCTTGGATACCTGCGATTCCGCCGCCGATGACGAGTGCGCTGCTTGGCATGGGTGTACCCGCTCCTCCAATCAGTGCTGAGGCTCTCCTATTTCGAGCAGTTCTTCGCGTTTGAATTCCATAAAGGGCGGTCTTTCCTCCAACGCGCGGCCGGGCTCATAATCAAAGATCTTTTGCACACGGGCTCCTACTGCCCGGAACATGGCCGTGAGCGGAATGTCATGCGGACACGCGGCTTCACACATACCGCAGCCAACGCACGAAGTGGCCATGTGGTTCAGCCGCGTCATCTGAAAGAGAAGGGCATCCACGGGCATCGGCAGAGCCCCTTGGCGATTTGCCAAGCGCAGGAGGTCGCGGGGCGTACGCTCCGCATTCGCCGTGCGGAAAAAGCATTCCTTGCAGTAGCAGATGGGACACGCGTTCATACAATTTGTGCACTCTAGACATTCGGCGAAATAGCGGGCGAGTCCGCCCTGGCCGCGCGTGCAAGTGCGAAACTGCTCGATTTCGGCATCGCGTGCCGCCGCGCGGGTCGCTCGGAGTCTTGCGAGGACCGCCGCGCGACGCTCCGAGGGAGACTGCTCTGGGGCGAATTGCAGCTCTTGAGCAATATCCTCCCGCATTTCGACGAGGAGCGCCTGAGCGTTATCAATGCCGATAAAGCCAATGCTGACGTCCGCGCGAAGAGGCGTCGACACTTCGCACATCCGGCAAGCCGTCCTCAAGTCAAGTCCGTCTGTATTGCCTTCCTTCGCCCCCGCGAGCAGGTCCGCGGTGAGATCCAGCCGTTCCTCGGCCGTGCGAAGGTAATCGGGCACTCGCAATGTCCCCAGGCAGTCCATCCCGATGATCACCACATCGTCAAGATCCACCTGGTTGAATTTGCTCAGCTCGACGAGGGCACGGATTTCGCAGGAACGCAGAACCGCGCCGATTTTCGCCCCCGCTCCGCCGCGGGTGACCATCGAAAGGAGCCGAGCGCTGTTAAAGGCCATCACCGGCGCGAACGGATCGGCCAGAGTGAGCCGGGTTGGATTCTTGACGAGCGCAGGCATGACTGAATGGTTCGATCCCTTGACGGGAACGAGCACAGCGTCGACGACCTTGTCTTCCAAAAGCACCTGCAACAAATCGCGCACGGCGCCGAGGGTATCGCCACCCTGCACCTGCCAGAGACCCCGCAGTGTCATAGAAACCTCTTGGTCAGACCAATTTGGCGAATCGGTATTCTTCTTGGAACGGACCCAACCGATCTTCGTAATCTCGTGCCCACGGGAGGCGCTCTTCCAGACTGCGTCCAGGCACGTAATTGTATTCCTCTTGAACACGACGCCCGAGCACTCCTTGAATGGCCGCCAAGGGGACGTGCCGCGGGCAGGAGGATTCGCACATGCCGCACGCGACGCAGGACGCGGCCCGCCGGCTCATCTCGACCAATTCGCCAAAGATTCCCATATCGCGCCCGCGCATCATCCGCCCTTCACCGCTTGGCCAGTTGCGTACACGGTCGGTGTGAGGCTCTTTGGCCGGCTTGGGCATAAAGGCACTCGTGTTGCAAAAAGGGCAAGCTTCCATACATTCACCGCAAGCCGTGCAAGGAGCAATGAGTCCACAGAGCGCAGATAGATCGCCGATCAATTTCGAGGCTTGCGTCAGAGCCTCTTCCCGGCGGTGATGACGAATCGTCGCCAAGCGTGCAATCGCCTTTTCCCGCCCGTTGGCTTGCCCGGGTTTCAGATCGAGCTCTTCCGCATACTCCTCGCGCGCCTCGACCAGCAAGCGTTCGCGTACGTTGTAACCGATGAGGCCAATGGCCAAGTCGGCATTTTCTGCGATAAAGTGCTCACACATTTGGCAGGAATTGCGCAAGCGGTATGGCGCAATCGGCCCCTGGCGCGTCCAGCGCATCATCTCATCCGTGCACGATTCCTCGCGAAGCGAGGCACGGGCGATCTGACAGTAAGCATCCCCTTCATAGGTGCCCATGCAATCCACCCCGATCAAGACCAAGCGGTGGATATCGACTCGCCCCACTTTGGCCAACTCGATGGCGGCACGGAGCTCGCAAGGACGCAAGACAGCCCCGAGGCGGCCCACCCCATCATCTCGATGCATGCGCGCGAGCACGGCGGCGGCATTGACCCGCATCACTGGCGCCAGTGGATTGGCTGTGTCCAGTTCACTGGGCTCTTTCACGAGAATAGGAGTGACCAGCTCCGGGTTAGGCACTTCGAGCGGCACGAGCAAGGTCTCGGCGACCCCTTTCTCCATTACCGCCTTGAGGAACTCTCGAACCGTTCCAAGAGTATCTCCGCTTTTGACTTCCAAGATTGACTGAACGACCATGATCCACCTCCCGAGCCGTAGTAGCGGCTACCCGTTCACTAAGCTATTGGCCACTTGAACTCGCAGTGATTCAGCTGCCAGATGGGCGGCTCGCCTCTCTCCATCCGACCGGTAGATGCGAGGAACACCCAAGTCCGCCGCCTGAAGGGGTCCCCCGTACACTTCAATCGTCCGGTCCATGGCTCTTTCCACCATCTCCGAAGCAAACAAACTTGCGGAGAGTCCAACCTCTCGCGCCGCGTGCCCGGCGTCGATTTCACAGGCCGCGTGATAGACAAGCCAGCGCCCGGCGTCCAACTCGGTCGCTATGTCTGCCAAATAGCGCTGGACCGCCGGCCGCACGGCCAGCGGCTGTCCGAGCAGCTTATAGTCACGGGCGTATTGTGTCGCCATCTCGAGCAGCCGTGCCGCGATCCCCAGTTTGCGTGCGGCCGCACGTACCTGGCTGGCCGCCTGGTATGCCGTCCCAAGCTTCCACGCGTTGCCGGCTTCACCCAGAATGTTCGATGCAGGTACGCGGACGTTCTCCAGGGTCAGGCGGCCGCTCCGCCAATGGACGCCGTCCCACTCGCTTTCGACAATAAAGCAGGCGGGACCTTGTTCCGTTTGCGCAATCACTAGATAGAGATCCGCTTCGCCAGCCAGCTTCTCGCCATTCAACTGCCAGAGCTTTCCGTCTAGTACGGCACGGGTGGCAAGGGCTGTAGCATTGGCTGCCGCCGGTTCAACAAGGGCAAGAGCACATTCCCTTTCCCCCGAAATGAGGCCGGACAGATACTTGGCCTTTTGCTCCTCGCTCGCTTCGTAGAGGAGAGGAGGAATGTGGCCAAAGCTGAACTCTACAAAGGTTTTCCCCAGTTCCTCTGCCACAAGGCACGCACCCAGCGTGTTCAATCCTCCCCCACCCAGAGACTCTGGTGCCGTCATCGCCCATAGCCCTTGCTCGACGGCCAGTTTCTTGAGCCGCGCCTGTTTTTCCCGCGGGATAGGCGCGCCACGTGAGCCTCCCTTCTCTCGAACGAGTACATCGCGTTCGATCGGCAAGAGTTCGTTCTGGACAAACTCCCGCACTGTGTCACGCACCATGACTAGTTCTTCAGGCAGAGTGAAATCCATGGCGTGCCTATTTCTCAATCTCGCGTTCGTTGTATCTCTTTTTCAGCTCATCCAGTGACAGGCTCTCGAGCTCCGCGAGCGCGGGGTCGAATTGCCCCTCTTGAATCTCCTCGATACGCTTGGCCAGATGCCGGGATCGCGGGGCGATAAAAGCGCCGTAGAGGCGTCGGGCGAGGAGGGCGATGTTGTAGGGCGTTAGCTCTCCGGGACAGCGCGCGGTGCAGAGGCCGCACATGATGCAATCGAAGGACTTGTCGGCGGCCAGCCCAATATCACCCCGCAGGGCGGCCGCGACATAGTCCATCACCTCCAGTTCTTGGGGGCACGCTTTGGTGCATGTGTTGCATCCCTTGCACAGCTCTAGCTCCGGATAGATCGAGAGCAAGGTCGCACCATCCGCTCGCAGCGACGCGAAATCATAGTGGGAGCGGTTGGCCGGAAAGGAGACGATCTGGGCGAGACGCATCCCCTCTTGCACAATCGTCTGGCAGGCAAGGGCGACATGCAGCTCGCTGTGGCCCGTAATGCGGTAGACCGTCGCGCAGGCGCCGCAGAAACCGCCCCGGCAGCCGGCCCCACGGACCAGTTTGTACCCGGCATACTCGAGCGCCCGCATGATCGTCAATGAAGCGGGTACTTGGTACTGCTTGTCCATGATGTAGATGGAAACCAATTTGTCATCCATCTCTCTGACCTCAATTCCTCCAGCCATTGAGTGTCACGTCAAGATTCCATCGCCCAGAAAATGTCCTCGGCGCTGTCCACGCGCTGGAGCAGGCGCGCCATCCCTTCGACCAGGTGGGTGTTCACCACATAGTGCTTGATAGTCGTGTCTACCTGCGGACAGACCAGCACGCAGTTGTAGCAGCGATCGCAGTCTTCTCCGACCAGTGCCTCGAGCGCGAGCGAAGTCCTCTGGGGCGTCCTCTGTAGGCGTCTCGGTTCACGGGTCAGCACGCCACACACGTCGATACAATTGCCGCAAGCAAGACAGCCTTTGAAACCGGCCAAATCCTCGGTCACCTTGAGCGTGTGATAAGGCGCCATACCGGTCGAGAGCAACCGGCAGCGCGCCACCGGCGGCCGCGATTCATCCAGCACAATGTTCAGAATGCGTTCTACGCGTTTGACGTCAACTTGATCTAGTCCAGGCATTGTCTACCTCAATCGGCCCGCGCACGACCTCGAATCCGTCGGGGCCAATTGGCTCGTTGACTCGTGGTCCTTTTGTCTTGAGCGCGGAGGTCATTTCGCGGACGGTTTCGGCGAATTGAGCCCCCTCGCTTGCGCTGATCCAACGCAACCAGACCCGCTCCTTGTCAAACCCCAGCGCGTCCAGAGTCTCTTGCAGGACTGCGAATCGCCGCCGCGCTTTATAGTTCCCGGATTGGTAATGGCAGTCGCCGGGATGGCATCCGCCGATTAAAACGCCATCCGCACCCTCCAACAGCGGCTTGAGCACATAGACCGGGTCCACGGCGCCGCTGCACATCAGGCGAATGATGCGGACATTTGGCGGATACTGCAGGCGGGAGGTGCCGGCCAGGTCTGCCCCCGTGTAAGTGCACCAATTGCACAGAAAAGCGACGATGCGAGGTTCAAATCCGTTTTCAGGCATTTCTTTTCGCCTCCATGCTCTCGCCGATTGCACACCGTGTTTCGCAGGCGGTTGCCGATTCGGCGATGGGTGGGATTAGGTTAGTGCATGCTCAATCATCGCAAAAACCTGTGGCATCTCGAACGCCTTTTGCTGTGATGCTCCGTTCGGGCAAGCGACGACACAAGCACCACATCCCTGGCATAATGCGGCGTTCACCTGCGCCACATGGGCATACTCGTCGATCGAGCGCGCTCCGTAAGGACACACGTCCACGCACAGACCGCAGCCTGCGCACAGGCGCTCGTTCACACTGGCGACAATCGGAACTGCTTCGCGCTGCTTTTGGGACAGGAGGGCGACGGTGCGGATCGCGGCGCCCTGCGCCTGCGCCCGCGACTCGTCCAGCGTGCGGGGTGAGTGCGCCAAGCCGCACAGAAAGATCCCGTCCGCGGCAAAGTCGAGCGGCCGGAGCTTGGCGTGAGCTTCGAGGAAAAAACCGTCCTGCGTGAGCGGGACTTTCAATAGTTGCGCCAGTGCCGCATTGTCCTCAGGCTCGATACCCGCGCTCAAAACAAGGAGGTCGGGTTCAAACGAGAGTTGGCCGTCAGGAGCGAATGCGGCGCTCGCGGTCACGCGCAGCTTGCCGTCCTCAAGAGAGACCACAGGCTTTTTCTCGGGCTCATAGGTCAGGAAGAGGGTGCCCTGCTCCCGCGCCTGCCGGTAGCTGTCCTCCTTGAAACCATACGCGCGGATATCTCGGTTCAGAACGACAATCTGGGCGTCCGGATTGAGCCGGCGCAGCCGGAGCGAATTCTTGATGGCCTGCTGGCAGCAGATGCGCGAGCAGTAAGAGCGTTCGCCCTCACGCGAGCCAACGCATTGGATCATGAGAACGGAATTCGGAAGGCGTGGCTTGAGATCCGAGGGTCCTTGCGCTCTTTCCGCCTCAGCTTGCACAAGCCGCTCTTCGAAATCCTGCTGAGTGATGACGCGCGGGTCCTGGCCGTAGAGGTACTCATGGGGGGTTGCCGCTTGGGCTCCGGACGCGACGACGATAGCCCCGTGCTGAAGCTCGATGTCATTCGGCTCGCCCGCCACGCGCACGCGTGACTTGAAGCGACCCACATACCCAGACAAATCAACCAGTTCCGACCGAGTGTAGGCATGGATGCGGGGATGCGTTTGGACACGCGCAAGGGTTTCCTTCAGAAGGAGCTGCACATCGTCTTGTTCGAGGGTGTAGTAAATGTGCCGCGCGTTCCCGCCCAGCTCGGCCTCTCGCTCGACCAGAAACACTTCATAGCCCTGATCGGCAATCGACAAGGCGGCTGTCATTCCAGCCATGCCCCCCCCGATCACGAGCGCGCGCGGGTTGATATCAAAGACGAGACGATAGAGCGGCTTGTCAAGTTGGACGCGGGCGACCATCATCGCGACCAAGCCCTTGGCTTTTTCGGTCGCGGCTTGGCGGTCACCCCGATGCACCCAGGCATCCTGCTCGCGGATATTTGCGAGTTCAAAGAGGTGCGGATTCAACCCGGCCATGCGGAGAGTATCCTGGAAGAGAGGCTCGTGCGTCCGCGGCGTGCAGCTCGCGACGATCACTCGATTCAGGTGATATTCCTCAATCCGCGCCTGGATGCGCGCCTGGGTATCCTGCGAGCAGGTATAAAGATTATGCTCGGCGTAGACCACTCCCGGGAGCGTTTTGGCATATTCGACCACTTCCGGGACATGCACCACACCTCCGATGTTGATGCCGCAGTGGCAAACGAACACTCCTACGCGCGGGTCTTCGTCGGTCACATCGCGCTCGGGCGGATACATTTTCACTCGGGCAAGCGTTCCCCGGGCCGGGGCGAGCAGTTGGGAAGCGCAGGCCGCGGCGGCGGAGGCCTCGATCACTGTCTCGGGAATATCTTTGGGTTCTCGAAATGTGCCTGCGACAAAGATCCCGTCGCGAGTCGTCGCGGTCGGCGCGAGCGGGATGGCTTGCAAGAACCCATGCTCGTTCAACGAAAGGCCAAGGCGCGTCGCCAGCGCCTGGGATTCTCCGCTCGGCTTGACTCCAACTGAGAGCACCACCATGTCAAATTCCTCAGCCCGGGGTCCGTCGTCGAGCGCATAACGGACGAGTAAATTGCCATTCCCAGCCGGCTCCACGGCGCTCACCATCGACCGGATATAACGCACTCCCTGGCTCTTGGCCCGATCGATATAGCGGTCGAATTCCTTTCCGTATGCGCGCAGGTCCAGGTAGAATATCGTCGGTTGGATGCTCGAGTCATGCTCTCGCGCGATCACCGCCTCTTTGGTCGCGTACATGCAGCAGATCGACGAGCAATAGCCTTGCTCCCGGGCCCAATCGCGTGAACCCACACATTGGATCCAGGCGACCTTCCGCGGATGCGCTCCGTCACTCGGCCGCTTGACCACACCTGTCGTCGGGCCAGTCGCTGAGAGCAAGCGCTCAAATTCGAGCGACGTGACGACGTTGGGATAGCGCCCATAGCCCAGTTCGGGACGATATCCTTTCCCCTTGAGATCAATCGGCTCGACGCCGGGCGTAAGGATGACCGCGCCCACCTGCAATTCCCGCGTCTCTTCGACCATCCCATGATTGACAGCGCCCGCCCGGCAGGCATACACGCACTCTAGGCATTCCGAGCAAACCCCGCACGCCAGGCAGCGCTCAGCCTCGGCGACCGCTTCTTCCTCTGTCAATGCGAAGGAGAACTCGTCAAAGGACTTGACTCTCTCGTCAGGTGCCTGCGCCCTTCGCTCAACCCGCACTCTCTCGGACGCCTTGCCGCTCTTGATGCGCACGGCGATCTCTGCCTTTTCGAGTGAGACGACGGGCGAATTCCAGTTCGCAGGCTCGGTTTTCGAATTCTTGATGTAACAGCCTATGGATTTCGCCGCCCGGTGTCCTGCCGCAATCGCATCGACAATGAACCCCACACCCGTGACGGCATCTCCGGCTGCAAAGAAACCGGGACGCCCGGTGGTGCAAGTCTCTGGGTCTGCCGCAATCGTCTTTCGCCGCGACTGTCCGACGCCGGAGGTGGGGCGGATAAAGCTGAGGTCCGGACCTTGCCCGATTGCGAAAATCACCGTGTCGCATTCAATTACGTGCTCGGTCTTGGGGAACGTCTCGAGCGTCAACCTGCCGTCTTTATCGAATTGCATGCACTTGACGTTGACGCACTCGACGCCTCGGATAACCCCATCTTCCAGGACAACGCGCGTAAAGGAGCGGGATGGATATAGACCGATCCCTTCCTGTTCTGCCATCGCGATTTCTTCGGCGGGCGCCGGCATGGCGTCGCGCGATTCGAGACATGCCATCGCCACACTCTGCGCGCCCAGACGTCGTGCCACCATCGCGGCATCAATGGCCACGGCTCCGCCGCCGAGAACGAGAACGCGCCTATTTTCGATTTTCGATTTGAGGTTTACGATTCCCGGTTGGTTCGCGGACGAGCCTTTGACCTTTTCCTGCGCGAGACTGACCTGGCGAAGCACGTCAAGGGAGATGAGGACGTCGGGATGATCCGCGCCGGGGATGGGGAGCTTGCGTCCGATGTGCGAGCCAACGGCGGCAAAGACCGCCGCGTAACCTTCCGCGAACAGCTTTTCGACGTCGTCCACGCGGGTATTCAGTTTCAGGTCGACGCCAAGGGCAAGGATGTCGTCAATCTCTTTTTGAACTCGCTCGTGCGGGAGCCGGTAATTTGGCACTCCCACTCGCATCATGCCGCCGGCGACCGGCAGCGCCTCGAAAACGGTCGCTCGATAACCCTGCCTGGCCAGGTCCGCCGCGCACGTCAGCCCTGCTGGGCCGGAACCGATAATCGCGACGCGCTTGCTTCGCTCTGGAGGTTGGTCACTCGTGGCCCCGCTGGTCTCGCGGGGTCTCCGCTCCGCTCCGCCAAGTTGGAGAGTTGGACTGGGGATTTTGTTGCCATAGGCCCAGTCGGCGACGAACCTCTTTATATCTCGCAGCGCGACGGGTGCATCGTACTTGCCCCGATTGCAGGCCGTCTCACACTTGGCAATACAAACCCGCCCACAAATAGAGGGGAAGGGATTGTCTTCCTTGATGACTCGGTAGGCGTCGGCATAGCGCCGCTCTTTGACCAGCGCCACGTACCCTTGCGCTCGTTGATGGGCGGGGCACGCGTCCCGGCAGGGCGCCACGCCGCGCTTGTCAATCGCAAAGGCGTTCGGAATCGCTTGGGGGTACAACTTGAAAATCGCCTTGCGCGTCCCCATGCCCGCGTTAAAGTCATCCGGGAGGACGACCGGACATTGGGCGGCACAATCGCCACACCCTGTGCACTTGGAAACGTCGACATAGCGGGGATGCTGGCGGATGGTGGCCGTCATGTGACCGGGGACCCCCTCGACCTTTTCCAGGTCCGCCGTGGTAATGATCTCAATGTTGAGGTGCCGGCCGGTCTCCACAAGCTTGGGCGACATGATGCACATCGCGCAATCGTTTGTTGGAAAGGTCTTGTCGAGCTGAGACATACGCCCGCCGATAGCCGGAGACCGGTCGAGTAAATAAACCTTGAAACCGGCTTCGGCCAAGTCGAGCGATGCTTGCATTCCCCCAATGCCCGCGCCGACGACCAGGACGGCACCGATCGGAGCGGAACTCGATTCATTCAGGGATTGAGGCATTTTCTTCCTGTCCACCCTAATCAATTCGCCAGTTGTTGAGAAACGAGTTCGACAATATCCATCACCTTGACGCGCGCCTTGCGCGCCGCTTCATGCTTGCGGGTCGCGCTGGTCAGGGTCCGTTCGCACTGCTGGCACGCGGAAACGATAATGCTCGCTCCAGTTCCCATCGCATCATTTAGCCGCTCGGCCGATACCTGCGCGACAAGGCTGGGATCAAAGGTCTCCAGGTTGCCGCCCCCGCCGCAGCAGAGAGCGTTCTTGCCATAGTTCGTCATCTCGACAAAGCGCACCCCGGGGATTGCATCGAGGACCGCTCGTGGGGCGTCAAATACATCGCTCTTGCGGCACAGATCGCAGGGATCGTGAAAGGTGACCGTTCCTTTGAACGGGTTGAGTCTGAGCGCCCCGTCGCTTAACAAGCCCTGCAGGAATTCCGTCGAGTGCTTGACCTCGAACGGGAGGGGCGCGCCGAGCAGTTCAGGGTATTTGTGCTTCCACATATGAAAGCAGGAGGGGCAGGTGGTGACCAATTCCCTCGCGCCGATCTCCTGAATTGATTTCACGTTGTGTGCCGCCAGCTTCTGCGCCCGCTCGCCCAAGCCCGCGGCGATCAAGGGATAGCCGCAACACCACTCTTCGCCGCCCAGAGCCGTAAACTTGGCTCCGGTGCCCATCAGAACCTGGGTCATCGCCTGCGGAATGCGGTAGCTTTGCGGAAAGAGGGAGCTCACACAGCCCACGAAATAGACAATTTCCGCTCCGCTTTTGTGCTCCAGCCCCTCCGGCGCTTGATCCAGGTTCTGCGCCCACAGGAGCCGGTTGGCGTTATCATCCCCCGTTATGTTGTGGACACGCTCGATATTGTCCTTCAGCGCCGTCAGCCGCTCCAAGCCTTGGACAAGAGCCGGGTCCGAGAAACGGGATTCTTGCCACGCGAGTTTGCGCACGGCCGCGAGCATGGTGCCGATATGGACATCATTCGGGCAGCGACTGCCGCAGAGGTCGCAGCCGAGGCAGCGCCACAGGGCGGGATTGTTCAAGAGAGCATCCGTAAGGCCGAACTGGACCAAGCGCAAGAGCTGCGCCGGCCGTAAATCCGCAACCCGCGCGATCGGGCATCCCGCCGTGCATTTGGAGCATGCAAAACAGCGATTAATCAATTGCTCGGACTGGGCGTTTACGAACTCGCGCAGCGTTGGATCGAGCATCCCGACTGGGGTCATGCTGCCTGCCTCTCACCCTCTCATGAGAAAGGATATGCCCCGGCAAACCCGCCTTGGCGGGTTCATCATCAGTTTACTGTGAGGGCTCTGTTTTGAAAATGCGTTCGTCGTCTCATTTCAATTGCACGTTCTACCTATTTCGTTGCAGCACACGTCCCACCGTGGCGGTCTCCTCCCGGTAATAGGCGGCGCGCTGTTACCCTGGTCGGTAACAGCGCGCCGGTAGAATCTACAGCGCGGGCTGTTCTGCCATCTCGGCATTGCGATGGCTTACGGCGCCTGATCTATTGAGAGGAGGAGACTGAATTCCAGACGATCTCGGTGATGTCCAGAACCTTCATCCGCGCCTTTTCTTTGCGGACGGCGCCGGCGAGCGTACGCTTGCACTGCTGACAGGCCGACACAATAACCTGAGCACCGGTGTCCTTGGCCTGTCCGACACGACGCTTGGCGACGGCGGCGCTCAACGCGGCATCCACCATCTCGACATCCCCGCCCCCACCGCAGCAGAGCGAGCGCTCGCGACGATCCTTCATCTCTTGCAGCTCGATTCCGGGCAGACTCGTCAGGAGAAAACGCGGCTCGTCGTAAATGTTGCTCGTACGACCGAGATCGCACGGGTCGTGATACGTAACTTTTTGCTCGACCGGCCCCAAGCGAATCTGTTTGCGCTCGACAAGCTCGGCGAGGAGCTGGGTTGCGTGAAGCACCTGAAACCCGAGCGGTTGACCGAGAATCGCGGGATAGTCCGTGTGCCACGTATGATAGCAGGATGGACACGACGCGACGAGCCGTTTCGCCCCCATCGCACGGACCGTCCCGACGTTATGACGGATGAGCTCTATCGCAGCGCTGCGCATGCCGGCAAGCAGGAGAGGGAACCCACAGCACCACTCTTCACCGCCGAGCGTTGTGTAATCCACGCCGGCGTACGTGAGCGTCTGCGAGAGCGACTGCGGAATGCCGTACGCCATCGGGAACATGGCCCCCACACAGCCGATAAAGTACACGGTTTCCGCCTGGCGCTTGCCGACGAGCCCCGCCGGCTTTTCCGGCAGCCCATCGGCCCACAGCCCCCGGTTTTCGTTCGGATCTCCGCTGATATTCCGCGCCGTGCTCAGCGTCTCTCTCAACCGATTAAAGGCCTCCGGATACTGTCCCAGCGCAACCATTTGCTCTCGCATCCCGAGCCAGAGGGTGCGCGTGTGCAGCCCGACCGGACAGACCACCGCGCAGCGTGCGCACAAAGTGCAGCGAAAGATGCCCTTGGACAATTGTGCGAGCGCGCCGTTCTCCCGCCCGAGGCCAGGGAGGTGTGCCCACCAGCTGAACTGCCGCCGGATCATCTCCTTTTCGAGCGCGATCTTGCCGAGGGGATGAATGCTCTCATCCTGAGCCTCCGCGTAGGTAGGACACTGCGCCACGCATTGGCCGCACCGCGTGCAGGCATCCAGCTCCATCAATTGCCCTACCGAAAAATGCTCGAGACTCACGGCACGTGTGCTCCAGCAGGATGGCCCGACCGCGACTTGTCCTCGAGCGCCGGCCGGACCGCGACGACGAACAAGCTGACGAGAATGTGGAAGAACTTGCTGAACGGCAGATAAGCGACAAAAGTGGCGACCAGAATGGCGTGAACGTAAAAGAGAGCCGGGTAGATAGTTCCCCAATCGAGCGGCAGCGGGTTCAATAGCGCCGCCAAAGCTGCCCCGACAAAGGCATAGCCCGCTTGATTCCACGGCAGTTGGATGGTGAGAATGTGGACCCCCTCGACCAGAAAACCAAACACAAAGATGAGAGCGAGGAGAAGGAGCGCCAGCGCGTCCTGCCCCGCAGTCAGGGCACGGCGCTGCTTGTCCGTGGCCCGAAGATAACCGGCATAGCCGGCGCCTAGAACGATCAGCAGAGCAAGCAGGTCATTTGTAAAAGCGACCGGTGGCGCATCGCGATCTACGAGCACCCGCGTCAGCGGCGCCTCCGGGTAAAACTGAGCCGCGAGGCCGGTAACCAGGCCAAGCGCAAAGCGAGCGGCGAACGGGAGTAGAATCAAGCTGTGCGCCACCCACCGGGCGACATTCTCTTTGAGAAGGCGTCGGTGGAGGATTCCGTCGAGCAACGCCGCGCGCCCGAGTGTGAACAGGCGGCGGGAGAAAACGATCGCGACCGCCTGCTCCGCAAGGAGGGACATTTTCTCTCCCAGCGAGAGCCCCAATTTCCCGGCCACACTGCCGCCCAGCCAAACGGACACATTGAGCACCAGGCCGATCAGAAAAATGCCCATCGCCCCCCACGAGAGTGGGCTCGCCGCAATCGGGACAGAGGGATGGCAGCCGATGCATGTAATGTCCTTGGGCGGCAACACGGCCGCCGGCGCAAGCACCGCGCTGCCGCGGGTGTGGCAGCGCCCGCATGGCACCTGGGAGACAAGTGTGTGGTCGGTCAGGCTCACCGGCTTGCCCTGGCTGTCCACGCGGGCGAGGACGACGCGCGAGGTGGTCGAATCCAAAGCAACATGGTCGTTCTGGAAATGGCAGGCCGCGCAATCGACGTTGAGATGCGGATCACCGATGGCCAGATGCTGCGCTAGATTACTGTGGCAGCCATCGCACGCGACCGGCTCAATCTCGCGGTGCGGCGAGCGCGCGACCGAGCTGTGGCACGCCGTGCACGCGACGAGCGCGTGACGCGACTTGCCGAAAGCTTGCTTTTGCACCTGAAGAGAGATTTCTTGGCCGTTCACCTGCGCGACCGTTTCTGGCTTGGCGTGGCAATCCTCGCAGAGCGCATTGGCGGCGGCAATCCCCGCAGTTGCTTGAAGGTTCGGTTGGCGGTGGCACTGCCAACATGAGGTCGCTCCACCACTCGCGGGCGGAGGATGCGGCGCCCCGCTCGGACCCTGTGCCTGCGCCGTTGCAGTGGCGATGGAAAGGAGCGCCAGCGCCAGGAGCGTGCCGATGAGGAGACGCCAAGCCTCACGTGAGCGCATCAATGTACCCTCATCTCTTCAAGACGCTCTGGGTCTCCCTGCATCCGTTGCCATTCCAGTGTATGATCGCGCGCCCACTCTTCAGCCGTAATCTTGCCCGTGAACATGACCCTATCCATCGGGAAACGCTCGGGCCGGAGATGTGTGTTGAACAGGTGCACTACGATCAGAAATCCGAATGCGAGCATTGCTTCATCGCTGTGAGCCATGTAGGCGAGATTAATGATCACGCCGGGCAAAAAGCGAGCAAAGAACGTGGGGAACCAGAGGAGCAGGCCGGACCCGCCTATAATGGCCATTCCCCAAAAGACCGCCAAATAGTCGAACTTTTCCCAATAGGTAAAGCGATCAAAGCGCGGGCGTTCCGCTCGCCCCGCGAAATAGTGGAGGTGCTGCCAGAGATCGGTGACGTCCTTCCAACGGGGAACGATCGAGTCCGGCCCCAGAATGGACCGGTGTTTCACCAAGACGAGATAGCCCACGTAGACGAGATTCATCAGGCAGCCGATGCCCAACACGATGGCCGAGCCGCGGTGAATCAGCCCCGCATTTCCCACACCCCCGAGGAGGTTCGTGAACAGCCGCGCGCCCACGGCATCGCTGAATTTGAGCGGAAAGCGGCTCAGAACAAGTCCGATGATCGAGATCATCAGCAGAAGGTGGCTGATCCGATGCCACAAGTTAAAGCGCCAGTATTCGACCCGCGGGGCCGACTGCTCGCGGACGAGGTGCGCGGGTAAAACGACCGATGATGACATGGTTAGCACCAATCCCCCGGCTCCCGTTGGGACCGCGCGCGCTCATGACCCGCGCATCCGGTTATGAGCCGAGCGAATGAACCAGATGAACGTGTGCGCGTAGAAAAAGCCGAGGACTCCGACGACCAAGATCGTTAGCAAGACCTTGGTCACGAACAAGAGCATGGATTCTCCTGCATGGGGCGCAGCGGGCGCCGGCACCGTTTCTTGAGCATGAATGAGAAAGCCGGTCATGTTCACCGAAGCGTCCGGGTGGCAGGTCTGGCACACTTCAAGCGCTGTATCCGCCGACTTGAGGGAGACCACCGTATGCGCCCCGTGGCAGTCCGTGCACGCGGCCGAGCTGGTGTCCCCGAGGTTGGCCGCAGCCTTGCCGTGATAGTTCTGCAGATAGGTCTCTGTTGCCTTGCCGTGACACTGGCCGCAGGTTGCGACCTGGCTCGCAATCAGTTCCGCCCGCGTCCGGTTCGGCGGATTATAGTGTGGGCTGTGACAATGCCCACACGTCGGCGCGGGATTGTCCGTCTGGTTCGCACGCACCCCACTCGCCACTTCGGCGTGGACTCCGTGCATGTAGGCGTCATATTCTTGAGGATGACAGCGCCGGCATGCGGTGTAATCGAATGTGGCGACCGCATCCTGGGTGACGCGGTCGGGGTTAGGATGCCCCGCCGACATCTCGCCGAGCGAAATGGCGGTGTGACAATCAGCACATTGCAACCCAGCATGTGCGCCGCGCTGGAAGCGCACGGGATCGATGTACCACGTCTGCACCGTCGACTCGGTCGGCGGCGCCGCGCCGGAACACGCGCTGAGGAGCAAACCAAGCGCGGCGAGCCCAATGAGCACCAAGCGCGAGAGATGACTGCACACTGGAACATTCCTACGTCAAGTTGTACTTGACCATCTCACTCTTGATCAATTCGGCAAAGGCTGGGTCATTCGCTCGCATCAAATTCTTCAGTTCGTCCAAGGTCGACGCCTCGGTCTTGACGAGCCAGCCTTCGTCGTAGGGCGAATCGTTAATTAACGTGGGAGTGGATTCGAGCTCCCCATTGGCTTGCAGGATCTTGCCCGAGACAATGGCAAAAATACGGCCGACCCACTTGCCGGACTCGACGCTCATGACCGGTTTGCCCTGCTCGACCGGGCGGTTCGCGCGCGGGATTTCCACGAAAACGATCTCTTTGGCAAGCTTTTGTGCAAAGTCGGTCATCCCCTGGGTGACAGTGTTCCCCTCGACGCGGGCCCAGCTGTGGTTCTTGTCATAGTACAGATCGTCCGGAAATTCATAACCTGCGATGTTCACGCGATCCTCCTTGGCTTGCTCAATCCATGTCCAGTGTAACACGGACTAGCGGGCATGGGAATAAATCGGCCAAGCCGATTCGATTGAACGGCGATACCAACCCTCTCCGTACTAGATACCAGGTCCAGGTCACCTACTACTCATAGACACGTATGAGACCTCTCGCCAAGGGGCAGAAAGAAAAACCGCTCAATCTCGCACCGTCGGGAAAATCAGAGTGAAGGTGGTTCCATGCCCCAGCTTGCTCTCCACCGTGATGCGACCGCCCCAGTGCTCGACCAGGTTTTTGACGATCGCCAACCCGAGCCCGGTGCCTTCTTTTTCGATTGCCTTGGCGTTTGGCGCCCGGTAGAATTCCTCACAAATGTGGGGCACCGCCTCTTCCGGAATCCCAATTCCCGTATCCGAGACCTGCAGATAGATCTCGCTATCCGTGCGGCGTAGGCGCAACTGCACGCACCCCTCCGGCCGAGTGTACTTGACAGCATTCGAGACCAGATTGCCCAGAACCCGCTCAATCCCTTCATGGGTTGCCGAAATCAAGAGGGAACGGTTGGCAGGTTCACAGTGCCATTCGAGACGGATTTGCTTCTCCTGGGCCGGAATCTGAAACTGCTTGACCACATACTCGACCGCTTGGTCCAGGCGCACTTTAACGCGCTCTTCCGGGATGCCGAGCTCACTCTTGCCCGCTGCCAAGTCGAGCAAATCGTCAATCAAGTTCTGGAGTGCATCCGTCCGGTGGAGCGCTCGCTCCACCATGTCCCGTTGTTGGTCCGCGAGTGGTCCCGTATAACCCGAGAGCATCGTCCGCAACAGACTGCGGATCACGCCGACCGGCGACCGCAGCTCATGCGTGACCGTCAACACAAACTTGGACTTGCCTTCGTTGAGCTGGCTCAGCGCCTGAAAAGCCATTGCGTTCTCAATCGCAATGCTCCCCTGGGTCGCGATCGCGGCAAGGAATTCTGCATCCTCTTGAGAAAAATGGTTCCGCTCGGTGCTATAGGCGCGCAAGAGACCGAAGGGTTTCTCCTTTCCCCGCATTGGGGCTGAAAGCATCGAGCAAATACCTTCGGCCACGGCGTCGGCGGGATATTGCAGGTCGGACGCGGTCCTCGCATCCGCCGTAATAATGGTCCGGCCGGCCATGACTTCGCGTGCCAGCGGGTTGGCCTCGAGGATGAGGTCTCCCTTACTCATGTACCGCTCGCTCAAGCCGAAGGCGGCGCCAAGATTGAGACGGGTGCCCGTCTCGTCGAGCAAACAAATGGAGCAAGCCCGCACACCCATTGCCCGAGCCGTCGACTGGACAAAACGGTCCAGAACTTTGGCAAGCTCAAGAGTTGAATTGGCCGCCTGGGCGTTTTCGTATAGAGTTTGCAGGCGACTGTACGCGCGGCGGAGGCGCTCACTCAGTTCAATCACCTCGGCCGCCCGTTTCCGCAATCGGACATTGAGAGTGGCGACGAGGTAGGCCGTAACATATAGGGCGGTCGCGAAGAAGAACAGGTTGCCCAGTGCGTAGAGGGGCTTCTGGTACAATCCCGAGTTGGCCAACTCGGGCACGCGGACATGGGGCCACAGACCGAAATACTCGAGAGCGGCTGTCGTGCCTACGAGCCCGACAGCTAGAGTCGTATAGAGATACGTCGCCCGGGGCGAAAGCAGGGTTCCAGCAATGATAATGTGAAAAATGAAATAGATGGCGGCCGGGCTCTCCAAGCCGCCGGAAAAGTGGATAAGCGCGGCCATCGCCACATAGTCCAGCGCGATCTGCAGGCGGGTCATCTGCCCGAACGCCCACGCATGGGGGAGGCCCTCGGCGAGCAAGCGTCGGCGCATCACCTCAAAGACCGCGTTGTAGGCGAGTATGGCCAGGCCGATCCCATAGAGCGGTAGCGCCGGCAGATTAATGGCGAGGACCATGGTGGCTAACCACGTCAATGCCAGCACGCCCAGCCCGGCCCACCAACGAATGCTGATAAGCCATGCGGTGCTCGAGACCATCTCCTGCTCGACGAACGCCGCTGATTTTGGCCCTGTCACTTCTCGAGCGGTGGATTGTACCATCGCCGACCGCCACACCACCTCAGAATAGTGGCGAGGCACTCCTCCTTACGAGCCGCGCGTACAAGGGTATCGCGTGTGATGCAATGCGGGGGAGAACGGACGCCTCGCCCATGTCTAAAAGAAAATCAGACCGGTTTCTCTTCCAGGTGCTTGCGCACCTGTTCGAGTAGTGCCTCCGGCTGAATCGGTTTCTCTAGAAAAGCGTTGACTGGCAGATATTCCTCGTTCGGCCCAAAGCGCAGCGGCGTGGTTTTGTGAATCGCCGTCAGCATCAGAATGGGTACGTAACGGTACGCCGCGTATTCGGAGGACGCACTGGAGTTGCGCAAGGTCAGACTCACCTGAAAGCCTGCCGTCGTCGTGTCCATCATTACATCCAGGATGATGAGGTCGGGGTTCACCTGCTTGACCATGCGCAGGCCCTCTTCGCTGCTGGCGCCGCGATAGACCACATACCCGGCCGCCTGCAAGGGCAACCGCATGGCGTACGCCACGTCGTCGTCATCGTCAATAATCAAGATCTTTTCATTCGCCATGGGATGCTCCTATTTCTCGCAGCACGGCTTTGACGAGGGGACCCACTGCAGCCTGCACCGCCGGTGAGAGTTCTTCGGTCCATTCCACCCGCGCGGGCTGGACGCCAAAGACGACCATTTCGGGGAGCGGCATCTTGAGCGCTTGCGCCAGCGCGAGGGCGTCGGCAAATCCGGCCGTGTGCAAAGAAAGCGTCACAGGGGCACCGGACGGCGCAATATCATCCAGCGCGAGGCGAACAACCGCTCCGGCCGCTCGCCCCATTTCCGCGGCATCGATGACGATCACGCGCTCGCGCCCCTCGATCAGGCTCAACAGTCCGATCCCCGGCGTCCCCCCGTCCAGCACTTGAACGGAGTCTGGAAGACTTTCCTTTTCCAGCACTTGCGCTGTCCGACAGCCCACGCCATCGTCAGCCTGCAGCGGATTGCCAAGCCCGAGGAGGAGGATAGGTTTCTCTCTGGGAGTCAAGGCGCTCATTTTACAAACCGAACGTTCATGAAATGCACTGAACACGAGATGCACGGGTCATACGCGCGCACGAGCATCTCCAGCGCGAGCGCCACTCGATCCTCACCCTGGTCGAGGATTTCCGGCACCAGCTTGCACATGTCCGCTTCGATATTCGCCAGGTTCTGACCCGTCGGGATGATACAGTTGGCATTTACGATCCGCCCGTCGTCGCCAATCTCATAGTTGTGAAACAAAGTCCCGCGCGGCACTTCCACTGCGCCAACGCCTGTTCCCCCCTTGCCGTTGAACACGGGCGGCATCTCTGGCTGGATGCCCTTTTCGGTGAGAACTTCGCTGATCTGGATGGCCGTTTCCAGAGCGTGAACCATCTCCACCACTTGGGCGGCGCTGTTCAAATACGGGTTGGTGCAAACCGGTTTGAGCCCCAGTTCGTCGGCGGCGAGTTTGGCTGCCGGGTGAAGGTGCTCGTAATTCACGTTAAAGCGGGCCAGCGCGCCGACCATATACGCGTCCCGCTTGTGCCGGGTATGCTTGGCTGATGAGTGTGCGACGAGGTACTCGTTCGTGACCTTTTTGTACTCGTCGGCAGCATAGACAGGTCCGTCAGAGCTTGTGATCGCGCCGTCGATCAACGCATACTCGTTTGATTTCGAGAGAGCGACATACTCGGTCGGCCGCTCAAAAGCAGGCCAGGGCAATGTCTTGAACAAATCGACCGTCGCCTGCATGTCCTTGCGCGCTTCAATCAGCCGGCTCCACAACGATTTGATCTCGGCGAGGGTGGGCAAGTGGGTAAAGCCTCCCACCGTCATCGCAATCGGGTGGGTATGCCGCCCGCCGATTGCTGCGCAGAGATCCCCGGCGAGTTTCTTGAGGCGAAGCGCGCGGATCACGGCATCGGGCGCCAGCTTGGATAACGGTATGACGCTCGTGACTCCAAAGAAATCCGGTGCCACCAGCATATAGGTGTGGAGGACATGGCTGTCCAGCATTTCACCGCACATCATCAAATTGCGCAAGAGCTCGGTCTGCCCCGAAATCATCACTCCGAGAGCGTTTTCCGTCGCACGGAGCGATGCCGTCGCATGACCTACCGCACAGATCCCGCAGATGCGCGAGGTGATGTGACTCGCTTCCGTGTAGGGACGCCCTCGCAACATGCTTTCGAAGAACCGAGGCGTTTCGATAATGTCCAACCGGCACTCCTCCACGGCTCCATTCCTGGCATTGACGGTGATATTCCCGTGTCCCTCGACTCGCGTGAGGTGATGAATGTCAATCTTGATATCGTGTGACATAGGGATACTCCTATTTCCCCATTTCATAGGCCCCAAAAAGGGTCATCCGCGCAAAGAGCGCATCGGGCGTCAGGCCATGCTCGGCGAGGACGTCCTCCATGGCGTCGCGGTTGGGGTTCGAGATGACCCCACGACATCCCTCGCACCCGACCCCATAGCTCGGGCAAATCGCACCACAACCGGCACGCGTGAGGGGGCCCAGACACACCCCCCCTTTATCGAACAGGCAGACGTTTTCTTTCATCTTGCAGGTCACGCACATCGGGTAATCGGGAATCGACGGCTTTTTGCCGAGCAGGAGCGCTTGGACCACTTGGACAAATTCCTCCCGATCGATCGGACAACCGGGGATGAAAGCATCCACCTTGACCACCGCGCTCAAAGGACGTGTCTCGTACGTTGGGTACCATTCCCCGTGATCGCCATAGACATAGCGGCGGGCTTGCTCGAACGGCGAGAGATTCTTGATGGCATTGATTCCGCCCAGGTGAGCGCATGCCCCGAGAGCGACAAGAACCGCTGCCTGGGCGCGGATTCCCTTGAGCCGTTCTGCATCCGAGGGGCGCGTGATCGAACCCTCGACGAAGGCGATGGCGTAATCCTCTCCGCGGTCGCTGATGGCCTCGCGAAACCGCACGATTTCCACGGCGTCGAGCAGATCAAGATGCGTTTGGAGCGAGTCCACGACGGTCAGTTGGCACCCTTCACAACTTGTGAAATCAAAAAACGCTACTTTAGGTCTCATCCCAACGCCTCCTCCACGCCCTTGATCTGCGCGTAATTGAAGGACGGCCCGTCCTGACAGCAGTACAATTGGTTGATCTGGCAGTGACCGCACTTGCCCACACCACACTTCATTCGGCGTTCGAGCGAAACCCAGATCTGGTCTTCGGGTATCCCTTTGCCAAGCAGCTCGATCAGCACAAAGCGATACATGACCGGGGGTCCAATCGTGATCGCAATCGTGTTGAGCGGATTGACGCTGACCTTGGGAAACAGCGTCGTAATCACGCCGACGTTGCCAGTCCATTCGGCATCTCCACGGTCGACGGTGAGAAGCAGCTCGAGGTCCTTGCGCTGGCTCCATTCCTGCAATTCCTGTTTGAACAGTAACTCGCTCGGAGTCTTGGCGCCATAGAGAACAATGACTCGGCCATAGTTCCGGCGCTCGTCGAGCACTTGCTGGATGACACTCCGCGCCGGCGCCAGCCCCAGCCCACCCGGAGCGAAGAGGAGATCCTTGCCTCGGAACTGCTCCAACGGAAACCCGGTGCCGAACGGACCGCGCACCCCGACGGTGGCTCCCTCTTTCATCGTGTGGAGGGCGCGTGTGACATTGCCGGCCTGACGCACGCACAGCTCAAAAACGCCGTTACTTCGACTGGGAGCAGAGGAAATCGAGATGGGGGCTTCGCCCACGCCAAACACACTCAATTCCACGAACTGGCCCGGTTTGTGTCCCAAGCTGATCCCGCGGGGCAGTTCGAGGGTGAACAGCTTTTCCATGGTCGTCAATGGCGCTACCCGTGCAATCCACGCGGTCGTGGGCACATAGACGGACCCAATGGTAGGTATCGGCGACATCGGTTGACCTCCTAAACGGCATGCGCTTGGTGCAAGGAATTCCACACCCCCACCGGGGTGATGTTCACCAGGCAGGCCCGCGCACAGCGACCGCATCCCACGCAGCCCATTGGGCCGAATCTCTCCGGGAGATACTTGCCCTTGCGCATAAACCGGTGACGCAAACGCTGCGCTCGCGTCCGGCGAAAATTCTCCCCGGTGGTCACGAGCGCAAACTCGTCCAACTGGCACGAATCCCACACGCGGCGGCGCTCCGTCGTCTTGCCATCCAAAGAGGCATAATCCCTTACATCAAAGCAGTAACAGGTCGGGCAGACGATATTGCATGCCCCGCAACCTAGACACTTTTCCCCCAGTTCTTCCCAGAGCGGACTGTGATGGCTCATCGTCATGAGCGAGGGCAGATCGCTCCTCTCGACGTCGAGTCGCTGCGGGAAACGGCCCCACTTGGCTGAGAGAGTTTTGTCGAGGAGCGCCAAGTCTTCGCGTGTGGCCGCGTGGGCCTGCGCATGCTCGCACAGCAGCGCCTGGCCCGCGCTCGTCCCGACTTCGACCGCGTACTTGTTCCCCAAGTCGATGAGATGAAGGTCAAATCCGGAATTGGCGGAGAGTGTATTCATACTCTTGCAGAAGGATTGGTCATCACAGGGGGCAAGGCACTCAATGCCTACGATGTAAGTGGTCGCGCGGCGCCTTGCATAATGGGCGTCGGGATATCCTTGAGCAAAAGCAGCATCCAAGAGTCCCATGGCGTGGATGTCGCAGGTGTGCACACCAAACAACAGGAGCTGCTGTGTATTGAAATTCGTCCGGGCGAGCTTCTGCTCGGTTTCATATGTGAACAAGGTCTCTTCCTGCGGCAAGAGGTACTTTTTGGGCGGAAGAGTCGTCGTCGTGTAAGCCAGTCGTAAGTCGGCCGCGTCCTTTAGCGGAGCAAACAAGAAACGGCCGTCCTGCTCGACCGGTCCAGCCACCGCGTATTGCTTCATAGCACTCGCGACAAACGACACAACTTTTTCCTTGTTAATGATTTTGAGATCCATCTGTCTATTCCTCCTTCAGCATGGAGGCACAAACTTTTTTCACTGACTGTTTCGATGCCGGCGTCAGGACTCGCACCCATTGCGCGGATTGAATGCCGGGCGTCACGAGCCCCAACTTGCGGTATAGTCCCCCCATCTTCATGGCCACTTCTTCCGCCGTCAGCCCAATCAACTCCTTTTCGAGCCGGAACAGGCCGCCCGGCGGGTAGCAGAAAAAGTCGCCGCTGAGTAGCGCACGGGCAATCCGCCCATCCTGCCACTCACAGGTCGCGCGCAGAAATCCCCCGGGGGCTTGATACGTGCACTGTATCAATTCGCCTCCGGCACCGAGATCCAGGTTCCAACCATTCCTCAGGGTATCCCCCCCGCAGCCGAGCGGGGAAGCGAAAGCGAGTGCAGCGCTCGTCTGCATCTGCTCTTGCAGCTCTGCGTCGATCTCTCCTGGACGCAGCCCTCCCACGACCGATTGCAGGTGACTGCGCAGTCGGCGTTCGAATTGCCCGACGCTGGGCAGAGTCCCCAGCTCTTCCCGCAAAGATGTACGATGCGCAGACAGCAATTCCTCCATGCGAGATGGATCCTCCGAGGGCAGGTACAAAGCTTGCGCGAGCAGTGCGGGATCGAAATCAAGGGCCAAATGAGCCGCGATAACCGTGCAGTGGTCTACCTCGCCAAGGCACGCACTCACAATCCGGCGGCCGTGGACGACAAGTTCATTCGGCGGCCGATAAGAGGCGTCGACGGCGAAATCACGCATTGTGTTGAGGAGAGGTAAGAGCGCCGCTCGAAAGCGCCCGCTTCCGGACTGGAGGAGCAAGCGATGATTACGTGCGAGGACCAATTGCAGCTCGATCTGGGAAGCACCGGCGCAGAGCATATGCCCGTGCACGGGGCGCTGGAAGACAGGAATCCCCCGGGTGCGGCAGTAGCTCATGTCGACCTGTCGGCCTACATTGACCTGCCCGCCGACACAGATGCCCGGCGAGTCGAGATGCGCCAGCACCGCCGCATCCCTTTTCAACTGAGCCAAGGCACATGTGATCGCTTGTGCTTCAGCCCAGGTGGGCGTACCCAAATTGTAAAACAGCATTCAGGCTCTCTCGCGTGGCTACACTGCCACGGTCCGATATGTAAATCGAGAGCACAGGGTACCGTGAGTCGCCCTAAAAGTCTGGCTCTCGGTGATCAAGCATCCGCTCACGTCAAAGAAGCGGCAGTTCTCGCACACGTGCAGTTTGCGTCCGCATTGGGGGCAGTGCCGGTCTCGACGAGGCGGCCGGAGGAGAGTCAGTTTCCTACCACAGTTGTAGCAGACGTAAGGTGGCATCTGCGTCTCCTTTCGGGCACCGGTGTTTCCCGCCTGTCCGGCTGCGGCCGCGCCGAGGCGGTTGGCTTGGTCTTCTCTATTGTCCCCGATTAGGCAACGAAAAGGAATAGAGCCTGCAAATCATTTTGACTGGTTGTGCGCACCATGCCTCACCCAACTGAGCGATTGACACATCCAATGAAAAGCCCCTCCTCGCTGTTGCGGGGAGAGGCTGGGCAAAATCACCGCTGCGGCCTAGTCGGCGCGCTTTTTCATAATCGCTCTCTTGACCGTCTTGAGCCGGAACAAGTCTTCCCGCGCGCGTTCTTCCAGGACCATCTCAATATACGATTTGCGCGAATGCAGGCGCGGGATCATGATGTTGTCGAGCGCATTCACTCGCCGACTGGTCTTGCGTATCTCTTCCGCGAGACGGCGCAGGCGTAGTTCGCTGGCCGCAAGCTCGATGAGCAAGTCCACCTCTTCTTCAAAGCTTTCGGCCGTCTTGTCGATCCGGGCCGAAGTGCCGGAGAGGCTGTAGCCACGGTCTACCAGCGAGCGGGCCGCGCTCTTTTGCTCGATGACCGGCACCGGAACCCCCATGACAAAGGCGCCTTCAACCGAGAGCGTCAGTTCGCCCTGAGCGGCAAAAGCGGCGGACTGTACGGCCTCGGGGCCATCCAGGGCTTCCGCTCGCGCGAGCGTGCGTCTGGCTTCCGCGGCTACGCGTTCCAGTTCATCACTGCCGGTCATGACCGCGTCGGCAATTTTCATGAACTCTTTCATGAGGGCGTTGCGCTTTTCCTTGAGCAAGTCGCGCCCTTGTTCGGCCAGACCGATCTGCCCCTTGACCGCGAGCAGCTCCATCCGGGTCGGGCTGACATTTTCCATACCAACCTCGTCTAAGGACGAGCCTTTTTTCTCACCGGGCGAGTGATTTTCTCGCCCCTCCGGCGCTATTTCTGCCGGTACTTTTCAATATGCTCGCGCTTGATACGCTTGAGTTCGGCAACGGGGAATTCGCTGAGCAGTCCCCAACCGCGCCCGAGCGTCTCGCCGATCTCCCGATTCGTATTCCCCTGCCCGATATATTCCTGCTCGAACCTGTCCGCAAACGCGAGATACCTCCGGTCTTCCGCGCTGAGCGCCGCCTCGCCGATGATCGCAACCAAGCGCCGCAGATCGCGCCCCTGCGCGTAGAAGGAATACAACTGATCGGCCACCCCACGATGGTCCTCGCGGGTCTTGCCCGCGCCGATACCCGCATTCATCAAGCGCGA
>JAMCQI010000055.1 GCA_023381515.1 Chloroflexota bacterium | reverse complement strand
GAGCCTGGGTTATCGCACTCCAGCGAGTGTGTACGGGGTCCAGCCTTGATCGAGACAGCCTGAGAATCGCTCACATGTTCCACCTTGATTTCGGGTACAAATGGTCTTGACAAAGGGGTCAGGTATAAGAATCACCGATTCACAGTCGAGACACTTACAGAACATGTTTTCTCCTCTTGCCGTCGCGTTCCCACGCCAAATGCCATTGGCACAGTCGGCGGAATTGTTCGATGTAGCTTTACGCTCCCCGATTATATCGCGACACTCGAGAAACCCCAAATCTCTTACCAAGGATTCTATAGTTCATAACGCAAAGAGGATTCCTTGTTGAACGTTTTGTCCAGACCACCCACCTCCATTCGACCGTTCTTCATTGAAGGTTGGCCGATTCCCTTGGTGCTCCACATAACCAGACACAAGGACCCACGGTGCCGCCTGCCACGAAAAACGCGGAAGGGGGCCAACTTGAAACGGTTTCGAAACGCTGGCTCTGCTATATTCACTCCAACGTGCTTGTTGGTTCGCATGGGACCGCACCTCTCATGAGTTGAACTTACATGCTTGGCCGCTGTGCAAGAACGATCCTATTTTCAAAGGTCGGAACCTAAGATACTATGCGCCACACTCTAATGCTCGACATAAGAAAGCACATTCGCCGAACCGCCCTAGTTACGGCTAGGGTCGGATTGAAAAAGATCGACCCCTGGGGTCCTTGCCCCCTCAGCCTGTGGGTTGCCCAGACAAGCCAGGCCATTTCCCCCTTCTCACATCCTCTTCTTGGCCAGTCGACTCAAATGAACTTTTGCGGTGCCGAGCGCGCCCCCATGCTCCGCCATCTCTGCTCACCGAGGAAACCAACCCTGTACATTTCGCATTCGGACGCTGAAACGATGTTCGCGAGTTGGTGTGCGAATTATCCTCGGAAAAGCAGGTGAAATCCGGCATCCAGTTGATCGGCCGTCACGCTTTCCACGTTAGCGACAGCCTTTAGCCAAAACAGTTCCTGCACTCCCGCCATCTGCTACGGGCGGAGGGTGGTGCACTTGATGCACGGGAAGTATCGGCTCGCCCGTTGTATTAACGGCGTTGGCTATTGGCGAATTCGACAATCTTGTTTGTGCGGTGAGGGAGAGTGCTCCCAAGCACAGCCCTCGTGAGATAAAGGCTAGAGGAGGTAAGAAAGTGATCCAACTTTTCAAGCCGTATATGGACGAAGAAGAGGTTCAGGCGGTCGCCACAGTCCTTCGCTCGGGGTGGATCGGGCTCGGGCCCAAGACGGCTGAATTCGAACGACAACTCGCCCAGTATGTTGGCGTGCCCTACATGGCGGCTCTGAATTCAGCCACGGCCGCGCTCGACCTGTCACTCCACCTTCTGGGCATCCAGCCGGGTGATGAGGTCATTGTCCCGACGATGACCTTTGTCTCGACGGCCCATGTGGTGGTCTACAATCGCGCGGTCCCAATTTTCGCCGATATTGACCCGTTCACGCTCAACGTCGATCTGGAGGATGTGGCTCGCAAGATCACGCGTCGGACCCGCGCGATCATCCCCGTCCATTACGGCGGCCGGCCAGTGGAAATCGACCGCCTCCGCGAGATAGCCGGCGATATTCCGATCGTCGAAGATGCAGCGCACGCGTTTGGCTCCGTCTATCAAGGCAAGAAATGTGGCTCGCTCGGCGATCTCGCTTGCTTTAGCTTCCAAGCCGTCAAGAATCTTGCCACCGGCGATGGCGGAGCCATCGCCGTGCAGGACAAGGCACTGATCGATCGCGCCAAGCGCCTGCGTTGGATGGGAATCGACAAAGGCACCTGGGATCGCACCGACGGCAACCGGACCTACCTCTGGGATTACGCGGTGAATGAGATCGGATGGAAATCCCACATGAACGATATTGCCGCGGCCATTGGCCTGGTCCAACTGCGCAAGCTCGACGCGATGAACGCGCGCCGCAGAGAGATCAAGCGTCTTTACAATGAGGGGCTGCGGGACCTTGAGTGGATTCAATTGCCTCCGGATGATACCGCCGAGTCCAAATCCAGTTGGCACATTTATTGTGTCCAAACGGAAGCTCGCGACGAGCTCAACGCATACCTCGAGGAGAAAGGAATTGGCACCGGGGTCCACTACCGGCCGATCCATACGTACAAATGCTATGGCAGCCAACCTCAGCTGCCCAAGGCAGAGCAGACTTTCGAGCGCATTCTCTCGCTTCCGATGCATGCGGGCCTGACAAACCAAGAGGTAGATTACATCGTCGATGCCATTCGTTCATTCCCCAACTCCAGTTTTATGGTCCGGACCACACGTTCGTCCGTCCCGATGCACACACCTGCATCTGTCTAGTTCGAAATCGCCTCGGGGCTGCACGACGACGGCCCCAGGCAAGAAAGGCTCCGGCGACAGCGTGGTCGCGGGGCATCGTCTGATGCGGAGACCTCGCCGAGCGCATCTTGTCATTCCCGAAAACGTCGGCCTCGCTGGTTTCCCATAGTTGTGCAATCAGTTCGTCTGATATAGTAAGCGATCTACAGCAAGAAGAGCAGAGATTCTCTGAATGATATCGAACCTTGAGCTGGCGCTAATGGGCCTCTTGGTGGGGACCCTGATCGGCATGACCGGAGTCGGTGGAGGGGTGGTCATGGTACCAATTCTCGTCATGGTCATGCGAGTCCCTCCTTCCATAGCCATCGGAACAGACCTGCTGTATGCGTCTCTGACCAAATGGGCTGGAGCACTCCAGCATTGGCAGATGCAGACCGTGAATTTCGAGATCGCGTCCTTTTTGCTCGTTGGGAGCCTGCCGTCGGCCCTCGTCGGGACTTTTCTCGTCAAGATCATTAAAGAGTGGGGCGGAGGATCGGCAGAAAACATCCTGAACCGGATTTTGGCGGGCACACTGATTCTGGTGGCCGCCATGATGCTGACACGCATCTTTGTCCATCGCACGAACGATCGCCACCCGAACGTGGCGGCTTCTTCCTCACGCCAACGGCGCCGAATTTGGACCGTGCTGCTCGGCGCGGCGACGGGCCTCGTCGTCGGACTGACGTCGATCGGCGCCGGCAGTCTGGTCATGGTATTCTTGGTCATTCTCTACTCGGCGCCGGCCAAACAACTCGTCGGAACGGATCTGTTTCATGCTGCCATCCTGGCCACTGTGGCCGCGCTCGGCCACCTGTTTGTCGGAAACGCCGACCTCCGCTTGGCCGCTTGGCTTTCCGTGGGCTCGATCCCCGGCGTCATTCTCGGAAGTCGGCTCAGTGCCTGGATGCCGGACAATGCCCTGCGCTTGCTGCTCGCCTTGGCCCTGTTTTTCTCCGGGGTTCGGCTGACCGGGGCTATCTAAGAAGCAACCCTATTATCGAGGTAACTAATCGTGTCTGAAATGCACAGTGAAAGGGTCATCGGCGAAATCGCACCCCATGGCGGTGTCTTGATGGATCAAATGCTGCACGGCGCCGAACGTGATGCCGCCATTGAACGAGCTGCTCGGCTGAAGAAGATTGACCTCCACTCCATGAACGTCTCGGACGTGGAATTGCTCGGCGCAGGCGCGTTTTCTCCCCTGACCGGCTTTATGACCCGGCGCGACTATGATTCGGTGGTTGAGTCGATGCGCCTTGCAAACGGCCTACCCTGGACCATTCCGATCACACTGCCGGTCTCGCGCGAATTGGCCGGCGGACTCCGGCTCGGCGAAGAGATTGCTTTGACCGAAGCAAACAGCCATGTGCTAGCAGTGATGACGGTCGAGGACAGGTTCGATTACGACAAGACGCGGGAGGCACAACTTGTGTACCGGACGACGGAGGTCAAGCACCCAGGCGTGAGCCGCCTCTACCAACAAGGGGAGGTCTATCTGGGGGGAGAGGTGCGCGTGCTCGCCCTGCCCGAGCACCCCGAATTCCCCGAATTCCGGCACTCTCCCCTCGAAACCCGCAAGCTCTTCGCCGCCCGCGGCTGGAAACGCATTGTCGCCTTTCAGACCCGCAATCCCGTCCACCGCGCCCACGAATACATCCAAAAGACCGCCCTCGAAATCTGTGACGGCCTCTTCCTCCACCCCCTCGTCGGCGAAACCAAACCCGACGATATTCCGGCTTCCGTCCGCATGCAAAGCTACCAGGAACTCCTCCGGGACTATTACCCTCCCGACAGGGTCCTCCTCGGCGTCTTTCCCGCCGCCATGCGCTATGCCGGTCCCCGGGAAGCCATCTTCCATGCCCTCTGCCGCAAGAATTACGGCTGCACGCACATCATCATCGGCCGGGACCATGCGGGGGTGGGGCAGTATTATGGAACCTACGATGCCCAAAAGATCTTTGACGAATTCAAACCCGAGGAGATTGGGATCACCCCTCTCCTCTTCGAGCACACCTTTTACTGCAAGAAGTGCGGCCAGATCGTGTCGGCCAAGACCTGCCCGCATGGCGAGGAGGACCACCTGATTCTCTCCGGCACTCAGGTCCGCGCGATGCTGCGCCAGGGAGAGATGCTCCCGCCCGAGTTCACGCGGCCGGAGGTGGCCCGGGTGTTGATCGAGGGAATGACAGCAAAGGATGAAGGCGGAGGGATGAAGGATGAAGAAAAACCAAGCCCGCTTCATGCTCCCGCCCTCGTCTCTCATCCTTCCAAAAAGCGCGTCCTCGTCCTCGGGCTGGACTCTTGCGAACCTTCGCTCATCTTCGACCAATTCGGCAGCGAGATGCCGAATATCAGGCGCCTTCGCAACGAGGGCGTATGGGGCAAGCTGGAAAGCGTGATCCCCCCGATCACCGTTCCCGCGTGGGCCTGCTCAATGTCGTCGAAAGATCCCGGCCAACTCGGAATCTATGGTTTCCGCAATCGGTCGGATCACTCGTATGAGAACATGTCGATTGCCAATGGCCGCTCGGTCGAGGAACCGCAGGTCTGGGATTACCTGGGGAGAGCGGGCAAGCAGTCTATCCTGGTCGGAGTACCCCCTTCATATCCACCCAAGCCGGTCAATGGGATCCGCGTAGGTTGCTTCCTTTCTCCGAGCACCCAGTCCAAATACACATTTCCCGACAACATCCGGGAAGAAATCGCCAAGATCGCGCCGAACTATATGGTCGACGTGCCCAACTTTCGAACGGATGACAAGCAGTGGCTGCTCGGCAAGATTTACGAAATGACCGAAGAGCGTTTCAAGGTGATCCGGCATTTCATGAAAGAAAAGCCCTGGGATTTCTTAATGGCGGTCGAAATCGGGGTGGACCGGCTGCACCACGGCTTTTGGAAATATCACGATGTGAACCACGCCAAGCACGAGCCCGGCAATTCCCTGGTCAATTCGATTCACGACTACTATGTCTGGCTCGACAAGCAAATAGGCGGCGTCCTGGAACTGATTGACGACGATACGAGCGTCATCGTGATGAGCGATCACGGGGCGAAACGAATGGATGGCGGCATCACGCTCAACGAGTGGCTGATAAATGAGGGCTATCTCGTCTTGAAGGAAAAGCCGCAAGGGGTGGTGCCGTTGGAAAAGGTCCAAGTGGATTGGGCCAAGACCCGCGCCTGGGGCAGCGGGGGATACTATGGCCGTGTCTTTTTGAACGTCAAAGGGCGCGAACCGAATGGGACGATCGAACCGAGCCATTACGAAGATGTGCGGGATGAGCTGGTCGAAAAGCTGTGCAAGATCCCCGACGACAAGGGGCGCCCGATTCCGACCCGGGTCTACAAACCTCAGCGCATCTACCAGGATGCCAAGAACGTGCCTCCTGACCTGATCGTCATCTTCGGCGACCTGTTCTGGCGGGCCGTCGGCTCGATTGGGCTGAACACCTTGCACACCTTTGAGAACGACACCGGACCGGACGATGCCAATCACGCGCAGCACGGGATCTTTGTCTACTACGACCCGAAGCGAGACCTGGGCGGACGCACAGTGACAGGAGCCAAGCTCGTCGATATTGCACCCACCGTGCTCAATGAGTTCGGGCAACCCATTCCGCAGGATATACTGGGACGAGTGATCGAGGTTGAAGAACCCGTCGCCGTCGAATCTCCGGTCTCTGCTTAGCTTGCAGGATCTGAAAGAAGAGCGCATGTATACCGCAGTCGGCATTGACGATCTCAATTTGTACGCCAGCACGCTGACCATCGATTACGCTGACATTGTCGCCGCTCGTGCGAATTTCCATCTCAAGGACCTGGACGTGACAGGCTTCCTGCGACGATCCGTCCTTCCCAGCTACGAGGACCCTGTGACGATGGGAGCCAATGCGGCCGAGCCCATTATCGCGGAGAGTGAGCCTGGCGCTTTTGAGCTCTTGGTTGTCGCAACCGAAACAGGGATGGATCACGGTAAGAGCTTGAGCACCTACATACACAAGTACCTGAAATTGGGAGCTCATTGCCGCAATTTCGAAATCAAACAAGCCTGCTACGCAGGCACCGCCGCTCTCCAAATGGCAGCGGCATGGGTCCGGTCCGGTGTGGCACCCGGAAAAAAGGCCTTGGTCATAATGACAGATCTTCCCCGGCGTCACTTTGGGGAACTCGCAGAACTCTCGATCGGCCCCAATGCCGTGGCCCTCTCGGTCTCCGCCGAGCCCAGGCTGTTTGAGCTGGAGACTTTCAGCGGCTATGCGACACGCGAAGTCTACGACACAGCCCGCCCCACGGCCACGACCGAGCACATCGATGCTGCCTTGTCATTGGCGTCCTACCTTGACTTGGTAGAGCTAGCGTGGGACAAGTATCGCCAGGTTGCCCAACCGAGCAGTTTTCATGAACACATTGGCCACATGATCTACCATACGCCGGTGGTTCCATTGATTCAGCAGGCTCACCAAGTCCTGCTGGAGTCCGATGGAGGCGTTGTAGGCCGGGACGAATTCCGCTCGAGTTTCGAGAGGATGGTACAACCTTCACTGGTCTACACGCGCCAGTTGGGCAATACCTACTCCGCCAATTTGTACGCGGGTCTCGTCGGATTAATGGAATCCCTACCCGATCTGCAGCCTGGAATCCGAATCGGTTGCTTTTCCTACGGCTCAGGTGCATGCGCTGAGCTCTATAGCGGCTATGTGCAGGAGACGGCACGCGAGGTTCTGGCTGTCCGAAAGATTAGCGACCATTTGTCGGCGCGGCGCAAGGTCAGTTTCGAAGAGTATTGCGCCGCAGAGATCCGGACGGAGCAGAGCCTCACTGCCCGGGATTTCGAGCCCGATTTCTCCACACCTCCCGGACACTATGCTGATGTCTATTGCGGTAGAAAGCGCCTTGTTCTTGACAAGGTGAAGGATTTTTACAGGAGTTATCGATGGAGCTGAATACCGCTTCTTCGATCGGCGTTTCGGTCCCATCCGTGAGAAAAGAGAGCGAGGTACCTGCGCTTTGCCTGGTCCTGCGGAACGACGCCGACGAAGATCGAATCACACCAGACCTGATCGTGCGCTTGACCCAGTCGCTGGAATTGGACAGGGAATCGCCGCTCGTGACCGTGGAAGGTGGGCCCGGCTCGTTTTGCTCTGGATTTGACCTTACGGTGGCAATTTCACCCGGCATCGCACACGACATCCTGGACCACTTTGCTCACCTCCTCGAGATGATTGAAAGAACACCACGCCCGGTGATCGCATTGGTCGACGGGGCAGCGATGGGTGCAGGAGTCGGACTGGCGGCCGCGGCGGACATCGTCCTGGCCTCGCCGCGGGCAAGTTTCTCCCTTCCCGAGACCATCATGGGGTTGATCCCGGCGACGGTTTTCCCCTATGTGGCTCGGCGCATGGGTGTGGCCCAAGCGCGCATGTTGGCTTTGGGGGCTAGCCCTCTGAACGCCGTCGACGCACTCAAATTCGGCCTGGTCGATCAAGTGACCGAGGATCTCGAAAGTGCCTTGCGGCAACATGCCCGGCGCTTGATCCGAGCGGATGCGCGGGCAACAGCAGCGCTCAAGGCCCTGGTGGCAGATCACTACGGTTCTTTTGCCGCTTACCAAAGAGAGGCGATCGCACGCTTTTCCGCTCTTGCAGAGAGCGAATCCACCCGCGAGAGGATTGCGCGTTTCCTGGAAGGCGAAACTCCGTGGACCTAGATGCAACAATATGAACACATTGGCTTTAGGTATCACTCGTATTAGCGAACATGTCGCGTCACTCAGGATTTCCACGGATGAGGAGCCCTACATGGGAACCGGCTTTGTCCCTCAACTCGCGGACTGGGTGGAAACCATCAAGCGCGACGCGACGCTTCATGCGGTGGTCGTGGAGGGTGGCAGTCGATACTTTTCGGCCGGTGCCAGTCGCGGCTATTTGATTCAAACACAGGAGGATACGGGCCATCCCGGGAAAAGCTTTCCCGCCGAACACATTCTCGAGTTGCCTCCGCTCCTGCTGTCCATACCGGTTCCGACGGTGGCCGCAATGGCAGGTCATGGGATTGGCGGCGGATTTATCCTCGGCTTGTGGTGTGATATCCCCGTCCTCGCCGAACAGAGCCTTTACGGGATGAATTTCATGGCGCTCGGTTTCACGCCCGGCCCGGGGGCCATCGTCGCCCTCGAGGAAACAGTGGGAGTTCCACTCGCGCGGGAGCTGATCTTGACAGGGAGACTCGTGAAAGGACATGAGTTGAAAGCGAATGGCGGTCCCCTTGCACACGCCATCGTCCCAAAGGATCAAGTCCGCACACGTGCCCTCGAAATTGCCACAGACCTCGAATCTGTGCCACGCGCATCGCTCTTGCTCTTGAAAGGTGTGCTCTCGACAAGACGCCGAGAGGACTTTCAACAGGTCCTGCCCCATGAAATTGCAATGCAGAGGACGCTGTTCTCGTCTACGGAAATCCGGCGCGTCATTGCAGAACGATACGTCACGCTTTCAGCGTCTGAGGGAAGCGGATCATGATCGAAATCGAAATGAGTGGAAGGAGCGTGCTCGTCACGGGCGGAACTCGCGGCCTGGGCCGGGCCATCGGTCTGGAATTTGCGCAGGCGGGCGCTACCGTGTTCCTCACACACCATTGGCAAAGTGCGGATGAACGGGCTCTGTTAAATGAATATTCTAGACAGGGACTGGAACCCCCGCACATTCTGGAAGCGGATGTGGCCGACGCGGATCAAACACGCGAGGTTCTGCACACGATCCGCGAGACCGTGGGGACATTGGACATCTTCATAAGCAATGTCGCCTTTTCCAAGGTGATTACCGGAGTTAAAGATCTCAAGAAGAACAGCTTCGATCTCTCCCTGGGTTACTCGGCTTGGCCCCTGATTGATTATGTTCAGGCCGCTCAGGAAGTTATTGGCAAATACCCCCGTTATGTGCTTGCGGTGTCGAGCGACGGGGCGCAAGTCTGTCATTCGGGCTACGATTTGGCTGGCAGCTCCAAGGCCGTGCTCGAGACTCTATGTCGCTACCTCGCAGTCCGGCTCAAGGGCGCGGGAGTTCGTGTGAACGCCATTCGTCCCGGTTTCTTGGACACGGCGAGTTCCCGCTCCACCTTTGGCGATGCCGTTATTGACTCTATGCAGAAAGAAGTCGAAGGGCTGTTCCTCGAGCCGCAGGAGGTCGCCAGGGCAGCCGTCGCATTGTGCTCGGGATTGATGGACGCTATCACAGGGCAGGTCATAACGATTGACGAAGGATGGTCCCTGATCGGTCCGATGGAATTTGTCACTCGCCGCGGATTACCGCAAGCCTTTCCAAAGGATGGGGGCTAGACAATGACCTGGGAACTTGCTGGGCGCATGACGGAGGAGGTGCTCTTTCCAAACCGTTTCGGACAATGGTTCTTGCGTAACCATTTCGGCTTTAGCAGCAAACACAACACTTGAGGGAGGATAAAATGAACCGAGCAGAGATTTTCCAAGTGATCAAGGCGAACGTGCAGGTGGTCATCGAGGGGTCCAAAGATAAGGATATCACCGAAGCCAACAGCATGCGCGACTATGGGGCAGATTCGCTCGAAATTGTCGAGGTGGTATCCCGCTCCATGAAGCAATTGCGGATCAAAGTGCCGCGCACCGAGTTGCTCGATGCACAGAATCTAGGGGATCTGGTGACCATTTTTGAGCGGGCCGCCACTCGGGTGCTTGTCAGCTAGATGAACGGGAGAAGCAGCTCGCCTTTGGCCCGACGAGCTTGGGTCTGGACCGACGGCTCCATTTGAAAATCGACGTGGAGCCGCCGGCGGACCCACCATGATTCCGGTCTTCCAAACACTGATTATTGAGAGGAAACGTCGGAGTGAACGCGTCGATGGCAGGGTTTACTATCTGGTTCACCGGGCTATCCGGGGCAGGCAAGACGACAGTCTCACACTTGATCGCACAAGATCTCCGCGCTCGCGGTCACAGAGTGGAGCTGTTGGATGGAGATGTCGTGAGGGAAAATCTGTCCAAGGGGCTGGGATTTAGTAAAGAAGACCGGGATACGAATATCCGCCGCATCGGATTCGTCTGCGACCTTTTGACGCGTAACGATGTGGTCGCGATTGCGGCAGCCATTTCTCCTTACCGTGCCATTCGAGACGAGAACCGCGTCAAGATCAAGCGCTTTGTCGAGGTGTATGCCAAGTGCCGCGTCGAGGTGCTCGCCAACCGGGATGTCAAAGGCCTCTACAAAAAGGCGCTCGCGGGCGAGATCAAGAATTTTACGGGAATTGACGATCCCTACGAACCTCCACTGAATCCCGAGGTCGTGATTGAAAGCGACCACGAGACTCCGGAGCAGAGCGCGGCGAAGGTAATGGCCAAGTTGGAAGAACTGGGCTATGTTGCTATGCAGGGGTCTTTGATCTGAACGGCGAGCCATATCCCGTGGCTCTTGCACAATCTGCAAAGGAGTAGGGTAGATGAGTCGGGCAGAGATTTTCGCGATCGTCCAGGCGAACGTCCTGGCGATCATAGAAGGCGCGCGGGGGAAGGATATCCGCGAAACGGATAGTATGCGTGATTTTGGCGCCGATTCTCTCGAGATTGTTGAGGTGGTGTCGCGCTCGATGAAACAGCTTCAAATCAAACTCCCGCGCCGTGAGCTTTCCAACGCGCAAAACCTTGGCCAACTGGTGAGCGCATTCGAAACGGCGGCGAACCAGATGTCAATCACGGCAAAGGTCTATGGCGCCGCCTAGGTCCCTCCGGGTCGCCGTCGTTCCCGATCCGGGTGAGCCACTCGAGGCGCTGGCGCATGTGCTAACGGCCGCCGAGCGCGAACAAGCGCGTGCCTTGCCGACTGAACGCCGCCGCCGGCACTTTGTGATTGGGCGGCTCGCGGCGCGGAAGGCGATTCGACCGATCCTGGGAGGCCGCGGGGCCTTACCCGCGCTGGAAATCTCTAGTCCACCGGGGTGTGCCCCCCGTGTGATCATGGACGGACCGGGGGGCCGCGTCCGCGTTTCCATTTCCCATTCCAGTCGCCTGGCCGCTGCTTGTGCCTGGTTCGCCCAGGAAGAGGGTCCGCTCCTTGCGGGGATTGATGTAGAGCACACAAGGCCCAACGAGGTGGCGGAGAGCTCGTATGCGTTTTCGCCGCGCGAGCGCCGATTGCTCTCCGAGGCGCAGGAGGGACCGGAGATCGCGGGGCTCGCCGCGTGGACCGCCAAGGAAGCTGTTTGGAAAGCGTTGTTGGCAGGTCAAGACATCGGTCCGGAGGCCATCGAAATCCGAGTCCAGAATTTAGCGCAAGGACGCACGCTTGTCCGGGTGAAAGGCGCCCTTTCCGACCGCATCCGTGATCCCCAACTGTGGGTACGCACCCGGCAGATCGGCGGACCGGATGGAAAGTACGTGATGTCGATCGCAAAGATCGCGCCGGTGGAGATGCCGTTATGAACTGGAAATGGTCCGATCGTTGTGAACATCGTGTGGTGGTGACGGGCATGGGCGTCCTCACCCGCACAGGTGAGACTCTTGCCGAATATCTCGCCTCCCTTCAGGCTGGACTGTCCGGCATTACCCAATGGAAGTGTGTCGATACCCGCATCCCGTTGAGGGTCGGCGGCGACATGAGTGACTTTCATCTCGGCGAGCACCTGGCGCGTGTGGGAGGCAACTATCCCCAAGAGTTGGTGGAGCGCGCCCAGAGACTATTGGGGCCCGCTCCGCTCTCTGGACGACTGACGGCGGCGGCGGCGATGCAAGCCTTCACGGATGCAGGCCTTGCGCAATCTCGAGTGGCAAGCGAGCGTGTGGCGCACGTGCTTGCGGGCAGCAATCTGAACCAGCAGTATATTCAAGAGAGCGTGCTTGCCTGTAGAGAAGAGCCAGAGTATGTCGATCCACTCTTCGGCCTCTTGTTTCTCGACACCGACGTGCTCTCGGTCATCTCCGAGATTCTTGGAGTGCGGGGACCCAGCTTTACAGTCGGCGGGGCGTCGGCGAGCGGAAATCTGGCGTTGCTCAGCGCTATCGACCAATTGCGGGCCGGACGAGCGGAGGCTGCCCTCGTCTCAGGAGGCGCTTGTATTCCGGACTCGACAGTCCTCCAAGGCTGGGTCATGCTGGACGCGCTTGCCACGCGGTCCTTCAACGCCGAACCATGGCGCGCCAGCCGGCCCTTCGACTCACGGCGCGAGGGCTTTGTTCCAAGCGAAGGGGCAGCGGCCGTCGTGCTCGAAACGTACGAGAGTGCACGGGCGCGGAGCGCCCGAATCTACGCCGAGGTGCTCGGGGCGGCTTCGACTTCTGATGTATCCCGGTCGTCCATCCCGAATGCAGACGGCCAGGCGTGGGCGATGCAGGCCGCGCTCGCCGATGCTTCTCTCGATCCGGAGGAGATCAATTACGTGAATGCCCATGCCACTTCTTCCCGGTTAGGCGACGCGGTTGAAGTTAACGCCATCAAGACGGTTTTCGGGGAACACGCCTACGACGTGCCGGTCAATGCGACCAAGTCGATGACCGGGCACTGCCTGTCGGCTGCCGGGATCGTCGAGTTTGTCGCGACCATCCTCCAGATGGAGCATGGCTTTGTCCATCCGACGATCAACCTGGAAGAGCCGGATCCGGAATTGGACCTGGATTTTGTGCCGAAAGAGGCGCGTGACTATCGTATCGAGTATGCCTTGTCGAACTCGTTCGGCTTCGGCGGGCTGAACGCGTCGGTGGTCATCGGACGAGCTTCGTAGAAGCATGCAGCAGGAAACGGGTGATATGAAACGAGCCTTTCTCTTTTCGGGTCAGGGTAGTCAAGCGGCTGGGATGAGCGGAGCCCTCGCCGCTTCGTGTGAGGATTGTTTGCGCAAGCTGGCCCAATCCCGGCCCGCGGACGGGCTGGCGGGCGGTGCGCTACCTCCTCTCGCCGCGGGGACGGCCATGGTTTGCCCGGAATGCCAAGCGACTTTTCAGCTGGCCGATCGCACGCTCGGGTATCCACTCTCGGTCGTCATGGCGCATGGTTCGCCCGAGGAATTGCGACGCACGGAAATCCAGCAGCCGATGATTTTATCGCTCACCGTGGCCGAGGCCTATCGCCTGATTGCCCAGGGGCTGGTGCCGGATGCGTTGGCCGGGCACAGCCTGGGACAGTATGCCGCCCTTGTCGTCGCGGGCGCCATCGAGTTTGAAAAAGCAGTGCGGCTCGTCGCCGCACGGGGCCGGCTCATGCAACGTACCGTGCCGGATGGCAAGGGCGCGATGATGGCGATCATGGGCCTGGATCGGCAGACGATCTACGATGCGTGCGTCTCCGTGCGCTCGATCGGCATCGTCGGCGTCGCCCTGCACAACTCGCCAGGGCAGACCGTGATCTCGGGCGAGCGACCGGCAGTGCTCGCCGCCGCAGACCGGTGCGAGGAAGAAGGCGGCGGCGCGGTCGAGGTGCCCGTCAGCGTTCCTTTTCACTGCGACCTGCTCGCGCCGATGGCCCCCACGTTTGCCCGGCTTGTCGACGCGGCGGGAATTAGGGATCCCAAGCTCCCGGTGATTGACAATGTCACGGCGCGTCCATTGACCGATGCGGACAGCGTCCGAGAGTCTCTCGTTCTGCAATTGACCCATCCCGTTCTCTTCGAAGAGAGCCTGGATTACCTTGTCAATACAGGGGTAGATCACTTTATCCAGTGCGGACCGGGCAAGAGCCTGCTCAATTTCGTCCAGCGCGTCTCGCGCACGGCCATCACAGAGACATTTGAAATGGCGTCCTCCAGCCGGGCGCGGCCGCGGAGCACCGCGTCGACGACCGACCGGAAAGCATTTGAGGATGGACATGTCGCCACTGCAGCCTGACGATGGACATGGGGAGCATATGACGACACAGCCGTCCAACAGCGAGTCCCACGGAGTCGGGCGCGATCTCTCCGGCAAGGTGCTGGTGGTCACTGGCGGTTCGCGGGGGATCGGTAGGAGCATCGTTCTCGCCGCGGCAGCCAAACGTGCCCGCGTGGCATTTTGTGCGCGCGATATCCGACCAGCGGCTCAAGTGGCAGCCGAAGCTGAGCGGTTTTCCGAACCAGGGGCCGTTATCGCCATGCGAGCTGATATTACGAGCGAAGATGACGTCGAAGCCTTATTTGACCGCACACTCCAAGCTTTTGGCAGAGTGGATGTCGTGATTAATAACGCCGGCAGGCTCACCGCCGGGCCGGAAGCTGGGCAAGGCAACTTGATCCTTCAGGTTCCCATTTCAGAGTGGGATGCGCTGCTGGGGACAAATCTGACAGGCGCCTTCCTCGTGTCGCGGCGAGCAGTCAAACAATTCCTCGCTCAAGGCTCTGGCGGTTCAATCATCTCCATCGGCTCGGTCGCCCAAGACGGCGGTACGGGAATGGCGAGCTATGCGGTGAGTAAGGCGGGGCTATTGGGACTCACCAAGACCATCGCCCAGGAATATGGCGACAAGGGCATTCGAGCGCATATCGTCGTGGCGGGGTTTCTGCGGACCGACCTAAACAAGGACATGCCTGAAAAGCAGCTTCAGGCGCTCATCGACTGGGGTCCGCAGAAACGCGCGGGCCTCGTGCAGGAAATCGCTTCTGTGGCGCTCTTCCTCGCCTCGTCCTGCTCCGCGTTCATCAATGGGACGGCGGTTTTTGTCTCGGGCGGAGCTAAGGATATTCCGGCTTACGCAGCACAGGTCAAGTAACATGAACGACCGAGGACATTATGGATCACAATGAGATGGGCACAGACAGGACGGTCGTCGTCACCGGAATGGGGGTAATCTGCCCGAACGGCCAAACCGTCGCCGAATTCTATGATGCACTTTCGGCAGGACGCTCCGGTATTACGCACTGGAAGCACCGCTCGGACCGGATCGGCTCCAAGATCGGCGGCGATATGAGCGAGTTTGATTTCGCCGCTCATTTGAAGCACGCAGGCCGAAATTATCCGGATCGCTTGAAGAACGCGGCCACCGTCATCCTGCGCTCGACCCCGCTCGCCGCGCAGCTCGCCGTGGCCGCTGCGCTGCAGGCTTTTGTGGATGCCGAATTGCCTGACCCGGCTCTGCCGCCGGACCGGTTTGGCCATATTCTGGGCGGGACGAATCTCAACGCGCCTTATATCCTGCAAAACGCGACGACGTTTAACGAAGAGCCCGATTTCATCGAGCCGCTCTACGGTGTAATGGTCCTCGATACGGATGTCTTGGCCCGGGTTTGCGACCTGCTGACCCTCAAGGGTCCGAGTTGGACCGTCGGCAATGCCTGTGGTAGCGCAAACATTGCCTTGATTACGGGGATGGACATGATTCGCTCGGGGCGCGCCGATGCCGTCGTCGTCACCGCTACAAGCGGCGCCCTCGATCCGATGCTGCTGCACAGCTGGGCCACCCTGGGCGCGCTCTCCTCGGAATCGTTCAACGAGGAGGCGACAAAGGCGAGCCGGCCCTTCGACCGCCGCCGTGAGGGTTTTGTCCCCAGTGAAGGCTCCGCCGCCGTCGTCCTCGAGACCCTCGGCAGTGCGCGGCGTCGCGGAAAGCGTATTCACGCCAAATTGCTCGGCGGCGGAGCCTCTTCGGACGCGACGCGCCAGATTCGACCTTCGCAGGAGGGGCAGATGCGGGCCATGCGCGCGGCTCTCGAGGACGCTCGCATTAATCCCGAACAGGTCGACTATGTGAATGCACATGCGACGTCCACGCAATTAGGCGACCTCGTCGAGGTTTCCGGAATCAAAGCGGTACTGGGGGATCACGCGTACGAAATCCCGGTGAATTCGACCAAATCCATGACGGGGCACCTCCTTTATGCGGCCGCCCTGGTGGAACTCGTCGCCACGATTCTTGAGATGGAAAACAACTTTGTGCATCCGACCATCAATTTAGATGCCCCGGATGATGGGCTGGATCTGGATTTTGTTCCGAACCAAGCGCGCGAACATCGGATTCGCATTGCGATGTCGAACTCGTTTGGGTTTGGCGGGTTGAACAGCTGCCTCGTCCTGGAACGGGGCTCTAATTAGGGATCGGGATTCATGAAAATGTCGCTTGATTTTGATGACCAGGGTTTCATCGTGACCGGACCAGCAAGCCCGCTCGGCCGCATGTTGGCCGAGACGGCGAGCCGGAGAGGCGCCCGCGTGATTAACTGTCTTTTGCCCGGCGAGACGCAGCCGGATGGCAATGCTCGCCTCTCTTATCTTACTGCCGAATTGTCCCGCGAAGAAGAGGCTGACCGGCTTTTTGAAACCGCAAGTGCCAGGACAACGGGCCTCCGCGTTGTGATGAGCACTTTTTCCATCCGCGAAGTGGACACGGCCTGCTCGCTGGCAGACATGCCACTGGCAAGTTGGAATGGGACAGTAATCGCCGAGCTGCGTGCCGCCTTTCTTATCTCTCAGCGCGCGGTCCAAGAATTCCTGTCATCCAAGCAAGGCGGTCGGATCCTCTTTCTCGTTCAGGACGAAAATCCAGCAGCCCCTGGACATGCGATTCACTTTACCCTACAAAATGCTCTCTGTGCATTGTGCCGCAGCCTCGCGAAAGAGTACGGACGACGCGAAATTGCCTCCAACGTTGTGCTCATCCCTGAGGGTGGGACCATGGACTCGATCACGCTCACCAGGGCAGTCGAAACCATCCTTTTCCTCGCGTCCCCAGAGGCCTCCTTCGTGAACGGCGAGGTCATCCCCTTGGCAGGTGCGCAGGCCATAACGAAAGGTACATAGTATGCTGAGAGGCAAAAAGATCACCCTGAGACCGGTCAGCGAGCGCGACCTGGAACAGATCGCATGCTGGCGCAACGATCCCGACAATAGACGCTTTTTCTTCACCACCTCGATCATCAACCCGGCCGGGCAGCAAGAGTGGTTTGAGAAGCTAATCGCCGACCCGAACCGGTTTATCTATGTGATTGAGACGGTGCAAGGCAAGCCCGTGGGGATCATTGGCATGGACAAAATCGACCGGCGCAACCAAGAAGCGGAAATAGGCCCCGGTCTTCTGGACTCGAACGAACGGGGCAGAGGGTATATCGAAGAAGCTCTCGAGTTGGTGCTCAGGTACGGATTCGAGGAGTTGAATCTGCACCGAATTTACGGGGCCTGCTATTCGTTTAACAAGACTATTGAGCTCGCCAAGTTCTTTGGCTTTGTCGAGGAAGGAGTCTTACGGAAGGCCGTTTTCACCCAAGGCAGGTTCCATGACAAGGTCATTTTGGGCCTGTTGAGAGAGGAGTGGGATAGTGGTGAACTCGGAAATGGGCACGGCCAATAGTTCTCACGAACCGCTCGTCAGCGTCCTTGTCGTAACGCACAACGGTCGCCGGCAGGTCGGCGATTGCCTGACGACCCTGTTGGATCAGGAAATGTCGCAGCCGTACGAAGTTGTGGCGATCGACAATGCTTCGGCGGATGGGACGGCAGAATATATTGAGCAGAATTTTTCCGCGGTCCGTTTGATTCGCCTGGATCGCAACTATGGGCCGAACACCGCGCTGCGGCTGGCCCGTCCCCACCTCCGCGGGCGCTATATCGCCTACGCGAACCAAGATATCGTCGCCCATCGGCGCTGGCTGGCCGAGCTGGTCGAGGTCGCCCGGGCCCATCCGCGCGCCGGCATTGTCGAGAGCAACATGATCCTGCCGCAGTGGCCCGAATACCAGCCCCAGCGCCGGGAGGCTCCCGTTCAGCGCGCGTATGTTTGCGACCTGACCCCGCTCAGCATCCAGGATTTCCGCATCGTTTCCGTGGATGCGGCGACACCTCCGATTCCCGTATTGAGCGCCTATTGTGCCGCTTGCCTTATCAACCCGCAGGTGCTCGACGAATTGGGCTATTGGTCGGATGAAGGGTTTTTTGCCTATTTCGACGATATCGATTTGGGGCTCCGCCTGAACGCCTCGGGGTATGAGGTATTCCTGGCGCCCCGGTCGCTCGTCTATCATGACACCATATGGCTTTTCCAGTGGAGCTGGCGCAGCATCCGGCGCGCCTATCTGTCCACCCGGAATATGATCCTGGTCTTTTACAAACTGTGCTACCCATCCGAGTTCATCCGGTTGCTCCCCCGGCTCATGCTCGGCAAATTGCTCCGAGCGGGGCAGCACCGGCAGACGGCACTCGGCAAGGCGTCGTACGCGCTCGCCGCAACTCCGCTTCTCGTCATCAGCGTGATGGCGGCCTTTCTGAAAATGCCCGCCTATCGCGAGCGTCGCAAGCTGACGATGAGCCGCCGAATTGCCCCGCCCGGCTGGGTGGTCGACAGCTTGAAACGCCTGGATTGGAAAGCAGACGGCGCCGTGTGGTCCGAACCCGCCGCAACGGATCCGGTCTGAGGAAGAAATGGCAAGGGCTCGCGCAGCAAATCGGACCAGGCCGACCTTTCGTGCGCTCCAGTACCGAGAGTTTCGACTATATCTCTTTGGACTGGTCGCGTCCTTCGTCGGCACCTATATGCAGCAAGTCGCGGAGGGATGGCTGGTCTATCGTATCACCAATTCGGCGTTCGCGTTGGGGCTGGTCGGTTTTGTCATCCTGGTGCCATTGGCTCCGCTGACCCTCCTGGCCGGAGTGGTCGCGGACCGGTTCCCGCGTCGTGGCGTCTTGCTACTGAGTCAAATCGGCCAGATCATTCCGCCCTTTGTCTTGGCCGCGCTCACGTGGAGCCATCAGGTCCAGCTGTGGCATGTGATCGTCGTCGATTTGACGATGAGCGCTTTCGCTTCCATCGATCAACCGGTCCGGCAGGCCTTGTTGGCGGAGACGGTCGGTCCCGGCGAATTGGAGAACGCCATTGCGATCAGTACCACCGGGTTTAACGTCGCGCGCGTGATCGGTCCGGCCGTCGCCGGAGTGATCGTGGCCGTCTGGGGGGAAGCGGTCTGCTTTGCTCTCAACGGAGTGAGTTTTCTTCTCATTGCCGCGGCGCTTTTGGCGATGCACTTGCCGGAGCGGCTCTCGGTCGCGCGCGAGGTCTCGTTCAAGACCAACATCACAGATGGCGCGCGGTATCTGGGCCGAGCCCCGGTCCTCCTGGCCGCCATCGCCTCCATTGTCATCATCAATCTCTTCATCGTGCCGTACCAAACCCTGTTGCCGATCTTTGCCCGAGATATTGTCGGCAGCGGCGCTCCCGGCCTGGGGTTTCTCGTGATGGCGGCCGGTATCGGGGCAATTCTCGGTTCATTGGCGATCGCCCACTCTTCGTCGGGCGGACAGAGCCGGGCCTTGATCTGGCTTGGCCTGGCCGCACCCGTGGCCTTGGTGGGATTTACCTTCTTTCGAAATATGTTGCTGGCCTGTCTCGCCCTGATCCTGGTCAGCGGCGCAGTCGTCGCTCTCAAAGTGGTCGCGTACACGCTTGTTCAAACGCGCGTCCAGGACGACTTGCGGGGCCGGGTCATGTCGGTGCTGACTCTCTCCGACGCGGGGATGCCCCGGTCTGGCGGATTGTTTGCCGGCTTGCTGGCGAGCTTGTGGGGCGCGCCCCTCGCCTTGCAGTTGGGCGCGGTCGGATGCTTGCTCGGCACGCTCGCGCTGAATCAATGGATACCTTCCTTGCGGCGCGCTCCCGCCGCGGAACCGGCCGCATCGTCCCTGGATTCCTTCCCGGGCTGAATTCGAGTTAGACACGCTGAGGTTATCGTGAGACGTGATTTGTTTGTCCAAGCCGGTCCCGGCCATTCTCGTAAAGGGCTTGTCGTCGGAGGCGGCCTCGTGATACTCTTTGGTCTCTCCCTATCCCTTTTCGGTTGCCGGGCTATTCGGCGACCGACGAGGACCGCGCCCGCCGGACCGTCTCTGACACCCACGTCCCCCGCGCCGACGAGTCCGTCAGAAACGCCGACACTCGTCGTGCCTGCCCAGCCATTGGGAACGCCAGCGCCGTCCGCCTCGCCTACTCTCCCTCCGTCCACGAGCGGGCCGGAGAGGCTCATCGGTACGTACGTGCCGCCGAAACAGGTGGGGCAGTACTGCCAGGAGATGGCGAGTTACGGGGCGCGCTTTACGTGGACGGCTGTTCCCTGGAACGTCATCGAGCCCGTCAAGGGAGTCTTTTCCTGGAAGACGGCCGACAGCGTCATTATGACCATGCACAATTGTGGGTTCGACATCGGAGTGCACGTTCTCTCCCGAAATTCATGGGCCACCTTGCCGGTTCCCAACATTCCCACCAAGGCCATCGCCTCCATGCCCCCCAAGGACATGAATGACTATTACAACTTTGTCTTTCAATTAGCCACCCACTACAAAGGAATCATCAGCCGGTATTCCATTGAAAACGAGGCCCATGCCTCCTCGAACTGGCCCTCCAGCCCACAATCGTACTTTCAAATGCTCGCGACGGCCTATCGTGCGATCCACGCGGCGGACCCTCATGCCATCGTCGAGGACTCCGCCATATCGAGCAGCGGGCTGGGAGTGCTGTACGCGAACTATCTCGTGAAATCCGGCCAGCAACAGCAAGCGGTCGATTTCCTGCGAACCTATTTCGCCACTTTTGCTCCCTCGGCCGGGAACGGCGAACCCATCGTCGTGAACACCGCCACGGATATGAACAAGTTGTTTCAAGATCCGGAGGTCCAGCGCCTCTTCGCGTGGGCGCCCCTATTGTTCGCCAACCACCAGTATTACGATGTCGAGCAATTGCATTACTTTGGTCCGTGGTCTGACTTGCCGACCATCATGGGTTGGATTCACAGCCAGTTGCGGGCCCAAGGGGATGACAAGCCTCTGGATCTTTGGGAAATGGGCTTTGCGTGGACCGATGTCAAGACCTTTGATCCGCAGACCCAGGCGCGGGAGATACCCAAGTATATGGCCGTGGCCATCGGCGAAGGGGGCCTGCGCGCTCTCAGTTGGCTGTTCACCGATTTCGCGTTCACGGCCGAGGGGCACCCGGGCCTGATCACGGACAGCGGGCCGCGCCCCGCCGCCACGTCCTTCAAGGTGGTCGCAAACGAGCTGAACGGAACCGTCCGGTCGGAGCGGTTGAATCTCGGGCCGGGAGTGTGGGCTTATCGCTACGACAGGAGCAATGGAACGGTCTATGCCCTTTGGAGCACTCAGCCCACGCGCGTTCAACTGCCGATCCAAGCCGCTCAAGTAAACGTGACTGACTATATGGGGCAGACCACGACGGCCAATCCCCAAGCTCTCGATGTCGGCATCAATCCCATCTATGTACAGGCGCCATAGCATGATCTCATATCACGAAAACAAGCCAGCCAGCCTCAAGAATTCCAGAGCTCTCGCACCGTTCTCCGTTGCACTCGAATTGGTCGTGCTCTATACGCTCGCCACGCTTGGCAGTGGCCCCGGTCGCACGCTTTCGTCCCCTGCGGTGAGTGCAGCGGGCATTGCTCCCTGGAATGAACTCGTCCAGGACAGAACCCGCTTTGCCACCATCTACCAGGTCAGCGACACGAAGCGAGCGGTCCGAATCTCGACCGATCCGGTGCATTACCAGGATCAGAATGGGCAGTGGCAGAACATTGACACCCGCGTGACCGCCTCCACCGAGCCGGCCTATCGCTTCCAGATGACGCAAGACGATTACCAAGCGTACTTCAAAGGAGACTCGTCTTCGCCCTATCTCGCTCGGTATGTCGTCAAGGGCGGACAGGTAGACTTTGGAATTAACCCCCAACAACCTTGGGGAACTCTGAATGACGCCACACCCACCGCAGTCGGGAATACGGTTCAGTATGACAACATCTACCCGGGTATCGACCTCCGTTACACGCTTTCGTCGCGCGAAATGCTCGAGGAATTCGTCATCTCTCGACCCGCGGTGGCGACCCGCATCGGCCAAATCGAAAAGAGGTTTTCCGTGCAGGGCGTCGCGTGGAAGAGCATGCCCGACGGTTCGATCGCCTTTTTCCAGCCAGGTGGGCCGGCCCTCTGGAGCGTGCCCCGGCCGGTCATGTACGAGTTGAACCACCCACAGAACGAGAATTACGGCCTCCACTATGAGATTGTTCAAGAGAACGGCTATTACGATCTCGTCAAGGTCGTCGATCCGGCGGGAAAGGCGTGGCTCGCCGGTCCTCAGCGCCAATTCCCAGTCGTCGTCGACGATACGACCGTATTGAACGATCACTCGCTTGCAGGCGGAGAGGGAGTTATAGCGACGAATCTCACGACCTACACCCGCCACACCAACGTTTCCAAGCTCGTCGTAGGAAAGCTTCCGACCGATGGACTCACCTACCGGGCGTTTCTCGAATGGGACACCTCGCCGATACCGGCCAACGTCTCGATCCAGTCGGTGGGAATCTACTTTCATGTGGCGAATGGCTACGGGACCGGTAATCTGGTGAACGTGCAGAAGTTGAACAATCCGATTTCCTCCTATCCGGATGACAGTGCGCACAACAAGCAGCTCTACGACGATATTGCCAGCAGCGAGGTCTATGCGGTCAACTTGAATCTGTTTCAAAATCCATCCGACATGGTTTTGCCCTTGGGCTATGCTTCCTATCCATACAATACCATCGTCGGCGATCTGCAAGCCAAGGTCGCGACTCATTCTGCGTTCGGTATTGGTCTGGTCGGCTCGAACGAAACCAACGCCTTTGCCTCCATATTGGGCAGCGGAGATACGACGAGCCCCGACGACCATCCCGCCCTCGTCGTTTTCTACAGTGGCATCGATGGGGGAGCCACACCCATCATACGTCCTCTCCGCAACGGTTTCTTCGACGGCAAGTACTACTGGGTGTTCTTGCGCAGCGACTATGCCCCGACCACCGGCCAGTTTTATTTCTATTCCGCCGACGGCAAGACATGGACGCAAGGAGGCCAGCTTAGTGCCTCGGGCAACCAGCACCATGGCGAATGGTATAACTCGGGGACCGTGTTCGCCGCTTTTGCGAATACGATCGTGGGGGCCTATACGGACCTCTACTTTCGCAAAGGAACGGTGTCCGACACCCCGTCGCCGACCATCACCTGGGGGAACCCGATTCCCGTCCTCGTGGCCACGCGGAATCCCACCACCGATGGCTACGATTTTCCCACGGTGGTTCAAGACTCGAACGGCAACTGCTGGATCACCACGCGTCACGTTACCCCCTCCACCACGGGAATTGACATTGTGAAATCGACCGACTCGACGTGCACGGCGTGGAATCCGCCCACCGTCCTCCTCGCCCCGACCACGAACGGCGGGGATTCCGGGGTCGGCGCGTACGTCGTCCCGCTCACTCATGGCAAGCTCTATGTGGTTTTCAAGAACCTGAATGCTCTGGAGGGCTTGCTCTACGATGGGACAGCATGGTCGAGCCCGCAGATGATCGACAGCAACGCGGCTTTCGGGGTCTACAGCCAGGGTATGTCCATCGTCGCGAGCGGAGACATCGTTCATCTCGTGTACATCGGGGGGGACGGCAGCTTGAAATACAACGCGTGGAACAACGGATGGGGGACGGCGATCACGCTCGACGCCGGCGGCACGTTCTGGTCGCCGGGCTTGTCCTGGGATACCGGCGACAACTCGTTGTACGTTGCCTACCGGGCCAGTAGTAGCCATGACAATCCGGATGGCACCGTGTACTACAAAAGGGGATCGGCCCCGTACACGATCAATAACTGGGGTCCAGCTATCCGGATCACGTCGTCCTCCTATTCGCCCGAAACGATTTTTGGCGCCGCCTCCCCCGGCTCCACATCCCCTTGGTCCCTGAGCACGATTTATTCGAGTAACGGCGTCCATTTCGCCATCTTTGTGGACGGAGCTTTTGGTCTGCAATTCGCTCCGCTCCTCCCGACTTTTCAACTGTATCTACCATTCATCGCTCGGTAATATCCATTGAGGAGATTCTAATGGCAACATCCAATAACAGAGCCCCGTCCCGCCGCGTCATGATGATCGGCGTGGACGGGGCCACATTCGATTTGATACGCCCGTGGGCCGAGGCAGGAATCCTGCCGACGTTCCGCCGGCTCATGGCAGAGGGCGCCTCCGGAGACTTGGAGAGCGTGATGCCTCCGGTCACGCCGGCGGCGTGGAGCACGCTCGCGACTGGAACCAATCTGGGCAAACACGGTCTGTTCGATTTTTATGCGCGCCGCGAGGGGACCTACGACACCTTTGTCGTCGACGCCACCCACCGGCGCGGGACGAGCCTGTGGCGGCTCTTGGGTCAGCAGGGCTACCGCACGACGGTCTTTAATGTCCCCGCCACCTATCCGCCCGAACCGGTCAATGGCTCCATGGTCAGCGGCTTGCTCACGCCGGCGTTCGCCACCGACGCCTCCTACCCGCGCGAGTTGCTCGCGGAGGTCAAGGCCGCCGTGCCGAATTTCAGCTTTTATCCGCCGGGCATCTTCTCGCAAGGCGGGGAGGACAAGTTCGTCAAGGACGTCCTCGCCTGGGATGCGATGACCCTTGAGGCGACGGAATTCCTGATGCAGCGCGAGCCTTGGGATTTTCTTTTCACGGTCTTTATCGGCGTCGATATCATCTCACATTTTATGTGGAAGCAGATGGAAGCCAAAGGGCCGGGCGCGCCGTCAAGAGATCCCCGGACTGAAGAGGCGCTCGCGCATGCGATCCAGGATGTTTATCGCCAGGTCGATTCGATTCTGGATAGGCTCATTAAACAAGCCGGCGAGGAGACAACCGTTCTGGTCGTCTCGGACCACGGCTTTGGCCCGCTGGACCATTACATGCATCTCAACGCCTGGCTGGTCCAAAAGGGGTATTTAAAGTTCAAACGCACTCCGCGCGTCGCCCTCAAGAATCTCATGTTCCGTCTCGGCATCACGCCCCTTCACATTCTCAATGCCATGCGTGCTTTGCGTATGGGAGGGCAGGTCCAGGAGACGGCGAGCCAACACAACGACAAACTCAAGGCGCTCGCGAAACAGGCGTTTCTGTCTCTCGCGGATGTGGACTGGTCCCACACGGTCGCCTACTCGGCGGGCTATGGCGGACCGATCTTTATTAATCTCAAGGGCCGAGAGCCGCAGGGCATTGTCGGGCCTGGGGCCGAGTACGAAATGCTGTTGGAACGAATCACCACCGACCTGCGCGCTCTCCGGCACCCGGATACGGGCGAACCGTTTGTCGGGGAAACCTATCGGCCGGGGGATCTTTACAACGGACCCTACTTGAAGAACGCACCTGATTTGATATTTACCCCGCGCGATTGGCGCAACCAGGGTTATGGTGTCCACGACTTTGCCTCCAACCGGTGGCTAGAGCCCAGTCCCGACCGAAGCGGCACGCATCGCATGAATGGTATCTTGTGCATGTACGGGCCGGGGATACAACCGGGGAGCTCGATTGAGGGAGCCTCGCTCCAGGATATTGCCCCGACGGTCCTCGGGCTGATGGGAGCGCCCATCCCGAACGTCATGGACGGCCAGGTTCTCTCCTCCGCCATGACCGAGGGCCTCCGGTCCGCCCTGTCTCTTTCCTATTCGCATGTTGCCGTCGAGGCGCCCGAGAATATGCCCACTCCGGATATGAGCCCTGAGGAAGAGCGCGTCATTCGAGAGCGATTGGAAGCCCTGGGATACCTGGGTTGAGTCAAGCCGACACAGCCAAAAGAGGAGGCGGTTCTCTCGCCTCCTCCACCCGCTGCATTGCGAGTAACCAGCTATGACATTTGAAGGTCACCGCTCATCGCCGTTTCGTCGATTTCGTCAAAATCCGGAATTCTGGATATTGCTCGTCGTCACACTGATTTCCGTTCCCGTACTCCAGCCTTTGGCTTCCGCCTCACCCGCACTTTCGGCGATCCTGGTGCTCGCGCTGTTCATGCTGCCGGGTGCTTCTGTGGTGAGCCTTCTGGGCGATCGCAGCAGTTGGGTGGAACGCCTCGCGCTCGCCTTCGTCGCGAGCCTGGCCGTGTGCGGCATTGTGGCCCAAGTCGCCATCTTTGCACACGTCAACATCATGGCGTATGTGTGGGCCTTTGCGGTTTTGACCGCGGTGCTGGCGGTCGCGGCGGTCGTCAAGCTGTGGCGCGCCCCGGCCTCGCCGGAAGGATCGAACGACCCCATTCCCGCGTGGCTCGTGGTGATGGTGTTGGTGCTGGCGGCCGGCCTCCTCTTTTTCCAGCTCCACAGTCCGATGGATGGAGACCAGTTTGACAACCTGGGCTGGATACAGAGCATTATCCATGACCCGCGGATCTTTGTCGTCGAGCCGCGATTCGGGATCGCTCCCATCTCCCCGCGCTTTCTCTTTAGCGCCTGGTTCGTCCAACAGGCGATGATGTCCGTCGTCAGCGGGATCGATCCCGCGAATCTCGTAGGACCACAGCAGTTGCCCTTGATTCTCTTGACGCTTGCGGCGATGTTCTACCTCGCCCGCCGCGTGACCGGAAATCGAGCCGCGGCCGCGTGGACCATCGCCATCTGGAGCCTCTACTTGCTCCTTTGGAACGAAGGCACCGTCCCCGGCTATGAAATCATCGTCCGTTCCAGCCTCGACAAGGTCGTGGGCGGGTTTATCGTCGTGCCTGTGGCGCTCGGGTTGGCCCTAGACTATTTCAACCGGCCTCAGCGCAAGACGTTGGTCTGGCTTTTCTTTGCGGCGATCGCCGCCGCATTGACTCACCCCATTACCGGCGCCCTGTTGGGCCTGGGGCTGGGCGGTTTCGCGGTCGCCGAATTGCTCATGCACCGCAATTGGCTGACCTTTTGGCGCGTGTCTATCGTGACGGTTATTCTGCTCCTCTCGCTGGTCTCTTCCTTTTACCTACTGCTCTACGAGGCGCAGCATCCCTCGCACGGCGTGATTGCAACCAGCCTCACCGATACCCGCGACCCCAGCCTATTCCTAGAGATTTCCGGCGCCTTTAACAAAGAACGCATCCTCGTGCTGGACAATGGCTGGTATATTCTCCACCCGCGTTTGATCCTTCAACTCATCAATATTCCAGCCTTTTTGGCGCTTCCCATTCTCTACCGCCGGATGCGGCGCACGAAGGACTTGGCGCGCTCGCATTCGGCCCAATTCTTGCTTGGCATGATCGTGTTCACGACGTTGCTCTTGATCTTTCCGCCGACGGCTCAATTCCTGGGCACTCTCGTCACCCCTTCCTTGCTTTATCGCCTCGCCTGGCCGTTGAGCATAGGGGCGGCGCTCACGGTGGGCTGGCTTTCCTGGGAGGGCTTGCAGAGAATCTCGCTTCGCCGCGCCCATACCTTCGCGTTCGCCTCTCTTGTGGCCGCGATCGTCGTCGGCGCCCCCCAGCTCCGCTGGAGTTTCAACTGGTTATACAACTATAAGGCCAACCTCGATACGAACTATTGCCAGCTGGCCGCCCCCCTCCTGCACCCGTTCCAGAGTCTGCTTACGAAGCCGACGGTGGTTCTCGGCGATAGCGATCCCACCGACTTTTGTCTGATCGCTTATTCCGCAAATGCGCGCGTCGTCGAGTTTCACGGCACGAACGGGATCCGGACCTTTCTCTATGTTCATCGCGAGGACGAAGGTTGGGCCCGACTCTACGATGCCATGTATTATCAAAATGCCGAGTTCGTCGACAGCCGTCTGCTCGGCATTCTAAAGCAATGGAACGTCGGCTACTTGATCGTTCAACTGGATTCCCCCCTCGAGCCGCAGCTGCGGCTCCTTCCAGGCAATTTCCGTCCTGTTCTGACCGCCTTGAACCGGCGCGTCTATCAGGTGATCTCGACCGCGCCGAGCAGTCCCGTCATCCCGGCCAACTCCGCACTGACCGCGGGCCAATGGGACCAGGCGATCCAGTCTTATCGCGCGTTGATGACGCAGGGCGATCCGAACGTCCGGTATCTCGCCGCGATCGGCCTGGGCCGCGCCTATCTGCAAAGCGGCCAGCTCGACAGCGCCATCACGGCTTGGCGGCAGGCGACGGCCATCCTGCCCGAAGCTCAGCCTTATGCCCTGCTCGGCGAAGCTTACGCGATCAAACTCGATACCAACTCTGCTCTCAAGGCTTTTCAACAAGCCGTCGCGCGCCAACCCGCGAACCCGATTTACCAAACGCGACTGGGCGATATGTATCAGTCCCTTGGGCAGACGAACCAGGCGGCGGGCGCCTACCAGGCGGCGGCTGCTCAGGTCACCGCGCCCGGCACTCCGGCGTACTATTCCCAATTAGGCCAGTTGTGGTCGCAAACAGGCGCCACCGATCAAGCGTTGGCCGCCTTCAACCAATCCAACCAGATTCTCGAGGATGGTCCGACGTATGAACAGATCGGGAGGACGCTCGAGAATGCACAGCGATGGACGGAGGCGGAGCAGGCCTTTCAGAAAATGACCAGCCTCGACATCTGGGACTGGAACGCCCACAGCGACCTCGCCGATCTGTACAGCCGCGAGAACGATTCCGCACGGGCTATTTCAGAATACCTCACCTCGCTGCGCCTCAATCCGATCACGTTCGCCCCTTACCAGGGACTCGCCCAGCTCTGGTCGAGCCAACAGGGCCAACCCGCCGCCATCCGGCAGCTCGAAAACCTGGCGGGCTACCGTCTGGGCTTTGGCCCGGCCGTCTCAGCCCTGGCGATGCTCCACGACCAGTCGGGCCGTCCTGATTTAGCGAACGCGGACGCGCAGCGCGCCGTCAATTGGTATCAGATGGGCGTGATGTATCACAGTGCGGCCGCGAGCAGTCAGCTCGATCTCGGGAACCTCTCCCAGTCCCAGACCCTCTACCAGGGCGTGCTCGGCCTCAACGTGGAAAACGATTCTGCCTATTCGGGCCTGGCTCAGATCGCCACGGCGCGTGGAGATATGGCTTCTGCCGAAGGTTACCTGATGCGGGCGATCATGGCGGCTCCCTATAGCGCCGGGTCCCGTGTGGCGCTCGGCAACTGGTATCAGCAACAGGGTCAGCCCGATCGCGCTCAGGTCGAGTACCAGGCCGCGGCCGACCATTCGCTCAACAAGGCAGACGGGTGGACCGCCTTGGGCGAGTACCAACTCGGCCAGGGCAAGTTCGATCAAGCCCTCCAGAGTTTCAAGGCCGCATTGGCTGCTCTCCCCAGCGATATGCAGGCCATGCTCGGTGTGGGACTGGTTCAGCAGAACCAGGGACAGGTTGCCGAGGCCACCCAAACGTTCAGCAACACAGTTCACCTACAGCCGGGGGTGGGACAGAACCAGCAAGCTCTGGCCAGCCTCTTGATCCAACAAGGCAAAACCACCCAGGGAGCGGACCAACTCAAGCAGGCGTCCGAACTAGACCCCGGAGATTCATCCGTTAATCTGGCCCTCGGAGCCCTCTATCAGCGATTGGGGCGCACCGGCGAGGCAGAAAGCGTTTACCAGCAACTCTTGTCCAATTCTCCGATGATGCCGGGCGGGTACGTAGGGCTGGCAGGCCTCCTCGAGCAGATGGGCAGTCCCGCAGACGCGGCCAGCACCCTGCAGAATGGTCTGTCGAAGGTGGCTCCTGCCCTCGCCGGGCCGATCAATATCGCGCTCGGCGATCTGAAACAAAAGCAAGGGACCCCTTCGCCCGCGGACAACTACCTTGCCTCCACGAGCCAACAACCGACATTGGAGGCGGGCTACGTCGCCCTATCTCATCTGTATTCCGAGCGGGGCGATTTTTCCTCGGCCACTCGAGTGCTGCAGCAAGGTCTCGGGTTGCTCCCTGGGTCTGCTGACCTGAACATCGCCCTCGCGAGCGTTCAAATCGCGCAAGGCAACGACGGCGATGCCGAGCGCACTTATCAAAAAGTGTTGGCCCTGGCCCCAAATTCGTCGGCCGCCGTGATCGGGCTCGCAGAGCTCTACGCTTCGACGGGCCATCCAGGCCAGGCGCTTGAGAAAATCGATGAGGCTCAGAAGCAGCATTCCGGCGATCCCAGCCTCCTCGTCGAGCAGGTGAATTTGGCCATTGCTCTGGGGCAACCCCAACTGGCCCAGAGCGCGGCGACCCAACTCACCACGCTGGCGACGGGCGAAGCGACCTCCTGGATTGCCGCCGCGCGCGCCGCCGAGAACCTGGGACAATCCACTCAAGCCGTCGACGATTACCGGACGGCCACGCGCCTGGAACCTGGCAATGCGCAGGCATGGCTCGCGCTTGGAGAGGCCCTCGCGGCTCACGCGGGCGGTGCCGAAGCAAAAGCTGCATTGAACGCGGGCATCCAAGCAGACCACAGCAATGTGGCACTCCACCTGGCTCTGGCTCAAATCCTTCTGCAGGAAGGGAACTCTACGAGCGCGATCACAGAAGATCAGTTGGCAACAAAGCTGGACGCCACTCAAAGCGATGGTCTCCTCGCTATCGGCCGCATAGAGCAGCAGGCGGGCCAACTGCAGGACGCGCTGCGCGTGTTCGCGCAGGCGCTTGCCGCGTCGCCGACTGACCCGGACGGTTACAAGGCAGAGGCAGGTCTCTATCTCCAGCAAGGTCTGGCCGACCAGGCCAACCAGAAGTTAGTCACCGCCACACAGATCGCGCCGGGTTCTTGCGAGGCCTACCAAAATCTCGGCGATTTCCTGGCCATGCGCGGAGATTCGGCGAATGCGCTGAATGACTATCAACGGGCGCTCACATTGTCCGGATGTGCCGCGAGCGCCCACATCGCTCTGGGCAACCTGTACCAGATGCAAGCCAAGCCCGACGACGCTATCAGCCAATACAGACAGGCAACCGCCGCCGCGCCGGGCGATGCTTTTGCCTACGCCGTTTTAGGCAATGCGCTGACGATGCAGCTCCGCTGGAACGAAGCGAATGCGGTCTTTGCAGATGCCCTGACCAAGGCGCCAGGGTCCGATCTGGTTAACATCGCCAAGGGACGCAGTCTGATTGTCCAGGGCAAATTGCAGGACGGCTTGGCCGCCATGACGAACGCGACGAAACTGCAGCCCAAGAATGCCATGGATTGGGTTGCTCAGGGTAACGCCGCCCAAGCGCTCGGCCAACTCGACGACGCGGAAAAGGCTTATCTCCAGGCCGCTCAAGTCGACGCCAGCCTTCCGGATCCGCAAATCGCACTCGGGGATCTTTACTCACGCCAGACCCGCAACAAGCAAGCCCAAGCCGCTTACCAGCGCGCCATCGCAATCGCCCCCGGCGTGGCCAGAACCTACGACAGCTTGGGTGCTTTTCTGGAATCACAAAACCAAAACGATCAGGCCGTTAGCGCTTTTCGGCAGGGAGTGGCCGCGGACAAAGGTCAGATCGAGTCACTGCTGTATCTAGGCAGGTTTTACCAGCAGTCCGGACAGACGGCCGACGCCGAGCAAGCCTTCCGCCAAGCGCTGTCCGTCGGCGGGTCGGGGACGACCATCAGCTCGGGGTTAGCTGACTTTCAAGGTGGGACCGCACTTCCGTCATCGGGGCAAGCCTATATCGGACTGGGGAACCTGAGCCGGTCCCAGGCCGACCCAGCAGCAGCACAGTTCTACCAGAAGGCGATCCAGTTAGCCCCGTCCGACCCCAACGGTTACATCAATCTCGGCTTGGCCTACGCGGCGCAAGGCCGGACGGCGGATGCTCAGGCCCAGTTCCAGAAGGCCACCGAGGTAAATCCAATTTCCGCTCAAGCCTATGTCGACCTGGGAGACCTCTACCAGGGACAAGGGGACCTCGTAGCGGCACAGGCGGCTTATCTCAGAGCCATCGGCGTGTCGCCCGCCAGCGCCTCCGGGTATGTGAGCCTGGGTCGCTCTTACCAAACGCAAGGGCAGAAGGATACGGCCACCGCCCAACTCGCCGCCGGAATCAATGCGGCGCCTGCGTCGCCTTCCGTCTACGTCGCACTCGGGGATCTCGACCGCGCACGCGGCAACTGGTCGGCCGCCGAACAAGACTATATCAAAGCGATGGCCAAGCTGCCCCGGGATACGCGCATCTACATCGGGCTGGGTGAAACCTACGAGGCGGAAACGCAGTGGGCCCAGGCGATTGCCCAATTCCAAAAGGCGACTCAACTGGCGCCTGCCTCGGCCGATGGCTATTTGGCGTTGGGAGACCTCTATCGCGAACGGGCCGATTGGCCCTCCGCGCAGGGCGCTTACGAGCAGGCGATCAAGATAGAACCCTTGAACTCGCTGGGATACATCGGACTGGCGCAGACCTTTCTGGCCGAGGGCTTACCGGACAAGGCGATGGCCGAGATGCGGGCCGCGACACAAATAGCTCCCGGGTCGGCCCAGGCCTGGGTCGCTCAGGGAGATTTGTTCCGTTTGCAGGCCAATTGGAAGTCTGCGGAGGGGTCTTATCAGAAGGCAATCAGGGTCGCACCCACGGATCCATCCGGCTATCTCGGTCTCGGCATGACGTTTCAAGCCGAGGGCTTGAATTCCAAAGCCCTCGAGCAATATCAGACGGCCGTTAAGGTGGCGCCGACCTCGGGGCCCGCCTACACCGCGCTGGGAGATTGGTACCGGGCACAAGCGGATTGGAAGAACAGCCAAGCGGCCTATCAGCAAGCGATGCAAGTCGCGCCTGACGAGGTAATGAGCTATGTCGGTCTGGCCCAGGTGTACCAGGCTCAGGGCAAGGTAAATGACGCGGTTGCACAGCTCAAGGCCGGCATCGACAACGCTCCGACGTCGCCGGATGCCTATCTCGCGCTAGGGAATCTCTATGGCCTCCAGGGGAACGGACCGGCGGCCAAACAGACTCTCCAGCAGGCGGTGAAGGCCGTGCCTTCGTCCAGTCGGGTCCATGTCGCGATGGGGGATTGGTTCCAGTCTCAGGGCGATAGCACGAATGCCGAGAAAATGTACCGCTCGGCAATCGACGTCGCTCCCGCGGGCGAGTGGAAAACGGGAACGCTGGGGCTGCCCTATGTCGGCGCCTACGTCCAACTCGGTTCGCTCTACGCGAGTCTGGGGAGAAATTCGGATGCGATGCAGGTCTATCAGGCCGCCGTCAAGGCGGTTCCTGGGTCCGGGGATGCTCTGGTCGCTCTAGGCGATGGATACCAGGCGCAGGCAGACCCGGCCCGCGCGCTGCAGGCGTATCAGCAGGCCGTGAGTGCGGATCCCACTAATTCATCGGCCCTTACACGGCTCGGCCATGCCTTCCAGATACAGGGCCGGCTCCCTGATGCCGCGGCAGCCTATCAAACCGCTGTCTCGGCCAACCCCGGGAATGCCGAGCTGCTGATTGCGGAGGGGGATTACGATCTTTCGCGCGGCCAAGTGGGGACGGCCATACAGATGTATCAGCGGGCCGCCCAGATCGAGCCGGGTAACACGGATGCCCTGACCGCGCTCGCCAAAGCGCTCGAGTGGCAAGCCAAGTTTCCCGAAGCGGAACAGGTGCTGAACAGAAGCATTGCGATGGCGCCGGGTCTGGCCGCACCGCGGACGGCGTTGGGCGATTACTATGCGGCCCAAGAGAACTGGTCTGCGGCTAGCGGAGCCTACCGAGAGGCTCTGGCCCAATCGCCCTCAGATGATCTCGCTCGTCAAGGGATTATCAAAGTGTATCTGGCGCAAAACCAGGCTCAAGCCGCTGCTCAAGAAGCCAGCCGGTGGGCGCAGAACACGTCGGGCGCCGACCCACAAGCCCTTGTCGCCCTTGGGGCGGCCGATCGGGCCGCCGGAGACATGGCGGGATCGGAAGTCACTTTTCGCAAGATGATTACCTACTGGCCGGGCAACGTCGACGGCTATCTCGGGTTAGCGCAGACGCTCCAGGCTCAGGGACAATTCAATCAGGCGGTGAGCACTCTGGGACAAGCGCTGGCGATCGCACCCAATTCACCTCAAGCGTATGTCGAGCGCGGGTCGGCTCTGGAAGCGTCGGGCCGGCTGGACGAAGCGATGGCAGACTATCGTCAGGCAGGGACCCTCGACGCGAGCTTGGCCGCCCCGCTCGTTTCCCAGGCGGAGCTGACGATTGCCGAAGGGGACCAAGCAGATGCGATCCAGCTTCTTCAAAAGGCCGTGTCAGCAGAGCCGACGAGTATCGGTTCTTACGTTCGGTTGAAGAGCATCTATCTCTCGCTTCACTGGAATCAGAATGCGGTCGATTTGATGAATCAGGCAATCCAGGACGTGAGCGCCGCCTACCCGAGCCCCGCCATAGAGCCGACCTTCAAGGCGAGGACGCTTCTCCTAGAGACACAGATCCCCGACGGCCTCGAAGCACGTTTTTCCTTGTCGGACGGACTGACGGCGACGGGGGATATGGGCGCGGCTCTGGGCGTCTTGAACGCGGCGCTCCCCTTGTACCCCAAGAACCAGGCCCTCATCCTGACCCAGATCGCTCAGGTGTACGGCGATTTCAATTTGGTGGACCTGGCGCACCAGTATTACCAACAAGCAAAAGCCGCGGATCCAAACCAGATCGCCTCTTATCTGGGCGAGGGAAGTCTCTATCTCACCAAGCAGAACAACGTTACCCAGGCGATCGACTTGTTCGAGCAAGCGGCTCAGGTGAATGGTTCGCTCCTCGAGCCGTACGCGATGATCCTCAATGCCTATGGGCAAGAGCGGTTCGGCCGCCCGACGCTGAATCTCGACTGCCCATATGCTCCGAGACTCGTCGACTGCAGCGTGGGCGTCGGGGATTACACGATTCACAGCGGCGTTGACAGCAATCTAGAAGCGAAATACCAGGAGATCTATGACGCCGATCCCAACTCGCTGGCGAACGATATCCGTTTGGCCGCGTTCTATCAGGCGTTCCAGCTATATAGCCAAGCGATCACTTACTGGCAGCGGGTAGTGCAAATGGACCCGACCAACTCGCAGGCGCTCATGGAATTGGGCCGACTCTACGAACGACAAGAGACGGGACGGACAGAGGCGGCCCGTGACGTCGGAATGTCACTCGCTTTCGGTCCTGACCTTCAGGAAGCCCACAACCTCCTCGTCCGGCTCGAGCATAATCGCCTGAGCAGCCCGACGTCGGGCGCGGTGCTCACGGGAACAGTTCAACTGAACGGGACGGCCAACAGCGATCGCCTCAATCAGACGTCCGGTTTTGCCTATTACAAAATCGAGATCGGCACCGGAGACCAGCCGACCCACTGGACGCAGCTCGCTCTGTCGTACCAGCCCGTCGCCAACGGTCTCTTGGCAACGTGGAATACTTACCAACGGGCGAATGGGACCTATACCATCCGGTTGACGGTGGTCGATAAGAGTGGCAACTATGGGCCCTGGCAGGACCTTACCGTTCAGGTCAAAAACTAGCGCCGGCAACATGGAGGCTGCCGGCGCATATGCCATTCGTGATCCCGGAGTGAGACAAGCACCCCCGGCTGTCTATCTTGCCTGCACGATGGGCAAATAGAGCAAGTTGGAGCCGGTCCAGGGTTCGACCACGATGGGGCTCGTGGTCACGGCAATTCTCTTGGGATCGGCGAGCGTCTGGGTCTCGGTGATGTCTGTCACACGGGCGTTACGCGTGCTCAGAGGAAGGCTGATCGAGGTGGTGACATCTGCCCAGACAACATAGACCGTGCCGTGGGCAGTATCGAATCGATAACCGTAAGCTGACGAACCCAGATTGAGACGCTGAGGATTGACAGCCCCATTCAGCTTCTGCGCGACCAGTTGAAAGGACTGCGCGGGTGGTTGGGGTCCGGCGCTCGTGATAAGGCCGGGATGCCCGATGGAGACGGCATAATCCGTGAACTCGAACTGGATCGCGCCGATACCCCCTTCTCCCAGGGCCGTGGCAAAAATCTTGACTTCATCGCGGGCGTGGGCTTGCGGGTCGTAGGTGCTCATATTGTCCCAACCGTAGCCCAGCTCCCAAAAATCCAAGGGCTTGTCTCCACCGTGAGATCGCAGTTGGTTATGAACCCAGTCGGTGATTTGTGACAGCTTGTCCCACGGGGCGAAATAGTGAATTTGCTGGACGTCAAAGTATTGCGAGTTCGCGTACAGGAGCGAGGCCCATTGGATGGAACGCTGCAATTCGGGTTGGCTGAGCAGAGCCTGAAGATCGCTCACGTTGTTGACGGTCCCGCCAAAAGGCCCATGATAGTCGGCGAAATAACCCTGCCAAAACTGGACGGCCCCCTGCGCGTTACCGCTCTGGAGCAAGTCGTTTGCCACCAGCGCGCCGAGGGTGCTGCTTGAAAGACCGGCATCCTCCACGAGGGCACTCGGGTCGGCGTCATGGACGGCTCGAAAACCGCTCGCCAACATCTGAAAGTACGAATTGGGGCTGGAAGGCCAATTGGTGCTCGAGTGCGCTTCATTCTCGATGGAGTATCGGCTGATGCTCCCTTTGTAGTGGCTGGCCAGCTGATAAACAAAGTTGTAATAGTCGTTCCAGTTCTTGGGGGGCATCGAGATGAGCGCCCCGGAGGGGGCGGGCGCAGATGGCGGCAGCGTCGCCCAAGTGGAGCGGGAGAGAACGTGAGCGCCAATTTCCATTCCACAGGCTCGCGCAGCTTGGACGATAGGATCCACGGCGGTCCAGACAAACCTGCCCTGATTGGGCTCTATCGCATACCAAGGTATGGCGATCCAGGTGAAACGCGCGCCGTAGGTCTGTTCCTGAGAGCACAAGGTAGAGACGTCTTGCTCTTGGACGTAACTGCCGATCAGCCGCGGGGTAGCGCTGATGGAGATGGCAGAGGGGATGCGTGGCCGGGTTTGAGAAATAGAGATTGCACCCGCGGCAGGGGGCTCGAGGAGAGGGATGAGAAAGATCAGGGCAACAATGAAAATCGAGTAGGGCTTGCTTTGGTGCGCACCAGCTGTCGTCCGTTGTCGGCCGAATGGGGCAACCCGCAAGTGGTCATCCTCCACTGTAGAGGTCGACAGTCATTGTCGTTTTGGTTATCTAGCATCCTTTGCCGGTTTTCGACATTGTCTTTTTAACTTATGACAGAAACCGTCCCTCGGCAATAGGAATATGGGCCTATTTCAGGCGGGCGATGTGTGTGAAGGAGCATCATCCATCATGAAGGGATTGAGCCTGAGTGGAATCAAGGGAAGACGCCTCCGCCCATTTACGTGTACCGGGGCCAAACGCGCCTCGTGAAAAAGCTGAAGGGGTTCCTATCACCCTATGATGGCGAATATTCTCGAAGCAAATCGTCTGGTCCTGGACACTCTTGAATCGTGTAGTCAGGGCCAACTGGACGGGGAGCCCCGCATCGAAGGCCGCGTGGTTCTGCAGAACGAGGCCGTCGTGATCAACAGCATCGTCCGCGGGCCAGCCATCATTGGAGAGCGAACGCGCATTGAGAACGCGTTTATCGAACCGTATACGTCAGTTTATCACGATTGCGTAATTCAGAGTTGCGAAATTGAGCACAGCGTGGTCCTGGAGATTTGCCTTTCTCCTCACAAAGTGGCCCATCGACGATCAGGGCACCTGGATCTTGACTGAGAGATCCGGAGGGAGGGCGACCCCTCCTGGGTTTTTCAGTACCCAAAAGCCCTCATAGATCCCCGGCGTCGACGGCGCCGTCATGAGCACATTCAAATCGGCGGTGGCGCCGGCCGCCGTCCTCGGGATGGCGAAACTGGGAAGCGACGTCATGGCCTGTCCCCCCACAAAAGAAATCGTATAGCCCTCTCCCCAGATACAGGTGCCTGCGTTGCGTACCTGCCAGGTCTTGGTGAACACTTGCCCTGCCATTATGATGCTCCCATCTGGAACGGAGGCATCGGATATAAAGGTGTAGCGGTTGGTGCAGGCGCCGCTTGAAGGCGCGCTCGTCGCCGCCGGCGTGGGCACGCTGGTGGGGGCAATTCCGGTAGGAGAGGACAGCGGAACGGACGTTGGACTCGGAGACTGATCTGGTGTCGCAGTGGGGCCCACCGGGGGCGTGGCCGGGGCGGTGGGCAAGCGGGGTGTCGCCGTTGGTGAGCTGCCACACGCCGCCACAAACAAGGCGAGCGCGGTCAGTACGGGTGCCATGAGCTTGTGGTTGTTCTCCATGAGACGATTATCGCGCCAAGCGGAAAGTTTGCCAACCGCTGCCTCCGGAAAAATCCCAGTGAAGAATGGAGAAAGCCAAAGGCGGCGGTTACTTGATCGGCGCGAGGGCCGGCTCGGCCAGTCGGTGGCCCGGCTCAAGAGCGATGACCCGTTCCTCCTTTGCTAAAGCCGTGATCCCACAGAAACTGGACTTGGCGCCAGGTATGACTATAATATTGGTTGGCAACTAATCTATTGGGAGGGAGGCTCACCGTGCCTAATAGGCGTGCACCCATCCGCGGGCGCGTCCGTTTACCAGAGCGTGCGCCGCGACGACGTGAACGAGCACAGGCCGCAGTTACTTTGGGGGAACCCCTCTCTCACCCCGGGCCGAGCGTTGGGCGGGCGCTCCGCGCCCTACGCACCCAACGCGACCTCTCGCTTCGCCTATTGGCTCAACAGAGCGGCTTGTCGGTGAACACGTTGAGCCTCATCGAGAACAGCAAGACCTCGCCCAGCGTCGCCACCCTGCAGCAGCTCGCTCTTGCCCTCGACGTGCCCATCACCGCCTTCTTTGAGACCGGGGAGCCCAAGAATCGGTTAGCCTACATCAAGGCCAGTCAGCGCCGCGGAGCCGCGTTCGCGCACGGCAGTCTGGAAGACCTCGGCGTCGGCTTGAGCGAGCGCACGATCGAACCGTTCGTCGTCACGATCAAGCCGAGTGCAGGCAGTGGGGCGCAGCCAATCGTCCATACGGGCCAAGAATTTGTGTACTGTCTGGAAGGCCGGATCACGTATACCGTCGAAGACCAGACCTACCTTTTGGAGCCCGGGGATAGTCTACTCTTCGAGTCCCCTCTGCCCCATCGCTGGCACAATGTGGATGCGGCCCCGGCCAAGATGCTCCTGGTGCTCACTCCGGCCGATGCGCGCGATCAGCCGGCCCGGCACCATTTTGCGCCGGAGTGAGCGCAGGATGAGTGTAGCTCCCCGCTGGCCGATCAACAGGGCGCTGGCTGCTTTCTCGCCCCCACCACTTGTCTGACCGAGTAGACCAGAGCCGGAATGGCAATCGCGATCATGAACAAAGCGATCAAGGCGTACCCGAGGTCAACCGGTACATAGCGGTCCCAGCCCGTCAAGCTTGCGAGTCCGGCGACGCCGAAAAGCCATCCGCCGAACAAGAGGGTTCTTCCGCCCGTCTGCGCGCCGATCTGCTTTATCTCTTGCTCGGAAAATGCACGAGTCCGCCGCAAGGAGGCGCCAAACACCCCACCCAGTACAACTAACATCACCATAGTCCCCAAGCCGAAGGCGAGCCCCGGCAGGAATCCCAGCCACGGACTCGCCATCGCCGGCGCAGCAACCGTGTTCACGAAAATCGAGAATCCGCCGAATCCAAACCCGGCAATGAATCCATGAATGAGGGTCCAACGCCGCGGCGGTGCAGCCACCGGGCGCGCTGGCTCGATATGCTGGCCGCTCAGCACCTGGCTGGTCCTTTCAATCTGGTCCGAGTCTTTATGATGATGACCCAGCAGATGGAGATGCAGATAGCGATTCTGGCGCAACACCGCTGCGCCGGCCAAAGACATGGCAATGCCGACGACGATATAGACAATGCCGTTGACGATGGGAGAGAGGAGGAACGGCGCCAATGCGAGATAAGATAATTCAGCAACCAAGAGACGCTGCACGGTGAAGGCGGCTGAGAAATAGAGCCCTGCTCTCATTCCTTCCTTGCCGCCGGCACCGCCGATTGCATAGCTGAACGTGATCGGCCAGGTGTGCTCATCCGGTAGGATGCCATGCAGCAAGCCAAATAGGAACGAGTAAAGCACGGCGGTCCAGGGTGTCATACAAAACCTCCTTCATTAACCGGAACAACGTATCGAAAGCGACATCCCTATGCCACGCTGCAGCGTGGCATAGGGATGTCGCTTGGCCCCACCCAGCCTCACTCCTTTAGATGCACCGCGAGAGCGAAGGTGACATTCCCCCCCAAATCGACCTGCAACCTTCGTTTATGGAGAGGATTCACTCCCGGGTGCCGCTACCTCCACCCTAATTCAGCTCCGGAGCCTTCTACCGGGCCTCCCGAGAGAGTGTGGATTAATGGCGGCTTTTGGGGACTTGAAGCCGGAGTGGTCCGAAAGGCGGTTTGGGACGTCGCTGCCCGCCCAGGGATCAGCCTGCCGTAGTGTCGCGTCCCCTGGTTTCAGTCAGTTCGGCACTCTGACCCCCCTTGCGTGCGCGCCAAGAGAGCCGGCTATGCGCCGGCGGGCACGGGCTTACGCGCCCGTGGGCGAAAGGGGACGCCCGTCAGTAAAAAGACGATGCGCTTGAGATTCAAGGCGAGGGCCGTCAGGTGGGCTTGCATCCCATACCGCACCAGTCCCAGGTAACGACAGCGACCCAGCCGATGCCACA
>JAMCQI010000065.1 GCA_023381515.1 Chloroflexota bacterium | reverse complement strand
TCGAACTCGCTCAGGCCGTCGGGCACTTGAAAGTTGGGCAGCCGGCGCGAGGAAAAGTCCGGTTCGAACTCACAGCGCTCCGCAATGACTAGAGTATTTTTCAGAGCTTGCGGCAAAGAGCGAAAGCGCTCTGTCATCTCCTGAGGCGAGGCAAGATAATAGTTGCTGTTGTAGGGCAAGAACCCCGCTCGGCGCGCCTCGGTGAGCGTCATGTTCTGGTCGATCGCGAGGAGAGCGTCCCGCAGGCGGCTTCCTGATTGCAGCGCATAGTGAACGTTATTGGTCGCCACGATGGGCAGATTGAGCGAGCGAGCCAGTCGGATCAGGCTGGCGGCCAGACGACCATCCTCCGGCAGGTAATGGTGCTCGAGTTCAATCCACACCTGCTCTCGCCCCAAGAGATCGCACAATCGACCCGCGGCTTCGGTCGCTCGTTCAGGCTGTCGGTCGAGTAGAGCCTTTGCGATGGGTCCCCTCCGGCATCCAGAGAGCGCGAGGAGCCCGCGATGATTCTCCTCCAGCATCTCCCAAGTGACCGCGGGCTTAGCCTTGCCCGGCCACTCTTTGGGGTCCGTCGTCATCGCGCCGGCAGCGTCCCGTGGGGTATCCTTGAGATGAGCTGCGCTCAAGAGCCGACAGAGACTGGCGTAACCTTCCCGATTCTCCACTAGCAGGGTCAGATGTCCCCCCTGAGGTTCAGGGGGGACGAACTGAACCCCGCGGGCAGCGGGGTGATGCTCATCCGCTAACGTTACTTCGGCCCCGAAGATGGCAGGAAAGCCCTTTTCCTTCGCCGCTTTCCAGAAGCGAACGACACCGGCCAGACTGTTGTGGTCGGTGAGCGCCATGGCCGAGAGCCCCAATTCTTGAGCGGTGCGGATCAGGTCTTCCGGTGACGAGGCACCGTCGAGCAGCGAAAAATAACTGTGGGCATGGAGTTCGGCATAGCCTTCAGTCATAGAGTTTCGAAAGGTACCACTCCTCATCCTGAAAATCAAAGTACAAAACACAGAGGAGCCCATCCGTCGTCGTCACGGCTTGATAATCACGGTGCACACGACCCTCCTCGGTCCACCAATCGCTGTCGACTTGCCAGTGTTGCCATACCTTTTCAACCGCATGCGTGCGTCCATTCCACGCGAAAGAGTCCACGCGGCCGCGTGGATCTTGTTCCACTTGCACGAGGCTTCCGTCTTTCCACAGACGCGTCATGCGGCCTGCCCCGCGAGGAGCAAACTCATGGTCGAGCGCCGCTCTGAGAGCGGATGATGCTCGTCGCTCATGGAGAGACGAAAGAAGATCTCGCGATAACGGCCGGAGAGTTTTTGGGCTAGCTGCATGAGCGGTGAGCGGTCCGTGTCCAAAGCGTATAGCGTCAGTTGATGCGGCATGAGCTCCCCACATTCGAGGAGCGATAGATTCAGGGACGCCAGTTCGGCCGGCCAGTTCAAGATTTGAAGTTGATGTGAGAGCGTTGCCCGCAGGCGGCTCTCTTCGACCACGGGTTCGACAAAAGTATGGTCGATCTTTCGTGCGCTGCCGTCCGCAAAGTTCAGGACCAAGCGCAGGTGGCGGCAACCTTCCAGTCGTTTGGCGAGCGCGGAAAGAGACGGCCGCAATCTGGAAAGGACCGCCTCAAGAACATCGCCGTCAAGCCCGGTCGGCGGATCGAAATCGATTGAGAGCGGAGGCATCGCTTCTTCGACCGTGCGACGGACCGGGCGATCATCGCGTCCCTGGGCCCAGGCTTGGGCCAGTTTCCCTTCGGCACCAAACCGTTGCCAAACCGCCGTCCGAGGAAGCCGCGCAAACTGCCCCAGCGTCCGGATGCCCAGCCAGGTCAATTGCTGCACGGCCAGGGGTGACAAGGGAAGGAGCGCAATCGAGAGCGGCTGCAAGAAACGCTCCTCGTGGGTCCGATCAACCAGTCGCATACGACCGGGAGTCGCGGTGCTCGCTGCCGCGCGGGCGGTGAACTTGCCGGTATCCCAGCCGATGGAAGGGACGAGGTCCTCGCCCAGTACCCCGCGAGCTTGCTTGCCCAGGTCAGCACAGTAAGGCCGGACGGTCTGAGAGGTCATCGCCACGGCATGGAGGTCGACGTAGGCGATGCCCCAGGAGGGTGCTTCGACGGGGAGCCCGCACTCGGCGAGCTTGCCCACAAATGCGTCCTGTTCCGCCTGGGACGTCTCCATGCTCAGCGGATGCAGCCGCACGTCGGGACAGCGCATTTGCGCCTGGCGCGCCGACATCTGCAGCGTGACGCCACTCTGCCTGGCTTCGGGGGAGACCGCGCAGACCCGTTCATCATCGCCGAGCAGCGCAACCGGTTTCCCGCTGAGTTCGGGTTTGTCCCGCTCGGCCAAACTAGTAAGAAAGTCGGGTACGCGACAGCACATGATGCTCACGGGACGCTGCTCCTGCCCGCTACCACGTTTCCCTTGCCCGGACTATCCGGGAGTCGATGACGATCGACGCCGTTTGCCCGGCTCGTGGTCCTCGGCTCTTGACTAGACGCGCTTGCACCCGATAGCCGGATAGTTCTCCCGCCGATACAATCCACTCCCGGCGCGTGAGTTCGATCTGCAGGGCCGCATAGTGGCGAACCGCTCTGCTGGTCCATTCCGGTAACGGAGGCAACCACGGCGGGTGCAGCTCGTCGAGGAGGATCAGCGCGCAGCCGGAACCCTTGAGCGCCAGGTTCACCTGTGGCATCATTTCATCCAGCAGGCGTGCCGCTTCTCGGTCCACCAATAGTTCCGGGAGGCCGTCGACCAGAATCGCACGGAATCGGCGGCTGCGCACGAGGTCCAGGAGAACTCGCAACGTCTGAGTCCCTCTCTCCGGTCGAACAAGAAGCAAATGCTCCAAATCAATTCCTGAGCGCGCACCATAGTCCGGATCTGTTGTAGCCGCCAGATCGAGAAGGGCGACCGCGTGAACGGGTTCGAGTGGAGGAGCCTTTTGCGCTTGACTCAGGAGCTTGTAAGCGAGGGTCAACTTGCCCGACGTGGCCGTCCCTGTGAGTACAGTGAGGGCATGGAGCGGGACGCCTGCGGAGCCAAGCAGTTGGTCGAGCGGGGCAACACCGGCGGCCAGACCGGAGACCAGGCTCGCCGTGCGCGCGGGGACGAGGGCGCGCACTCCCCATCGCTGCTCGATCTGGTGAAGCACAACTTCCAAACACTCCTGTCTTGTCTCGCTCATTGCATCCGTCTGCTATTTCGTCGTAAATTATGAAAAAAGGAAATAAAAGAGCCCGCATTTGCGGGCTCTGCATTTTCCCGGAGAGAGTCTCCCGGTTCCTTTCGCCTGTTCATTTCTTTTGGATTTCCTTCAGGGCCAGAGTGCGAATCAAGTCGCTCAGCGATTTTCCCTTCTCGAACGCTCTCCGGCGCAGAGCCTGATGATCCGCGGTCTCCATGGTGAAGGAGATGTTCCTAGGTTTTTGGAATTTCTTGGGCCTGCCCACCTGTGCACCGCCAGTGACAAGCGAGGATGGTGTCGAGACGGAGCGGTTGCTGGCGTCTCAAGTAGAATATATGTTCTATTCGGCATTATACGGTGTTTGAACCCTTTTGTCAAGATGCTATCTCGACGTGGGTGTAGTTCAGTTTCGGGGCGAATCGACACAGACGAGCGTCAATGCGAGGAGCTGCGAAGCGGCGGCGTCCTGTGGAGTGCCATCCCGCAGACCCCGCGGGATCATCGATCCCGCGATCTCCCGCGGGACCATAGCGGGGCGGGCGCAATCTCAGCCTCGGGTGAGATTGCTTCGCTCCCTACGGTCGCTCGCAATGACGAGTTGCCCCCAATCTGAACCGCACTCTCTCGACGTTCGGGTCGGGGGCGGTCAGGCTGTGCCGAGACTGTAGAGCCCCTCGAGTTCAGGCGGAGGGCACGCACCGTCGACGCCAGGCGCCGGGATCGGCGAGGTAAGCCCCACGCGTCCGTCGTTTTCTTCCCCAGGAGAGTCGGCTCCTGTGGGCTACTACCGAGCATCGACACTGCCTAAAATGAAATTCGACCTCTTTGCCGGAATTTGTCCAGCGAAAAGGTCGACCTGAAGCAACCGATGCGCAAGCACTTCTACCCAGTGTGGAGCGGCAGATTCAGGCGGAAATTTGCGCCGCACATGCGACTGTCAGGGTCGCCGGGTCGGAGGTGACATTGCCCGATGCGTTCATGAAGACGGCACGATAGCGTTTGGCGTTATCGCCTGCCTGCGCCGCAAAGGTCAGGGTGGTGCTCGTTGCGCCAGGAATGTTGGTGAAGGTCGTGCCGTCGTAGCTACTGGATTGCCACTGGACCGCCGGACTGGGAAACCCGCTCGCGGATGCGGTGAAACGGACGCTGGCACCCGGGCAGGCAGACCCTAGATGGTAATCAGCATAATGGCGATGAGGGCGCCAACCACACCAGCAACTTGAAGACGCACCAGACGCTCCCGGACGATCAGCCACGCCCACGTCGCAGTGACCGCGGGATAGAAGGAGGCCAAGATCGAGGCAACGTCCAGTCGCCCCGTCTGTGCCGCGAGCAGGAAAAACAGGTTGCCGCTGACGTCGAGCATTCCGCCGAGGACTAACAGCCCGACGGAAGAGCGCGGGGGCACGACCGACCGACGCGTCAGAAGGGCAAAGACGAGCATGACGGTGCAAGCCGATACGCGAGCAGCGACCAGCGGCCAAAAGACGGCGTTCACCCCCACCTGATCGATCAAAGTAAAGAACCCGCCAAACCCCAACCCCGCCAGCAGACCCATGCCCAGACCCGGAGGGCGGCCCCCCAGCGAATCCGGGCGAGACAGCAGCCAAATGCTGATCAGCGCGAGCCCGAAGCCAACTAACTTTACATTGCTCGGCAGACCTTCGGTGAGTGCCGCAAAACCAACCGGAATGGCCGCCGTGGTTACAGCGGACACGGGTGCGATGATACCCATGCGTCCACTCGCAAAGCCGCGAAACAAAAAGCCTAGGCCAGCCATGCCGGCGAGACCGGCGAGTGCTCCCCACAGCAGGTCAATTGGCCGGGGAAGGGTTTCGCGGAGAGCCAGAGCCACGATGACCAACGCGACCAGGCCCACCGCGTACGAGAGGAGCACGGTCCGCAAGGGACCGATTCGACGAGTGACGAGCCCGTTGGTGAAATCGCCCGAGCCCCAGGTCAGAGCGGCAGAGAGTGCGAACAAGGCAGACAAGGTTGTGTCCAATGGGGCCATTTTACACATTCTGCCATTTATGGCAAACCCTGCAGCTCAATGCTCGCCGCCCCACGTGAACTGGCCAACCAAAGCAAAGGTGGGCACAGTCCGTCCCGCCTTTGCGATCTCAAGATGTCAGTAAGCAGATGCTGCGGTATCCACCTTCAGAAACCGAGATAACCTGAGGAGGGTGCCGGGATCCACAAACTGGACGCCCTCCCGTTTGGAAGTCGTTTTCAACGGGCTGGCGCAACACGTACTGTTTTCACGAGTGGGATGAATACCAAAACGTCCTCCTGAAGCTGAATCGTGCCTTACCGGAGAGCTCGTCTCGCTTTGTGAAGGGGCACCTTCGAAGTCCCGTGAGCGCCGGTCCTTGCTTGTGTCGGTGTCAAGTCAGAATGTCCCGTTTAAGGTCGTGGGAAATGGGGCAACTGTGATCGCCGGGACGCTCCCATTATCGTCGTCCGGGATGGTTCTCCGTCAATGTCTTCGGAACCCGAGACAGGTTCGGCTCCGACCAGCAAAGTCCCCGAGCCACCTTCCGAGATGGAAGTCTGGTATACCGAGATCAAGGATCTAGAACGCCAAGGCGTAAGCCAGCGAGGCATGGCACGGCAATTGCATTTGAGCCGCACCACAATCGGCAAGTACCTGCATTCTCCCGAGGTTCCTGTCCGTCACCACGGTCCGCAATCCCGTTCGTCGGTGTTGCCATATCTGGACTTTTTGAAACAGCGCTGGGCAGAAGGAGCCCGAGACTACATGCAGCTGTGGAAAGAATTGCAGGGCCAAGGCTATCGAGGCAATTACTCCGGTGTGCGCGGTGCCTTGACGAGCTTTCCACGCCCGAAAGAGACGACGGACGCATCTGTGCGGCCAGAGGCGATCCGTCCCATGTCCGCGCGGCAAGCCAGTTGGTTGCTGGTTCAAAAGCCCGAATCCCTGACTCCAGAACAAACGGTGCGAGAGAGAGCGTTGTGCGAAATGTGTCCCGATGCGGCAGCGGCATATCTGCTCTCCCAGTCATTCGGGACGATGATCCGCGAGCGTCAGGCCAACCAATTGGATGCCTGGCTGGACGACGCCCAAGCCAGTGCCCTGCGGGATCTCCGCAACTTCGCGGTGGGTCTGCGCCGAGATTATGCCGCGGACCAGGCCGGGCTGAGTTTGCCCTGGTCTCAGGGACAAGTCGAGGGGCAGGTCAACCGCTTGAAGATGATCAAGCGTTCGATGTACGGACGCGGCAACTTGGATCTCCTACGACGGCGCGTGCTCCATCGTCGGAACTGAATGCCCGCGTCATCAACATTGGCGGAGAACCCTTTTAGCCGAAGATTGACAAGCGGGTCGCGATCGGCGACTATTTGATGCTCGACGCGACGCGGGCGAGCGGGGGAACGGGCGTGACCGTCTCCGACCAGGAAATCCTCGACGGCATGTACGCGCTCGCGCGGCAGGAGGGCATCTTTGCTGAGCCGGAAGGCGCCGCGACCGATGCGGGCTATCGCAAGCTCATGCAGAGCGGTTTTCTGAAACCGGAAGAGCGCGTGGTTCTGTTCAATACCGGTTCGGGTCTCTTGACCGCGGAGCTCGTGCAAGGCGAGTGGCCCGTGCTGGACCCGAAGGATCCCCACCTGGCCGACAAGATCGAAGGCCGCTGATTCTCCACCGCGGCTCTTGCACTGCGTCGTCCGTGAGCTGCGGCGGGCCGATGCGCTCCGACAAGGCCCCGCGGCGCGCCGAGAGTCCCTGGTACTGGCGGTTGATTGCATCGCGCTTTCCCCCATCTCTGGCACGAACTCAGGCTCGCGCCCAAATCGCGCACAAGCAATTTTTGGTTTTCGGCCAATGCAGTTGTATACTAGATCTATCTGGTCCAGTTGCGTCTAGTTCCAGCACCCGGTTCGCCTTACACATCTTCTGCTTCAGGGCGAGTGCTTGGTCATGGTTTCCACCTCTCTCAGTCGGCCAGTTGATCGATACACCTATTCTGCGGCGTATTCGTTGCGGAATAGGTGTCTTTCGTTCATCGAGCTTCAGGTTCCTCAACCCTTTCATAGCTCCCCGACCACATGTCTTCGCCACGGTTCTCCTGCATTCCGAACCGTGAATGCACAATGCCCGAGCTTGTACCCGCGAAACGAGCCTATCGGAGGCTTGCTACCGCGAGTGACGCCTCGGCGCATGCGCAGCCGGCTTCATTGTTCAAAGTCCTTGTTGATGTGCCAACTCAGCCGATCAACTGAACGCATGCCAGTATCGTTTGATTTCGTCGCCGCGGATTCCAGCACGCTGCGTTGGCACCCTCCTATTCCCACTTCTCAAATCCCAAGTGCTTATTGTGCCGGTTTCATGATGCCTTGTCACTGTGCCGGCCACGCGGTGTCTCTCCCGGTTGCCCACTAAAGGAGACCATGAGTTCGACCGTTAACGTGCGATCCGTCCAGGCTCTGTCTGACCTCAATGACGCAGTTGTGAAATTCGATGTGGAACTTAAGGAATTGCTACGCGCGGCGGAGCACAAACTCCAGCAGAGCGAGCAGTGGTTGCAGGATCGACTTAGGCATTGGCGAATTCAGGTACAGTCTCGACAAGATGAAGTACGTCGTGCCGAAGCCGCGCTCGCAGCCTGCAAGGCGTCCGGCTACTATGATCCAGACAAAGGCACCTATTACACTCCTCCTTGCACGGGGGAGCAATACGAACTCCATCTCGCTATCAATCGGCTACGCGAGGCGCAGAGGGAACTAAGCAATGTGGAAACCTGGGTCCAGATCGTGAATCGCGAGGCGACGGCGTATCGCGACCAGGTCGTCTGCATGACCCGAATGTGCGAACGGGTTCTCCCCGGCGGCGCCAGCTTCCTGCACTATAAGGTGGAGAAATTGCAGGATTATCTGGTCGCGTCTGCCTCTCCTGCCGGCTCTTCAGCTCCGCCATCTTCCATCTCTTCCACTGGCGGAGTTTCCTCATCGGTGACCTCCTCTCCGGCCATGGGGGCTCTGGCATCCACCGGCCTGGCGGCAGCGCCCGGGTCGAGTCCGTGGGTGTGCGAGGGCATCCAGAGCGTCTCAGTTGACGCGATTAGCCTAGCCGATTCACCCGTCACGGGCCTGGCCGATTTTCACAAAGTATCTGCCCAAGAAATGACAGAAGGGCTTGCCAAATTGCAGAACGTAGTCATGCCGGCAATCGCCCAGGGAGCCGATGCCGACTATTTCTCTCAGCTCGATGCTTCCCAGGGCCTGGATTATGCGAGCGGGTATCGGCGGATCTATGATGCATTTTACGGACAGGGTGCGATCGTTCTGAATAAGGTCGGCAATCAGTACCAAGTCGTGAACGGGTATCATCGCTTATTTCTCGCAGATCAACTGGGTATGAAGAACCTTCCGGCGTTAGTCTACTCTCAACAGCCATAGAAGAGGCGCAAACATGAATTTGCAGATCGAATGCGACCGGTTTCAAGCGGCTTGGCGAATGCTTACCCAGCGATGGAACGATGCAGTCGCCACCTGGGATGATCCCGAACGGTACAAATTCGAAGGAGAGTTCTGGGTTCCGCTTATGGAGCAGACCCCAGGTACGGTGATTCAAATGCACCGACTGGTCGATGTGATTACTCAAGCGCAGCAGAACGTACACTAAGGGGAAGCGTCAAATGACCGAGCCGCTGGGGCCGGATAAAGTGGAACGCTTACTTGTCTATCTTCGACATGAAGCGGAGATCATCAAGAAAAACAGATCGCTCACCCGCGATGATATCAAGCTGCTCTTGTTGACGAGCGACCTGGAGGAAGACTGGGCAATTGATGAACTGGAGCGATGGGCGAAGATCCTTGTTGCCGCGCGCGGGGCAACGGATCCTACGAAACGCGAACTCGTTCAACGCGCACTGATGCTACGAAATGTTCCCGAGGCTCCCGCACTGCTCGCTGTTTCGCTAGTCAGCGATTCCAGAGAGCAGGAGGAAATCTCCCGCCCGCATCAGGTGAGTGCGAACGTGGCCGAACTAAACCTTGGGACTTACAAGCCAGGTGAGTCTGCCTCAGGCGAGTTTCAGGTGAGGGGCGGGCCGGGAAAGATACTTGTTGAGAGCGATCAGGTTCACGTCACCCCCTCGCAGTTCGGAGCTAAGGAGACAAATGTCAGGGTAGAGCTCAAATTGTTGAATGAAGGAGTCATCTGGACAAAGGTGGCGTTGATGGCGGGTAGTGAGATACTGGAGATTCCAGTGATCGCAGAGTGCCATACTCCGCCGTCCATGGTGGAAAGCGCCTCTCTGGGGGAGCCCGACAAGACCCCCCGGCCACCTGTTCAAACAGAAATGAAGAAGACGAAAGCTTGCCCTCAATGTGGTCACGCGAACGATAATCGCGAAATCTACTGTCAGCACTGTGCCTACCAACTCACGGGTAATCAGTTGTGTCCCTATTGTCACAGGAACATTCCATCAGATTCGGTTTTCTGCTCGGAGTGCGGCCACAAATTGTAGAGCGCGTGCGGTCATATGAGAAGACTTCTAACGGTCAATTTCAAGCCTCTGCTTTCGGCTTAAGAGCACGAGACAAAAATGGTTCTTTGTCCGCATTGTAACAAAACAATTCCAGATCGTCTTCGATTTTGCCCGTATTGCGGTGTCTCACTCTCCCGAGCGATACCCCACCTAGTCATTGTGATTGCACTTGGTGTTGTGGCCCTCGGAACACTGCTGCTGCCCGCGGGCGCGATCGGAGCTTGGTTAGTCGCACAGTCCATCAGAATATTCACTCCTGTCCCCGTTTCCGCAGTTCTCAACTTCACTGCCTTACCGGGAGTGACGGCGACCGGCAACCCGCGTGTCACGTCAGTGCCAGCAATGACAAGTATGTCGTTGTCGCCCACGAATGTATCGCCAACGGCAACGGGCACGCCGTTCATCCTAACTCCCACTTTGACACCAACGAGTGTTCCGCCTCCCTCACCTCTTCTCACCTTCGAGGAGACATTCAGTAGCCCCAATTTAGATGTATCCAAATGGGTGATGAACAAGCCGCTGAATACTACGGCCTCCGTTGGAAACGGTTCTCTGCGCCTATCGAGTTCCGAGACGGGGTACCCCTATCTTTATACGCGGGCGGATCCGTTCCCTGCCGCCGGGGATTTCAGAGCGACAATCCATTTTCGCTACCTGAGTATTGGAACCTGTGGCGTCCCAATGGCAATGGCGAGTTTCATCCTTCCCGCGGGAGTCTCACAGGCCGATAGTAATAGAGAATCCATAGCAGGTGAAGCGAATGGCGTGTCTATCTGGTTCTGGCACGATGTTTTCTACTACCGTGCGGGCCAGGATCATCTCGATATCCCGTTATCATGGGATTTTATAGCGTCGCATGAGGCGGTTACCGAGTATATCTCTGGACGCTATATCGTTTACGCCGACGGAACGAAGATATTTGAATCAGCTCCCACAATGGTACGACCGCGGGTGATATGGTTGGGACATAATGTGGACTTGGGGCAGGGATACGCGTGTCCGTGGGATTCTCTCGAAGTCTCACTGGTCCGAGTCGAAGCACTACGCTGAATCTCCTTTAGCGAGCAATCAGGAATGGCATCTACCTGGGTCACTTACTCCTTGGTACAACAGTAGGAAAGCTAAAGAAGGCTGGAGCGTCCTATTTGGAGAACACAATGAGCTCGTCGCTCCCTGACGAAGTGATTCGCCAGCTTGCACCTTTGCTTGGGAGTCTGTCTAGGCTCATAGGCTAGTGCCATTCCAACTATCAAACTAGGACAAAGAGGGTTGCGATTTCGCCATGTTTTGAGGCATTCCCAGGATTTCTGATGTCCTATACAGTTCGTTGGAAAGGCACTAGTCGTCCGCGGTCTGGAACCGAGTGACAAGGGGTTGAGGATTCTGTTACTTGGAACCGATTTGCCTCGAAGCGATATGCTGATTAGTGAGCTGCAACACTGGTCCAAACTACTCATAGCCCTAGGGCAGGACCCATCTGATCCGCACCGTGGCGCAACCTGTGGGGCGTTGCGGCTACATGGCCTGCCTGAGGCTCCTGTATTGCTCGCGACCGCGGCGATTGCTGAAGCAAAGACCGCGACTGTACTACGCCGACAGACAGAGCTGATGGTGAGCGAAAGCAAAGTGGATCTAGGTATCCTTCGCGGAGGAGAAGCAGGAACCGCACAGCTGCAGGTTCAAGGGGGTCCGGGATACATCGTGGTCGATAGCGATGGGCTCCGGGTTACCCCCATGCAGTTCGGGCCGGGGTCGACTAGAGTTACGGTTTCAGCCACCGCATAGAGCGGCGGTATCTTGTGGACCAACCTGAAATTGATGACGAACAGAGAGACCTTGGAGATCCCCGTACTGGCGCAGTGGCAAGAAAATGAGCCGACGGCCGATATCCAAGCAGCAGTTCGACCTTCTCCTCAGCTACCGCCATCGGCATGCGTGGCTTCGATCGACCAAAGGCATCTGCCAGTTTACTTTCTGATAGACGCGTCTAAGAGTATGGACGGAGCCCCACGCGAATCGCTACGCTCGGGATTCAAAGAGGTCATACGCGAGGCATCGAGCGATCCGTATTCACGCGACGTGGTACTTGTCGGGGTTATCGAGTTCAGCCGCAGAGCATTAATGGTCACTCCGGGGCTCGTTCCCGTGACACGGTTTCCAGCGCCAGCCATCTCTCCAGGTTTCAACGAGGTTACGCGTCTAGACTTGGCATTCGAACTCTTGTGCGACTCTATTGACCGAGACGTGAAACGAGCCGTCTTGGGTGGCACGAAGGGCGACTTGGGGCCCCTCGTCTTTGTGCTACTAGATGGCCCCCCGACCGATGAGCTTGGTCGAAGGGCTGATTACTTGTGGCAAGCGGCCCGTGAAAGAGTTGTTCGGCCTGGGGCGGAGCAGGTCAAAGTAGCAAGCATTATGGCTTTGGCGTGCGGCTCCTCTGTGGAGCGTGCCACGCTGGAGGCCATTAGCACCGGGCCAATTTACCAAAGCGCGCCGGAAATCACATTCGGCTCCTTGTATCATTCCCACTGTGAATCTCAGATTGAATCTGAGACGCTGGGTAGATAGAGATACTTGCAAGCTCATCTTTTTCACTCGTTACATGCCTAGATGACCGCTATGGAGTCCAGAGAGAAATGTCGCGCAAAAGCGAGCTGTCGCAGCAAGTCACCGCTGAACATGCGACACTGCGCGGGGCCGCGCAAACTGTGCAAGCTGTTCGCGGGGCTCTGTTCAAGGAACTTGATGCAGAGCTGGCGCAGACGATCAAGCGAGCGGAAAGCAAATATGCCACCGCTATCCAGCAATCCAACGCAGAACTAGAGCGCGTACGACAATTGGCGCTCGGGGATCTTCAGAGTGCCCTGAACCGAGCGGGGCTAAGCGCAGCGCCTTGGTCCGCGCCGGGGTGGGATAAGCACGCCCCGCCGTCAGCCGCCTCGCCTGCCGCATTCATCCGGTTAGGGGAACTCCAGATCAGCCATCTGGCAACGCGGCTGCCGCCGCTCCCCGCGCTGATCCCTCTCGTCGGCCAGAAGCAAGTCCTCCTTTCGTTCGACGATAGCGAGGCTCGCCTGGGCGCGAGCATCCTCGAGCAGCTTGCGTGGCGCGTTGTTGCTTCGAGTTCCCCGGAATCCTACCACTTTATTTTGTTCGACCCTTTGGACCGTGGCACTAACCTCGATACCCTTCTCAAGCTGCCGGAAAGCATCCGTGGCCCCAAAATCTGGTGCGACGACCAAGACATTGAGCGGGCGATGCAGGAGATGGACCGTGAAATCCAGGACATCATTCAAAGACGCTTGCTCAACACCTACGTTGATGTTGAGGCGTATAACCTGGCAAACCCCGACGTTGCTATTCCCTATCGATTGTTGATCTTCATCGGATTTCCAAAAGGACTCACCGTCAAAGCGGCGGATTTGTTGCTTTCGATTGTGCGGAGCGGACGACGTGCCGGCTGTTATCTGTTAGGGAGCGTCGTGCGCGGAGGCAACGTGCCGCATGGCTTTGACTTGGCATCGTTCACGCGGCAGAGCACATACCTAACCCTGAGACATGGCAATAGTCTGGAATGGGATGATCGCGATTACGCAGGGTTCACGGTTCGGCCGGATGCGCCTCCTCCGGTGGAAGTCATCGATCACCTTGCCCAGGTGATCGAGTCACTGGTCGCCGCCTCCTCGGCTGCAACCTTGTCGTTCCGCCGACTTGCAGTACGCAAGGCGAGTTGGTGGAGCGAAAGGAGCACTACAGGGCTCGTAGTTCCGATCGGGATAGATGAGAATGGGGGATTCTACTCCTTTGCGATTGGCCAAGGGCAGCCCAATCGAGCACCCGCATATCACGTCCTCGTCGGCGGGGCTACAGGGATGGGCAAGACCAACCTCTTGCACCTGTTGATTCTCATGTTGGCAACTAAATATCATCCGGATGAGCTGGAGCTCTACCTGGTTGATTTCAAGGAGGGAGTAGAATTTCAAGAGTATGTGACGCAACGGCTCGTGCATGCTCGGGCCGTAGTCCTTGAGGCAGAGCGGGAATTCGGTTTGAGCGTCCTGCAGCGACTTGTCGACGAAATGCAACGCCGCAGCCAAGTTTTCAAAGCGGCTGGTGTATCTGAGATTCAGGAGTATCGGACCCGAACTGGACAGAGCATGCCGCGTATTCTGCTCATCATGGACGAGTATGTTCGTTTGTTCAGTGACGATGATCGATTGTCCTTCCAGGCGAGCGAGGCATTAGGTGCGTTGGTAATGCGAGGGCGATCCTTTGGAATTCATGTCCTGCTCAGCGCTCAACGGCCAGCAAGTACATTCCTTAGTATGGCAAATATTAGGGGACAAATGAGCCTCCGCATTGCGTTCAAGTGCCGTCCCGATGACTCGACTTTGATCCTAGGCGAAGGAAATGAAAAGGCAGCTCGGCTTGCGCGGGCTGGAGAGGCGTGTGCAACTGCGGATCCAGACCGTGTGGATGCCACCTCTCAGATCCGAATTGCACGCGTAGAGCCCGACGAGCGCACACTCTATCTTCGTGGACTGCAAGAGTTTGCGAGGCTAAAGAGCTATGCACGAGCAACTCCAATGATCGTCTTCAGCCGCAACGCGCCAGCCATCTGGAATGAAGGCCGAGAGATCGCACAGCAATTGGCCGGAAGCCCTAGAAAGCCACTTGCGCAACCGCTTTTTTGGTTGGGACAGCCTTTGCGTATTGCAGATGATATTTCGGTCTCGCTGGAATCGGCCCAGGGTTCCAACGTGCTGATTTTGGGCAACGATGAAGTTCTGGCCCTCCGAACGCTATTTAGCATCGCCCTGGGGTTGAGTTTGACTACCTCCCCGAGCGCTGCTCGGTTTTTGCTTATCGGAAACTTGGATCCGCAGCAGCCAGCAGGTCGCGCATTTGTTGGTCTCCAGTCCCGCTTACCCCATGAGGTCCAATGTGTGGTCCGTCAAGCGGCGGTCGATACGGTCAGCTCACTGGCTGTTGAGATGGACCAGCGCCTTGCTCAGCTGCCCGCAGCCGCGACTCGAAAAGTCTTCGTCTTTGTCGCAGGATTACATAGGTGGATGGAAGCCAGGGGCCCGAATTCATACACACCAAGCTCGGTCGGCGAATTGCTAACTCGCCTGTGCCAACACGGTTCGCAGGTTGGAATTCACATATTGATGTGGAGCGATCGGGTGAGTTCCATCGGTGCAGCAGTGGGAGCAGCTGCGGTGCACGACATGGTTGCCCAGTTCGGACATCGGATTGCCTTCCAGATGAGTTCGGATGAATCTTTCAATTTCGTTGGGGCGCCCCTTGCCGCAAAGCTCGGCAGCGAGCGAGCGTTGTATCGTAACGAGCAATGGCCCGCAGACATCCTTGACAAGTTCAAACCATACTCCTGGTTCGGACCAGCGGATTTGCAGAATGTCTTGGACATAATCTCTTCCGGCTGGGGCAAACCCTAAACGCCTGGAGCTCTGTATCAACATGAACCAAGTTGCTGAGTTGCGTCAGAAATGCCTCAAGACGGTTCGAGAATTGGAGCAAGCCGAACGGAAAGCAAGTCAAACTCACGATGCTGCAAAACACCTGCGTGATAGCGCCCTGGCAGATGCTCGACTCAAGAATAGCCAGGTGGAGCAACAAGTTGATGGCCTCATTGCGGAGATAAGCAAACGAGCAGAGGAAGGCGACGCAATTCTGGCAGACCTTCAAATCGCGCCTTCGCCGCCCACGCCCTTCAAACTCACTCCCGGAATTGGTTCCAGTGAGTTAATGAGGCTGCTCGCGAATCAGCGCAGCATATCCGTTCAAGCTTTTGCGAATCTTGGGACCAGGTCGAATGAACTGAAGGCAGAGCGACGTAAGTGGTGGAAGTTCTGGTAGATCTGCCTCCGAGCGTGCCGCTGCGGGCGACTTTGGGAAACGCGTTGCGTCAACACGCGCCTTCACTAGTACTACTTTGTCACTTGGCGACCACGAGACATAAATGAATCATTCCTCGTGGCCAACGAGTGTTGAAATTGGTCCAAACTGAGCGTGACGGCAGGGTTATGGTAAGCAACCGGGGTCAATTCGGACCCAAACGTGGGTGTCTGGACGGCAGAATCAAACGAAATGACAAAGCAGTACTAGGCAGTCTAGCGCGTCGAGTAGCTAATAGAGATAGCCTCCCTTCTCGCCTGGAAAGACGAAGATGCGCGACTGAAGCCCTTCCGATAGGGCAGCAGTGTATGAGCGATCCGTCCTTTAGAGGATTTGTATGAGTTCGCAATTGCCTCCTAGTCAGCTTTCTCAAATGACGCCACTCTTGGGCAGCCTTGCTCGGCTAATTGCTCGAGAGATCTCGATGGACACGCAAAAACTCCAATTGCTCTTGATGGCGATTGATATGGAGGATGATGCAAAGGCAATGGAGGAGCTTGTGCGCTGGGATCGTTTGTTGCGTAGCTTGGGTAGCGCACCGAACGAAGGCTGGCGACGGACAGTTGTAGAGGGCCTCAAGCTTCGGGGATTGCCGGAGGCGCCCATATTGCTTGCAGTTGCAGAAGTGGCTGACGGATTGGAGCACGGCGTATCGACGCGTGCAACTACTCTACTACACCACCTTTCGGTGAGCATCGGCCGTTTGGACCTGGGTACGTTGAGAAACGGCGGGATAGCGGCGCGTGAATTTGACGTTCAGGGAGGCCCGGGGCGCATCTGGGTAGAGAATGATCAGGTTCGAGTCACCCCTGACCGCTTTGGAGCGGAGACGACTCGCGTGACTGTGCAAGTCAGGCCACTTCCCTCAGGGGTCCTGTGGACCTCTCTGAAGCTCATCGGGTCTGGCGAGACTATAGAGGTGCCGATAATAGCGCAGTGGCTACCGGACCCAGAGCGAGTTCAAGAAGCGGAACCGGATGCGATAGAGCAAGAGGTTGCGTATTTGCGCCTGTCCAAGTCAGGCGATACAGACGTCGTTGAACAGGAGGTCGCTCGGATTAGAAGCAATCGGAAGGCGGGAAGCAGGGAACGCTGTCCCAAGTGCGCGAATGGATGCGAGCCGGGCGACCGGTTTTGCGCCAAGTGTGGCAGCAAACTCTGAATATGCGGACCTCGGCCAGCCCCAGCTCGACGTTGCTCTCTTGTGTGGAATGTAATTGGGCCGTAGGACGCTTGACCATCTCATCGGCGAGAGAGGGCAATCTTGCGGGATTAATTCCCGCGTTTTCGGAACGAACCACCTGAGCGTTGCTCGAGAAAGCGCTGGAAAGAGCGTGATCGGGAACAACTCCTCAATGGCCTGGGAGATGTCCGCTGTCAAGAGAATATTGAATCTGCGCCACGCTGTCATACGCAAGGGCGATAGCTCAGACGCGACCAAAATCGCTGCCGATAATGACTAGGCCTATACGTGAAGCCGTCGGGTGGTTCGGCCTTCGCGAAATGACCTTGCGAAAGTCCGATAGAAATCCCGCAACAATCCAGGCGCCGAGTTTTGAATGTGCCATGGTGTAGAGCGTGTGAGGGAGCCGATCCCAGCAAGCTACGATGAAACGAGCTAAATGAAGTGTTCGCAGAATTAACCGCCAGCCCTTTTTCAAGAGTATCAGCTACCCCGGCTAGAGATGCGAAGAGATGAATCGATGTCGCTTCCATATCGTAAATATCATCCAGGCAAACTTGGGATGATATCTCAAGGAGGAACAAATGAGTGACCGCAGTAACGTGCCAGATTGGGTTAATGTTCAACCTGCTCCCGGCGAACGGCATTTGCCAATCTACCTGCTTCTCGACACGTCAGGAAGCATGGATGGGGCTCCGATTCAATCGGTCCGTGAAGGGCTCGAGCAATTCCAGCGTGAAGTTTCAGCTGACTCGTTTGCTCGCCAGGTGGTCCGAGTGGGAATCATTACATTCGCTAGTGATGCTACGACGGTGACAGCCGGTCTTGTTGCCGTCTCCGACTTTCAGGCGCCATCGATCGTCGCCTCCGGAGCAACCCGACTCGATCTGGCATTCAAGAAGTTGCTCGAATCAATGGAGAGAGACGTACAAAAACCGATTAAGGGGGGCCAGAAGGGAGATTGGAAGCCAGCAGTTTTCGTTCTGACCGATGGGCGTCCCACTGATGGGGACGGGAATCCGACGGACCAGTTTTGGCGGCCCGCGCGCGATGCAGTAACGGATCGTCCGAAGGGTCAAATCAAGCCCAGCACCATCGTGGCCGTAGGCTGCGGCACTGACGTAGACGATGCCACATTGAAAGCCATTAGTACCGGAACAGCGTTTCGAATGGGCACTAGCGAAGCAGCATTCGTCGCACTGTTCCAGTATCTCTCTCAGAGTATCACGGGTTCCGTCCAGCCAGGTGGCAATCCGGATGACCCCTTTGCAAATGTCCAGCCATCGGGAGATCTCATCCGTATCCCCTAAGCGAGGTGCCTGCATGGTAAAAGGATTCGTGATCGGCGACCGGGGCCTTGGAGCCTCAGGAGATACACATCCGGATTGGATGATGGCTCATGCTATCGCTGGTCCCTATATGGTTGTCGGCGCCAGCGCTATTGGCCAAATTCATCAGGCACACAGCCGCCCGCGCGATGATGCTTTTGCGGTTCGAGCCGCCGGCTCTTGGCTCGCCGTTGCGGTGTCCGATGGAGTGGGAAGTCGGCCGTATTCTCGGTACGGTGCGGCCTATGCCGTGGAAGCACTGGCGGCATTGCTGTTGCGCCCCTTGGTTGCGCCTCTGAGCGGCGTGAAGCAAGAGCCGAGTTCTGGCAGGTCACCATCTCCGTCGGGCGCGAGCCCAGCACCGCCATTCGAACAGGAGGAGGTTGAGCTGCAACGCGCCGCTATTGGGAAGGGCACGGAGAAACCGTTTTTGGCAACTTTGGTGCCTTGGTGCAAGAAACTCTTTGGGGCACAACCTTCCTCTTCTCAAGATGCATTGTCTCTCTCTTCGGTCCAAGTTGCCTCCGTTGGCTGGCAGCTAGCGCTTCAGGACTCTAATCACTCGTGCAGCGCATCCGGTGTGGCGATGAAATCCGACCGCACCGACCTTGAAAAGGCCGGGCCAACTGATGCCGGTGCCGTTCTGCCCAACCCTCCTAACGTCGAATTGATCATGGACAGAGCTTTTGGGAGTACGCATCTGGGACTACGACAGCTGGCACAGGATCTAGGCCTAAGCCTCTCAGACTTGGGGTGCACCGCTCTGGGCCTGCTGCTAAACACGGAGACGGGACGAGGAGCAGTCGGGCAAATCGGTGATGGAGCCTTGCTGGGACTAAGGAAGCACGGAACGGTCGAGGAACTAGTCACGGCGCCAGACACGGGGGACCCCCAGGCCACTTATACGCTCACTCGCACCGATTTTACGAATTATCTGAAAGTTCAACTCATCCGATCGGTTGCTGATGACCCATATGTCGCGTTCTATGTGATGACTGACGGGCTTTCGGGTGACCTGCTGTACTCCCCGAGGGCCGAGGCTGTTCGAGCGTGGGCGCAGAAGGTGGATTGGAACCTGAGGGTATCTTCGAGCCCAGCCCAAGCAGCAGGCGGGCTCATCAATTGGTTAGCGACCTATCAAGTCACAGGAAGTTGGGATGACCGCACATTGGTCGCAATAACGCAAGTGGAGAGAGAGAATGGCGATAGTGAACGTGCTACCGAACAGCCGCAGCCTGCCGAACTCCATCACGATCAATGATCAAGTTGCGCATAGCGGAGGAGAAGGGAAGATCTATCTTTCCACTGACGGCCGATACGCCGTCAAGATTTACCACAAGCCTTCTCCCGAGAAGCAAAAACTCCTGCGATACATCCTGGATCTCGGAAGGAATCTTGGTGAAGACGAGCAATTTCTCACGTGGCCACTGGGCATCGTGGAGCGCATAAATAATCAACCTATCGTCGGTGTGGTGACCGCGCGGGTGCCCTCATCGCATGTTCCCCTGTACAAGTTAATCTACAGTCCTATGGACGCCGTCGAACAGTTCCGGCAGGGTCGCAGTTGGCTTGAATATCTGAAAATCGCACGTGGGACCACGGCTGCCGTAAGGACGATTCATGGTAAAGGCATGGCACACGGGGATGTCCACCTGAAGAATTTCCTCGCCGACCCGATTACTGGAGAGGTCGTTATGATTGATATGGACGGCCTCATTGTAAAGGGCTTTTTGCCGCCACAAGTAAAAGGCATGCCGGGGTTCATTGCTCCCGAGGTGTTAATGGGGAGAGCCCAGCCAGATGAACTCACCGATCGGCATAGCGCCGCTGTGCTATTGTTGTGGACGCTCTTGCTGAGAAACGTGATGCTGACTCAGAAATGTTACGATGACCAGGACCAACGTCGTGATGATGAGCTAGGCTATGGTCAATATGCCTGCTTTAGTGAGCATCCGACCGACCGGCGCAATTGGATCCCGCGCATCGGCACCCCGCTTTTCAGGGCGGGGGTCCTGTCCTACCGGGCGTTAACACCCAGGCTCCAGGAACTGACTGAGCGCTGCCTGATTCAGGGATTGCGCGAACCTCAAAAAAGGCCGCAAGTGATTGAATGGGAGCGGGCGCTCGCTGAAGCCTACGATGTGCTTATTGGTTGCCCGACCTGCCGGCAATCATTCTTCTACCCCTACTGGATGCAGCCGCCCGCGCGTCGGCAATGCCCCTTCTGCGGCACAGGTGTTCGTGCGCCTTTCCCGGCAGTTATCGAACTACTGGAACCTAGGGCCAAAGGGGTTCACGTTCCAGTACGATCAGTCATCTTTTATCAGGGCCTGCCCTTGTTTGCGGATGTTATCGAGCCCGCCAAGTTTCCACCTTTCACTCGACGCAACATGCCCGTTATCGGACGGGCCGCTTGGGATCCAAAAGAGTGCGTTTACCGACTGGTCAACGGGGGTGACGCCCCTTGGCGAATCATAGTGGGGGAGAGCGGAATCGTCGGTCGGGGCGGGTCGATCTTGCTTCGCAAGGGAGTCCTCTTCAGTTTTGGCGATGGCAAGCGCTTGGCCCGCGTCGTTGAGTAGACAGTGACTTCCCAACCAATCTGCAAGAGCTGCGGGCAACCCATCTACGGCGCCTATGTGGCGGCGCTCGGAGAAGCCTGGCACCCTGAGCACTTCATATGCGCTCACTGCCAACGGCCTATCTCAGATAAGGAGTACTATCGTCATCAGGGGGTTGTCTTTCACATTACTTGCTTCCAACAGCATATCGCCGACCGCTGTGCGTGCTGCGGGAAACCCCTCCTTGGACCGTACCTCGTGGACCAATGGGGCACCAAGTTCTGCACTGCGCATCGGGACGAGTTGCTAGCCTGCCGATTCTGCGGACGCTTAATTTCGCCGCGTCAACAGGGAAGACGGACGCTCAATGGCGAGGAGATACGCTGTCCCATCTGCCGCTCGAGCGCGATTGAGGCCATTGCTCAGGCGCGCCCTCTCTTTGCAAACTTGGTTCAATGGGTAAACGGGCAAGGACTCTGGTTCAATGACCTTTCGTTGCTCATCGAGCTACGCAATCGGACGCAGCTAGCTCAATTCCTTCGCGAGCCTGGTGACACCCGCGCCCTCGGAGCGACTTTGCATTCGACTATAACTCAGAACGGGACATTGGTGCGGTGCGAAGTCCGGGGCGTCGCCATTTTGCGCGGACTTCCGCGCACGTTGTTTGAGGGCGTGACCGTTCACGAACTTGGCCACGCGTGGCTAGCCGTCCATGGTGTCGTCGGGCTGCCGCCGTGGTCGGAAGAAGGTTTTTGCGAGGCCTTGGCCTATCGTTTTTATTACGAACAGAGAACGGCCGAAAGTCGCTTTTACCTTTCCCTAATTGAAAACAGTGTCGATCCAATCTACGGAGAAGGATTTCGTCGCGTTCGAGCGATCGCGCGACAATGTAGCTGGAGGACGCTGCTCGATACACTCCTCGCCAGGAAACAATTGCCAAATATCCATTGAGGGGGTTTCAAATGTCCACGGTTATCAGCGATCCGACGGAAATCCGGCGCTTTCAGGCAGCGCTGCGGCAGTTCAACAGCGAGATGAGCAGTAGCACCAGCCGGGTGCGGGCGCAGCTAAACAGCTTGAGCACCACATGGCGTGACCAGGAATATGCGCGCTTTTCACAAGAATTGGAGGTAGTGATGCAGGGATTTGAACGCTATCTGCAGAGTGCTGACGACTATATTCGATACCTCGATGCGAAGGCTGGGCCGCTGGAACAATACCTAGGCCGCTGACGCAGGGCTACACTCTATGACAAAGGAGCACCTCTTTCGATGTCTTCTCGCCTGTCCTCAGACCGAGTCCGAGAGCTTGCGCCTCTTCTCGGCAGCATCGCACGGTTAATTGCTCACGGAGGCAGTGTCACAAGAGAGCAACTGCAGGTACTCCTCGAGGCGGGTGATATCGGCAAGAGCGCGCGAGTTCTGGAGGAGTTGGAGCGTTGGGCGAAGCTGCTTCGAAAGGTTTCTAAGTCACCGAATCGGTCCGTTCGCGAGGCGGTGGTCGAGGGGCTCCTTCTGAGGGGCTTGCCGGAAGCTACCGTTTTGTTGGCTATTGCGACCGTCACAGGTGGAGAGCCAAGCTCTGTAGAACCTCCAAATGAGACGAATGAAGTCGGACTGACCGCGAGCGTAAGCACTTTGGACTTTGGCCTGCTCGGATCGGGAGAAACGGCAACCAAAGAGTTCGAGGTACGCGGCGGACCCGGTGAAATCACTTCCGGCACGGATCAATTTGATATCAAACCGCGGCGCTTTCGATCAAAGGCCACCCGGATTCAGGTGACCGCGAAGCCGCTATCCAGCGGCGTGGCCATGGATACACTTAACCTTATTACCAAGGGCCAAACCGTCGCGGTCTCGGTTATTGCGCAATGGCAAGAAGCAGGCCAACCGGAACCGGAAACGAGCCGGCCAGATCCTGCTCCTGTCTTCAACTTTCCGAATGGACGTCAAGCACAGAGCGTGCAAGAATTGGTGCAACTATGCGCGGAGTGCCCTGACGACGCCAAAATTCGTTTACGTAGTGGTGAGATCGGCGTTTGGCTAGCCTTCATCGGCCGCGATGACTTGGCGGCCGCGGCCGAGCGGGCTCGCCGAGTGGCCGATTCTGATGAAGGCTTGAAACGGTTTCTGGATTCGACCGGCATACCGCACGGATTTCAACTTCCGCCTCCTCTCCAGTCTTCAGGCATGTATCAGCCGCAAGCTCCCGTTCCCGCGCCATTGACCCAACCGGTCGTACCGATGCAGAAGCAGGGAGGGTGGACATGGCGAGAATGGGCCGCGTTCCTAGCAGTCGGAGTAGCTGTCGTCGGAGTGGGAGTACTTGTCGTGGGAGTGGGGCTTCTGGCGGTGTCGTATCCTTCAGCCATGCCCTCGCCTACTTTGGGGCCGGTCGCGGGAGCAGCGTCGGGCAACCAGGCTCCCGCGACCTCGGCCCCGTCCGGCGGCCAGCCTACCGCTACCTCGGCGCCTTCGGCCGGCAGGAAATTCACCTGCACCGATAAGCTCGGTTGCGTCGACATTGGCCCGAACGAGCCAGTCCATATCGCTTACAATCTTGTCACCTCGGGCGATAATGCGGACCTTGGTATCGACATCAAGTACGGGGCCGAACTGGCGATCGACGACGCGGGTGGCCAAGTCCTCGGCCACACGATCAAGTTCGACGGCCAGGACTCGGCCTGCTCGACCGAAGGTGGCCAGGCGGCGGCCATCAAAATTGCGGCCGACAAGACCGTGGTTGCCGTGATCGGCACCGACTGCTCGAGCGCCGCGCGTGCCTCCATCCCGATCCTGATACAGCAGGCTGGCCTGACCATGATATCTCCCGCGAACACGGCGCCGGATTTGACGGATCCTGCCAGACATGTGACCGGTTACTTCCGGACGTCACACAACGATAAGGTCCAGGGCGCGGTCGCGGCGCAGTTCGTCTCCACTCAGCTCAAGTTCAAGACGGCGGCCACGATCCATGATGGCAGCATCTACGCTCAGGGTCTCGTCAGCGTCTTCGTGGACGACTTCCAGAAAGCCGGCGGCAAGGTCACGAACCAGGAAGCCGTGAACGTGGGCGACAAGGACATGAAACCGGTCCTCACCCGCATCGCGGCGAACAAGCCCCAGCTGATCTACTTCCCCATCTTTGTGGCGGAAGGCGGCTTTATCGCCTCGCAGGTCCGCGATGTTCCCGGCCTGGAACACACCGTCCTGATGGGCGCCGACGGCATCTTCTCGCCTGATTTTATCAAGGCGGGCGGCAAGAACGTCCTCGGCTTTTTCTGGTCCAGCCCGAACTTTGCCACTTTCGGTAGCGGCTACGATGCACTCGTCGCCAAGTACAAGAAAAAGTACAACGTCCCGGGCGTGCTCGCTCCGTTCCATGCGCATGCCTATGACGCGATGAACATGGTCCTCGCGGCCTTGCAGAAACCAGGTGTGGTCGTCAAGGATGCGGACGGCACTCTGCACGTTCAGAAGCAAGCGTTGCGCGATGCGATCGCGGCGACGAAGGATTTCAAAGGGATCACGGGCAACCTGACCTGCGATCCGAACGGCGACTGCGCCGACCCGAAGATCGCTGTCTACCAGGAGACGGCAGACGATCTTGCGAAGGGGCAAACGCCGAGCAAACCGGTCTGGGCGCCCGGCGGGCCTGATTACACACCCACGTTGCTCCCGTAAGTCAATGAATGCAACCGATGAGCCGGATCGGACCGACCGGTCCGGCTCATCACCACTTGAACATCAGGAGACGAGCGCTTTCAATATGACTGGCTGCAGCTCCGCGGCACATCACTGGGCGCCTTGAAGAGGCGGTCAGTAGGGTACGAGAGAATAGACAATCTAGCAATGACCCAAAGGTCGCGAATGCGGAAATGCAATTCATGCCATAAGGTTTTGCGCGGCATAATCAAATTCTGTCCCTATTGCGGAGCAAAACAAGCACGACCGCTGAACGTGCCTCCATGGACGATGATAGTCATTGTTCTTGTCGGCCTGTCATGCGCGCTGGTCGGGCAAATGATCTCCTGGCCCTTTCGTACAGCACCGAGCGTTGCTCTGTCCACTTCGACTATGCCCGCAAGCTCTACGCCTTCCGTTACGCTCACTCCGCCCACCAAGGGCACGCCATCCTTCACGCCCATCCTGTCCCCTGCCGTCTCTCTAACCTCAACGCGGCCCCATACGGCTACTCAGGCGCCTCTCCCAACTACGCCCCCTGCTTCGACCGCTACTCGAACAAGTACGGCCACTGTGCCATCGACCTGGACACCAACAAACTCTCCATTTCCACCCACTGCGACGCGAACACAACCGCCTCCGACAGCAACTCCTTTTTCCGATGTTCAGATGATCCAAATCCCAGCTGGCGGATTTCCGATGGGAAGCAGCAATGCTGATAGTGAAGCTTCAAACGATGAAAAACCACAGCACAACGTGTTCCTCAATTCTTATTTGATCGACAAATTCGAAGTGACAAATGCGCGGTACAGAATGTGCGTCGATGCTGGGCAATGTGCGCCTCCCACGTCAGTGAGTTCTGCTACCCGGAGCTCCTATTGGGGGAATTCACAGTACGACAACTATCCAGTGATCTGGGTCTCTTGGTTTGATGCGGGCAAGTATTGTAGCTGGGCAGGGAAACGACTCCCAACCGAGGCAGAATGGGAAAAAGCTGAGCGGGGGACCGATGGGCGCATTTATCCCTGGGGAAACCTATGGGATGGTGCTCGGCTGAACTCGTGTGATCGTAATTGTCCTTTCAATTACAGAGATAGCGGAACCTCCGATGGTTATGCAGATACCGCGCCTGTCGGCAGCTTTCCTGCAGGGGCTAGCCCGTACGGCGTCCTCGATCTCGCCGGCAATGTTAGTGAGTGGGTCGCGGATTGGTACAGCCCCAATTACTACCAAGTGTCGCCTTTGAACAATCCATCTGGACCGCAATCGGGACAAGAGCGTGACGTGCGCGGGGGATCTTGGTCGATTACCCGTCCCTACTTGCGCGGAGCTAATCGAGAGAGGACCGCCGGTCCGGACCACCGTCAGGATGATATCGGATTCCGCTGCGTCCGAAACGTGGCTCCGTAAGGTAGGTCCAATGTAAGAAACAGTCGAGAGCTACCGAGCTCTCGGCTACACACCAAGGCGCAGCATAGTACTTGCTGACCGAGGACACGCCTCTGCCCTGTCGACCCCCGAGATCGGAGTGATAGAACGTTCCCCAAAGGCATCTATAAAGGTCGCTTACTCTCCATGTCCCGCCACCCGGACCTCTCAGCTAACATCGGGGCATACACTGAGGTCCCGCGCCAACCGGTTACAAGTTGAGGCTAGCTCCGTCTGCGCTGCTGCCAAGTATCAGATAAGGCCTTCGAATGCTTGCGCGGGTACCGAGATTTTGGTAATATCCAGGCGTGCAAACTCCAGGACGACCGTGCAATTGTCACTCCGGTCTCCTGACCGCGGAGCTCGTGCAAGGCGAGTGGCCCGTGCTCGATCCGCAGGATTCCCACCTGGCCGACAAGATCGAAGGCCGCTGATAGGTCTCTCTAGCGCGAGAGTACAATTCCCAGCTTGAGACGGATACACGAATAGCCATATCTGCGTTATAATATCATAGCCACAGTTTGCAGGCCTCGCCCGGAGAACATTGCCGGACCAGAGCCGTGCGCGGCAGGTGCTTTTGCTTTGCCCCGAGCCACGACTCACCCCGCGAGGCTGCAACTCCCACCGATCGCCGCGTTGGAAAGGAGGTGTGCATCGACAACCCGAAACTCGAGAAGCATTCGAATGACGGCCGGAAGGACTCGGCGTATCTCAATCGAAATGCGCCCAAGCCAAACGGGAGGATCGCATGTCTGCCTATATCTCCCTGGTCAACTTTACGGACCAGGGCATCCGCAATGTCAAGGGCACCATCGACCGGGTGGCCGCAATGAAGAAAGCTGCCCAGGCCGCCGGCATCAACGTGATCGGCGTATGGTATACCCTTGGTCAGTATGACATGGTTCTGGTAGCGGAAGGGCCGGACGACGAGACGGCAATGCGGACCTTGCTCACGATAGGCATGCAGGGCAACGTTCGGACAGTGTCGCTACGTGCCTTTAGCGAAGAGGAGATGGCGCGCGTCATCAAGTCGCTGCCGTAAGGATTGACTGGACCTTTGAGTTGAAACAGCGGGTTGTATTCGACAAGGCGAACGGCGGGCATCCCGGTACGCACACAGCAGATAGGCCACCTGGTTTCCAGGTGGCCTATTCTATCCTATTAGAATTTAACTGAACGACGTGCTTATCACGCACGCCAGGCTGGGGAGACACTGCAAGAAGGGACTCCTCAGGATGGTGCTCGACCTGACTCGAACCGGAAGCCGTCGGCATCATCCGCGTGACTCGCCAAGAGGTGGAGCGCTACCGTCATTCGCAATTTCCGATCATTGCGCTGGCAATGCGCGCGGGGCTACGGCACAGCCACACCGGCCCCAGACCGTGGTTTGACTCCATTGGAACCCACCACCAGGCGGGGGCGACTCCATTGGGCCAGTCGCCATCTAGTCGACCGGGTCAGCGATCGAGCTGGTGCGGGTTGCCAAGCTCTTTGAGGTCCTTTCCGAGCGCCGTCGCAAACATCGCAGCGACATTTTCCACAGGAACATCGCTCTGGATATTGTGGACAGAACCCAAGACGTAGCCGCCGCCCTGATTCAACTCATCGACCCGACGCTGCGTTTCCAGTCGAACTTGGTCGGGCGTACCAAAGGGTAGGACCGACTGTGTATCGACCGCACCCCAAAATGCCAGGCGGTTTCCAATTTCCGTCTTGAGCGCCGCCGTATCGCCCATCCCCTTCGCCGAGACCTGGACCGGGTTTATCGCGTCAATGCCCATATCGGCCAGGCTGTGCAATATGGGGCGGACAGCGCCGTCCGTGTGGAAGACGATTTTTGCCGCCGTTTTGTCGTGAAGATATTCGATGAATTTCTTGAGACGCGGCTCGAGCAGTTTCTGATACATCGCCGGCGAAACGATGAGTCGATCCTGTATGGCCAAGTCGTCGTAGGTGAACACCACGTCGACCAGGTCACCCACGGCGTCCAGCAAATAGCCGCACGTCGCCATCTGGATTTCCATGACTTGGTCGAGAAGCGCGGCGAGGCGCGTCGGATCGAGCGCCGCATCCAGATACCAGCTGGAAAATCCGCGCATGAGCTGGCTATGTTGAATGAAACTGCCGGGGAGCGAGAGGACGATGGCCCAATCGCCCTGCGTGCGGCAGCTCACGGCTTGCTCGCGCAACCCGCGGATGCGGCCGGGGTCATCCGGCTTCGGCCACCGATAGTTCAAGATATCCTGGGTTGAGATCTCTCCGTCGAGCGGAGCATTCGCGACGAAATAGGTGTCTGCGTAGGGCGGCCTTTTCCGCACCAGTCCCCATTCATCGGTGTAACCATCCGTGTCCGGCAGATCGACGTCAGGCGCGCCATCCGGCCGACCCGGGGTAATGCCGCGTGTGTCAATGCCGAATGATTCCAGGATGGCGGAGTTGACACACGCTATCTGCCCGGCCCGATCGAAGATTCGCGTCGGCCCCGCATCCAAACCCAGGTATGTCAGGAGGCGATCGTGCGCTTGGACAGCAATCCCCGTGACAGGCGTCGAGCCCAGATCGATCGGCACACGGTCTGGCTGCTGATGCGAGAGAGCGGCGCGTATGCGCTCGCGGTGCGTCATCTTTTCCATTGTTGTTGCTCCTCAAGTTGGGTCGGGTGATACCTGACGCCTTGCTAACCTCGTGGTTACCTCCCGGCCTATCGTTTTCGCGCTTTTCCAGATAGGCTGAGTTTGACAAAACCGGAAGTTGTCATACAATGGATATTGGATATTGGATATTGGATATAACATCCATTATGAACCATAATCACAGAAAAGGCAAGGTGACACGTGGCTGCCAACTATAGAACTATGCAGGAAATTGTGACCGACAGCATCCGTGACGCGATTCTTTCCGGTAAATATGCACCAGGTGAGCACTTGATCACCGACGACTTGGCCAAGGAATTAGGTGTCAGCCGAATGCCCGTTCGGGAAGCGCTCCACCGCCTGCAAGTCGTGGGATTGATTACGATGCTTCCTCACAAGGGTGCAGTTGTTACCGAGCTCTCCCAAGAGGAGATTATTGAAAGCTATCACATGCGAGCGGTCCTGGATGGGCTGGCCACGCGGCTCGCGGCGCCGCATCTCACCACGTCTGACTATGGCCGGCTGAGAGAGATCCTGCAGGAAATGGACCAAGCGGTCGATTCGAAGGACATGGATAGGCTGCTTGCGGTCAACCGAGCGTTCCACGAGGTCATCTGGCAGGCCGCGCACGCCCCTCGCCTCCAGGCTCTCTTACAAAACCTCTACGACGCCAGCGAACACTTTCGCAACATCAGCATTCTGCTTCCCGGGCGAATTGAACAGATCACCCAAGACCATCGACTGATCGTGCAAATGCTTGAAAGGGGCGACGTAGCTAATGCAGAGCGATATGCCAACGAACATCACGAAGGCACGGCCCGGCGGCTCTTGGAATCCATCGAGAAAACCAGCAAGACCCATACCAAGTCAGAGTGAGTGACCCATGCCAGTTCATTCCTGGACAAAGGTTCCCAAGGATGTGGTTCCCAATCCAAGCCTGCCCGCCGGCATGTCGCGGCAAAGCATCGTGGGCGACAAGTCCATGCTGTGCCTGCACGAGGCGTTCCCCAACCTGAAATGCGAGCCCCACCAACATGAGGCGGAACAATTCAGCATCATGCTCAAAGGGCGGATGCGGTTTGTCATCGGCTCGGAAACCCATGTGCTCGGACCGGGAGAGATCGCGCACATACCGGGCGGCGTTGAACACTCGATCGAGAGCCTGGACGAGTACGTGCTCGTCCTCGACGTGTTTGCGCCGCTGCGGCCCGATATACTGGCGCGCTTGAAGGAGATCGGCGCGTGATCGACGGCGCGCAAATCAGCGAGGAGGTGACGACCACAGAGAAGATGTGCAGGGGGGTACACTGATCCGATCCTATCTTTCTCAAAAACCAAGGAGTGAGAACAAAAATGGGAATGCTTAAGAGAACTCTCCCAGCTTTGATGCTGCTTGGGGCGATCATCGTCGTGATGGCGGCTTGCGCGCCCGTGGCGGCGCCGGCCCAGCCGACCAGCGCACCCGCCGCGGCCCAGCCCACCAATGCACCGGCGTCCGCCTCGTCCGGCACCTTTGCTTTCCCAACCGAACCGATCACCATCGAGTTCTGGTGGCATGAGTACGCCCCGATGACGGCGTACCTGAAAGATCTGATCCAGCAGTACAAGACCATCCGCCCGAACGTAACGATCAACGCGACGAACCTGGCTTCCTCCGACCTCAACACGAAACTCAACGCCGCATTAGCCGCCGGGACCGGTCCTGACATTATGGACGCCGATGCCTCCTACTATATCGCCTACTACGACAAAGGAGTCCTCGAGCCGCTCAACCTCAACGTCTTTGGAGTCAAGAGCTATGCCGACCTGGCCGCCCGGTATACGGACGGCGGCCTCGCGGCGAGCACCTTCGACAACAAGGTTTACACCCTGCCCTACCAGGGCAATTCGATGAGTCTCTTTATCAACAACAAGCTCTTCCAAGCGGCCGGTCTCGATCCCCAGAAAGATGCCCCGAAGACCTGGAACGACTTGTTGGCCCTCTGCCCCAAGCTGAAAAAAGTAGACGGCAACCGAACCGTTCAAAAGGCATTTGCCTTCCCCTATTCGAGCAACCGCTGGGAAATGCAAGACTTGCAGCCTTTGATCGAGCAATTCGGGGGTAAGGTTCTGAGCGACGACGGCAAGACCATTACCGTAAACAGTCCCCAAGCGGTGCAAGCCCTGACGCTGTGGAGCCAGATCACCAAGGCGTGCGACGACCCGAAGAACACGCAGAACACGCCCGCCAACCCGAACCAGGATTTCATCAACGGGTTTGATGCGATGTGGATCACCGGCCCCTGGGCGACGCCCCAGGTGGTCGCCTCGAACATCAAGAACGACTTTACGGTCGTCGGTCTACCGCAAGTCGATCCGTCCAAGCCGCATACGATGGTCTACGGTTGGGCGTGGGCGGTCAACAAGAACAGCGCGGCCGATAACAAAATCGCCGCTTGGGATTTCATCAAGTTCGCGCTGAGCAAGCCCGATCAGTGGCTCGCCAAAGCCGGCTTTGTTCAGCCCGTCAAGGGCGTGGCCGACAGCGCCGTAGCCAAGGCGTTTCCCTTCTTTGACGTACACATGAAGGACGTTCAGACCGGAACATGGTACGTCCGCTCGCCGTACGCGAATGAGGTCGCGACGGACGCGGGCAAGGCGGTCGAAAGCGTCGTCTACGATGGCGCTGATCCAAAGACTGCGCTCGACGCCGCCCAGGCGGCCATCACCAAGGCCATGACTAGTCAATAGATCGATCTATTCTACGCCGATTGGGCAGAGGCGCCGCGTTCGACGCCTCTGCCCGGTTGCCCGGGGGTTGTTCGTGACCGACGTGGTCGTATCCCAGAGTGTCTCCGTATCTCGTCCTCGCCGCCTGAATCTGGCCGCGAAACAGGCGTTGTTTGGCTATGCCATTCTGCTTCCGGCCATCGCCGTCATTATCTTTTTTCGTTTCTTCCCGATGGCGCAGGCGTTTTACATCAGCCTTACGAGCTATGACCTCCTGAGCCCTCCGCGGTTCATTGGGTTGGCTAACTTTGCCGACCTCGTTCAGGATCCCACCTTCCTTAATTCGGTCCAGGTCTCGGTGGCCTACGTGGTCTTTAGTGTCGTACCGGTATGGGTGCTGTCGTTGGGGCTGGCGATGCTCTTCAATCGAAGCATCCGCGCCAAGAATTGGTTCCGGGCCGCCGCGTTCATGCCGGTGGTCATGCCCGCGGTGGTCAACGCGGTCGTTTGGACCTTTATGTATCAGCAGGACGGCGTGGTGAACACGATCCTCGGGTGGTTCGGCGTCGATCCTATCCCGTGGCTGCGCAGCAGCGCATGGGCGCTGTGGGCGGTGATCATCATCGGCATCTGGCGGGCGACGCCCTACTATATGGTGATCTTTCTGGCCGGCCTGCAAGCGATCCCGGAGGAGTATTACGAAGCGGCGCAAATCGACGGCGCGAATGCCTGGCAGCAGTTCCGCGGCATTACCTTGCCGCTGCTTCAGCCGACCACGATGCTCGTCGTGGTTATGAGCGTCATCGTCGCGCTCAAGGTTTTTGCCGTTCCCATGATCATGACGGGCGGCGGACCGGCGGACGCGACCCGTGTCCTGCCGCTGTTCATTTACCAGACGGCCTTTGAGTTCTTCAAGATGGGCCGCGCGGCGGCGATGAGCGTATTTCTCTTTATCGCCATGATGGTCTTTACGATTTTTCAAATCCGCCTTTTCTCGCGTGGGGAGGAGTAAGGCCATGGGAGTGTGGCGGCGGATGCAAGCCGCGATTGTGACTTACCCGCTTTTGGTCTTGGTCGTCATCATCGCTCTGCTACCCTTTTTCTGGATGGTCTCCTCGTCCTTGAAGACGATGGACAATATCTTTGCGTACCCGGTGCAGTGGATTCCGAACCCGGTCGATTGGCAATCCTATCCTGAGGCCTGGGCCGCGCAGGACTTTACCCGCTATTTTCTGAACAGCACGATTGTGGCCGTGTCGATCACGCTCGGCAATCTCGCGCTCGCTTCCCTCGCGGGATATAGCCTGGCCAAGTTCCGCTACAAGGGGCGGAATCTCTTGTTCCTTCTCATCCTCAGCACGATGATGCTGCCCCTCGAAGTGACGATGGTGCCGCTCTTCCTGCTCATCAAGCAGTTCGATTGGCAGAATACGTACCAGGGGTTGATCATCCCATTCCTGGTCGACGGGTTCGGCGTCTTTCTGATGCGCCAGTACCTCTTGGCGATCCCCAATGACCTGATCGAAGCCGCGCGCATTGACGGCGCCTCCGAACTCCGCATCTATGCGCAGATCGTCATGCCCCTCTGCAAGCCGGCCCTGGCTGCCCTCGGCGTATTCACTTTCCGCGAAGCGTGGGACATGTACATTTGGCCGCTGATCATCATCTCCAAGGATTCACTCCGCCCGCTGCCCATCGGCATCTCGCTGTTCATGGGCGAGAACGGCACGAATTGGAACCAGCTGATGGCCGTGGCGGCGATCGGCGCGTTGCCCATGATCGTCCTCTTCTTCGTCTTGCAGCGTTCTTTCATCCAGGGGATTGCCATCACGGGATTGAAGGAATAATCGTGACGGAGACCATGCGCGCGGTCGTCGTGTCGCACTATCACGGTGAACTTGAAGTCATGCCGCGGCCGGTGCCGCGGCCCGCGCCCGGCGAAGTCTTGCTCCGCGTGCGCGCGAGCGGCTTGTGCAGCACGGATCTGCACCTCCTCCAGGGCCGGATGCCGCTGGGCGAGCTGCCGCGTATCCTCGGCCACGAATCTGCCGGAGAGATCGTCGAGCTCGGGGAAGGCGTGAGCGGTTGGAAGATCGGGGACCGTGCGACCGTCGCGATTGACGTGGTCTGTGGCGTCTGCCGGCATTGTCTGACCGGGCAAACTCAGCGCTGCACCGCCGTGAAGCGGATTGGGTTCGAGCGAGACGGCGGTCACGCCGAATATGTGGCGGTGCCGGCGGCCAACCTGGTTGCGATTCCGCCGGAACTCGACGACGCGGCGGCAGCCATCTTGCCAGATGCGGTCGCGTGCATGTACCACAGCCTGATCGACCAGGGCAAGGTCGGCCTCGGACAACGGGTTTTGATCCTCGGCGTCGGGGGCCTGGGAATCCACGGGGTCCAGATCGCCCGCCTGGCCGGCGCCCAAGTGATGGCGACGAGCCGGAAGGACGAGCGACTCAAGATTGCCGAGCAGTACGGCGCCGTTCCCGTGAATCCGACCACGCAGTCGCTCAAGGAACAAGTTGACGCGTTCACGGATCACGAAGGGGTAGACGTGGTGGTCGATAACATCGGCAACCACGCCAGCGTGTTGGACGGCTTGGCCCTTTTGCGCCCGGGCGGCAAGTTTCTGGTCGTGGCTTACCTCGACGAGATGCTCGAATTCCCCTCGATCCCGCTGTTCAAGACGGAGCTAGAAATCATCGGGTGCCGAGGCAGCACGAAGCAAGACCTGATCGAGGTCGTGCGTCTGGTGCAGCAGGGAAGACTGACCCCGGTCATCGGGGCGCACTATCCGCTCGAGCAAATTCGCTCGGCGACAGAACGGCTGGCCCGTGGCGATCTGGTGGGACGGATCGTCTTTACGCGATAGTGGAATCGAATTTGGGGAGATGAGGAGTCTTGGCATGCGTGATCTAGTCCCGGCGCAGATGCGAGCCCTGGTGCTACCATCACCGGGCAAATTCAAAGTCGAGACGGTGCCGGTGCCCGTTCCTGGAGCGGGCGAGGTTCTGTGCAAGGTACGGGCGGTCGCCATCTGCGGGAGTGACCCGGAGATCCTGCGCGGCGATCTGGCCGGAAGGTGGCCCCCGCAGTATCCCTTTATTCCCGGTCACGAGTGGGCGGGGCAGGTCGTCGCCCTCGGCCCTGACGTTCTGAACCTCCAGGTGGGCGATCGGGTCGCCGGTCAAGCCCATAAGGGCTGCGGTAACTGCAAGAATTGCATGGAGGGACGCTATACGATCTGCGAGAACTATGGCTGTGCCGAGACCGGGCAGCGGCATTACGGCTTTACGACGCAGGGCGCCTACGCGCAGTACATCGCGATTTCAATCAAGAGCGTCGACAAGATTCCAGATTCGATGACCTTCGGCGAGGGGGCGATGGTCGATACGGCTGGTGTCGTGGAACACGGTCTGGCGCTCTGCGGGATCACGCCGGGCGGAACCGTCGCCGTGATCGGACCCGGTCCCATCGGACTGATCGCGATGCGGTTGGCGCGTGTACGCGGAGCGGCGCGTATCCTCGCCGTGGGCCGGGGCGCGCGGCTGCAGGCTTCGCTCAAGGCTGGCGCAGATGTCCTCGTCGATTTCGAGAAAACGGATCCGGTCGAGGCTGTCCGCGGCGCTACCGGCGGCGTCGGCGTCGACGAAGCTGTGGAATGTTCCGGCGCCGCTGGAACGTTCCGCCAAGCCGTCGAAATGGTGCGAAAGGGCGGCCGCGTCGCACTTGTAGGCGTCCCGCCGGATCAGGTGGTCGAGCCTTTGCCCTTTAAATACATCGTGCACAATGAGATCGCGATCTATGGGTCGCGTGCGAATCCCAACTCCTCGCGCCGCGTGATTCCGCTGATCGGGGCGAAACAATTGGTCGTCTCCGACCTCATTACCCATAGGTTCCCACTGGAACAGTTCACCACCGCTCTAGATTATTTTGTGCGGCGGCGTGAAAACGCGATCAAGGTCATTATCGAACCGAACGGACCGGAAACAGAGGGAGCCGGACTCGCCTAGCGTTCTGGGAGCGGAAACAAACTGTTCAATGGGGAGCGCCGGAGCGCGTCCTAGACGGTCAAGAAACTCACCCTGGACACAAAGGGAGAGAACATGGATACCGAACGTGTGAATCGACTCAAGGCCATCATGATCAAGGAAGGCATCGACGTCCTTTTGTGCCGGCTGCCAGAAAATGTCTTGTACACGACTGGCTATTGGCCCGTCATCGGGGCGTCGCTCGCCGTGGTTCCGGCCAATGAGGAGGCCACCCTCATTATGCCGTACTCGGAGCTAGATTATGCGGCGGCGGGCTGGGTCGCCGACAAGCGGACTTTTCGCTTCATCAACATGCAGGCGCCCGCGAATCCCACCGCGCAGACGCAGGCGCTCCTGAGGGACTTGGCGAGCGAAAAAGGCTTTACAAAAGCGGTCGTCGGCTACGAAGGGAGTTTTGAACTGGTGGGCGGGAACAACGTTGCCGCCGAAGCCCGTGTCGTCGCCGAATCGACGGTCCAGGCGCTCAAACAAGCTCTTCCCCAGGCGCGCTGGGTGGACGCCTCGGAGGTGATCCGGCGTTCACGGATGGTCAAGTCGAAACAAGAGATCGACCAGATTCGGATCACGAATGAGGTGGCCTCGATGGGTTATCAGGTCGCGCGCGAGATGATCGCGGCCGGAGTCCGCGAGGCGGAGGTCGCCGCGGCGGTGGAAGGGCAGATCTACGGCCGCGGGGTCGGTTACAAGAACGTGACCCGCTCGCGCGGCTATTGTTTTGTCATGTCCGGCGAAAACTCGGTCAATTCGTGGCGACCGTTCTGTGTCTCTACCGACAAACGCATCGCGTGGGGTGAGCCGGTCCTCGTCGAATTGGACGCGGTGACGAACGGCTATTTTAATGACCTGACCCGCACGTTTTTCGTCGGCACGCCGGACCAGCGGGCCAAGGGCATTTTCGACACCGTGCAAGAGGCGGTGAATACGGTGATGGAAGCCGTCCGGCCCGGCGCCCGCTGCGCTGACCTCGACGCGCTCGCGCGTCGGGTGATTGATCGCGCCGGCCTGGGGGAGTATTTCAACCACCAGCTTGGGCACGGCGTTGGCTTGCAGTTCCACGAGCCGCCCACCCTGCACCCGGCCAGCACGGACGTCCTCGAAGAAGGGATGGTCTTTGCCATCGAGCCGGCGATCTACATCTCTGGCTTTGGGGGTGTGCGCCTCGAAGAGAATCTGGCCGTTACGAACAACGGTTGTGAAAGCCTGTGCCCATTCCCGCAGCGGGTGGATCTGTGAGCCGGGGGCTCGCCACGAGCGGGTATCCCTCAACCTGGAGTTAAAGCCATGATGAACATCAAACACGTCGCCGTCATCGGTACCGGGATGATGGGCCCGGGCATCGCCGCGGTCGTTGCGCTGGCCGGCTACCAGGTGACTCTCATCGCCGAGAAACCCGAGTGGGTAGAGGAAGGGCTCGACAAAGCACGCGGCTTGATGGACCAGCTGCGGCGGCACGACCTCGTCGGCGAAAGCGCCTGCACGGCCGGCCAGCTTGCTCTCCGCGGCACCGCGGAGCTCGATTCGGCCGTTCCCAATGCAGAACTCGTCATCGAGGCGATCTACGAGAACCTCGAGGCCAAGCGGCAAATGTTCCAGCGCCTGGACCGGTTGACGTCCCCGGAGACGCTTCTCGCCACGAACACGTCCGGGTTGAGCGTCACAGCCATTTCCGAATTGGCAGAACGTCGCGAACGCATCGCGACCACGCATTTCTGGATGCCGCCGCATCTGGTCCCGCTGGTCGAAGTCGTCATGAGTCCTTACACTGCGGAGGCAACCGCTCAGGCCTTGCTTGGTTTCCTGCGCGCCTGCGGAAAGAAGCCCGTCCTCGTGCGCAAGGACCTTCCCGGTCAACTGGCCAATCGGGTTTTGCAAGCCATGATCCGGGAAGCGACCAGCCTCGTGCAAGAAGGAGTGGCCAGCCCGGAAGACGTCGACAGCGCCATCAAGAATGGGATAGGCATCCGGCTGCCGGTCTGGGGGATCCTCGAGCACATTGACGCGGTGGGGTTGGATTTGGGCATGGCGGTTCAGAACACCGTGCTGCCGGCGCTGAACAATGAACCGCATGCTGTGCGTCTGCTCGAAGACAAGGTGAGTCAGGGTGATCTGGGGGTCAAGAGCGGCAAGGGCTTTTACGATTGGAGGGCGCGGGACATCGAGGCCCTCAAAGAGCTTCGCGACGAATTCATTATCCAGACCCTGCAGCTCGAGGCGCGCCATTCTTAGAATCCGATTTCGGCCAAGCTAACGGTCATTCCATTTCCGCGTCCGTTCAAACGCGGGCTCTCGGTCCCGTCTAAAACGGACAACGATCTATGGGCGGCAGCCAAAGGGATGACCCAGAGAGCCGATGACCGCGGACCTTGCAAGTCCTCGGAGTTCCGATCACAGAGTGTTCGTGCGGGCGGGTTTCGGTGGTATACTAGCGGAGCCAACCCCAGTTCTCGAGTGAGAACTGGTAAATGTTGGATGATCACTCAAAAGCGGTCATCGACCGAGGAGGTTCCCATGCTCGTCCGAGAACGGATGACTCCAAATCCCGTCACGATCACTCCGGATACGTCCCTCACGGACGCGATGGGCGTGATGCGCGAGAAAAAGATACGCCGCCTCCCTATACTCGACGGGCGCGGCAGCCTCGTCGGCATTGTATCGGATGGTGATCTCTTGTATGCCTCTCCCTCTCCCGTCACCTCGTTGAGCGTTTGGGAAATCCATGGTCTATTGAACCGACTTACGATGGACAAGGTCATGACGCGGGAGGTCATCACCGTCGCCGAGGATACGCCCCTGGAGGAAGCCGCGCGGATCATGGCGGACAAGCGGATCGGCGGACTGCCGGTCATGAAGGGGGACAAGCTCGTCGGCATCATTACCGAGACCGACATCTTCAAGGCCTTTCTGGCGCAGCTCGGTGCACGGCGTCCGGGCATTCGCATCAGTGTTGCCATCTCGGATGCCAAGGGAACGGTTGCCAAGCTTTCCCAGGCGATCTTTGGGATCGGCGGCGATATTGTCGGCTTGGGCCTCGCCGATCCGACCCCGACCAGCGGCGGACAGTGGGAGATCACATTCAAAGTGCAGGATGTGACTCGAGATAAATTGGTCGCCGCCATCGGCCCAATCGTGAACCAGGTCCTCGACGTGCGCGAGGTGTAACCGACGGCCCATACCAGGCACGGGTTGGGATCTTGCCCTGCCTCCTCCGCCTTACGTAGCAGGGGGTGCTTTGGGTGTAGTTCAGTTTCGGGGCGAATCGACACAGACGAGCGTCAATGCGAGGAGCCGCGAAGCGGCGGCGTTTTGTGGAGTGCCATCCCGCAGACCCCGCGGGACCATAGCGGGGCGGGCGCAATCTCAGGCTCGGGTGAGATTGCTTCGCTCCCTACGGTCGCTCGCAATGACGAGTTGCCGCCAATCTGAACCGCACTCAACTGCCTGCAGGTGCTTGACTTGTTGTAAAGCGAAGTGTATAATATATCTAGGATTTTGAATGTAATGGAGTGCGGCGTTGTCGAAGAACGGTTATCACACTCAAGTTCGGCTCATGAAGATGGTTGGCCATCCTGCCCGCTGGCAGATCCTCAATCTCTTACGCTCGGGCGAGGAATGTGTTTGTCATTTGACAGCCGCTCTGCATCAACGTCAGGCGTACGTGTCGCAGCAGCTGATGTTTCTGCGGCAAGCGGGACTCATCGAAGATCGCAAGGATGGCTTGCGGGTTTACTATCGGGTCAAGGACCCACGCTTGTTCAACCTTCTCGACGCGGTGAACGCTGTGGCGGGTGTAGAGCGCGTGAAGGCTACCCCCCAAGTCCTAGCGGGGTGTCCTTGCCCGAAATGCGAAACCAGTGGGCAAGCTAGAACTCACCATACCTAACGGCGCTGTCGAATCTAGTGCAGCACCCTTTCGCCGTGGCATTCGGTCAGGAGGTACGCAATGGAGCTCCAGATCCTTGGGCCGAGTTGCTCAAATTGCCTCAAGCTCGAAATGCTCGTGATGCAGACGCTATCCGATCTCGGCCTCCGAGAGGCGCGCGTCTCAAAAATCACGACGCCCCACGAGATGGAGCGTCTGATGTTGGGAGATCCGCCAGGCCTGGTCATTAACGGTCAATTGGTCTGGTCTGGCGGGCAAGACCTACCGACGAAGGCGCAAATCGCGGAATGGATCCGCGAGGTGCTGAACACCCCCATCAACCCTTGAAACCGGCCGGATGGAAGCGGGACGAGCTACCGCGCTGAAGGTCGTCGGGCTCCACTTTCCTCGTGCAGTGGCACAACGGTACTGAAACCCAATGAGACTCGATTTGGACACAATCCGGACTTGGTTTGACTACACTATATTCAATATCTTGAATGGTCAAAATGAACAGCTCAAGACATGCGGGTTGTCGCCAAGTACAGATCCTCAAGGCCCTCGCCCATCCGGGGCGCTTGCGCATTCTCTTCGCCTTGCGGGAGGCGGACGCCTGCGTGTGCCAGTTGACCGCTTGGCTTGGCAAGCGGCAGCCGTACATCTCACAGCAGCTCGGTTATTTGCGTGAAGCGGGTTTGGTAGACACGCGCAAGAGAGGGTGGAACGTACTCTATCACGTGAGGGATCCGCGCATCTTTGCCGTTCTGGATCGACTCGGGGTGAACAGTCCTTCAATCCGAAAGGAGTCGCATGGAATTTGTGGAAGCTGCCATCGACAAGTTCGTCTTTCGCGCGGCGCGTGGTTATCGCTTCAACAACGCGGACGTGTGGGCAAAACGCGAGGGTGACCGCGTCCGCGTGGGTGTCACGGATTATCTTCAGCAAAAATCCGGCGATGTCGCGTTTGTGCATGTCAAACCCGTCGGAACGGCGCTGGCCGTGAACGATGAGCTCGCGGCGCTCGAGACGATCAAAGTGGATTTGGTGATTCCCACTCCTCTCGCGGGCACCGTGGTCTCCGTGAACGAAAGACTGGGCGAGCACCCGGAGTTGCTCAATAGCGACCCGTACGGCGACGGGTGGCTCGCCGAACTCGAACCGGCCCATATGGCGGACTATGATACGTTGCTCGATGCCGAAACCTATCTGCCGCAGATGAAAGCGCGCGCCGAATTGGAGCGAGAGAAATGAGTGCCCCGCGACCGAGGGTGATGATCGTGCCGTGCAGCGGCATCGGCAAAGCGTATGGCAGCGTGGGACGGGATGCCATGTACCAGTTGCTTGAAGAATTGCGCCCCGACGCGACCGACGCGGTTTGCCTTTCGCTCTTGACGTTGGGCGATGCGGACGCGCAAGCGCAGGTTCGCGATCAGCCCACGATCACGATCGACGGCTGTCCGTCCGCGTGCGCCCGAGTGAATGTCGAGGCGGCGGGCGGCAAGCCCGCGGCGGAGTACCGCGTCTACGACGTGTTCCGCAAGCACCGCGAATTGAAAGTGCGCGCGGTGAGCGAACTGGGCGAGGCGGGACGCACGATGGCGCGGATTCTCGCCGAGGAGATCGCGGCCAAGGTGGACGAGCTGAGGGATGAAAGCCAAGAGCAGGGAGAGGGGGATTAGGAATGCCAATTCTGCCGAAGAAGAAAGTGGGACTCATCTGTTGCAGCGGCGAAGAGTTGCCCGAAGGGACCCTTTCTCGCGCGGCCACCCTCCGGGCGCTCGAACGCTTGCGACCCGCGGACACCGTGACGCTGTGCCTCCCGCTCTTTCTCGCGGGGAATGACAAGGAACGCGCCTTTGCCAAGTTCTATCCGACGATTGCCATTGACGGATGCGACAAACGCTGCGCGGCGCGCGCCACGGAAAAGTATAGCGCGACGCCGACCGCCACCATTGTAATTCCCAAATGTTCGCCTTTCCAAG
>JAMCQI010000058.1 GCA_023381515.1 Chloroflexota bacterium | reverse complement strand
TCAGGAGGTGTCTGCGCATGCGCGAGGGGATTTGGGGGAGACGTGTCGGTGACACGTCTCTACCGGCGGTGTCTCCGCGTTCGCAGAGGAATTTGGTGGAGAAGCGTCAGCGGCATGTCCTTCCGGCATGGGGCTTTCGGTATGACGGCAGGGCAAGTTCTGGAATAGCCCTGTCCCGTCCCCGAGCCCAGTTGAGCGCCGCACAGGTATATGGTAATATCTAGGCCGTGAGCACTTTCGAGCAGCTAGCCCAGGTCGGCGAGGCGCTGGCCGGAACCAAGAAGAAATTGGAACACGCCCAACTGATCGCCGGGTACCTCCAATCGCTCCCGGAGGACGAGATCGCGATCGCCGCGCGTCTTTTGATCGGCGACATTTTTCCGGGCGGCGACGAGCGTACGCTGAATCTCAGCGGAGCCGCGATCGCCCGGGCGCTGGAACAGACGGCCGGGACGAGCGCAGCGTTCGACGAGATCGAAAGCGCGGTCGATTTCGGCGATGCGGTCGAGCAGGTCCTCAACCGGCGCGCCCACTCGCGTAAGGGTGCTCCCCTTTCGCTCTCCGACGTTTACCAAACCTATGCGGAAATTGCGGACATCGCCGGCGGCGGCTCGCGCGAACAAAAGGACGCGCGGCTGCAAGACCTGTTCGCGCGCGCGAGCCCGCTCGAGGCCAAGTACATCGTCAAGCACCTGACGAAGGAGATGCGCGTCGGCGTGAACGAGGGGACTCTATTGGACGCGCTCGCGCGTACGACCGGCATCGAGGGCGAAACGGTCCGACGCGCCCAGCAATTCACCGGCGATATCGGGACCGTGGCACGCGCTGCCCTCGTCGGCGGTCGAGCGGACCTGGCGAGACTCGGGCCTCGACTGGGCCATCCGCTCAAGCCGATGCTGGCGCAGAGCGCCAAAGACATCGCCGAGGCGTTCGACAAGTTGGGCGAGCCGCCGATCGCACTGGAATACAAGCTGGACGGCGCACGGGTGCAGATACACAAGCACGACGAAGAGGTCAAGATATTTTCGCGGCGCCTCTCAGAATTGACGGACAGCCTGCCTGAAGTGGTGGAGGCAGCGCGTCGAGAATTGAAGGCACGCAACGCGATCGTTGAAGGGGAGGTCATCGCCCTGACGCCGCAGGGCCGGCCGAGACCGTTTCAAGACCTGATGCGGAGGGTCGGCCGCGAGCGCGACGTGGCCGAAACGCAGCGGGAGATACCGGTACGGCTCTACCTGTTCGATTGTCTGTACGTGGACGGCGCGCTCTTAATCGACGAGCCGAACGCGGCACGCTGGGCGCGGCTCGGCTCAGTATGCGGCGCGATCGATCGGGTCGAGCGGGCCGAGACGAGCGATCGCGCTGTGGGCGAGGAGTTTCTGAAGCGAGCACGCGAAGCCGGCCACGAAGGGGTCATGGCAAAGAGTCTTGCGGCGCCGTACACGCCGGGGGAACGCGGCAAGAACTGGCTCAAGGTCAAGCCCGTCATTACACTCGATCTGGCGATCGTCGCGGCCGACTGGGGCTATGGCCGGCGCACCGGTTGGCTCTCGAACGTGCACCTGGCGGCAAGGGATGCGGACTCGGGAGAATTGCTCGAGGTGGGTAAGACCTTCAAAGGCTTGACCGACGTGGAATTCAAATCGTTAACCGAAAGGCTGCTTGCGCTCAAGGTTCGCGAAACGCGCGGCACGGTCTGGGTCCAGCCGCAGGTCGTGGTCGAGGTAGCATTCAACAACGTCCAGAGCTCGCCCCGCTACAAGAGTCGAGTGGCGCTGCGGTTTGCGCGCATCGTCCGATTCCGCGAGGACAAATCCGCCGGCGAGGTCGATACGGTGCAGACGCTGCGCGGGCTGATGCAAGCGCCGGGTTAGCCGAATCGCGCGCGCAGAAAATCAAGCACAACTCGGTCGACGAACGCACCTTTCAAGAGCCGGTCTTCCAGGTTTTCCACGCCGGCGAACTCGCGGAAACAACGTTCCGCTTCGTCGTTCCATGCGCCGTCGACGGTGCCAGCATATGCACCCCGCCGCTGCATGATCGACTGCAGCTCACGAGCGATCGCCGCATCGATGGGAAGCACGTCGGCCGGATTGGTCTTGCCGAGATAGAGATGGTGAAGCTCGAGCAGTCGCTTGAGCTCGTCGATCGGCGTGGGATGGTCGTCGACCCTGAGGTCGACGTATCGGTCGTTGAACCCGCTGTAGCCACCGCCTCGACGGACGACGAGGAGCGCCGCACTTTCCTGACCCCGCCGATCGCCTCCGGCGGCCTGACCGGCCGCAAGCGCGGCGACGAGCCTCTCCGCGAGCGCCCCGGCAGTGTTGACGAACGTCGCGGCCACGGCGTCGACGACTCCCGGCCCGGCGAGGATATTCCCCTGCGCGGCAAAGTGCTTGCCCGTCACACCCCCGGCCCAATCAAAGCAGCTCTTGCCCGTGAAAGTGAACGCGCGCCCTTTGGCGTCCACAATGCCAAATTGACGCTGGGCCGCGAGCTTGTCCCTCGCGACGAGCGCGTCGCCCACCTGTTTGGGCGTCCGGCGCTGCTTGAGCAGACGCAAGCCGCGCGGTCCGAAAGTCGTGTTCGCCCACGCCTGAGTCGCGATCGCGCCGACTCCGCTTTGCGCCCACGGCACGACCGCGCCGACGGCGAGGAACTTGGATTCGACCGCGACGCCCAGCTCCTCGGTCGCCGGGTCGAATGCGACGATCGAAAAGGTAGAGGGTCGAGACATGGTGCTTCTCCCGATCAAGCGTCCGCGTCTGCGCCGCCGAATGCCGGCGCGCCTTCGGCAGAGGGCCTACAGCTTGTAACCGAACTTTCTCAGCAGGTCTTTGCGCCACGCGACGCCGGCATCGTCCTCGATCCCTTTGGGCGACCAGCCGTCGATGACGCCGAGAATCCCGCGTCCCTGTTCCGTTTCGGCGATGACGACCTCGGTTGGATTTGCGGTCGCGCAGAAGACGTTCACCACCTCAGGCACGTTCTTGATCGCGCGCAGGACGTTGATGGGAAACAGCCCTTCTCCCAGAATGACGATGAACGAGTGCCCGGCTCCGATCGCGTGCGCATTCTTCTTCGCCAGGTCGACCAGCGCAGGGTCGGTACCACTGGCGCGCACCAGCGTATGGCCGGATGCTTCGCAAAAGGCCAATCCGAATTTGCAGCCCGGCACGGCGGTTACCAGCGCCTCGTGCAGGTCCTCGACCGTCTTGATAAAGTGCGACTGGCCCAGGATGAAATTCAGATCGTCCGGCTTGTCGACGCGAACCGTTTTGAGTTCCATGTCGGCTCCTCTCTCGCCCCCGGCTATTTGTCGGTCGTCGATTCCCTTCTCATTTCCGCGCCGCGCTCCCGCAGCCGCTCGACGAGCGTGCGATAAAAGTACGTCGCCGGCTGAAAACGGGCGAAACGGGCAGAGTGGTCGCTCGCCTGCACCAGGATCTCGTCGCCGTTGCGCAGCTCGACGTCGATCTGCCCGTCGATCGTCAATATGGACCCATGGTCAGTCTGCAGCCGCAGAAGCACGCGCGAGCCTTCGGGCAGCACGAGCGAGCGAATCTGGCTGAGGTACGGCGCGATCGGAACGAGGACCAGGGTCTTGACGACCGGCGCGAGAATGGGCCCGCCGGCGGCCGCGACGTACGCCGTCGAGCCGGTCGCCGTCGCGACGATGGCGCCGTCGGCGACGAAGGTCGCCAGAAAATCGCCGTCGATGTAGGTCGAGAGCCGGACGACCCGCGCCAGCTTGCCGCGCCCGACCACGACGTCGTTCAGCGCGCTAAAGGTCCTCACCGGGCCGCCGTCTCGCGAAAACGTCGTGCGCAGCATCGTCCGCTCTTCGATCCAATAGCCGCGGTCGAGCACCGCCCGCGCGTCGAACTGGTCTGGCGTGAGCTCGGATAAAAAGCCGACCCGTCCAAGATTGATGCCGAGAATGGGAATGGCGACGGGCGAGCAGAGCCGCGCCGCGCGTAGAATCGTGCCGTCGCCGCCGAGCGTGATCGCCAATTCGACGTCGCGGACGCATCCCCCTATCGCAGCTTCGTCCCAGGCGGAGACGACCAATCCGCGCGCGCCGAGAGCGTCGAGTTGAGCCGACCATTGGTTAGCGAGGGTGAGCGAGTGAGGAAGCTTGGGGTGATGCAGGAGCAGCAACTGTCTCATGTCGGGTGGCACTCCCTTTGAGCGCAATTATACCACAAGTCGGCGTTTCTCCTGCCGGAGAACTATGTTATAATGTCGCGGCTCGTCACCGGACCAGATCGAGACCCCGTGCTCCTTCGTGAGGGCGGCCGAACGCACGCGGCGCCGCCGCTCACGTGAAAGCAGCTTGTAGACCGATCGAAAACGCATGAATCGAACACGCCGAGTTGAAACGGTGGCGCTGTTGTCGCTCGTGCTCGTCGCGGCGGCGCTGCGCTCGTACCGCCTGAACGCACAGGACATTTGGGGCGACGAGGCGTTCAGCATCTATCTCAGCCAACAACCCCTGTCGACGGTCGTCGCGGGCGCCGCGGATACTCATCCTCCGTTTTATCCCGTTCTCCTGTTCCTCTGGCTGAGGCTCGCCGGCGACAGCGCCTATGCCACGCGCGCGCTGTCGGCGCTGATCGGCGTGCTGATCGTGCCGCTCATATTCGTCCTCGCCGAGCGCCTGACACCGCTGCGTCCGAGAGTCAAATGGTTCGCGAGCATCATGGCGGCAATCTCGCCGCTCCTGGTCTATTACAGCCAGGAAACGCGCATGTACGAGTTGGCAACGGTCCTGGCGCTCGCATCCTGCTATTTCGGGCTCCGGGTCATCGATTGCGTCGAAATAGCGTCGGTCGAACCCCGGCGAACAACCGATACCCGCTTCGCGGTTGCAGGCTTTCTCGGATCGACTGCGCTCGCGATGTACACGCACTATTCCGCATTCTTCGTCTGGTGTGCGCTGAACCTGTACGCGGCGCTCCGGCTTTATCGGAACAGGGCGGCCCTCGTGCGCTGGGCGATTCTCCAGGCGGTCTTGATCGCGGCGTACGTTCCGTGGATCGTGGTGCAAGCGAGCTTTTTGACGAGCAAGGCAAGCACGCGCTTTGACGAGTGGGGCCCGGCCGGCGTCGAGATGATCTTTGGACGGACGTTTCTCTCGTTCAGCGCTGGGTTGACGGTCGATTTTCCCATCGTGCAGATCGCGGCGGCCGTTTTTCTTTCAGCGGGGCTGCTGGGAATATTCGGGCTCGTTCGGCGGCGCAGCGCCGGGAGCAGCGGGGCGGATTCGGCGCTCGCGACGACGGCACTCGGGGCCGCGCGATTCGATCCGGGCTGGTTTGCGCCCATCTATTTCCTGGCGCCGGTGGCTGTCGCCTACGTCGTAAACCCGGTCATGCCTTTCTTTTTCGAGCGATACGTTCTGGTCGCGCTGCCGGGCTTTGCTCTGACGGTCGCGCTCGGGCTGGACTCGGTCGCGCGTTCGCGCGCGCCGGCCGCCGTGATCCTGACGGTCGTCTTGATCGGCTTCTCCGCGCTTTCGCTGCGCAACTATTATTTCGACGACGCGTATGCCAAGGGTAAGTACGGTCAGATGATGGCCTACGTGTCGAGCCATGCGCAACCGGGGGACGCTCTGATCTTGAACAACCCGCTTCAAAAACCGCTCTATCTGTACTACGCGCCGCGCGGCGTCCCGGCGTATTATTTTCCAGACAATGCGCCGCTGGAAGACCCGGGCACCCGCCAGCGGCTTGCCGACGTCGCGCACAACCACAAACGGCTGTGGCTCGTCATGTTCGGTAATCCGGCGGAGTACGATCCGACCGGCTATCTCGCGCGCTGGCTGGGCACGAATGCGTTCAAGAGCTATTTTGGCGGCTACGTGGACGCGAGCCTCACGCTCTACGAAATGCCGGATGCAAATGCAAAGGTCCAACGTTTCGTCGACGCAAGGCTCGGGCAAAGTATTCGGCTGCTGGGATATGACCTCGACCGTTCGGAGGTTGCGCCGGGCGAGTCGCTGGAGCTCACCCTGCATTGGCAAGCGGACGCGCCCGTCCCCAAGGCGTACAAGGTATTCACGCATCTAATCGGAGCGCTCAATCCGGCCAGCCAGTCGACGGTGTGGGCGCAAATGGACGGAGAGCCGGTTGGTGGAACCCGGCCGACCAACTCGTGGGGTCCGGGCGATTCGATCCAAGACCGTTTTGGGCTGATGGTGCCGGCGAATGCGCCGCCCGGCGAGTACGAGATCGAAGTTGGGATGTACGATCCGGCAACGCTCGCCCGCCTGCCGGTCTACGATGCGAGCGGCCATCGGCTTGCAGACGACCGGGTGCTGTTGACCGGCGTGAGCGTAAGCGCGAAATGACGAATGCCATGACGAGTCCCTCATCCGAGCCGTCGATCGACCGATACGATCGGCGGCGTCTGGAACTGGTCGCGATTGGCGCCGTGGTGGTGCTCGCCGCGTTTCTGCGCCTCTATCGCCTGGACCAGCTCCCACCCGGGCTGCACTACGACGAGGCATTCAACGCCGTCGAGGCGCGGCGGGTCATCGCCGGCACGGAACGACCGATCTTTTTCACCGAGAACTATACCGAAGAGCCGATGCGGATTTATGCGACCGCGCTCGCCTTTGTATTCTTTGGCGACTCGACCTGGTCGCTGCGGCTCGTTTCCGCCATCGCCGGCATATTGAACGTCGCCGCACTCTATCTGCTCGCTCGCGCGTTATTTCGGTCGCGTTGGACCGCCGTCCTCGCCGCGTTCGTGCTGGCGATCCTCTATTGGCACGTCAACTTTAGCCGGTTGGGGATGGAGCCGATTCTCACCCCCCTGATGATGACGCTGTCTCTAGCTTTTTTGTGGCGCGGCTTGCGACAAGGCGAAGCGGTCGACGGGGCCGCGACAAGCGCCCAGGCAACGGAGGACACGCCCACCACGCCCAAGTCCAGTCGATTCCGGATCGTCCAGCGCATAGCGGATCTAAGCGCAGAGGGGAGCGTGGATTGGGCGCTTGCCGGCATCTTTTTGGGAGCCACGCAGTACACGTACAAGGCAGCGCTCTTCGTCCCCGTCCTGGTGGCCGCATTCATTGGCATCGAGATCACCGTCAATCGGGGTTTTTGGACGCGCTATCGCAAGGGCATCGTCACGTGCGCCGCCGCCGCCGTTTTGGTTTTTGCCCCGCTTGGGTTATACTTTGTGACGCATTCGAGCGAGTTCATCGAGCGTCCGGGCACTGTTTCGATCGCGTCCGCCGGTCCGTCGGCGCTTGCCGAGAACGCGATGAAGGTGGCCGGCATGTTCTTCGTGGCGGGAGACGACAACCCGCGGAGCAATTTGCCGGGACGCCCGGCGCTCGATCCATTTCTGGCGGTATGCTTTACGGCCGGGTTGGTCCTCTGCCTGGCGCGAATCCGCCGGACGGACGCGCGCTTTATGCTGACCGCGCTCGTCGTGATGTCGCTTCCGAGCGCACTGACCGATTTTGCGCCGCATTTTGGCCGCGACATTGGAGTGACAGCTGTCGTGCCGCTGATCGCCGCGAGCGGGATGGCCGCGATCGCGCGAGCTGCCGGCGGCCGCAATGGCCGGTGGCTGAAGCTAGGAATCGGCGGGGTGTTGGCCGCCGGGCTCGTCACCAGCGCCTATTCGACGATTCACGACTATTTCGACGTTTGGGGCGCGAGTCCCGGCATGTACGAATCGTTCGACGTCGGTTACTTGTCGCTAGCCGATCAGATGCGCGCAGAGCCGACGGGGGAACCGCTCTATCTGACGCCGGTCGAGCAGGACCATTACACGATCCAGTACGGACTGGACGGCCGCGCGGTCGAGAGCTTCGACGGACGCAAGGTTCTGGTACTTCCGCCGGCCGGCGTAGACGCCGCGTACGGTATCGTGACGCGGCAAGACCCGTCGACGCTCTCCCGGCTTGCCCGGCTGTTTCCGAACGGACAGTCGATCGCGACCATTTCAGATTACGGCGGACAGCCGTACGCCACGCTCTTTCGCTCTCGAGGCTCCGCGTTGCTCGCACCGCAGTATCGCGTCGGCGCGCGTTTGGGAAATGAGATCGAGCTGATCGGTTACGATTCCGAGCGCAAGGCGGATTCGCTCGCGTTGACGGTCTATTGGAAGAGCCTCGTCGCGACGAACGCCGACTATACGGTGTTCGTTCACCTGATCGGAGGGCAAAATCCGCGGACCGAGTCCCCGGTATGGGCACAGCAGGATTCCCAGCCGGGGGGAGGGACGTTCGCGACGTACCGCTGGCAGCCGGGAGAAACCGTCGTCGATGAGTACGCTCTGACGATCCCGGCGGACACCCCGGGCGGCGAATATCAAGTCGAAATAGGAATGTACGTGCTGAAAACTGGCGCCCGCGTTCCAGTGACCGACGCGAATGGCGCGCCGAGGGAGAATAACCGTGTCCTTCTCGAGAGAATCACGCAACCGTAACTTCGTCGCGCCATCGCCGTACGCGGGAGGCGAACGCCGGGTCAAGCCGGGGTACATCCTGATCGCCGTCGCGGTCTTGCTCATTCTCCTGTGCTGCTGCTGCCTTTTCGCCATAGTCCTTTTGGGCCCCGTCGGCGGTTTGTCGAAACTGCAATCGCTGGGCGGTCCGACGGTCACACCCACGGTGAACGTGAACGCGCCCGTGCCGCTGAACACCAAAGCGCTCGCGGCGAACGGGCTGGAATTGACCGTGACGGAATTCCAGCTGCCGCTCCAAGTCAAGGGAACGGTTGAGCTTCCATCAGACCAGGAATTTGCGCTGGTCAGCATTCATCTCCGCAACACAAAGCGAACGGGCACGCCGATCAAGGTTTCCGCCGACGACTTTAAGGTCAAGGGAGACGGGGGTCTGACGTACGACGCGAATCCGTCGACGGTGACCATTCCACAGCAGCTCACCGAGAGCGACCTCGCGGCGGGGGCCGGCCTGGACGGCGAGCTGATCTTCCAGGTCGCGTCGAACGACTCGGGCCTGAAGCTTTACTGGACGGTCGGAGAATCGACCCGCGTGTTCCAGCTGCAAAAGCCGTGACCCAGGTCGGCTCCAAATGATCCTGACCCTCGCGGCCGGCCTCTGGTTCCTCGCGCTCCTCGTGACGTTGGCGCGGCGCCGGGTCGACGACGAAACCTGGCGCGAGGTGGCAACGCTCGGAATGATCGGCGCGGCGACCGCCGGTTTTTTCTGGCGACTGCTGTTCTCTTCGAACACCTGGATGCCGGCCGGCGGCGGCGACCTCGGGCAATTCCTCTACCCGACGTACCTGTTTGCGGCCGAGTGGTGGCGCCGCGGCGTCGTCCCGCTGTGGAACCCGTATCTGTTCGCCGGCGCCCCTTTCGTTGGGGACAACCAGTCCGGGATCTTTTATCCCCTCAATCTCCTGACCTTTATCGTTTCGTCCCCCCTCACGTACCGCGACATGGAGTACCTTTCGGTCTTTCATTTTGCGCTTGCCGGCGGCGCCATGTACGCGTTCTTGCGCTTTGGGCACTGGCGATCGAGCGCAACTTCCGCCGGGACAAGTCTCGGGCAAGCGCAGCCCGAGCGTTCCACCGGCGACCTGTCCCGACCGGCCGCGCTGGCCGGCGCGATCGCATTCGAGTTCAGCGATCTCTTCGTCACGCACTTTGGCAATTTGAATCTGATCGCCGTCGTCGCGTGGATGCCGCTCGTTCTGCTGTTGTACCGGCGCGCGGTTTCCGACCGGCGCCCGGCGCTGGCGGCGCTCGCCGGCGTATTCCTCGCCGTCGCGTTCATGGCGGGGCACATCCAGTCGTTCCTGTTCATCGTCATCGCGCTGATCCTCTTGGCATTCTGGCGGGTCTTGGCGGACCGAACGCGGGTACCCTCGCAGAATTCGGGCGGGGCGCGAGCCATCCTCGCGCATTCGTACCCCATACGGCTGCTCGCACTGACCGCCGCCGTCGCGTTCGGATTGAGCGCACCGTCGCTTGTTCCGAGCGTCGAGATGGCGCAGCAGACGCTCCGCACGTCCTATTCGTACGAACAGGCGGCGCAGTACTCGCTTCCGCCGGCGCAGTTGATCGGCCTGTTCGTGCCCGGCTTTTTCGGACGGGGCGCGCAGGACGCGTGGGGACCGTGGCCGCGGGTCGAGGTCGGTTACGTCGGGGTGCTGCCGCTGCTGCTGGCGCTGCTCGCGGTCGTGC
>JAMCQI010000059.1 GCA_023381515.1 Chloroflexota bacterium | reverse complement strand
GTTTCCAATTGAGGTCGCGATGAGCAGCCTTCCGCGGAAACAGGATCTGCGCTCGATTTCGCAATTCGGCCTTTCCCAGGTGACGATCACGTTTCCGGACGACTTGGACATCTACCAGGCGCGACAACTTGTCCTCGAACGCTTGATCGAGGTTGGCCGTGAGCTTCCCGCGGGGGTGACACCGGAACTCGCGCCGGTCTCGACTGGCCTCGGTGAAATAGTGCAGTTTACGCTGCACGGGACAGACGGGAAGCATTCGCTGATGGAGCTTCGGACACTGCTCGACTGGTTCATTAAACCCCAGTTGCGCACGGTGCCAGGTGTCATTGAAGTGAATAGCTTCGGCGGACAAGAGCGCCAGTATGAGGTGCTCGTGGATCCGGCCAAACTCGTCGCGTACAGCCTCACGCTCAAGCAGGTTATCGAGGCTTTGGAGCAGAACAACGCGAACGTTGGCGGCGGCTACCTGGAGCAGGGCGGCGAACAGAAGCTGATCCGCGGCGTGGCATTAGTCCAGAGTGTCCGGGACATCGAGAACATCGTCGTTGCCTCAAATCGCGGCACGCCGATCTACGTTCGTTCCATCGCTGAGGTGCGTCTAGGCGCGCAGATCCGCCAGGGGGCGGCAACGCAAAACGGGGATGGTGAAACCGTGGTGGGCGTGGCAATGTTGCTCAAAGGCGAGAATAGCCGAGCGGTGGCCGAACGCGTCGTTGAACGGCTACGCACGCTAGAAAAAGCCCTCCCGGCCGGCGTAAAGATCAACGTCTTCTATAATCGCAGTTCGCTCGTGGACCAGACGATTCACACTGCGGTCAAAAACCTCGTGGAAGGCGGCATTATCGTCATCGTCGTTCTGTTTTTGTTCCTGCTACAGATCCGCGCAGGACTAATCGTCTCATCGGCGATTCCGCTCGCCATGCTCGCGGCGATTTTCGGCATGCGATATTTCCAGATCTCCGCGAATTTGATGAGCTTGGGCGCGATCGACTTTGGCCTGATCGTCGATGGCGCGGTAATCATTGTTGAGAACTGTGTGCGCCGCCTCGCAGAAGAGCGACGGTTGGGCCACCAGCTTACGGGTGATCAGCACCGGCACATCATACTGGAGGCCAGTGCCGAAGTTCTGCGCGCAAGTCAGTTCGGTGTAATCCTGATCATGGCTGCCTATCTGCCAATCGTGTCCCTGGCCGGGATTGAGGGCAAGATGTTCCGCCCCATGGCGTTTACTGTAATCCTAGCGCTGGCAGGCGCGCTCCTGTTGAGCTTTACGGTGATTCCAGCGTTGGCCGCGCTGTTTCTCAGGCAACCCAAACGAGTACATCAAAGCTCAAGCAGCGAAAATGAGGCGACCCACGAGGACGAGAACCCCCTTGTGCGCTGGTTGCAGCGCGGCTATCGCCCACTGCTCCTTTTGACGACGACATGGCCGAAACTGACTGCACTGGGCGCGTTGTGTTTCGTGGTGATCTGCGCTGCGCTATTCCCTCTGCTTGGCGCCGAGTTCCTGCCGAAACTGGAAGAAGGAGCTTTGGCGATCAACGCCATCCGGCTGCCGAGTGTGTCGCTGACCGAGGCAGTTCAAATGACGACTGAGCTCGAACGCGTGGTACGAAGCTTCCCGGAAGTCAGCAGTGTGGTGAGCCGCATTGGCCGGCCAGAGATTGCCACCGATCCGATGGGGCCAAATATGGGCGACACCTACGTTTTTCTGAAGCCAAAGGAGGAATGGACAACAGCGCACACGCGCGAGGCACTGGTTGAGGCAATGGAGCATCGCATCAAGGACGAGGTTCCAGGGATGGGCTATTCGTTCTCTCAGCCGATCGAGTTCCGGATGCAGGAACTGATCGAGGGCATCGGCTCACGTTCTGATGTCGTTATCAAGATCTTCGGCGAGGACCTGGACACGCTGAGGGACGCGGCCGGGCGCATTGCGCGAGTAATCGGTCAGGTAAGGGGCGCGAATGACGTGAAGGTACAGCAGGTAACCGGATTGCCGTTGCTCCAGATTACAATCGATCGGGAGGCTATCGCCCGATACGGGATTAACGCGAGCGATGTCCAGGAGCTAATCCGGACCGCAATCGCCGGCACGCAAGCGAGCACCGTATTGGAGGGGTTCCGCCGCTTTGACCTTATGGTGCGTCTCACCCCACAGTCTCGTCGAACTCCGCAGGATTTTGCCAACTTACTTGTAAGCGCACCAAACGGACAGAAGATTCCATTGGCCCAGCTTGCTCGAATCGAGACGGCCGAAGGCCCCTTCGAGATAGCGCGTGAAGACGGTCAGCGCCGGATATCCGTCGAGGTAAACGTTCGTGGGCGCGATGTCGCCAGCTTTGTTGGCGAGGCACAACGCCGCGTAGAGGAGCAAGTAAAGATCCCATCCGGCTATCTCGTGCAGTGGGGCGGACTGTGGGAGCACCTGGAAAGCGGTCGGGATCGTCTGATGATCGTTGTCCCGATCACCTTTGCGTTGATTTTCCTGCTTCTTTTTGTGACCTTCGGTTCGGCGGCGCAGGCGGCGCTCGTATTTACCGGAATTCCATTCGCCGTCACCGGCGGTATCTTGTCTCTGTTTGCGCGCGGTATGCCCTTCTCGATGAGCGCCGGGGTGGGGTTCATCGCAGTCTCAGGCGTTGCCGTACTTAACGGCGTGGTTATGGTCGCGTTTATCAACGAGGCACGCCGCAAGGGCAGGCCCATCCGGGAGGCCGTGCTCGATGGCGCGCTCACTCGCTTACGGCCGGTGTTGATGACCGCTTCAGTCGCAAGCCTTGGATTCCTTCCCATGGCGCTTTCAACCGGGGGTGGCGCCGAAGTGCAGCGGCCGCTAGCAACAGTCGTCATTGGAGGGTTGGTAACGTCTACGATACTCACGCTTCTTGTGCTTCCGGCGATCTACCGCTGGTTCGCGCCTGAAGGAACGGACGCAGGACTGTGAGGTGATTAAAGATGAAAGGGATCAAAGCTATCATCCGTCCAGCCGCACATGCTTACGAGAGTCATTGATTCCTTAAAGGCTATGGAAGACCTTCCCGAACTAACGGTGTCTGAAGTTCGTGGGCTTGGTCGCAAGGCCGCCGAATCCGATAAGAGCAATATCGCAGAGGAGTTCATCGATTATGCCAAGAAATGCAAATTCGACCTTGTCGTTCGGGATGAGCTGGCGGAGGCGGTTGTTGACGTGACCACCCGAACCGCGCATACAGGCCATCCAGGCGACGGCTTGATCTTCGTCTCGCCGGTCGAAGAAGTGATCAAGATTCGAACCGGGGAAAGAAGACATCAACCTTAGCGCAAACCGCTGGTTTGTATCTAGGGAGGGTGTCTTTCTCAAGGAAGAAGGCAATGAACACAACCATTGAAATCCGCGTCTCCAATCTCGAGTGCGAGCATGACGCTGCCGCGATCGAGCGAGGCCTAAAGGGCTCGCCTGGCCTGATCGGACTCAGAGTGTTTCCAAAGTCGGCGAAAGTCTTCCTCACCTACGATTCCCAGAAGACTTCCGCGCCAGCACTTCAAGAGAAGCTGCAGGAACTGGGCTTTCCAGCAAAGAAATCGGCGTCATCGGCGAAGCGACCCTCGCCTTGGCGAAATCCGAAGGTCCTTGCGTCGGTATCATCAGGTGCTCTACTCCTGGTTGGCTGGCTAATTTCCTTCGGTGCGGCGCCGCATCCGCTTCCACTCACTCTTTACCTTCTCGCGATCGCCATCGGCGGTTACTACTTTGGCCGCGAAGCTGCTGAAGAGCTGTTTTTCGAACAAAGAGTGGGTATCGAACTCCTGATGACGACCGCGGCCCTCGCTGCCACTGTCATGGGGCAGGCTATTGAAGGCGCGATGCTGGTTTTTCTCTACTCGATTTCAGAGGCAGCGGAAGGCTACACCGAGGACAAAACACGCTCGGCGGTCAAAGCACTCATGGATCTCGCGCCCAAGAGAGCGATCGTGCGGCGCGATGGGACGGAAATGGAGGTTCCGATCGAGGAAATCGGCGTCGGAGAAATATTTCTCGTGAAGCCTGGCCAGTCCGTTGCGACGGATGGAATCGTCGCTACAGGGACATCGAGTGTCAATCAGGCTCCCGTGACTGGCGAGAGCATGCCCGTCGAAAAGAGACCTGATGACGTTGTATTTGCCGGCAGCCTCAACGGAGAAGGGGCGCTGGAGATCCGAGCCACCAAGACTTTTGCGAACAACACTATTGCCCGAATCATACAGATGGTAGAGGAGGCACAGGAGAGAAAGGGTGTAAGCGAGCGCTTCATAGAGCGCTTTGGCGCGCGTTACAGCCCTGCCGTCTTGCTCGTCGGCATTTTGATTGCGCTGGTGCCGCCGCTTCTCGGCTTGGGCCCGTGGGGGAACTGGATCAGCCGGGCGATTGTGTTCATTGTGGCAGCCGCCCCCTGTGCCCTGGTCATCTCTATTCCGATCACACTCGTCGCAGCGCTAGGCACCGGAGCGCGAAATGGCGTATTGATCAAAGGCGGTGTTTACATCGAAGAGCTCGCCAAAATCAAAATTGTGGCTCTCGATAAGACGGGCACCGTGACGCGAGGTGAGCCCGAAGTCACACACGTCGTGCTGAACGAGCACGCTGGCGAAGAGGTGCCCGGCGCGGTCGTAGGAATGCTCGCTGTTGCGGCCGGTGTGGAAAAGAGAAGTCAGCATCCACTGGCGAAGGCGATTGTAGGTTACGCCCAGGCGCAAGGAATCGAACCGACCGAAGTGGCTGATTTCGCTTCGCTCACCGGAATGGGAGCGCGTGCGCGCTGGGATGGTGGCCTCGTCTTCATTGGAAGTCCTGCCATGTTTGCCGATCGGATTGGCAGCACGCTGGCCGGGAAGGCGGAAGACATTCGGCGTTTGGAAGCGGAAGGCAACACCGTGGTCCTCGTGGGCGGCAGTGCCAGCATTTGGGGGCTGATCGCGATTCGCGACAACTTACGCTCGAACGCGCGGCAAGCGATTGTTGAACTCCGTGAACTCGGGATTGAAAAGGTTGTGATGCTCACCGGCGATAATGAGCGCACCGCTCGCGCGATTGCAAGCGAAGCAGGTATTGACGAGATTTATGCGCACCTGAAACCAGAAGATAAGGCCACCAGAATCCGGGACCTGACCACACGGCACGGGCACGTGGCAATGGTCGGCGACGGCGTGAATGACGCTCCGGCACTAGCCGAGGCTACTGTTGGGGTCGCAATGGGTGCGGCGGGCACGGACGTTGCTCTGGAGACTGCCGACGTTGCGTTGATGGCGGACAATCTCGATCGTCTGGCTTACGCATTGCGGCTCGCGCGTAGAAATCAATCGATTGTGCGCCAGAATCTCGCCCTCTCCGCGCTCGTCATCGGCGCGCTGGTGGTAGGGGCTGTGCTGGGGTTCCTGTCCTTGCCGGCCGCCGTGCTGGGGCACGAGATTAGCGAGTTTGTAGTGATCGGTAGTGGGCTACGAATGCTGCGCACATGAAGGAGGGGAGGACCGTACTGCGGTGACAACCACAACAGATATGACTCTTGGGGGATTCGATGTTCGCAAAGAGTGGCTGCTCCGCATCTGGGAAGCGATGACTGGATGACGTACGGGGTGTGAGGCACTCGTGAAGCGCTACTCTCACGGAAAAAAGAGTTCTGTTGAACGAGAAGCAAGACGGGCTGCGATCGCAGTTATCGTCGCTGTGGCCATCATGGTCGTGATCGGATTCGTGGTGTTTGTACTCCGCGAAAAGGGCTTACTGCCAAAGTCGCGCCGGCGAGAACGACACTGAGTTTATACTGCCGGCCACCATCTTCTGGATCCACCCGATGTTCCGCCACCAGCATTTCAGCCGGCGTTGCCCCGCTCATTTGATTTCTCTCACGATCGTGAGCAGAAGGCGTTTCTGTCGCGCGGCGAGGGGCGGCACAACGCCTGCGGGGCATTCCCACCCGGTGACGCACCGCCCGGAAGCTAGCTTACCACCCGCTCAGCGGCACAGGGAGTTTCGGGGCTGAAAAGGCCGGAACTCCAGCAGTGTCCAGTTCGCTCCCGCTTAGCGCGTCCGTTTTCTGATGACTGCGGTCGAGCAGGCGCGCTCACACAAACCCGATGCAATGACTTGGGATCCGCGGAGATTGTATGGCAAGAACGCGACGTGGTTGGTGACGTCTCGACCGGTTTGGAAACCTGTTTCTCCAAAACCATTTCGTAACAGGGTTCCTCTTGGGGATTTTCTCTAGACGATTTGAGTAAGGCACGCGGAATCAATCACTTGCTGGCAAACATGCAAATACCAAGAACCGAAATCGTATGGTTAACGGCGTTCGAACTTTGGCGGTTCAAGAAGGAATCATAGCTGTGCCGGGTTGGGGCCGACGGTACGACCCGTGCCGACTCCGGCTGGCCTGGTTTTTGAGCAGATCGGCTGACAGTCCGTGTTTGCCGCGGTTTCGGCGTCGTTGTTGGGACATCAAGCCGGACACCGCGCTTACGGCCGCCAGGACCGTCCCGGTGAGCTGCTCGGGCCCGCCTTTGCCGCCTTTGAAGTGAAGTGGACCACCCCCGGCGTTGCTGGCATACTGGAAGAGGTCGCCGATAAGGAGCCTTCATGACGGTCCATGCGCATTTTGACGGCAAGGCTATCATCCCCGATGAGCCACTCGATATGCCACCGAATCAGGCTTTGATCCTGCAGATCGAACGGGTGGGACCGCGTGAGCCAGTTGAGGAATCGGCCTTGGCGTGGCTCGCCGCGAATGCCGTCGAGAACGACGCCCTGCCCACGGATCTGGCCGATCAACACGACCACTACCTCTACGGCAGCCCCACGAAGGACAGGCCGCGGTAGTGGCAGCCTACTTCGCGGACACATCCTTCTGGATGGCGCTTTCGCGCAAGCGAGATCAGTATCATCAGCACGCGGTCGCGTGGAACCAGTTTGTGATTCGGACGAGGAGCAGCATCGTCACAACTGAGGCTGTGCTTTGGGAATGGCTAAACGGTTTCTCTGACGCGAGCGCTCGCGGCGTTGCTGCAGAGGGCTACCGCCGAGCCCACGCGGACGCGCGCATCGAAGTGGTGCCATTCGAGTCCGATCTCATCGATGCCGCTGTGCAACTTTACCGGACGAGGCCCGACAAGGACTGGAGCCTCACCGATTGCCTATCTTTTGTAGTTATGGAGCGGCGCCATCTGACGGAGGCGCTGACCACGAATGCCCATTTTGAACAGGCGGGCGTGAGGGTGGTGATGCTCGCGCAACCGCCGCACGGAGTTTGAGCCCGGTTGTGAGAGTCTGCCCGGCAACGACGCGCGATGCGAATTTGCCCACATCTCCACCCGTTAACCGAAGGTCCCGCCGTTCTCCACGACCTGCTAACCGCTGTGTACACGTTGCTGGTCTGGAATCGCGGAACTGTCTCTGTCTCAGGCGTTTCTGGCCAACGGCGTGGTCCGAATCCGTTTCGGGCGCGAAAATGGCAGCCAGGTGCTACACGTTCCAAAACGGAGATGGCGACTTCAGGTCAATTTGAGTAGCCATTTTAGAATCAATACTTTTGCCAGTGTCTCTCGACCGTGAAATACCCTTTGTTTCACTTGGGGAGCCAATTCATTTTTCCTAACCCTCTCCCGTCCCAGTAGTTCACTCGAACGCCATTCGTGCGTCCGCGTTTCCTCGCCAGACATCCCAAATACCGCCAAAGACTTGCGCTGATCGCCTCGTCTCTGTTGAGGGCTTGGTCCGCCGCAATATCGCCCGTCTTGCGGTCGAATTCCGTCTCTGTGGCGACCCGTCTCTCCGGCGCATTCCGGGCGGTCGGAGAAAACGTCCGCCTCGGTGGGCTGGTTTCCTGAATCGCCTTCGCCGGGTTAGCAAGTGCGTTCGGCTCGCCCCTCCTCCGACGTGCGCCAGCGCGGTTTCCGTCTCGTCCGCACCGTTCTCCAATCCACCCGATCCGGTTTACCGTTTTCGCGCCGTCTGCGTATGTTTATAGCGAAGGCCAGCGAGACGACCGTGCGGCGGACTCTTGCCGTGGTCCCAATCCACAGCGAGGTGAACCGTCGTGCCGATCCCGACCGAGGATCTCAAGTCCATCGCGCGCATTCTCGCCGCCGGCTATCTCCGGCTGCGCGAGCGGCGCCGCCGCGAACTTCCACTTGATACCACCGCCACTTCGAGCCCTGATAGGGACGTGGTTAACGACTCCCAGACAGGAGACAGAAGTGGAAATCGCGATTAAGGGCGACATTGCCCAGCAGATTGCCCAACTCGGCCATATGACCGTGCCGCAACTCAGGAAGAAGTACGCCGAGGTGTTCGGCGAGGAGTCCCGGTCCAACAACCGCCAGTTCCTATACCGCCGCATCGCCTGGCGCATCCAGGCGCTCGCGGAAGGCGGATTGTCCGAACGCGCGCGCCTGCGCGCCATGGCCATCGCCAACGACGCGGACCTGCGAATCCGCGCGCCGAAGCGCAGGAGTGATCCAAATGCGTTCCTGGAGGTCACAGCCAAGGTGCCGAAGCCGCTCGATAACCGCCTCCCCGCGCCGGGGACGTGGTTGGAACGCGAGTACCGGGGGCAGCGGATCGCCGTGAAGGTCCGCGCCGACGGCTTCGAGTTCGAAGGGCGCGTGTACAAATCCCTGACCGCCGTAGCCAACGAGGCCACCGGCGGCAAGTGGAACGGCTTCAAATTTTTCGGGCTGCCGACCCCGTCCAAGGCCTCGGAGGTAGACGGTGCCCAGGAATAGCTCCGCGAAGCGTGGCGTCGCCGTCGAGGTCAAGCACGCAGATAAGCCTCGGGTCGTCCGGTGCGCGGTCTACACGCGCAAGTCCACCGAGGAAGGCCTCCAGCAGGAGTTCAACTCGCTGGACGCCCAGCGGGAAGCCGCCGAGGCGTTCATCACGAGCCAGAAGCACGAAGGCTGGCAACTGGTGCCCGAACCATACGACGATGGCGGCTACACGGGCGGCAACATGGACCGGCCGGCGCTCCAGCGGCTTCTCGGCGACATCGACGACAACCGCGTCGACTGCGTGGTGGTCTACAAGGTTGAGCGATGGCCCCATTCGCGACGTCTGCGCGGAACAGCCGCAGCCTGGCGCGCCACAGTTACCGGAACTACCGGCTGCGCATGACCAACACCTCCCGCCGGTCGCCCGGACCTGCACCACGAGGCACGAGGGCGTCCTCGCCGCAGAGTACGAGGCCAATGAGCGAGGCGAAGCCGGTGTAGAAGAACAGGCGAGCGCCAACTCGGACAGCGATCTCAGTGCGACCCCGCCACACCCTAGCACGCCAGTCTTGGATGAATGTTCAAGTGGACCTGGAACACGTCCGCTCGAAGCAGAAACCTGCAAGGACCGGGATCTGGCCGATATCCAGGCTGAGAGTCATGGCGAGCTGGTACAAAAGCCGGCAGCGCGGACATCGGCAGAATCAGACCACAGCTTCGGAAGCGACGTCGGCGCGGAAGCCGAGCAGGAATGTTGTGGAGGGCTCGAGGTCGCCAGTCCGGGAACCGACCTTCAGAATCCTGAACCCGAACCTGAACTGGCCGGTCCGCAGATCGAACTGCAACCAGAGAATCCTGTTGACGCTGGATCGAATGCCGAAGCACCAGTTTCTTCAGAACACAACGGGACTGGTGGCCACGAGTCACCACCCTCGCCGGACTCTTTTCTCGGCGCCTCTCCGACGATTGATCGATCTACGAAACCGGAATGTCCGCCTTGCGTACAGGCAACTGACGTCTTTACCGGAGAGGCCGCCGGGGCCGATGTCCCTGCTACGTCGAGTCTGGATGGACCAGAGGACCCGATAGCTGGTCCGGCACACGCTCCCTCACAGGGCCAAAGCGTCGGTACCGGCGCCGCATCTGCGTTGCCAGCGATGACTTCGCCGCTTCTGAATGAGCCTTCCGAAAACTCCCAGGACGCGGATCTCGGGTTGGCACCGGGAGCACCGGAGCAGGGCGAGAAGGAGCCAGATGGCGCAGACGAGAAATCCGTTCCGCGCTATCAGCCTCCGCGTCAAAAGCCTCCAGCCGCTGTGGACTTGCGCAGAGTCAAACAGGAACCACTGCGTGCAGCCCGTCCGGAGGACACCCTAGTGTAGTGTCCACGAAATAACTGGACAACTCATTTCTTCGCCTTCCGCTGACGAGGCAAGGTGCAGCCGGGTTGGATCTGCTCCAACGTTTGTCCGCAGCGTGAGAGCTTTTCCACGATCGAGTCGACCGTGGCCGTCCAGACGAAGGGTTTCTGCATAGCGACTCTC
>JAMCQI010000106.1 GCA_023381515.1 Chloroflexota bacterium | reverse complement strand
ACTTGTTCGCTCAGCATGTCCAGCTCGGCAACCTGGGCGGGGGTGAGGCGCCAACTGTCCTTGATCTGCGCGGGCGGGCGCGACGATCCCCCGGCCGTGGAAGGCGACCACACTTTGGCTGGCCCCGCACTTTGTTCAGGGCTGCGGCCCAAGGCGGGTCCTGGGTTGCCCGTACCTTTATCCTGACCGGACCCCGAGCCAGTCGAAGGATGCAGGAGGACGACGAGGCCGCCGACATCTTCCTCCGCCTGGCGTGCATTCTTGGCGCCGGGAATGGGGATCGTGTTCTTGCAGATGAGCCAGTTGAGTGCGACCTGGGACGGTGTCTTGCCGCCGGATTCGGCCCCGATCTCGCGCATGCGTTGGATGAGCGGCTGGATGCGGGCAAGATTGATTCCGCCCATCCTCCAGCCGCGCAGCCCGCGAGGACGATGGTCGGGTGTGTATTTGCCCGTGAGCAGGCCCTTGGCGATCGGGCTGTACGCAATGACCGAGACGTCGTATTCGCGGCAGGTCGCGAGGACACCGTTCCTTTCCGGTTGGCGGTGGAGCAGACTGTACTCGATCTGGTTGGTAGCGAGCGGGATATTGCGCTTGGCGAGCGCTTCGTACGCGCGGCGCACCTGTACCGCGTTGTAGTTTGAGACGCCGACAGCGCGGGCCAGTCCTTGCTCGACCGCATCGGCGAGAACGTCCATCCAGGTCTCGATGGGGACTGGCGGCATCGGCATATGGATTTGGTAGAGATCGACGCGGTCGACCCCAAGACGCTCAAGACTGTTGTGCAGCGAGTGAATGAGCTCCTTGCGGCTCAGGCGCCAGGGATAGGGCATGAACTTGGTCGCGAGGGTGACAGGTTTGCCCGATGCGCGGATGAACGTGCCGAGGAATCTTTCGGACTGGCCGTTGCCGTAGATCTCGGCGGTGTCAAAGAAGTCGATGCCGGCATTTAGGCTGACGTCGAACGCCTCTCTGATGTCCTTTTCGCCATAGCCGCTGCCATAGTTCCACACGAGCCGGTCGCCCCAGGCCCAGGTTCCAATACCGAGAGGGGGGACGAGGACGTCCGTCTTGCCGAGGTGTACTTGTTCGAGCATGCCTAACCTACCTTGCCGGGAGACGCCAAGGAGTCATCCGGCGCGCGTCGCCTTCACGAAAGCGAGGCTCAAGCTGACAGTACGAATTATACGATAACCTGCGGCAGTGTCAATGGCGTAATGATGGGACCCCCGTTGACATTGGGAGGGGATGACCTATTATTAAAAGGTGGTCGCCTTTGCGACGACCACGGCCCGCGGGGAGCCACGGGTGGCGCCTATCGGCTCGCTCTTTTACCGAGCACATTTCGTCATTCCAACGGTGAGCGAGGCCGCGCGGGCCAAGCACGCCAGGGCTCGCCCGGCGGTCAGCTTGACTCACTTTCTGGACACTGGCCTCGCGATCATTGTTCACGGCCATGCAACCGTGATGACGCCTCAGGACGCGCATTTTGCCGAACTCGAGCAGCTCCAGCGCGAGGTGAGCGGACAGAGCGTGCGGGAATGGGGAGACGGCGAGGGAGTCTATCTGCGGGTGAGCGCCGACATGATGTTCACCTATGCCCGGGAACCGGATAAGTATCCGGGGTGAGGGGGAGAAGAAAAAGAGACCAGGTCCCTTAGAAAGACCTGGTCTTTTTCTAATGTCGCGGTAGGGTAACACCCCAATGCTGTTACCGTCAAGCTGGACGTATCGTGAAGGCAAACAGCTCCAGTGACTCGGGGGATTGTTGTCTCGACGAGCAGTCACGCCCACGGCAGCTTTTCGTTAGGGTATGTGAGTGGTTATTGCCAACTGCGCGTCCGTGGGAGACAAGCGCGGGTGGCGCCGCGAATCAGGGCTTGCTGGCTCCTCAGTTGAGCCTGATGGATTAGGCAAAACAATTGGTCCTAATAAAATGCACAAACCGAACTATATCCTATTGTCCTTCAGCGTCCTTTTGGCCATCCTCATCGGCATCCTCGGCGGGGGAGTAATGGGTAGCGTGGCAGGTTACTATACAGCACAGATGATTATGCCGATAGAGGCCGCAATACCCACAGCGGGACCGGCCTCTCCGAAGACACCGCTGCTGCAAGCGGCTCCGCCCCCGACGACGAATCTCGTCCTCAAGGAGGACTCTGCCGTTGTGGATGCGGTGCGCAAGACGAGGCCGGCGGTCGTCACCGTCATTAATGACCTCGCAGGTCGCGGCGGCCTTTTCGGCACTGGCGGTGGGACGGCGTCCGGGTCCGGAATCATCATCGATTCAAAAGGGTACATCGTCACGAACGATCACGTGATTGATGGCGAGCGGTCACTTTCGGTCATCTACGCAGATGGGACGCAGGCGAACGCGAACCTTGTCGGCGCCGACCCGATAGCGGACATTGCCGTGATCAAGGTCGACGGGCAGGTGCCGGCCGTGGCCACGTTCGGTGATTCGAACGCGCTCGAACCGGGGCAGGTGGCAATCGCGATCGGCAGTCCGCTGGGCGAATTTCGCGGCACGGTGACGATTGGAATCGTGAGCGCGCTGAACCGGACGGTGGGGCGGCAGGAAGGGTTGATTCAGACGGATGCGGCGATTAATAATGGCAATTCGGGCGGCCCGCTCCTGAACAGTCTCGGGCAGGTGATAGGGATCAATACCCTCGTGGTCCGGAGCACGGACAATGGGGACATCGCCGAGGGCCTCGGCTTTGCGATCCCGTCGAATCTTGCGCGGGACATTGCGGACCAACTCATTGCCGGAGGCAAGGTTGAGCACCCGTATGTCGGGGTCACCTTCCAGCCTCTCGACCAGAGCACTGCCAACAGCTTGGGAATCGACACGACCCAGGGGGTGATGGTAACGCAGGTGATGGCGGACAGCCCTGCAGCGCAAGCCGGCTTGAAGGAGCAAGATGTGATCCTAGGTCTGGACGCGGACAAGATCGATCAAAACCATTCGCTGCTCAGTCTCTTGTCCAAGCATAATGCCGGTGACACAGTCACTCTGAGTGTGGTACGGGATGGCAAACACATGGACGTCAAACTGGTCCTCGCCGCTCATCCTTGATGAATTGTGTACGAGTCTTTTAGCTCCTATTGTCCTCGTCTGCCCTTGGCAAGCGAGGACATTTTCTTGTTGCGCAAGAGCGGTTCAAACGCGTTCCTGAACATGAATAACGAAGGACGGAGCCGGCGAGCACATCACCCCGGTTTCCGATTTCCAGCCCTTGTCCCGCTCCCGGTTCTGTGAGATAATCTCAGCGCCGTCGGGGCGATTGCTCAAAGATTAGCCGCTCGTTAACGGAAAATGGAGGAAGTGTGGAATATCGCTTGCTAGGTAAATCGGGTGTCCGAGTCTCGGTCATCGGGTTGGGAACGAACCGATTCGGAACAGAGGCCGTGTCACAAGAAACGGTTAGCCAAATAATCAGCACGGCGATGGATCTGGGCATCAATTTCATTGACACGTCGGACACGTATTCAAAGGGCCGGTCAGAAGAGACGCTGGGGGTGGCGCTCAAGGGACACTGGGACCGTTTTGTGGTCGCGACCAAGTTCTCGCTGCCGGTCGGCGAAGGACCGAACGACAGGGGCGCCTCGCGCTATCATATGATGTATTCGATCGAGAGGAGTCTGTGTCGCTTGCAGACGGACCACGTCGATCTCTACTATGTACACAAATGGGATCCAGATACGCCCATCGAGGAGATGTTGCGCGGGCTGGAGGATCTGTGCCGCATGGGCAAGGTGCGTTATGTGGGCGCCTCCCAATTCGCCGCGTGGCAACTTGCCGAAGCAGACCTGCTCGCCGAGATGCGGGGCTGGTCTCCTTTCATTGTTATCCAGGCGCATTATCATATGCTTGAGCGCCAAGTCGAGAGAGAACTCGCTACCTATTGCCGCACTCATCATGTCGGACTCGTCCCCTTTTTCCCTCTCGCCGGGGGATTCCTGACGGGCAAGTACAAGCAAGGCCAGCCGCCTCCCCCTGGCTCGCGAGGAGAATCGAGCAGCTATGTGCAGCAGTATATGACTGATGGGAATTATGCCAGGGTGGGAAAACTGACGGCGTGGGCGCGGGCGCAGGGACGGGGGATGAATGAACTGGCGCACGCCTGGCTGCTCGCGCATCCGGAGGTGTGCTCGGTCATCTCGGGGTCGACGCAGCTCGAGCAGGTGGTTGCGAACGCGCGGGCCGCGGATTGGGTATTGACGCCGGATGAGATGCAAGAGGTGAATACGATTCTGGAGCAGTAGCTTGAAGCGTACAGACTTACGAAGCATCCAGAGTTACGAAGCGCACAGACTTCCGAAGTTTCCAAAAACTTCGGGAGTCTTGTCGAGTCTTGCTCTACAGTCCAACCATTTGTTTCAGCATCTTGGCATTTCTCAGGGCGTACCCGCCGACGTCGTTGTTGAAATAGCAAAAGACGTCAAGCTTGGCGCGATCCCAATCGATCGCACGCTTGGCCCAAGGCTCAAGAGCCTCGCGCGGGTAGTTGCCCGCGTGATGCCGGTCGCCATGAAAGCGAATATAGATCGGCGAGGCTGTGACGCGAAGCGGAACCTGGAGCGGATACATGTCGTGCAGGCAATGCGCGATATCGAAACGTTCCATCATTTGAAACACCTCTTCCGTGAGCCAGCTCGGATCGCGGAATTCGACCACATGCCGGTATCCCTTGGGAAGGACGGACAGAAAATGCTCAAAGCGGGGCAAGTTCGCGTGCCAGTGGGGCGGTAGTTGATAGAGAACGGGACCGAGCGTCGGCCCCAAGAGGCGCGCACGTTCGAAGAAGCGGTGGAGGGGGTCTTCAGGATCCTTCAGCTTTTTGACGTGGGTGAGATAGCGGCTGGCCTTGACGGCGTAAAGAAAGCCCGAGGGCGCTTGCTTGCGCCATGCCTTGAAGGCATCTTCGCTGGGGAGGCGGTAGAACGAATTGTTGATCTCGACGGTGTCGAACTCGCGCGCATAGAAGGAGAACCACTCGCTCGCGCGCAGGTCTTGGGGGTAAAATATCTCTTTCCAATGGTTATAGACCCAACCCGATGTACCGATACGAATGTCCATGCCCAGGTCACTGCAGAAAATCCCGAGAGTGTTTACGATTTGACAGAATGAGAACGGGATTTATGGAAATTGTTCTAACCAGAACAAACGAAAAACTCGTCTGAAGAATCTGGCCGCAAGGTATTGACAACGGCAAGTGAATGCCCTATACTATTGATAGCAGGGAGCTCCATGAAATTGGACGGCGACCTCATCGAAGCCAACACCAAATAAAACGTTCCGTTTGCTCTGGCGAGCAATCGCAAAGACCGCGGTGACGTGGTGATGGTGAAAGCTCTCTCAAAGCGTTGAAGCTCGGTGGAACTGGTGCCATCCTCCCAGGGTGGCAACTAGAAGAAATCGGGTCGAGCTGAGAGAGGATCCGACGGGCAGTTGCGCGCTCTGAACCGCGAAGGCGGACAAGAGAAGGTGCGAATGTCTTGAGGAGCGTTGAGGGCGACCTAAGGTTACTTGGGGCCCCTGCTCTTTTTTTGCCTCCGCGTTCCTGCTCTCCGTCCCGCTGATCGGCCAAATCCTTCGGCCGGTTTTTTGTTCTCCAGAACTTCGGGCCTTAGGATCCCCACAAAGGGTAAATGACGGTACCTCTCGCGATAGTCCAGCCCGTACCCGGCCACAAATCGATCCGGCAGGTCAAAGCCTTTGTATTTCAGAGGATAATCGATCAGACGGTGGGCGGGCTTGTTAAAGAGGACGCAGACGTCGATACTGGCCGGGGCCCGTGTTCGCAGATTGCGCAGTAAATAACTCAAGGTGAGACCGGTGTCGATAACGTCCTCGACGAAGAGGACGCGGCGGCCCATCAGCGGGATATCGAGGTCTTTGACGAGACGCACAAAGCCTTGGTCTTGCTCTTGCGGTGAGTATGCAGAAACGGCGAGGAAATCCACCTCGACGGGGATAGAAATCTGCCGGAGCAGATCCGCCATAAAGAGGACAACTCCCTTCAGCACGCCGATCAGCAAAGGGTTGAGAGAGCGGTAGTCCCGCGAGATCGCTTGTCCGATTTCGGCCACGCGTGTCTGGATTTCTTCGGCCGTAATCAGAATCTCACTAAAGTCGTCTCGTTCCTCTACATAGTCGATCATTTCTTATTCTTCTGCGCCTGCTCCAGTGGCCGTTGCTGAGCGCGCGTCCCGCGGATCCGCTCAGCCGATTGATCCAGCCCATACTTGATCATCAGGTTGCGCAGGGCGCCGCGCTTGTAGAGCCGAACGTTCACGTCGGGATACAATTGCTTCATCATGCGCAGACGGCGATTCTTACGCGTCGACAATTCAGGCCGCAGTGTGGTCAGTTCGATATAGAGGTCTTGCTCCGGGAGATAAAAATCGGGGGTAAAGGCCTCGAGCACGCTCCCATCCTTGTTCCAGCGAAGGGGAAATGAGCGGGGTTCGTACGTCCATTCAATGCCGTAATAGTCCAGGATGCGAGCAAATTCTTCTTCAGAAGAGTGTGCAAAATGAGGACGTTCCGGATCAGACAGACTCAAGAATGGATTTCTCCTCAGGCATCGTCGACACGCGCGTGTCGAGGACCGCGCGGATGAGCTGCGTCGCTTCTTTGACGGTAATCCGCTCGGTATTGATGATGAGATCGTAGAGAGCGGGGTCGTCCCACCGGATGCGATAAAGGCGTCTCAGGTAATTACGGCGGAACAGGTCACTTGCGGCCACCTGCGCCTGAGCGGCCTTGAGCGAGATGCCCTGTTCGCGTGCCGCACGTTCAGCCCTGAGAGGCGCAGGAGCCGTGACACGTACATGCACGGTGTCCGGGTGGCCGCGCAAGATGGCTTGGCCGGCCCGGCCGACGATCACGACGTTGCCCTCCGCGGCGAGTTCCTGCATCACTTCCGCAACGGCCTGTCGATACAGGCGGCAGGCTTGGGGCGAAGCACAGAATCCTAATAGTCCCAGTTCATCCATGGTAGAAAGGGCCACCTCGGGCGCACCGGCGCGGCGGGCGGCCTGATTGATCAAGTCCCGCCACACCAAGCGGTATCCGAGCTGCTTGGCCAGCGCTGCCGCGATCGGATGTCCGAGACTCCCCAACTGCTGGGAGATGGTGATGATGCCCATAGTCAAATCTCGCTCTTGCGTTTAGTATAACACGGATAAGGGCATAGTCAAACGCGAACTGCAATTTTCTGCTCTTTAACTGTGCGAGAGATTGTCTTGCGCGACCATGGCCTCGGAGTATAATGAGCTCAATCTCCCAAGGAGGTCTGTTCCATGCTATTTCCGCGCCGCAGTGGCATTCTGTTGCACCCGACATCGCTCCCCGGCCGATTCGGCATCGGCGACATGGGCGACGCGGCTTTTCGGTTCGCAGATTTCTTGGCTTGGGCCGGCCAGACTTACTGGCAGGTGCTTCCCCTCAGCCCCACTGGTTACGGCGATTCCCCTTACCAGGGCCTCTCCGCGTTCGCGGGGAATCCGATGCTAATCAGTCCTGAAAAACTGATGGAGCAAGGCGATCTAAATCCAGCGGACCTGGAACCCTTGCCATCCTTCAACCCCGCTTCTGTGGATTTTGGCCTCGTCATTCGTTTCAAGACGAATCTCCTCGACCGCGCTTTTAGCCGTTTTCAACAGAGTGGATCGTCCGTACGGCAACAGGCATTTAGGAGCTTTTGTCGAGACGAGGCGCACTGGCTGGACGATTTTGCGCTCTTTATGGCCCTCAAGGAAGCGCACGAGCTGCGCCCCTGGCGCGAGTGGGGACCGGAACTGGCGTGTCGTCAGCCGGAGGCGCTTGCACTGGCGCGCGAGCACTTGGCGGACAAGATAGAGCGCGCCAAATACCAGCAGTGGCAATTCTTTCAGCAGTGGCTTGCGCTCAAGCGATACGCGAACGAGCATGGCCTCGCCATCATTGGCGATCTTCCTCTGTATGTCTCTGAAGACAGCGCCGACGTGTGGGCCAACTCGCAGCTCTTCCAGTTCGACAATAACCTCCGTCTCAAGATGGTCGCCGGCGTACCGCCCGATTATTTCAGCGAAACGGGGCAACTGTGGGGAAATCCCATTTACCGGTGGCGCGAGATGGCACGGAACGGTTATGCTTGGTGGATTGCGCGCTTCCGGATGGCTTTCACACAAGCAGACGTGGTGCGGATTGATCACTTTCGAGGTTTCTATAATTACTGGGAGGTTCCCGCGGGAGAACCGACGGCGGTCAAAGGGCGCTGGGTGCGCGGCCCAGGCGCGTCCCTATTCCGCGCCATCACGCGCGCTTTGGGAGACGTGGCGATTATTGCCGAAGACTTGGGCGATTTCGATCCCAAATCGCGCGCGGGCGTCGACGCGTTGCAAGCAGAATTCGGATATCCCGGGATGAAAGTGCTGCAATTCGCGTTTGGCAATGGTCGAAACGACCCATTCTTACCTCATACCTATCCGGGCGATACCGTCGTCTACACCGGCACGCACGACAATGATACGACGGTGGGCTGGTACCAGGCCACGTCGACCGAAAAGGAACGGGACTATGCGCGGCGCTATATGGCGCGAAGTGGCTCGGACATTGCCTGGGATTTCATCCGGCTCGCGTGGGGATCGGCGGCAAACACGGCAATGGCCCCTGCGCAAGACCTCTTGAGTCTCGGCCATTCCGCGCGCATGAATACGCCGAGCACGAGCGGCGCGCCGAACTGGTGCTGGAGGCTTTTGCCGGGCGCGCTGAATGAGGGGGTGGCGGCGCGGCTGGGGGAGATGACGGAGATCTATGGCAGGAAACCTCCTCACCCTCCCCTCTCCCCCTCCGAGGGGGAGAGGGATTGAAACCTCTATCTTAGCTCAAAGATGGCCGTAGTAGCGAGGAGGTTCTTGGCAAAGCCGGGTTGGTGGCGCTGGTTGCCGTCGAGGTAGATTTCACGTGTGACGCGAATCTGGTTCTCGCCGCAAAACTCGAGAAAGTCGCGGACGGTGAGGGGCCGGATGCGCGGGGTTGAATTCCACGGCTGAGGGAGGCCCGGCGCCATAGGGGAGCGGCCGTTTTGCAGGAAATCAAGACGGCAGCGCCAATGCCCCCAATTTGGAAAGCTCACAATGGCACGCGCTCCCACTCGCAACATTTCCTTGAGAACAAAGGCAGGTTCGTTGAGATAGGGAATCGTATAGCTCAGAATGACGGTGTCAAAGGACTGGTTCGGATAGTCTCCCAGCCCTTCGTGCAAGTCGCCCTGACGGACGCTGACGCCTTTGCGCACGCATGCGAGCACACCTGCTTCGGAGAGCTCCACCCCACGCCCTGTAATCTGCCGCGAGTCCATGAGGTAGCGCAAGAGCGCCCCATCTCCGCACCCAAGGTCCAACACCTTTTCGCCGGCCTCGATCAAGTCGGCCACCGCGAGCAGATCGGCGCGGAGATCGTTCTGTTTGTGCCCGTTATTTTCCATTCTATGCTTTCTTTCCCCTCAAATTCGGTGAAAGCGGGGTGAGGCGGGCGACACCTGCCGCCCGCCTCACCCCACACTTTCCTTATCCTTGCTTGGTGTCTTGCGGCAGCGACAGAGAGGGTGATGGTTCGAGACGAGGCGTCTGTATGAGACAGGCGGCGTCAGGTTGTTCGGGCAGCGCGATCTTGAAATCGGTCACGACCCGGTCAAGGAAGTTGGAAATCAAGCTCGTCATCGTCTCTACTTCAAGCAAGAATGCGTCGTGTCCCCATGTGGACTGCAGGTTGCAGTAGCTCACATCCGCGCCGACGGCAGTCAGCGCGCTGACCAGCTCTTTCGAATGATAGGCCGGGTAGAGCCAGTCGGATGTGAACGAGACGACGAGGTAAACAACGCGGCTGCTGTTCGCAAAAGCGGCGGCGAGACTGTGTTGCCCATTGCTCAGATCGAAATAGTCCATCGCTTTGGTCACGTAAAGATAGCTGTTGGCATCAAAGCGCTGGGTAAAGCCATTGCCCTTGTAGCGCAGATAGCCTTCCACCGAAAAGTCGGTGTCAAAGTCATACCCAAAGCGGGCGCGGGTGAGATTGCGTCCGAACTTTTGTTGCATGGACGTTTCGCTCAAATAAGTGATGTGTCCGATCATGCGGGCCACCGCGAGCCCTGAATTCGGGCGCACGCCATCGTAATAGTCGCCGCGATTCCAGTTCGGGTCCGCGTAGATCGCTTGGCGCCCCACCTCGCTGAAAGCAATGAGCATCGGAGAATGGCGGGCGGTGGTCGCGAGGGGGAGAGCAGCACGCACGCGATCCGGGTAGCTGACCGTCCACTGGAGCACCTGCATCCCGCCCATGCTGCCGCCGGCCACGGCCAAGAGGCGCTCGATGCCGAGATGATCGATCAGATCGCTCTGAGCGCGGACCATGTCTGCCACGGTCACCACGGGGAAACTCAGCCCGTAGGGCTTGCCCGTCTGGGGATTGATCGAGCTTGGACCGGTAGACCCCTGGCATCCTCCAATCACATTGGAGCAGATTACAAAGAATTTGTTAGTGTCGAACGCTTTTTCCGGGCCAATGCAGTCATCCCACCAGCCTGGCTGTTTGTCGTCAGGCGCTTGATAGCCGGCCGCGTGAGCATCGCCCGAGAGCGCATGCAGGATGAGAATGGCGTTGCTCTTGTCCGCATTGAGTTTGCCGTATGTCTCGTACGCGAGCGTAATCGGCCCGAGCGTTTCGCCGCTGTCGAGCGGCATGGGCTCGTCTTCGGCAAAGGTAAAGTATTGGCGTTCGACCAAGCCTACAGAGTGTGTGGTTTCCATATTGCGCCTGTGACTAGGATGCTGCAAGCGCCTGGTCCAGATCCCAAAGGATGTCTTCGATATCCTCCAGGCCGATACTAAGGCGGATAAAGTCTGGCGTGACGCCGGCCAGTTCTTGCTCTTCCGGGCTGAGCTGACTGTGAGTGGTGCTGGCTGGGTGAATCGCCAGGCTCTTGGCGTCGCCTACATTCGCGAGGTGACTAAAAAGCTTGAGATGGTTGATGAACGTCCCTCCCGCTTGGACGCCTCCCTTGATGCCGAACCCGAGGATGGCCCCGGGGCCTTTGGGGAGGTATTTCCGCGCAAGCGCAAAATCGGGATGGCTCTCTAGTCCCGGAAAGGTGACCCAGTTCACCTTGGGGTGCTTGTCCAGAAATTCGGCGACCGCCTGTGCATTCTTTACATGACGCTCCATACGAAGACTGAGCGTTTCGACCCCTTGGAGGAACAGCCACGAATTGAGCGGAGATTGGGTGGCGCCGATATCGCGTAGGATTTGGACGCGGGCTTTGGTAATGAACGCGGGCGGGCCGAGCGATGCATAGACGAGGCCGTGATAGCTCGTGTCCGGGGTCGTAAAGTTGGGAAAGCGGCCGCTCGCGGCCCAATCGAAATTGCCGCCGTCCACGATGATGCCGCCGATGGAGGTGCCGTGACCCCCGATGAATTTGGTGGTCGAATGTGTCACAATGTTGGCGCCCCATTCAATCGGTCGGCAGAGGTACGGTGTCGCGAAAGTGCTGTCGATCATCAGCGGGATGTGATACTCGCGTCCAATCGCCGCGACGGATTCGAGCGGAAAGACGTTGATGCGAGGATTGCCGAGCGTCTCGCCATAGAGAATTTTGGTATTGGCCCGAATGGCCCGGCGGAAATTCTCGGGATCGCTGGGATCGACGAACGTCACATCGATCCCGAGGCGCCTGAAAGTGTAGTTGAACTGGTTAAAGGTGCCGCCATAGAGGGTCGAGGCGGAGACGATATGATCGCCGGCGCCGCAAAGGGCGAGGATGGCCATGGTCTGCGCCGCATGGCCTGAGCTCGACGCGAGCGCCCCAACACCCCCTTCGAGATCGGCGACGCGCTGCTCGAAAACGTCGGTGGTCGGGTTCATGATGCGCGTGTAGATGTTGCCGGATTCTTGAAGGGCAAAGAGGCGGGCGGCATGCTCCGTATCCCGAAAGACGTACGAGCTGGTTTGGTAGATGGGAACGGCGCGAGCTCCGGTGGTCGGATCGGCCTGCTGGCCGGCGTGGAGCTGGCGGGTAGAGAATCCAAAACGGCGGCTGTTACTTGAGAGGGCTGACATAGTATCGATCTCCTCTGGAAAGCATTTGAACGAGATTCCGAGCTAACGAACAAAGTTGCAGTGGATGCTCAGGGAAACGCGAAACCTCCTCAGGAAAACTCTAAATCCAGAGGAGGTTCGGGAGAAACAAAAACCTCTTCCGCTGAAAGAAGAGGTTTATCGACAACACTGTCCTCTCATCTTCCAGAGTCCATCTCTGCCGGAATTGGCACCAAGTCTGGAGGTGGGAGGTTAGAAGTTGGCGAGTCCAACTACTGATTCTAACGTCTCATCCCCAAAAGGTTGCCGAGGCTTCACAGGGCCGGTCCCTCCGCCTCTCTGGATAAGAGTGAAAAATGAGCTATTCGATTGTTGGGGACTTTATAGCACATACCCTGCAAAATGTCAAGAAAAGCGCATAGAGACTCTTGCCAGATGGCATTTGACAGATGCTCGAAATTTAGTAAAATGACCACCGCATCATAAAGCGAGCAAACCAAGAATGATTTCTCGTCGGTGGAATGTCGAGACCAATTCTGGCGCCATGTGCCTGCTCTGCGTCTGTACCGGGCGGGGGCTGTCGCACCGCGTCCAGAAGTCATTGGCTTGATTGCCGACGAATAGGTGTGACCTGTCCCCGCAGCAGATATGCTTGGTTTTGCGGGGGACCGGGATTGCCACTCGGCAAGAGCCCAGGACTAGCCCTGGGCTCTTGCATTTCCCGATGAATCTTTGTAATAATCCTTCAGGTGCAAGAATCAGGAGCCATAAAACATGAGAATCGCAAATGATGTTACCGAATTGATAGGTAATACACCGCTCGTGCGCCTGCGGCGCGTGACCGAGGGGAGCAAGGCGACGGTCGTCGCCAAGCTGGAATATATGAACCCGGCGCACAGCGTCAAGGATAGGATCGGCGTAGCGATGATTGATGCCGCCGAAAAGGCGGGACGCGTCAAGCCGGATACGGTGATTGTCGAACCGACGAGCGGGAACACCGGGATTGCCCTCGCGATGGTCTGCGCCGCACGCGGCTATAAATGCATTCTGACCATGCCCGACACCATGAGCAAAGAGCGCCGCATGCTGTTGCGTGCCTTTGGCGCCGAACTGGTGCTTACGCCCGGGAGCGAAGGGATGGGGGGAGCAATTCGCAAGGCGGAAGAAATGGCGGCTGCCGATTCTCGCTACTTCATTCCTCAACAGTTTGAAAATCCGGCGAACCCCGAGATTCACCGCAAGACGACCGCTGAAGAGATCTGGCGCGACACGGATGGCCGGGTAGATTTCCTGGTCGCCGGAGTTGGCACGGGCGGAACAATTACGGGCGTCGGAGAGGTCATCAAGGCACGCAAGCCCTCCTTCAAGGCAATTGCGGTTGAACCCGACGGGTCGCCAGTCCTCTCGGGCGGCCAGAAAGGGCCGCACCCGCTCCAGGGCATCGGAGCTGGGTTTGTTCCGCAAGTCCTGAACACCAAGATCTATGATCAAGTCATTCGAGTGAAGAATGACGATGCCTTTGTTACGGCGCGGCGGATGGCACGCGAGGAAGGGCTGCTCGTCGGTATATCGTCGGGCGCGGCGACCTGGGCGGCGCTGCAGGTGGCGCGCCGTCCTGAGAATGAGGGCAAGCTGATCGTCGTCATCATTCCTTCGTTCGGCGAGCGATATCTGAGCACGCCGCTTTATGCGGACCTGGCCGAGGGATGAAGGAGGAACGATGAAGGATGAAGAAGGTGGGTTCAAGCTACCAAGGCCGCAGGGTCCCGGGTTGAACGTTCCGTTTTCAGACGGGCGCTCTCGCAATCTGGAATCTGAAACTCATGTGAAACCCCGCCGGGGGCCCGGTGTCCTCACCGCCATCAAGGGTGACATACATTCCGTGTTTGAGCGCGACCCGGCAGCCAGGAGTATGCTCGAAGTATTGCTCTGCTATCCCGGGCTGCATGCCGTGTGGGCGCACTGTGTTACGCACTGGCTCTGGACCCACAAGCTCAAATTACTGGCGCGCTGGCTCTCCCAAATCGCACGCGGAGTCACGGGGATCGAGATCCACCCGGGAGCTGTCATCGGCCCTGGCCTATTCATCGATCACGGCATGGGTGTTGTGATCGGCGAGACGGCGGAAATTGGGGCGAACGTGACGCTTTATCACGGCGTCACGTTGGGCGGAACGAGTATCGTCAAAGGACCCGGCCATCCGACTTTGGGGGACCGTGTGGTGGTGGGGGCGGGCGCCAAAGTGCTCGGTGCCATCACGGTGGGCGAGGACAGCCGCATTGGGGCGAACGCTGTGGTCGTGCGGCCAGTTCCGCCGAATTCGGTCGTCGTCGGAGTGCCGGGGAATGCGGTGATGCGAACGCAGGCACGCGTCGCCGGAGACACGCCCGACCTGGAGCACAATCGGATGCCAGACATGATCGGCGCCTCCGTCATCTCGCTAATGTCGCGAGTCGATGCGCTTGAACAACTGGTCGTCGGACATACCCACATATCCGAACCGGGTCATCTCCCGAAGGAAGGGGTATGGGACGTCGAGGACTATACGATCTAGAGGATTCCCCCTCTGTGCAATCCACAGAGGGGGAATGCTTTATAATGCCGCGGTGACGGCAGCAGATAGTCTCAGCCCGAATTGGCAAGAGGCCGGCGGATGGGTCCCGTAACGAAACGCCACGCAGGCCCTATTGCAGCGACACCCAAGTGTAGATATACTGGTGATACGGCAGCGGCTGTGCGACGCTGGAGAATTCAGAACGCCAGTCTCTAGATTTTGCGCTCGCACGGGCAAGCATGGTTCGAAAAGTTGCCTTTGATGCGATTGTCGTGCGCAAAGCCCCGAACGGCATGAATGCCGCCATCAACATAGCATGGTGACTTTGATTCGTTTTTGTCTAGAATGTGTCCACGCATCCTTCCCACCTCCGCGTGCCTGCTCGTTTTGGGTTATACTCCATCCGCTCGGGCAGAGGATCGGCGGAGTCGGCAATTAGTGGAAAGCGGGCGAGTGCGCTGATTGCCGGTCACTCGGCGCACGCGGTCCTGCCTTTGGAGCAGTCGCCGACGCTGTTCGTCCTCGACCCCGCCCGGAGGTGGGGTTCACGGCATGCGCGGCGTTGAAACAAATCAAGAGAGCATTGTGAGTTTGCCGAAAGCGTTGCGACGTAATGCACTCGGCAAACTCGCCGGTCGCCGAACGTGGATAAGTTGATTTGCCAGAAAGGAGGAGACAGTGGCAGCCGTTTTTGATACTCCGATTCGAACGAGTGCCGCGAATCTGGAAAGGGTACTGGCCGCAGGACGACCGATGTTAATTGTGTTCGAGTCGCCGAATTGTGACCCTTGTCGTTCACTTGACCCAACACTGAATGAACTGGCGCGTGAGTTCGCGGGCCGGGCGCTGATCGTCCGTGTGGAGAGTGCCGAGGAGGCCAATCTCGCCGCGCGCTTTCGGTTAGTGCGTGTTCCGACCCTCGTGTATTGGCAAAAAGGAAGCGAGGTCGCGCGCATCGACGGGGCGGCGGATGCGCGAGCCGTGCGAGCATGGCTCGAGTTCATGCTGGGGAACGGTCCGCAGCCCGCCCAAGCCAGCGGACCGAGCGTCTCGCTTGGGGGGGACGCTGCTCCATCTTCCCAATCACGCGCCTCGTCTCGGCCGGCAACCTCGGCCCAAGACGGAGGACCGGTCGTCGTGACGGATGCCACCTTTTCTTCGAAGGTATTGCAGTCGCCGCTGCCGGTGCTCGTGGATTTTTGGGCGCCTTGGTGTGGCCCCTGCCGCATCGTTTCGCCCATCGTGGAGGACATGGGCCGGCAGTATGCAGGGCGCTTGCGCGTGGCAAAAGTGAACACGGACGAGAATCCAAATGAGGCAAGTCGCCTGGGCATCATGGGTATCCCCACCTTGATCTTTTTCAAGAACGGGCGAGAAATCGACCGGATCGTGGGCGCGGTGCCCAAAGCGAATTTACAGACCCGAGTCGAACGTGTTTTGAGCACCGGCTGAGCCGTAAGCTCGTCGACCGCTTCTTGACCGGTCCAGCAACTCTTGTAAAGCTATAAAGCGAAGCCTGCCTGTTCTTGTGTTCAGTATCGTTTCTGCTCCCAAGGAAGGCCTGGGAAGTTGGAATCTACATGATTCCCCTAGCCCGCCTCTTGATGATCCACGACCGAATGATAACGCGAAGCTCGTAGCGGATCGGGGACTGGAGTAGAGCGGCGATGATTTGACGAATTTGGTCGCGTGTGCTAACGTTCTCATAGACTCTGCGCCCGCTCTTTGCGCCCCTCAGGAGAAAAATGGCAACACGCTCCATTTGCGCGCGATCGATGATCGCCCTTTTTGCCATCTTCATTTCTGCTTGTTCCATTATTTCACCCAGCCCACGGGTGCCTACGCCTGTGCCCACATTGGCCTCTACCGGCAACGGCGAGGCTCTTCCAACTCTTCTTCCGACCGCGGACTTTACCGGGGCGCCGCCCACGGCGATCCCTTCAACACTCCCTTCACCGGTCATAGTCCCGACCGTCACTCCGGTCGCGCCGACCGCTCCACCGACCCTACCTCCCAGCGGTTTCTCGCTCCTCGTCAACCCGGACCTCTTGTGGAGCATCCGGTATCCGGCAAACCAATTCAGCGTCGAGACACAGAGTGACGGCACGGTGCTCCTCCGCACGAGCGACAAGACAGTTTTTGCTGCCGTGGCAAGCTATGCGGCGACCGGCAACGAATTCGGCAGTTCGGGTGAAGGACTACGGAGCCGTGCCCGCGATGCGCTTGAGCGCATTCTCGGCAAGCCACTCAAGAGCTCAAGTGTCATTCAAGGTCGAACGAGTCTCTTGGAGACAGGAATCAGTTACTCCACGGACGATGGCTTCACGGGTGAAGCGTTCTACGGCCAGACGGGACGGGCGCAGAAGAATTTTCGGGTCTATGGTTTCTTGTTCGGGTACAAGTCGGGCACAGACCCCCGATTGGTGACTACGCTCAAGTCGATGCGCGACTCTCTTATCGCGGTCACGGTGTCTCCACTGGATGTTGGATCCTCGGGCAAAGCGCTGTGGCTTGTCTTTAGCCAGGGAATGAGAGGATACAATGCACAGCTGGAGGAAGGACATTTCGTCGCCGTTTACAGTAAGGATGGCGCATGGAAAGAAGTGAGCCACATTGACCTGCAGAATGCCGACTATGTCGCGCCCGATGGCGTTCGGCAGGTACAGGTGGAACCCACTCATCTCTGGTTCACGGCGGAAAGCGGCGTGGGGGCACATGGTGACTGCTTTGAGCTCATCAGCTTTGACGGGCAGGCCCTCCGCAGCCAAGTGGCTCACTGCCAATCGGGTCCGGTGGCGGGGTTCCTAAGCGACCTGAATGGGGATGGGATTCCTGAGGTCGTGCTGGACACGAGCGACTATTATGTCTTTTGTTACGCCTGCGGCGTTCGTTACGTGGATAACCAGGTCTTGCGCTGGAACAACGGGGAGTGGACAGAAGTAAACCTCACCAAGCTCTCGGATTCCGCATCCGCCGATTTACGCAACTTGACGAATCGTGCGGTGGATTTGGCGCAGGGGGAATTCTGGAAAGAGGCGAAGGATACCATCGACCAGGCGATGGCGCTCAATGCTCAAGACCCGACCGTGATGTGGGATGCCGCGCTCATCCACCTGATTGCAGAGGGACGAGCGGAGCAGGCGCAGAGCAGTGCCTACCCGCTCCTAGATAACCTCTTTTATGGAGATTATCCCACGGTTCTGAACATTCTGAAATCCTATCCGCCAGCGCAGCTCTTTACGCCCAAGCCAGCGCTTGTGGTCGGGACCGCGGCGCAAGGTTTTGAAAACTCTTTGACGGACTGGATCACGCGGACGACAACTCTCAGCCTGAAGGTCAAGCCGGACCTCGCCTCGGCCTACTTTATCCGCGGCTGGGGCGTCTACCAGGGTAGCCCCGGGACAGCCAAGGCGCAGGCGGATGTAAGCAAGGCGGCCCAGCTGGACCCGAAAGAACCGATCTACGCCTCAAGTCTCACGTTCCTCAAGAGCGCCGTTCTGCCGCCACTCGCGAACCGAGACCGCATCCAGTTTGCCTCGGGAGCGACGTCTGCGACGGTCAATACGAGCCTCGCGGTCAACACGCCAAAGGGCTATGTCGTGCGCGCACTTGCCAAACAGAACATGATGATCACGGCCACGAACAATGCCACCGTTATCGTCCTGGATGCCCAGGACAACCGGCAGAGTCCAGGGTCTGAACAGCCCGGCCGGTGGCAAGGCGCACTGTCCCAGACAGGAGATTACACCGTCGTGCTCTTCGGTCAAGGCGCGGTGAGCATGACGGTCAAGATCACTCAATAGAGGGTCGTTGCGGGGACGCAAAAAAATCAAGAGGCTGCTAGCCGGGCCACCGTCTCTATAGCAATCGCCGAAAGCGCGGCTCCATAGTCCAGGTCGATGTTGAGCATCGTGTCCTTGGTGTCGTGATAGCCGGTCCGGTTAATGTCATAGTTCTCCATGAAAAGCACGACCGGTGCGCCGATATCCGAAAAGATCTGGCCATCGGTATTGTACAACGAGCTCTGCGGATCATCGGCAGTGCGGATTTCGCCGTGCAGTTGCAGATGTTCCGCAATCTCGGGAATCGTCTTGCCATCCGCGCTGCGTTGTCCGCGTCCCTTTCCTCTTCGCTCGGGATTCTTGTTCCATTCGTGGGTCCTGCTGTTCCAAATCTCGGTCGCGAGATGGGCCTGACGCGCCATTTCGAGCGATCGACGGCTTTTCCCAGGCGAAACCTGAAAAATGTCCTGGGCATTATCCCGGTTGTGGGCAATCATATCCATTACCACTACGCCGACGACCTGCGCGGGCAGGTCCACGAAACTGTCGTGGTTCAACCGCAATTTGAGTGATTTTTCGACGAGTGCCTGGCAGAGATGCCTTGCGCCCATGCAGTCGGATGGGAATTCTTCACCGGTGAGATGAATGAGCCAGATGTCCCGCGCGAGCTTGCCCGTGCGCGCGAGTTCAAGGAACAGCGGGGCCGCCTGCAACAGAGTCGCTGTCGCAGAATAGTTGTCGTCGGCTCCCGGAGCGGAAAGGCGCGCACCGCTCCCACCGCGCGATGGGTCAAAGACATCTTCCATGTACGCGGTGTCGTAATGGTCGGCCATGATCACGGCTTGACTGCGGTCTCCCCCCGGGATCACCACGAGGAGGTCCCGCTCGCGCTCGGGACCTTGCTGATTCGCGACCCAGCCGCCAAAGGAAGCGAAATTGAACTCTGTCTGCCAGCGGAACGGCATATCCCCACAGAGGGCCTTGCCTTCCATGCCCGCCGCAGCGATCGCCTTGTTATGACGATCGAGGAGATAATCGCCCAACCGTTCGAGGTCGCGTTCATGATGGACGAGCATCTTTTGGGTCGTGGGGTCGAGGACGATATCGGCATTGTCCTTGTTCACAAAGCGCCCTTCGGCCAGCGTCGACATGTCTTGCCAGAGCCCCTCCTCGAAAGAGCGCGTCGCGGTCTGGGCATAGGTCAAAGGCTCGGGGAGGATGGAAGCAGGCGCGGGCGGTGCTAGGAGCTTGACCAGTTCCGAACGCAGGTGCTCGCCTTTTTCGCGTGGGGTAGCCCGGTCTGGGAGTGAGTCGAGCCATTCTTCGATGGTCTCGGTTTTTGAGACCCTCAGCAGATCCTGGGCGAGGCTTCTCGCCAGCGGCTGTTCAGCTCCGGTGTGCCATGCATCCAAGAGCGCGACGATGTTCAGTGCGGTCTGGTGCGAATAATAGTCGTGCGCATGGGCGAAATCGCGGAGGGCTGAGACATAGTTTTCGCGCCGGAGGACGCGCGGCCATAATTCGACCGGGCTCGCCAGGTCGGAGGCGCCGACGCCGTACGCGGTCAGGTAGCCCAGCGGCGCGTCGAGAATCAGTCTGGCTTGGCCCGAGTTCGGCGGCATAAAGGCGACGAGGGCCCGGTGCCAGTATACCTCATGGCGGCCGACGCGCATCGGGGGAAAGTGAAAGCGATAACCGAACAAGCCGCCGCGCGCCAGTTTCGCTTCGGCTTGGTCAATCTCTCTGTGGGCCGCATTCGTCCCATCCAAGACAAGTTCGAAATCCTTGGTCCACAATTGAGCGTTGCGGGCCATTGGCTTGTTGTAAAGCTCCAGGTCTTTTAGCTCCGTGCTAAAGAGGACCCGCGTGACCTTGTCAAGGCGCGCGTTCTGCGCCAGTTCGTCGTCATACCGATGAACGCGGTTCCAGCGGTGCGTGCGCCGGTAGTTTTCGACGAGCAATTCTTGCTCCATCTCCGGAGGCTTGACGCCGGGGCAGGGGATGTGCAGCCAGCCGGACTGGGGAACGCGGAGCCCGGTGGGGCCGCCGTGAGGAGCGACGAGGCGCATGAGGGGAATTTGAATCCCCAGCGGCAGATCTTGAGCGAGCCGAAGAAACGTAGGCATGCCCCAAAAGACGAGACTGCCCGGAAAAGGCCATAGCGCGAGGCGGCCAGCGAAATATCGGTCTTGGATGGTATTGGGCAAATCCGCAAACGGTCTGAAAGTCAACAGGTGGCGTACGCTTTCCGCCTGGTCTTGCTCTTGAATGAGAAAGGGCTTGGTCCAGGAAGGAAGCGGGTCGACCGTCCAATCGGGCAGGTGGGTGTTCTTCCGGGAGGGGAGAATCCGAAACCCGGCCTGCTTTAGGTCGTTGGGACCGATCGCCCGGACGTCATAAGCATCAGCTAAGACTCGACTAAAGAAAGCAAGCGCCTGGTCTTCGGGCCATTCCTGGCCGGGCGCCGAGCTGAACCCGGACCAAAAAGCGCGTTCCGGCCCTTGTTCGCTCCCGCCGAAGAATGTCCAACGCACGCGCCCCATATCATCCTGCGTCCGGGATAGGGCCAATGGCAGGAGGACGAGGTAACGCTCGTTCGGGAGATGGCCGGCGTGGGCGGCGAGTTCCGGGGGCCAATACGGGTTGTCTCTGAGATTACGCCCACCGTGCCCTGCGATAAAAGAAGCAGGCTTGCTTTGACCCAGTTTGACCAGATGGTCTAGTACCTGGTGGGCAATTTCCTCCAGCCCCGGACGCAGCTCGTACTCTTCCTCCAGTTCGGACACGTACCAACCGAATGGATCGTCATCGTGGAAAAGAGACGCGTCCCGCGATCCAAAGGGAGTACAGCCCACCTTGGGCCCAGGCATGAATTCCGAATAGGCGGGAATTGGATAATGCCCGTCCGGGGACAACCAGAGTTCGCCATCGAGCAACTGCTCCCAACCGTTTTTTGTCACCCTCCAAACACTCCCATGTAGAATGCTCTCCGGAGAAAGAAACGCAATTCCCGGGTCGTGCCAAGACGCAGGTCTGCATCAGGTAGCTATCCAACTAACTTGTGTCATTCGTCTTTTTGGGGGCAAACGGACGGCTGCCCAGAGCCCATGGACGAGCGGCACGGCTGCGCGATCTGGAGCGAAAGTCCCCCGGTCGTTGTCGCCACAACGAGCGCCTGCCCTCGGCTACCCCCGTGAACCCCTTTCCGTTCTTGCTCCGCTCATGAGGTTTGAGCCACGTTTTCGAGAAACCGGATAAAAGCCTCTATACCTCGATAATAATTCGGGAGGTGGAGCTTTTCATTCGGTCCATGAAAGTTATCATCCGGGAGGCCAAAGCCCATCTGAATCGAGTCCACCCCGAGGTGATTTCGGAACATACTGACGACCGGCACCGTCCCACCTTCCAGCCGAAACAACGGCTTGGCTCCGAAAGTGGCTTGAAGCGCGGCAGACGCGGCGCGAACCCCGGGCGAATCGCGCTCGACCAATATGGGCGAAGCCGCGTTCATCCGCTTGACTTCCCAGGTAATCGTCTTGGGGGCGTGTTCCTCCATATACTTGATCAATTGGTCGCCCACCTCGACTGGGTCCTGGTAAGGGACGAGTCGCATTGAAATCTTGGCAACGGCCTTGGCTGGCAAGACGGTCTTGATCCCCTCGCCAGTGAATCCGGACAGGAGGCCATTCACTTCGAGCGTCGGCCGCGCGCCGATGCGTTCGAGAGTCGAGAACCCTTTTTCGCCGTATAGTTGGGGAGCCCCCGTCATCTTGATCCACTCGTCGTCCGTTTGCGGCACGTTCGCCATTTCTGCGCGCTCTTCCTCGGACAGGTTGCGCACCTTGTCGTAATAGCCCGGCAAGGTGACGTGACCATTTGCATCATGCATACCGGCAATGATCTCGCAGAGGGCCTGCGCAGGATTGTGAATGGATCCGCCAAAAATACCTGAATGCACGTCGTGCGCGGGACCATGTACCCAGATCTCGAAATAGGCGAGCCCGCGCAGGCCGACCACCAGGGCCGGGGTCTCCGGAGTGAGGATTCCCGAGTCGGTATTGAGCGCAATGTCGCATTTCAGCAAGTCCTTGTGTTGAGCGATAAAAGCGTTCAAACTAGGCGATCCCAGTTCTTCCTCACCCTCGACGAATACTCTGAGGTTGACCGGCAGACCGCCGTTCTTCATGAGCGCATCCGCCGCTTTAAGGAACGCGTGGATCTGCCCTTTCATGTCCGAAGCCCCGCGCGCATAGAGATTGTCGCCGCGCACGGTTGGCTCGAACGGAGGTGTCGTCCATTCGTTAAGCGGGTCCACGGGTTGCACGTCATAGTGACCATAGACCAGAAGGGTCGGTTTTCCTGGGGCCCCCATCCACTCTCCAAACACGACGGGGTGGCCAGCCGTCGGCATGACCTGGATGTTTTTCATCCCGAGATCGCTCAGGCGCGCGGCGACCCATTCGGCCGCGCGCTGCATATCCGGCTTGTGCGCGGGTAGGGTGGACACGCTCGGAATAGTGAGGAATTCCTTCAATTCTGTAAGGTACTCCTCATGACTGCGCCGGGCGAGTTCAATTGCTTGTTGTGTGTTTGACAAGGTGCCTCCGTTTCTAGAATTGCTTCATGCGGGGGTCCAAGGCATCGCGGAGACCATCCCCAAGAAGGTTAAAGCCGAGCACCGCGAAAAAGATCGCGAGGCCAGGGAAGGTGGCCATATTCGGGTTACTGAAAATATAGTTCCGTCCTTCGCCCAACATCGTGCCCCATTCGGGCGTGGGCGGCTGGACGCCGAGGCCAAGGAAGCCGAGCCCCGCGGCCGTGAGAATTGCCGTGCCGAGGTTCAAGGTGGCCTGGACAATTACCGGCGTCATGGCATTGGGCATCACGTGGCGCAGTATGATCGCGGCGTCATGGGTGCCGACCGAGTGCGCCGCTTCGATATACGTGAGCTCGCGAATCGAGAGAACGGAACTGCGCACGAGCCGGATGAAGGAAGGGATGGCGCTGATGCCGACGGAGAGGATGACGTTCTGCAGACCGATCCCCAGAATAGAGACGAGCGAAAGCGCGAGCAAAAACCCGGGGAAAGAGAGAAGGATATCGGCAATCCGCTGAATGATGAGGTCAGCCCAACCGCCGTAATAACCGGAGACGGCACCCAGCGGCACGCCGAAGATGAGGCCAATCGCGACCGCGAGAAACCCAATTGCCAAAGAAAGACGCCCACCATAAAAGAGCCGCGTGAGAATGTCCCGGCCCAAATAATCGGTTCCGAGTGGATACTCTAGCGAAGGAGGGCGAAGAACAGTGGAGAGATGCTGCTGCACCGGATCATGTGTCGTCAGGAGAGGCGCGGCCACGGCCAGAAATACCAGCACAAGCAGAATGGCGAGACCGATCATTGCCGACGTCCGCCGTCGGAATCGACGCCACACTTCCCAGATTCCCTCCGCCCTTGGCGCAGGTATCGGGCTGGCCACGGTGTCAGGCGAAGTGAATTCGCGGGTCGAAGTATGCATAAAGGAGATCTACTCCAAGATTGAGTAGAATGAACAAGGTCGAAAAGACCAGGACGATACCCTGGACCATCGGATAATCGCGAGCAAAGATGGAATCGACGAGGAGCAGCCCGATTCCCGGCCAGCCGAACACAGATTCGGTCAGGATGGCACCGCCAAGCAGGGTTCCAAACTGAAGGCCGATGACGGTCAGAATCGGGATAAAGGCGTTCTTGAGCGCATGCCTCAGTAGGACACGGTTCTCCCGCATACCTTTGGCTCGCGCGGTGCGCACATAGTCTTGGCCGAGCACCTCGAGCATGCTCGCGCGCGTCATGCGGGCGATAAGGGCAACGGAAAATGCGGCGAGCGTCAGGGACGGCAGAATGAAGCTAGTGGAGCTGTCATCCCCGGCCGCGGGTAACATGTGCAGATTCACCGCAAAGACGATGATAAGCATCAGCCCCAGCCAATAGACCGGCATCGAGACGCCAAACAGCGTCAAAGCGGAAAGGACATAGTCCAGAATCGTGTTGGGGCGAGTCGCGGCGATTACGCCTGCCAGGATTCCCACCAAGGTGGCGAGCGCCGTGCTTATGACGGCAAGTTCGATAGTCGCGGGCAGGCGCTGGAGCACATCAGTCAGCACGGGGTCAGAGGTGCGGGCCGAAATGCCGAGATTGCCGTGGAGCAGATTCCCAAGGAAGAGGAGATACTGCACGACCAGCGGCTTGTCGAGGCCGAGTTGGATCCGAATGCGCGCGATGTCTTGGTCGCTCGCCAGCAGTCCGGCGATCATGCGCGCGGGATCGCCCGGGAGCAAATGCAGCATCAAGAACACAATCGTCGAAACGCCGAGCAACGTGATAACGGCGATGACGAGACGTTGGGTAATATAGCGGGCCATCTTAAGCCAGTTTCAGGTTCAAGGTTTCAGGTTCGGCCCCGCAAATTTTGCCAGGGCTCCGGTTTGAACTGGGAACCCCGCAACGGTCGCGGGGTCTGAGACCTGAAACCTTGAACGGTGTGTAACTAGATCACTCTCGCCGAGCGCTCTACGGCGCGGGATGAGCGCTCATCGTGTCCCACATTTCGATCGGAGTGCCTTGTATGCCCGTCACCTTCGACGAGTAGACCATCGGAAAGCGTTGGACCCATAAAAAGATCCAGGGGGCATCGTTCCAGATGATCTTGTTCGCCTGGCAATACAGGTCGGCGCGCTTTGTCTCGTTCGTCTCCGCGAGCGCCTGCTTGGCCAGACTGTCCACCTGAGGATTAGAGTAGAACGAGGTGGCGAGCCCCGAGGGCGGGTGTTGGTCAGACTGGAACTGGAGAATCTGCTGCGATTCGTCCAGGTAACCGGGCGCCCAGCCGAGCACATGCAATTGAGTTGTGTTCTCTTTCTGCGGCTTGAGCATGGTCGCGACGTAGCTAGGCCAATCCATGGTGACCGGAGTCGCGTCGATACCGACATCTTTGAGATAACCCGAAATGGCCTGGGCCGCCTGAAAGTCCTGAACATACCGGCCCGTCGGAGACATGAAGGCGAGCTTGGTGCCCGGGGCAACCCCGGCTTCGCTCAAGAGCTGTTTGGCTTTCGCCGGATCGTAAGGATACGGACCTGTCTTGCAGTAGCCGAACAGAGTGGGCGCAATCGGCGCGTCCATGACGTCCGCCGCGCCGAACAAAACGTTCTTGATAATGGCCTCTTTGTTCACTGCATAGTTCAGCGCTTGGCGCACCTTCGGGTTGTCGAGCGGCTTGGACGTGGTGTTGATGGCGACAAAGATCGTGCGGTCGCTTGGGCCAAGCAGAACCTTGACCGCCGGGTTTTTCTGCAATGCCGGAATATCAGAGACGGGTGGGAGAATGATCATATCCACTTGTCCGGCGAGGAGCAAGCTCTCGCGCGTCGCAGCCTCCGGGACGATACGGAAGACCACCGTCTCATAATACGGTTTCTTGCCCCAATAGTTCGGATTCTTGGTTACGACTAGCTGGCTCCCCTTGGTGTATTCTTTAAAGACGTAGGGGCCAGTGCCGACCGGATGGTCCACCTTTTTGTAGCCGGGAGTGGATTTGTCGATGGTCGCCGGCGACAGGATGGCCGCCGTCGTCTCTGTGAGACCGGCCAGAAGGGGCGCGGTCGGTTGCTTGAGCGTGAACTTGACCGTGCTGGGATCTACGACGTCTACCGACGTAATGGCCGAGAGGACGCCGCGCAGTGGGACCGTGTTGTTTGGGTCGAGGATGCGGTCCATACTGGCTTTGACGGCAGCGGCATCAAACGTCGATCCGTCGTGGAACTTGACCCCTTGCTGCAGATGGAAAGTATAGGTCAGGCCGTCTGAGGAAATATCCCATGATTTCGCGAGCAGGGGCTGGATCTTGCCAGTCGGGTCCAACGTGACGAGCCCTTCGGCCATATAGTTCACCATGTTCTGGACCGTAGTGGTGGTTTGACCCATCGGATCAAGTGTGTCGGGATCCACTCCCTCGGCAATGCTGAATGTGGTTCCGGCTCCCGCGGAAGGCGCCGAGGTGGCTGCCGGCGCCGAAGTAGCGGCCGGTCCGGATGTCGCAGCGACTGGCGGCGGGGCTGTGGGAATGGAAGCGGATGTTGGAACGGGGGCGGACGGCGGCGGGGCAGCGCTCGTGGGCGCGGCAGGTGCGGGTGCACACGCGACGGCGAGCGCGAGAGCAGCGATAAGGCCGATTACGACAAGGGCACGTTCAAGGTAAGACTTGTGCGTCTTTAGAAACATTCCTCTCCTCCCTTTCAACGGTGGCGAGCCACTCATTGCCCGGCTGGCGCATGCCGAGGGTTCGAGCTTCCGGCCGGCTCACCTATTCCGGAAGCAGCCCTAACCGAGGTACGCCAAAATGATTCTCCTTTTCATACGTTCCATACCGGTTTTGATAGAAAGGTCAGAACAGTTCGCCAGATATTCACGAAAGAGGGATTGAGGTCAGTCAAGATCGAGTGGATCGGGAGAGGGTGGGTCAGGCACGGTGTGGGCCGGCTGCTCTTCTTGGCCAGGGTAAGTTAACATTCGGCACATTATACAGGATTTCCCGCGCAACGTCCAGTGCCGCTCAACTGACTTGACTCTACAAAAAGTGGTCTTATACTAGTTGCGTTTGGAGGTGAAGAGCATGGATGAACTGCTAGAGCTTTGGAACCGGCCAAAGGCCACGGAGGTCTATATGCTGGCGGGCTGGCGCCAGTGGGCTGATGCGGGCGCCGTTTCCTCCGCCCTACCGCAGTATTTGATCGACCAGCTGGGCGCCACCCAGATTGGGAGAATCAAATCGACCCCCTTTTACATCTACCAACTCCCCGGTATGCACGGGTTCCTCCGGCCTGAGATCAAGTTGGAGGACGGATACGTAACCAAGTTACAATTGCATCACAATGATGTCTACTACTGGGAAAGTGGTCAGCAAGGCCTCGTCATTTTCCTTGGGGACGAGCCGAATTTGGACATTGACCGCTACGGGCAGGTATTGTTCAATCTGGCAAAGGAGTTGAATGTTCGCCGTGTGGTGGCTTTGGGGGGAGTGTACGCGGCCGTGCCCTTTGACAAGGACCGGTCTATATCGTGCACATACAGCCTCCCGAAGATGAAAGAGGAGCTGAATGACTACGCGGTTCGATTCTCCCATTATGAAGGAGGCGCGAGCATTCCTTCCTATCTGGCCCATCAGGCCGAACAGATGCAGGTGGAATATATAGCCTTTTACGCAATGGTGCCGATGTACGATTTCTCGAGCATTGCCCCAAATTTGCAGGCGATTACCGTCGAGCAGGATTGGAAGGCGTGGTATGATGTGATGGCAAGGATCAATCACATGTTCCGTCTTGGCATCTCGCTGTCGGATCTAGAGCGGCAGAGTGAAGAGCTGGTCACGACGGTCCGGGGCAAGCTTAAAGAACTGGAGGAACGAATTCCACAAGCAAAAATCGACGAGTACTTGGACAAGGTGACGCAGAGTTTTACAGAGATGCCTTTTATGCCCCTGGACGACGTGTGGGAAAAAGGACTGGGGGATCTGTTACAAGGAATGGGAGAGTAAGCGAGTCCTTTCTGAGGAGATGCGAGCATGGCGTTTGATTTCGATACGATTCCAAACCGGCGTGCGACCCACAGTTTGAAATGGCTCACCTATCCAGAGGATGTGCTTCCCATGTGGGTTGCAGACATGGATTTTCGTTCGCCGCCCGCTGTTCTCGACTCGCTGCACCGAGCGGTGGATCATGGCATCTTTGGCTATCCCGACGGTATTCATGGGGAAACGAATGAACTGGTCGGGCTGCGCCGCCTCATCGTGGACCGGTTGGCCGCTCGCTATCGCTGGCAGGTGTCTACGGAAGATCTGGTCCTCCTGCCCGGCGTCATCGCCGGCTTTAACAAAGCGTGCGCGGCGCTTTTCAGACCAGACGGGGCGATCCTCGTGCAGCCGCCCGTCTATCCGCCGATCCTTCAGGCGGCTGAGCACGTGGGGATGGTCCGGCAGGATGCCCCGCTCTTACGCAACTCGCACGGGTCTTACGAAATCGATTGGGATTCTTTTTCCTCCGCCATCACGAAAGAGACGCGTGTGTTTCTCCTCTGCAATCCGCACAACCCGGTAGGCCGCGTTTTTACGCGGCTCGAGTTAGAGCGAATGGCGCAGATCTGTGTCGAACGCGGAGTGGTAATCTGTTCCGACGAGATTCATTGCGATTTGGTCTATCGCGGTCATCCTCACACCCCTATCGCCTCGATCAGCCCGGAAATTGCGCAAAACACGATCACCCTCATGTCCCCCAGCAAGACCTACAATCTTTCGGGTCTCCAATGCGCATTTGCGGTGATTCAAAATCCCGAGTTGCGGAAACGATTTCAGAAGGCGGGCGAAGGGCTTGTGGGTTGGGTGAACTTGATGGGACTTGTCGCGGCACAGGCCGCCTTTGGCGACGGCCCTGATTGGCTAAACCAACTGCTAGCTTACCTGGAAAGCAATCGCGATTATGCGTATGACTATGTTCGGCGGGAACTGGGGCCTATCACCATGTCTAAACCTGAGGGGACGTACCTGGCGTGGCTCGATTGCCGGCAGACAGACATCCCGGGCGATCCTTATCACTTCTTTCTCGAGCAAGCCCGTGTGGGACTGAACGACGGCAAGCCCTTTGGGATCGGAGGAGATGGATTCCTCCGGTTCAATTTCGGTTGCCCACGCGGCATGCTTTCCGAGGCGCTCGAACGTATGAAGAACGCGCTGCGCGATCTTCCGGCGACCGAACACAGCGGCAGGTAAAGTCATGCGTTGTTTCGGGCTCTCGGCCGACCGGCGGCGCTGCCGAGCGGAAGCGATTGGATCGGTGGGATATTGTGAGGAGCATCGGGAAGAATTTGAACGGAATGGGGAACGGATTAGGCAGGAACCCGACGCGCGCGGAGAGCGTGCGTCCCTGCTGAGCCATTGGCGGCCGCGCTCGGACAGGGATCTCATTCCCGATGATGCTCGATTCAATGTTCCGGGGTGGCTGAAAAGGAGCCCTGTCCCCGCCGTGATTGACCGTCTGCTCCACGATCCGAATCCCACGACCCGCTGGTTGGCCGCGTTCACATTGCGGAGGCGCCGAGATCCCGGTGCGATCGAACCGCTTTGGCAGACGCTGCAAGAGGACCCGGTAAGTTTGGTTCGCCAGCAGTCAGCCGTCGCACTCGGCAAGATTGGGACGCTTGCCGTTATCGGCCCGCTCGTCGAAGCGCTCTGGCACGATTACGACGCGGGTGTCCGCCAGGCTTGTGCGATCGCACTCGGCAACCTCCGATATCCCACTGCCGCCCGCGAGCTTGCGGGTATGCTCGAGCGTGAGCAGGCCGCCTTCGTTCGCTGGGATTGCGCGCTCGCCTTGGGCCAGGTCGGAGACCGCGCAGCCGAGTCTCTGCTGTCCAGGTCAGCGTCCGCCGACCGAGCAGAGGTCGTGCGCCACGCATGCGAACAAGCGCTCGCGGACATCCGCCGGCGTCAAGTTCCACGGTAACACCTTACGGTCAAGGGGTTGCAGACCTTGAAGAGAACGTACGACCGCCCGAACCTTGAACTTTACCCTTCACATTACAAGTCGATGTTACGAGGAGTCTCATGAAATCGTTGCGCAACAAGGCCCTCTCGACGCGTGCGGTCCATGCCGGCGAGCGTGTTCCCCCCGGCGATTACACGCCTGTTGCCACTCCGATCCACCCTTCTGTGGGCTATGTATATGAGAGCATGAACGATCTGGATGCCATCTTTGCGACAACGCGCGAGGGATACGTCTACCCGCGTTATGGCAGCCCGACCGTCGCCGCTTTTGAGGCGGCGATGGCCGACATCGAACTCGCCGAGGCGGCCCAGGCCTATAGCTCCGGAATGGCCGCGATTCATGCGGCTTTGCTTGCCGCCGGAGTGCGCGCGGGCACGGCGACGGTCGCTGCCATGGATGTATACGGAGCGACCTACGCGCTGCTCCAGCATCTTTTGGCTGAACTCGGCGCATCGGTTCACTGGGTGGATGTATCTGATCTCGCCTCCGTAGAAGCAGCGGTCGCGGAGACACGCCCGGTGGCCGTGTTCGCGGAAACGATATCGAACCCTCTGCTCAAGGTCGCGAATGTCCCCGCACTCGCCGCTGTGGCGCACCGCCACGGGGCTTTGTGCCTGATCGACAACACTTTTGCTTCCCCCTATCTCTTCAATCCCATCACCGCCGGCGCCGATTATGTGGTTCACAGCGCGACCAAGTATATCGGCGGCCATGGCGATGTGATGGCGGGCGTCGTCGTCACCAGTGCCGCCAACCGGATCAAGTTGTACGAGCTGAACAAACTGGTGGGGGGCGTGCTCGGTCCATTTGAGGCGTGGCTCGCCCTGCGCGGGCTCAAGACCCTGCCGCTCCGCATGCGCCAGCAATGTGCGAATGCCGAGAGTGTGGCCAAGTGGTTGACGAGCCAACCGGGCGTCGCGCGCGTGAACTTTCCGGGACTGGCCAGCCATCCTCAATACAAGCTGGCGCATTCGCTTTTCGGTGATCGCGGTTACGGGGGAATGATCTCATTTGAGATTAAAGGGGCGGACCAGGCAACCGCGTTCCGCTTCATGGAGGCTCTTGAACTGTGTCTCCCCGCGACTACGCTCGGCGATGTTTATACGCTCGTCCTGCACCCGGCGACGACGTCGCATCGCAGCCTGTCGGCGGAGGAACGCGCAAAGGTGGGGATCAGCATGGGGCTCGTGCGCTTATCCGTGGGAATCGAGGACGCGGACGATATCATCGGCGATCTGGCGCAGGCATTAAGAACAGTTGGCTAGTTTCATAGTTGAAAAATCGCATAGTTGGGTAGTTATAGTCTGAGAGTCAGAACCCAGGTTTCCCGGAGGCCCCGAGGAATCTGGGTTCTTTGGTGCTATCCGAATCGGCCGGTAATATAATCTTCCGTCCGTTTTTCGCGCGGGCGGGTAAAAATCTGATTCGTCTGGCCGAACTCTACCACACGGCCGGAGCGGTTCTCGTCCATGAGCATAAACGCGGTGAAATCCGAAACCCGCGCGGCTTGTTGCATATTGTGGGTGACGATCACAATCGTAAAGCGCTCTCGCAACTGCCTCATTAACTCTTCGATCTTGAACGTGGCAATCGGATCGAGCGCCGAGGCAGGCTCGTCCATGAGGAGCACCTCTGGTTCGACCGCGAGAGCGCGTGCGATGCAAAGGCGCTGCTGCTGACCTCCCGAGATAGCTAGAGCCGAGCCGCGCAGCTTGTCTTTAACCTCGTCCCAGAGAGCCGCCTCGCGAAGAGCTTGCTCGACGATTCCATCCAGCTCGCGACGAGAACGGACGCCGTACAACCGGGGACCAAAGGCAACGTTGTCGTAGATGGACTTGGGGAATGGATTGGGCCGCTGAAAGACCATGCCGACCCTCCGGCGAACCTCCACGACGTCGATATTGGCAGCGAGGATATTCTGCCCGTCGAGCAGTATTTCTCCTTCCGTTCGTGTATGCGGCACGAGATCTCCCATGCGATTGAGCGTGCGCAGCAGGGTCGACTTGCCGCAGCCGGAAGGACCGATGATGGCGGTGATATGCCTGTCCGGAAAGGCGATGTCGACATTGGTGAGTGCGTGAAAGTGGCCATAGTAAAAGTTCAGGCGCTCCACCTGAATCTTGGCTGGGGCCGTTCTCTGTGCTTCCTCTCGCGGATAGGTCTCCAAGGCACGTGTAAATGACTGAAGGTGTTCCCGCTCGGATAGTTTGGGAAATGATTCTGCCATCATAGGAATTTGTCTCCAGGACTAGAGCGCGATCAAGCGCCGGGTGCGCCACCACAAGAACAGTCGTGCGATCACGTTCAGGCCGAGCACAAGTGCGATAAGGACCAAGGCCGTCGTCCAGGCCTTGTCATGCCAGTCCCTATAGGGAGAAATGGCGTAGACGAAGATGGTCTGTGGCAGCGTCGCCGTCGGTTGGTTCGGGTCGACGTTCATGTAGGGATTGCCAAAGGCCGTGAAAATCATCGGGGCCGCTTCGCCCGCGCCGCGCGCGATCGCGAGCATCACGCCTGTGATCACGCCGCTGATCGTTGCCGGGAATAGAACTTGGAGGGTGGTCTTCCATTCCGGTGCGCCGAGCGCAAGCGAGCCCTCGCGCAGCTCTTGTGGGACGAGGCGCAGCATCTCTTCCGTCGTGCGCGTCACGGTCGGAATCATGATCATCGCGAGCGCAAACCCACCGGAGAGAGCGGAAAAGTGCCGCTGGGTGAGCACAAGGACTGTGTAGGCAAAGATCGCCATAACGATGGACGGCACGCCCGAGAGGACGTCCGTTCCAAAGCGTACGGCAACGCCCAGGGGCGTATTCGGATGCGTGGACGTATAGAAGGCGGCGATGATACTCACCGGGATGGATATCAGGCACGCGATGCCGACGACGAGCGCCGAGCCCACAATCGCGTTCGCGACACCCCCGCCCGGAACTCCAACGGGGGTGGGGAGTTGGGTGAAAAAGTCCAAGCTCAAGAACCGCCCTCCCTCCTGAACCACATAGTACAGGATCCACGCGAGCGGCAAGATAGCAACCAGCGTAGCGACGCCCGTGAGGGCAAGCATGATCGCATTCGTCCAGCGGCGGCGCCGGTAGTGCAGGCCGCCGGTTCGGAAGGAAGCGTGGGTTGTCATCTAGCGTCCCCCGTCGGCAGGCCGCGCGCCACCCGCCACACGAGCAGGCGCGCAATCATGTTGAGAAGCAGCGTTAGCACAAAGAGCACCAACCCAATCTCAATCAGAGCCTGTAGATACAGCGGGTAAGTCGCTTCAGTAAACTCGTTGACGATGACGCTTGCCATCGTATAGCCGGGATGGAGCAGCGATGCCGTGAGATCGAGGTTATTGCCGATCACCATCGTGACGGCAATCGTCTCTCCCAGCGCACGCCCCAGCCCGAGAATAACCGCGCCCAGAAGGCCCGACATTCCGTACGGGATAAGAACCTGCGAAATCATCTCCCATCGTGTGGAACCGAGGGCGAGCGCCGCTTCCCGTTGAGCCCGCGGAATGGCGAGAAAGACATCCCGGCTCACCGCACTGATCGTCGGCAGAATCATGATCGTCAGGACGAGCGACGCGGCGAGGCGGCTCGGCCCGAACACGGGCCCGCTGAAGAGCGGAATAAAGCCGAGCGAGGTATTGAGTGCCTGGCTCGCCGGCTTGACAAAGGCAGGGATAAACACGAACAAGCCCCACAGTCCATAGACCACACTCGGCACCGCCGCGAGGAGTTCGACGATGAACCCAAGCGGCTGCCGCAGCCAATTCGGCGCGAGTTCGGCCAGAAAGATGGCGATGCCCACCCCGATCGGGACGGCGATGAGGAGCGCGAGCAGGGATGTCTGAACGGTCCCGTACAAAAATGGAAGGGCGCCAAATTGCTTGGAAACCGGATTCCATTCCGTCGTCGTCAGAAAACTCAAGCCGAACTGAGCGCGCGACAGCGCCGAGTTCTGCCACAGTTCAAGACCAATGCCGACGACGGCGGCGAGGATGGTAAGTGAAGCGAGAACGGTGAGGGCGCGAAAGATCACGTCGCCGTGTTCGAGACGGCGCGTGATCTCGTTAGAGCGTATCGCTTTCGGCAACGACGGCGCGTTGATGGTCATGCGAATTCCTTTATGGAGCGTTCCAGGTTCAATGCCTGAACCTGGAACCCGCAACTCTGAACTTACAAAGGCTTGCCATTGCACGTCATCTGACCGAGCTTGTTCAACACCTGGCTCGTCACGGCATCCGGAAGCGGGATGTATTCCAATTCCTTGGCGATCTGGGCCCCGTTGCTGCCATACGCCCACTTTAGGAACGAGATGAGCTTCTGCGCCTTGGCGCAATCGGTCTGGTTCATGTACATGAGAAGGTAGGTATAGCCGGAGATGGGCCAGGAAGCCTTGCCGGGCGCATCCACAATCGAAATAGCCAGCTTGTCGCCCATTTCAGTCCCGAAATCGGCCATCGCGGCCTGTACGGCGGCGCTAGTGGGCTGAACGTACTGCCCCACCTTGTTTTCTATCAAGCCGTAGGTCACCTTGTTTTGGAGCGCATACGCCAGTTCCACGTAGCCGATCGAGCCTTCATTCTGCTCGACTGTGCCGGTCACACCCTCGTTCCCCTTGCCGCCCAGACCGGTCGGCCAATTCACCGAGGTCGAGTTGCCCACCTTGGATTTCCAGTCGGGGCTTACCTTCGACAGGTAATCGGTGAAGATAAAGGTCGTGCCGGAGCCATCCGAACGGTGGACGACGATAATATCCTTGGCGGGCAGTTTGATGTCCGGATTGGCCTGCTGCAAGACCGGGTCATTCCATTTCGTGATCTTGCCGAGGTAAATATCGGCGAGGGCCGTTCGCGGGAACTTGATCTGCGCCGTGATCTGATTGCCGTTCGCGTCCTTCAGGTTATAGCTCGGAACGATCGCCCCGGCGACGGTGGGGAACATTTGCAAGCCGGGAGCCGAGTTCAGTTGATCTTGATTAAGGATGGCATCGCTCGCCCCGAAATCGACCGTCTTGGCCGTAATCTGGGCGATGCCCCCGCCCGAACCAATCGCCTGGTAGTTGAACTTGACGGTGGGATCGGTCTTGCTGTATTCGCTAAACCAGCGGGAATAGAGCGGATAGGGGAAGGTACCGCCGGCGCCGTTGATTGTAAGGCCTCCGGCTTGGCCCGCGGTCGTCGGGATCGCGACAGGGCCGCTAGCGTCTCCAGAAGTTGGAGCTTGCGCTGGGGCGCCGCCAATGGTCACCGGTTGTGAACTGCCGCACGCGCTCAGGACGAGCGCCGCGATGAGAGCAAGGCCGCCTATTACTGTGGTTTTGAGAATGGACTCGAACATCTGTCCTCCAAAGAGAATTTGAGTACTACGGGAAGAGCTAGGCGCTCTCAGCCGAATCTAATAACTGCTTTCGAGAGTGATTCTAGCACGTCCACTTTAAAATCAATTCATGGCGAGTTTAAGGGACCGCGAAATCTCTGTTAAGAGTTGTTAACAGTATCCTTTACGTAAGTTACAGGCGCCGTGCCGCAAGAGCAGGCTACTATTTCTGGTCATGAGTAGGGAGGGCGCTCTGAGCGCCCTCCCTACTCACAAAAAACAAACCCCTCCTCCCAAGAGGGAACAGGGGCTGGGGTGATAGGCGGCTTGACGGCGCGGCCATGGATGCATAGCAATTGCCGCTAGAGCATGTGCGAGATTAGCACTCGAATTCCCATCACAATGAGAATCAATCCGCCGATCAGCTCCATCCGCTTGCCGAACACTTCCCCGAGACGATTGCCGATTTCCAATCCCACCAGAGTGAACACCGCGGCGACGATCCCAATAATCAAACTGGGTAAGATGATACTGACTTGAAGCATCGCCAGGCCTAATCCAATGGCGAAGGCATCAATGCTCGTCGCCACGGAGAGCATGACAAGCGACCGGCCCCGCGTGGGGTCCTTCGCGCCCACTTGGCCATTGGGGTCAAGACCGGAGCGGATCATATGACCCCCGACAAACGCAAGGAGCGCAAAAGCGACCCAATGGTCGATGCTGCTGATGAACTCGGCAAAGGTCGATCCGGCAAGCCAGCCGAGAATGGGCATGAGGAATTGGAACAGCCCAAAATGAAACGAAAGCCGAAAGACGGGACCCGGCCCGCGTGCCCGTCCGGCCGACCCGATCCCTATCGCAATGGCAAAGGCATCCATCGCGAGCCCAACCGAAATCAGCAAAATCTCAAAGAAACCCAAGCATTCACCTCGAAAACCCTTAACCCCAATCTCCAGTCCCTCTATTATACCTACCCGAGCGCCGCCTCACAAATCGCCGTGAGAGAGTGGGCGCAGTCCACACTGGGCGCAAAGTCACCCGAAGCCGAGATTGCGCCCGTGGGACTCGACGGGACGTCGCCGCTGAGCGGCTCGTCGCAATGACTCGGGTCTGTGTTGGCTCGTCCTCGAACTTTACTGCGCCTCGCCCCCACGCTTGCTGCCAAGTCAGGAGTTGAGGGTCACTGCCCGGACCGTCCTTTGCGAGGAAGCGGTCTCATCCGGTGTGGGAGGGAGACTGCTTCGCTGCGCTCGCAGTGACACCGGGGGGATCCTGCAGCAGTCCTGGCCTAGCCCTGCGGTACAATTGACACTCCGCCGATTTGATAATACAATTCCAATCGTGACCTGCAACTGAATTACCATCGGTGATGACTGCCGTCGCAGACCGAAAGGTGTGCGACGGCTTTTTCTTTCTCCTGGAGAACCCGAGTGGCTCACATGGAGAACGGGCAGGGCACGTCCCCACATTTTGAATCCACGCACCTGGTGCGCGGCGTGCTCTGGCGCGTCGCGCACCAGGTGCGTTGTGCTTTTTCGGCAAGACTGGGTGCAATCAAAATGGACGCGAACGAGCTGGACTCTAGGAGGAGCCCATGAAACCGCGCTTGCTCGTCGGAATTCTTCTCTCTGTGATGGTTCTGATTCTCTCGGCAGGCCAAGGCCAAGCGCAAGGCCCGCAGCCGGCCGGCCCGAATGCTATCACGGCAACCACCGGATGGCTCGTCAACGCGATTGATTCTACAAACGATGTCGGCAAGTATGCATCCATTGCCTTCGCCGGCAACACCCCGTACATCAGCTATTACGACGCAACAAACAAGGTCCTGCGCGTAGCCAAACAAGTCAGTTCGGACGGGAATTGCGGACCGGGCAACACTTGGTACTGCCAGACGGTTGATAACGGCGGCGGCAGCGCCGATGTTGGGCAGTACAGTTCCATTGCGGTGAGCCCTAGCGGCACGGTAGGAATTGCCTATTACGATGCTACGAACCATGCCCTCAAATTTGTCCGTCTGGCATGCGTTGGGCTGATTTGTTTGTGGGCCAACACAACTGTCTTCAAGAGCTCAGGGGGCTATGCTGGCATGTTTGCTTCGCTCAAGTACGACTCGGCCGGTGTCGCTCATATTGCCTTTCAGGCAGTGACCATCGGTGGGTCAGTCTTACTTCACGCGTATTCGGTTGCGAGCGGGGGCACGAACTGCGGGGATGGTGCGAGTTCCGGCAAGTGGCAGTGTGATTGGGTCGACAGTAATCCAAGTTTGGCAGACATGTTCGTATCGCTCGACGTGGATGCGGACGACACGCCTTGGATCAGCTATTATAGCGCGACGAATAAGGACTTGAAAATGGCACACGAGGTCAGTTCCGGCGGCAACTGTGGAAATCCCATCGGCGGTTGGAGCTGTCTGACGATCGACAGCGCGGGCGATGTCGGCCAGTACAGCTCCATCGCTTTCAAGTCATCTTTTCTCACTAGCGAGCAGGTGATCGCCTATTATGACGCGACCAACCGTGCGCTCAAGTTTGCTGATCGGCATTGCTATCCCTTGTGCGCTCCTCCGACCATCTCGACAATCGCCAGCAATCCTACAGGGACGAATGGTCGATACGCTTCAGTGAGGCTTGATTCGAATGGGATGGCTCACGTGGCTTATTGGCGCACATCTATCGGCCCATTCGCCAATTACCTTGAGCATGCCTACCAGGTTCCGAGTGGCGGCAACTGCGGCACCGACGCGGCAACGGGCAAGTGGCAATGTGACACGATCGACACTGGCTCCGGTATTGGTCAGTATGCCTCGCTCGCGTTCAATGGCACGCGACCTTATATCGCCTATTATGACGGTGGGAATAAGGACCTCAAGTTGGCTTTTCTGCAGGCGCAACTCTTCCTGCCCTTGGTCGTCAAATAACCGGGTCGAGCGCATTGTTCGTTGAGGCAGCACAAAATTGCAAGCGGGCCGCGCGAGAAATCCTCGCGCGGCCCGTTTTGCGGGAATCGTGGAAAACGGGTAATATCACCAAAAGCCACCTCGTGAGGTAGAGAAATCGAATCCACGTCCAAGAGGCTGGCCGTCCACCCGGCGGAGCTGCTGTTCTCGGCTGCAGTTGCCTTTTTTGCGCTCCTGCTCGTCGACGGTTATGGTCTGGATCTGCTCGGCCGCCAAGTCAGCCCCGCCTTAATTCTCGTCCTGCTCGTTTTAGAGGCCGCCATAGGGGCATTCTGGATTTCGCGCCAGCACCTGCGACTCGAGAGCGACCCTTTGGAGCTGGCCGGTTTCCTTTTCGCCGTCGTCGGCACATGGCTCTACGTCGTCTTCCCCTCCTGGCCGACCCTTGTTCCCCCGACCTATTCCGGCGATGCAGCGAACCACCTCATGTACATCGACACCATTTTCTCGAGCGGCCGCATCTTTGGCGATTATCCGGGCGGGCCAGCCCTCGTCGTCGCGACTGTCGCGCACTGGATCGGTTGGCTCCCGCTCCGTCTGGAGCACCCCCTTGCGGCGCTCTGGCTCGCGCTCATCGCCGGGGGCGTGTATATCCTCGCGTGTGCCATCCTTCCTGAGCGGCGCATCCATCGAGCCACGTCGCTCTTGGCGGTTTTTGCCCTCTATATCCCTTCCCTTTATTTCGTCGGGATGCTCGTCGGTCCCCAATATTTCATGACGCAAGTTGCGGCCCAGCTTTTCCTCGTCGCCTTTCTCTTGTTCTTGGTTCTATATCTGCGGATGCCCATTCCCGTTTGGCCGCTAGGGATGGCGCTGTGCCTGTTTTCGATCACCGTCTCGTTTCCACTATGGCTGGCGCTGCCGTTAGCCGTTTTCGGGTCGGTGATGTTCTTGGAGTGGCGTCAAGGTCGAATGCTTCTCAAGGATGGGCTCACGGTCGCCTCATGGGTTCTCGGATTGCCCGTTGTCTTTTGGGTTCTAATTGTGTTGACCGGTGGGTATTACATTTCCAATCCGGGACGGCTCTCGGCGCAGGGTGCCGTAATCCCTCCCACTTGGGAAGGGCTGGGCGGCTGGTTTCTCGTCTTGCCTGCTCTGGGCATGCTCTTGCTCCGGCGGCTCGGCTCTCATGCCCGGGCCGTCCTCGCTTTTTTCGCTTTTGCCCTTTTGCAGACGTTTGCCCTCTTGGTGGGTGTCCGTTTGCTGGGGTGGAACGAGTATTGGGCAAACAAGTCCTTCTATGTGTGGCTCTATCCGATTGCGCTCTTTGCGGTCATTCCATTCGCATGGGCCGTCGAGCGAGTGCAGGAAAGCCTGCAGAGATGGCGTCTGTGGCCCGAACTGGGTTTCCTCGCCACCGGCGTGGTTCTCTCCGCGGGCATCATTTTCTTTTTCCCTCCGCCTGTGTTTACACCGCTGACGGAATCAGAAATTCAAGTCGCCTTGTGGACCAAGGGGCATCTGGACACCGTTCACGTGAACTATATCGGGGCCCAGAATCTCACGGCCCTCTGGCTCTCGCGAATATGGCATGAGACCCTACCTTCCGACTTGCTTGTCTCTTTCCCTGCCCTTGGACCCAAGACCTTTGGGGAATGGCGCGACGATCCGAACTTGGGTGAGTATCTATTCATCGCGAGCGATCAGCATTTTCCCACGGACCCCGGGCTGCAGGTGGTCTATCGTTGGGGGGACAGCGAGATCATTCGCAAGACCTCCGCCGCGCAGGCGGCGAATGGCACCAGGACTCTCGGACGCTTCGGCAACACTCTTGCTCTTGTGGATTATGCTATTCCATCGCGGACGCTTAACGCCGGCGATGTCATCTCGCTGACTGCCCACATCGAGACGCTGCGCGTTCCCGCCCGGCAGGTCGCCTGGCGGCTCCAGCTACGCGATCTCGCCAATAATATTGTGGCGGAAGAGCGAAGCAGCGTATTCGGCGACAAGTATCCGTTGCAGCGTTGGCCGGACGGGATCATTTTGCGCCAACGAATGGCTCTCCCGCTTCCCGCAGATGTTCAACCCGGGCTATACGATTTGCAGCTCGGTCTCTACGCGGTGAGCGACGGTCAGCCGCACTCTTTCACAGCTTCCGACGGCACTCAGGACGACATTATTCATTTGAGCCGCGTCAAGGTCGCGCTGCCGCGTCTGACAGCACAGGAACTCGCTGGTGTAACACCGACGGACGTCAAGCTTGGGAATGCCATCGAGCTTCTCGGCTACCGCATTCTGACACCCGCGCCGGTCCATACCGGCGACTCGCTCAAGCTCGTTCTTTATTGGCAGTGCCTGGCGCCCGTGGCGCAAGAGTATACGGCGTTCGTTCACCTTCTTGATCCCAATGGCTCTTTGCGTGCGCAAATCGATAGCCGGCCGCGGGCGGGAACATATCCCACCTCTATCTGGGAGCCGAACGAGATCATTCCCGATCCCTATTCCCTGACGATACCTCCGGATGCGGCGCCGGGGAGCTATCACCTGGAAATCGGCATGTACCAGTGGCCAAGCCTGGCGCGCTTGCCCGTGACAGGTGGCACCAGCGGCAGTCCGGCCGATCATTTGATCCTCGAAACGAAAGTGGATGTCGTCGCAAAATAGCCCAAACCCATGAAAGCGTGATTATCGCGACCGCGACCCGCTAAACGCCAGACATCTTCGAATTAGACAGGACCGACGGTGGCACAAAAGTGGGCTTGCTCAATTCTTGAGACTGTGGTATTATTATTGGGGTTGGAGACGAGTATATACGGTGGATACAATGCCGTCCGAGTCGCCTGACTCGGACGGGTTGGTTTTGGCCTCTGTTATTTTCCCGTTCGTGAGGTGACCGAGCCGAGCTTTTGTGCAGGCGCACGATCTTTGAATTGTCCGCAAGAGGTCGGACAGTTCCACTCTGAGGAGAGAGAGCAATGGCAACCAAACTGTACGTTGGCAATTTGTCCTATTCAGTATCAGAGGACCAATTGCGCGAGCTTTTCAGCCAGGCGGGTGAGCTCAAGGACTTGACCTTGATCTTGGATCGCGCCACGGGTCGCACGAAAGGTTTCGGCTTTGTCGAATATAACACCGATGCCGATGCCGAAAAGGCGATCCAGATGTTCAACAACTATGAGCTGGACGGCCGGCGTTTGACGGTCAACGTCGCACGGCCTCGAGAGGACCGCGGTGGGGGAGGCGGCGGTTATCGCGGCGGCGGCGGTGGTGGCGGAGGTCGAGGCCGGCGCTATTGATTGACAAGCGGCCAAGTCCGCAATCGGCGCGCGGGGAGGACCCGAGAGAAATGGTTCGAATGGCGATCACATCAGGATATTGTGATTGGATGCAAACGCCCCGTCGCTCCGAGAGCCGGCAGGTGCCTTTCGGCGCCTACTGGAAGATGCAGGGCACGTGCTGGCGCGTGTCGTGGATCGAACGCACGGGTGAACTCTACGCGGCAGAGCTGGGTCCCTCAGATCGTTTTCTCCTTCTTGGCCAGTTTTCCACTCGACGAGAGATCAGTAATTTGATGCATCACTGGTTCGAGGGGGATAACCTGGGTGTTTTGATCCAACGATTGAAGGACTAGGGATGTGATCTATCGTGAATCGCATCTCCTCCGCATTACTCTTTGCCCCCTCTCCTCATCGAGGAGAGGGGGTCTTTCTTTGTTGTTCGTCGGGCAAAGCGGAACGCAGGCCGGAGGGTATTGGCACTGACTTGTCCCGCTATGCTACGACCCCGCCGGTGCGGGAAGCAATTCGTGGGTGGATAGACCGGCCAACCGCGCCAATTCGTCTCCCTCGATGGTCTCTGCGACGATCAGCCGGTTCGCGATCATGTCCAGTTGTCCGCGGCACGTCATGAGAATGTCCCTCGCCTTGTTATAGGCGCTGCCGATCATCCCCTTCACTTCCTCGTCGATCTGCCGGGCCACTTGTTCGCCATAGTTGCGCTGCTCGGAAATCTCTCGACCCAAAAAGACCAGCTCTTCGCGATTGCCAAAGGTGCGCGGGCCGAGCTTTTCGCTCATCCCATAACGGGTGACCATCGCCCGGGCGAGGTCCGTCGCTCGCTCCAGGTCGTTCGAGGCGCCCGTCGTGATATCGTCAAAGACAATGTCTTCCGCGACCCGGCCGCCGAGAACCCCGGCAAGCTCATCCAGAAGTTTGGACTTGCTCTGCAAATACCGGTCATCTTCGGGGAGATGCATGGTATAACCGAGCGCCATGCCCCTCGAGATGATCGAAACTTTAAAGACCGGGTCGCAATTGGGCAACATTCGCATCACTAGCGCGTGCCCGGCCTCATGATAGGCGACGATCCGTTTTTCCTCATCGCTGATGAGACGGCTCTTGCGCTCGGGACCCGCCACCAACCGCCCCGACATCCT
>JAMCQI010000053.1 GCA_023381515.1 Chloroflexota bacterium | reverse complement strand
AGTACGCGCGTACTCAATTTGACGAGTACGCGCGTACTCGCTTTACGCATCCTCCGATAGGGCAAAGGGAGTCGTAGCTCGACCGAGTACGCGCGTACCAAAATGGCAGTACAAAAAGAGAGTACAAAAAGAGTACGCGCGTAACTATGCAACGAGCCAGAGCTGTCGTATGCTGGATACACCGCCCGTGGGAACATCAGTTGCCTCACGAAGAGCAACCCCGATGACAGCGTGGTCCGTCTCCCGGTGGCATCTTCGATCCGGGGCCCGGACGCGTTCCCATGAATCTGGAGCATGGGTTTGAGGGGATTCGGCGACTCTTACTTGTGCCCTCCCCCTGGGTTCACCTCGACCGCCGGCGCTTCTGCCGGTCTTAACGTGACTCCAAATCGGGGCGCCCACGACCCAGAGGGCTCGACGATTGGGGAAGGCGAAAGGAGGTCTCATGCAGCCAGAGTAAAGAAACCAAAGCGATTCATTTCAACGTCGCAGAATCATGTGGCTGAAATGAGCAAGGGAACTAGGTTGTCACAGGCTCTCGAGCACGCATCAATGCCGCATCCGTTATTGAGAACTTGAATTCAGGGGGTGCCAAAGAAATGAATCTCAAAGTACCTACGCTCAAGGTAGCGCTTCTGGTCGCCGTTTTGGTAGGCATGGTCGCGGTGGTTTCGGCGCGAGCATCCGGGACCGTGTACGAGCCACAGCTTCCGCACCCACAAGCACCTTCAACAGCTCCAAATGCGGTTACAATGAGCCAAGCCTGGGATCTTCTCGACGCGTATGCGAAGGCGTGGCGCGCCGATGCGCTTCTTCTTCAGATGGGCAGCTCAGACATCGATGGTGACGCAGACACATCTGGAGCTGACGGAAAGCGGCGGGCTTGGGTAGCTACATTTGCATCTCAAGCCTCCTCCTCGAGTGTCAGACTGCAGCTTGCAGACGGGGCCGTCGTGGGGGCAACCGAACAGAAGATTGTCCCGGACGTTGCGCGCATAAGCGAAAGACCTTCCGTCGATAGTCCGGAAGCCCTCCGGCTGGTAATCGCAGGGAAGCCTGCTTTTTCCCCCGTTCGCGAGCGGGCGAAAGGCTACCACTTCGTTTTTCAGCGAGACAAGAACCCTAACCCGACTGTCATTGTGTCGGGCTCGCATGATTCAATGTCGGCAGTTGGGATCGTTGACGCCAAAACGCATAAAGTGCTGTCTTACCAATTGTACACGACTGGATTGAACGGGGCGATCTTGTACTCGACGGACGCAGGCGAGACCTGGCAGGCTAGTGATCTAACGGGCCACCTCGTATCCTCGATCACCCCCAACCCTCTGGTCCAAAGGAGCGCGTTCGCGAGTGTGGCCAACCGGGGACTGATCGAGGTGTTCGAGACACAGAATGGGGGCAAGAACTGGAGCGCCATTGGCAAGCTTCCTGCCGAAGGGGGATACTGGGCATACAGCACCGCCTCAATACCTAATCCAGGCGAGAGCGCGTCAGCGGTCATCCTCGTGGGAACGCCGTCTGGCTTGTGGATCTCCACCAACAACGCATCGAGTTGGGAGCGTATCGGTGAACTGCCAGCCGGCCCCCCTCAGTGGACTGCTGCGCTCGGCACATCCCAAATTCTGGTCAGCATAACCGCTGGACCTAACACAGGTCTTTACTTGTCGAAGGATCTCCATTCCTGGACAAGGGTGGCGGACGGCGTCTACCGACTCTCAAGGTCCAATGACCGCGAATCGGTCTTGGCGATCGAGGCACACGAGGAATCAGGCGATGCAATTTTGTTTGACGGCAGGGGGAGTTCCAAAATCAAGACCCCGCCCCGCACGCTACGTGCTGCCGGAGACTTCATTCGAGGCTCACATCTCTTGGCACAGACCCCCGGTACACTCTCCAAGGGATTACAAAGTCAGAGTGGCCAGGGGGAGCGCCAATGGACCAGGGTTAGCTCCGGTACCTTCGCGAGCATATCCGTGCCGCCAGACTATAGCTCCAGTAAAGTGGTGCTTCAAGGAGGCTTCCGCACAGGCGTGTTCAGGAGTGCAGATGAAGGGGAATCTTGGAAACAGGTCTTGAGTCCCAAGGACCTGCATGCACTAGGCACAGGCGAGATCTCTGATATTGAGTACCTAACCGACCGAAATGTTGTTCTTGTCAACGGAGGCGATTTCACATGGACAGAGTTTTGAGAGCATCCAAGCTAGCCCGATTGGGGATACTGGTACCGGTCGCACTCGCTCTCCTCATCGCGTTCCCCATACGAGTGTTCGCCACTACCTACAATGCTGACATGACTGGGTACGCTTTTTTTCCCCTGTATGGAGCAAGTGGACAGCCGATTATTCAGACCTACTTCGCCAATCACTCGCCAACTTACTGCCCTAATGACCCTGCAGCTGTCTGGTCATGGGGCACGCGGATCGATGTTTCAAGCCCCACGATCCGCTTAAGCAACGCTCAGGGGCAATATTACACTGTCTCGACCTTCTATCTCTACGACAACGGAGATAAAAGATGCCTAGAGGGCAACTATTGGGTGGACATATACTTTGGGCGCTATACTCCCACCACCTCAAATTGCAATTGCCCCACTACAGTTCCAGGGGTTTGCGTGTACGGGGTAACTAACAATTGCAGCGACGCGACAAGTTTTGGCTGGCACTGGTCCACCTACAACGAATGAGTGTTCCATCACTCATCTCAAACCGCGGCCCCAGGAGCCTAGCAGGCAACTTGGCTAGCTGAATCGGAGCCCGGGAACGCTCATCATCCGATACCTGCCCGAGCACGCAACTGCGCCACAGCTTATGAGCATCGCATGAGTGGTATAATAGCCGACGAGTTCGATGCTAGAGCAAGGTCTCAGCCGATAAACCGCCCCGCCCCGCTCGCGAAACCCTAATCAGCCACATTTGTGAGCTGGCCCTCAAGCAGTGGGCTCGAGGAGATTCAATGCTTCAACTGATTTGTCGATTGTCAAGAACATTGTTGCTCATCGGTTTGCTTGGCATGACGTCCCTCGCAGGTTGTGCCTCCCCAATGGCACCTGGCGCTCCCCCCACCACGGTGGCAACTTCAACTGTTGCGCTCCAGCCCGCAAACCCTTCACCCATATCGTCAACCCCCCACAACACTCAGACTCCGGGAACGAAGGCTTTGCCGACGTCGCTCGAGGCTACACCGCCGATTCCACGGGTGTCAAGTTCTTCCAAGTTCACCAATCTGAGTGACGCTCAAAAGCTGGCATCGTTTCCCATAATGGCACCGACCGACATACCGGATAATCTGCCGCTCGCCGAGGGGTGGGTTTTCAATTTCGAGGACGGAAGCCAGACTGTCAGGATTCTCTTTGCGGATCCAGAAAGCCCAGCCGCCAGCCCGGATCAGAAAGCCGTTGATGTTCAGTTGACCAAGACAAACGCACCTGTGACCCTTGACTCTGTCACGCATCAATTCAGAGAAACAGCTCTAGACGTACGCGAAGTGGAGGTACGCGGCAGCGTGGGCTACACTTACTGGAGCCCATCCGCCGCGATGTTGAACTACGCAGTCTTGATCTGGCGCGAAGGCTCTCTGAACTTTCGAGTCACACTTTTCGGCGATTGGCCTCAGCCGACTGCAGTTAACCCACATGGTCTCGATCAGTTGCTTCTCAGGATCGGGGAATCACTGAAACCCGCCTGAGCCTGAGCCATGGTGGTTGAGAAATTGACACCCTTCATCCGCGCTTGCCCCACCACACGCACCCGCCTCCAAAGTAGCGCCCGCGCGCGGTCAATCCCGCGGCATACCTCGGCCCCGCTGCCATCGGACAGAAGCACGCCCACGACTGCGACGGTCGGCCGCTCACGTGTGACGTGGTCGAGGGTCTCGCGGATCGTACACGTTTCGCCGATGACGGTCAACCCCGAAACCTGACCGAGGGCGACGCGTAGTCCGCCTCTCACAGCCAGATAATCATCAGCTAATAGGACCGTTATCGTTTCCATTCAGGCCGTCCGCGCTGCCTCTGCCCGCGTTCTTCCGGCGGGGTCTGATGTCTTCCCAAAGCGCAGACGTGCTCCAACTCTAACAAAGGCCCGATGCCGTCGGGGCGTATTGTCATCCCATGTTCGACAACCACGTGTACCCATTCTGTGCAGCCAAGCACATGGCAGCTGGTATTAGGGGCGATCGTCGGCGCTCAATCGGCGCTTGGAGTCAAAACTGAGACGGCCCGAGGAGGGCTTGCCCAATCATAGGCGACCAGCCGGTCGAAAAGGCTGTTAGTCGAAGGAGCAGGGGCACTCAGGAGGGGAGTCAGATCCTCCAGAGCCGCGCGCTCTTGCGGGGAGAGGCCGGCCAGGCACTCTGCGCGAGGCGCTTGGGCGGTGACGAGATCGTGCACGATGCGGGCGAGCTCATTCATCGAGGGCCTCCTCTGGTATCGATCTCTGCATTCATTGTATCACAGATTTTCGAGAAGAGGAGAGTACGCGCGTACTCAATTTGACGAGTACGCGCGTACTCGCTTTACGCATCCTCCGATAGGGCAAAGGGTGTCGTAGCTCGACCGAGTACGCGCGTACCGAAATGGCAGTACAAAAAGAGAGTACAAAAAGAGTACGCGCGTAACTATGCAAACGACGAAAACTGTCGTAAGCTGGAGATGCCCCAGGGGATGCGTCACGTCACACATTGGATCCGTGACAGGTCGGAGGCTAAGCAACAGCTCGGCGATGCGCAAAGTCTCCCGCGCACTCGGTTTTCGTGGATCAGCACAAGGGCCCGTAGGCAATCGAACCATGCACGGGCTACCTTATTCCAAAGTACAAGGAGGAATTATACCAGCGGTGCACTTGGTGAAGAATGTTCGGGTATTTGTCGTCGGCATGGCCGTTTTGGCCATATTGGCTCTCGGGCCCTGGAACGCCGCCGCACAGTCTGGGAGACCCGCGCCGGTTCCCTTGTCGCTGCACGAGGCCTACCAGACAGGGCTAAAAACGGCTTCGCGGTGGGATTCGTCGGCAAAGCTCTATGAACTGAACAGCACAGACTCGGGTGAAGATCCGGCCTTGCCAGAGGACAAACGCGGACTCGGTGGTCGGCGGGTTAGTTGGAACTTGGACTTCGTGGTCCCCGGAACCGACCGCCATCTGTACCTCGAAGTGCGCGGCGGTCAGGTAGTAAACCAGACCGCGCTGCGTGGCCCTCTCGGCGATTCCTCTTTTGAAGCAGACGAGGTAATGGGGATCCGCGCCGACGAAGCGGTCGCCCGATCCAAAGAGCTGCAGCCCGGACGAAAATGGGCAACGGGGTACCAGTATCGCCTGTTCAAGGACGCGGCTGACGCCATTCTGGTAATTCGCGGGCGAGACAGTCAAGGCGCGGGAAAGGCCTATACTGGCGTCGCGGTCAGGCCCGGGGATGCAGCGGTGAAATGCCAAAGCGACAATTGTGACAACCAACCCGTAGTTCCCTATGGGACCTACCTTTATCTCAAGAGCTACAGCGTTCCGATTCCGGATGGCAGTACCAACCCCGCGCACACGGACTATTACAGCACCTTGATGGTCAATGACAAAGGGGCCGGCACGGACGACCCATACTGGGTGGATGTCTACTTCGGCCGGTGGAAGTTCGCTAGCGATACATGTCATTGCGATGGCGTCGCCGACCCACCTGTTGGATACTGCGTGAATGGCTACACAAACTCGTGTTCGAATACGTATGTGGTCACTGGCCACCACAGCTACTACTACAATGTGTGGGTCGAGTGACTAGCGCGGCACGGGCAGAGAGTTACCGAAATTAGAGTCGCGCGTCCCAAGCAACGATGGACAGAGCAGCGTGTTCTGCTCTGTCCGCGCGTGATTTCATCACCTACCGACGTGAGGAGATCTGGTATGATGCCACGCCCTCCTAACCATCTCGTCTCTTTGATCCTGTGCTGCCTTGCGATATGGCCCGTTGGCTGTCGGGCGCACCAACCTACCCTCCCGTCACCGCCCAAGTCGGCGGTCGTAGGAGCGCCTGCGCCGACCTCCCGGGTGGGCCAAGGAACAGCTAGCCCAGCATCCGCCGCCACGTTCGCCCGCGTCTTGACCGATGAATTGGGCCGCCTATACGTCCGGAACGACATATCGTCATCAGAAATCCGAGCCAAGGCGGCCTTCGTGGCCGCAGAATATCAAGTGCCCGTGAATTTCATCTATATGCCGGCGTGGGATCTGCGAGTCCTTATTGTCTCCATCTATCCTGACGCCGCGCAACCATTCTACTCGATACCATACTTCTTCTGGCTGGATCCGGACGGGACCGTCTCTTACCAACTTTGGACTCGAAATCCGGGTGACCCGGTGTTTAATTCACTGCAGAGTCCCCCGATCGCGGCAGGAGTCCAGGAAAGCAACGGACAGTTGGAAATGGGGCTTTTGCCGCTACCCGTCGACGCCACAGCTGACGCCGAATATCTCCTGCTGCAACTCGAAGATGACCGTTGGCAAGTCGTATGGTCCTCCACCAAACCGGAAGCGACTGGCCAATGGGCCGGCTCGGCTGGTGAAGCGACATTTGTGGACGGAAGCGTGGATGCAATCCGGCTTCGTGGCCCGATCCCCAGGGATGTACCCGCGGCACGGATTTTCTTAGAGTCTGGCACATTCGAGAAGCAGCAATACGAGTCGCTCTGGGAGCGTCAAGGTGACAGCTACGCACGTTCTTATGGACGCATTATTGATTCCCCTCTCACAGCCTTAACCGAGCTAGTTATCGCTTTGCGGGGTCACGACCTGCAGCAGGCCCAGAACCGCGTAACGGATGGTCAAGTCACCGACCAAGCCCTTCGGCTTGGGCTGGACAAACTTGTTCCTGATGAATGGGGAGCAGCACGTCCCGTGCAACGAGATACGGGCGACACGTTGCACATCGGGCACATTACGCCGAACGGTTTCGCCTGGCAGTACAGAGCCACTTTCGTTCAGAGAGACGACAGGTGGTTGGTAAAAAGTCTCGAGACCGACACAGCGGCCCCGTAGGCAGCGTAACACTGCGCATCCAGCGAACCGGCACCACGTTCGTCCTGGTCGTCCAGCCCCGCGAAGCTGACCAAGACAAACGCACCTGTCACTCCTGACTCGGTGATGCATCAATTCAGAGAGATAGCTCTGGACGTACGCGAAGTGAAGGTACGCGGCAACGTCGGATACACTTACTGGAGCCCCGCTGCCGCGATGGGGAACTCGGCGGTCCTCATATGGCGCGAAGGCCCTCTGAACTTTCGAGTCACGCTTTTCGGTGATTGGCCCCAGCCCGGTGATACAAACCCACATGGCCTCGATCAGTTGCTTCTCGTAATCGCGGAATCACTGAGACCTGCGTAGGCCCGAACCATAGTCGTTGAGAAATTGGCGTGCGTGGTCCATCGCTGCCCCGCCCCGCGCCAGTCCTTCACTGCAGCGCCCGCGCGCCGATCCAATCAGGACACAATCCGCGCGCTCCCCATCTCCGCCCCGCCCACTTTCGGCTGGGCGCTTTTCTTTCGCGGCTTTCGCGCCCTTTCGCGTGTTTCGTGTTCCGAACGTTCTGGCTGCCCCAACGTCAGCCCCCCTAAACCTTGACGCCACCCCATACGGCAGGGTGCCCGTCAAAGTTTTGCAGTCGCTTGGGCCCGGCGGTTAGAAACCGCAGCAACGCAGAGCAAAGTCGCCCTCCGGCGACTCATTTTGAACCGACGCAGGTCGGTTTTGCTATGGGTTGCAGCGAATTCATTCGCCCGTGTGCAAAACCTTGACGCCACCCCATACAGCATGACGCATAGAGAAAATCCCGAAATAATGATATAATGCGCGTCAATGCTTTCTCGCACTTCGATCTGGCTTGTAGGATACCTACAATGATCACTCGCGAGGGCTCGATGGCCGTCATTCTTTCTCCCGATCGTCGGCAGGTGCTCTTGCACCGGCGCGAACTTTTCCGGTTGTGGGATTTGCCGGGTGGCGGCATTGAAAAGAACGAGACTCCGGAACAAGCGATCATCCGCGAAACGCGTGAAGAGACGGGGTACGAGATAGAGCTCGAGCAGTTGGTTGGCGTCTATCTCTGCCAGTCGGTGAACGGTCTGGGCGATCAAAAGACGTACGTTTTCCGTGCGAGAGCCACCGGAGGCGAGGCCCGGCCGTCCGGTTTGGAGACGTCGGACTTGTGCTGGTGTGACCTGACCGAGGCGCCGCGTCGCCTAGAGCCGCTCCATCGCCAGATGGTCGATGATGCCATCCTTCAGGCGCCTGAACCGTTTCAGCGGCGAATCGATTTTCCGCTCTGGAAGCTGTATCCCGCGCGGCTGGCCTTTGCCGTCGTCAGCGTCCGAAATGCTATTGTGAGGAGGTTGGCGTGATTCTACGCGGCCGAGTTTGGAAATACGGAGACGACGTCAACACAGACGTCATCTTTCCCGGCAAGTATACCTACACCGTTACCGACCCGAAAGAACAGGCCGAGCACGCGCTCGAAGATCTCGATCCAAGCTTTGCGCACGAGGTCCAGCCGGGGGATGTTATCGTCGCGGGCAAGAACTGGGGGAATGGCTCATCCCGTGAGCAGGCGGTCGGCTGCGTCAAGTACGCCGGAGTGACGGCGATTATCGCGAAATCATTTGGCCGCATCTATTTTCGCAATGCCGTCAACAACGGCATCGTGCCCATCGTTTGCCCGGCGGCCGTCGACGCGGTCGAAAAAGGCGAGACGGTCGAGATCGACTTAGAGGCGCACACGATCGAATGTGCGGCCGGCGCATTCGATTTTCCTGCGCTTTCGCCATCGCTCTTGGCGATAATCGAAACCGGCGGCCTCATCCCCATGCTCCGCCACAAGCTCGGCACCGAGCATCTCCCCATGCCCGAAATCAAATTAGGAGAGTAATCACTGCAGATTGTAGATTTAAGATTTCAGATTTGGTAAGGCGGTATGCTGTGTCAATCTGCAATCGACAATCTGCAATCTGTATTCCACCATGGATATTTCCCAAATTACCGATTATCTCTTTGTCGGCGCGGAACCGAGGCGAGAGGATGCAGAAGAGATAGCCGGACATCAGGTCCAGTTGGTAATCTCAATGGTGAGGTCTCGCCCACTCAAGGTTTTTACCGAGACCCCGTTCGCGTCGCTGTGGCTGCCGTCATTCGATTCGTTTTTGACTCCTATCTCCCAAATGAAGCTGATGCAAGGCGTCGAAGCGGCGGACGCTATCATTCGGGAAGGTGGCCGGGTGCTCGTCCATTGCCAGAAAGGAAGGCACCGCAGCATCATCATGGCCGCCGCGATTCTCATCGCGCAGGGCTATACGGCGGACGAAGCCATGGCGCTGCTGCGCGCGCGGCGCCAGGTAGCCGACCCGGAAACCTGGTACGTGCGGCGCCAAATCAAGCGCTTTGAAAAGGTCTGGCAGGCCAAGCAAGAAAAGCGGGTCAGGTCCATTCCCAGTTAACTGGAGGACGATGCCAATGTACAAGATCGCCTGGATGCCTGGCGACGGCATCGGTCGAGATGTCCTGCAGGCGGCGCGAATCGTGCTGGACACGCTCCAATTGGACGCCGAGTACATCCCCGCGGATATCGGCTGGGAGTTTTGGTGTTCCGAGGGAGATGCGCTCCCCGGGCGCACGATTGAAACGCTCAAGGCATCCGACTGCGCTCTTTTTGGCGCGATCACGTCCAAGCCGAAAGAAGAGGCGCAAGCCGAGTTGGCGCCCGAGTTGCGCGGCAAGGGGCCGACCTATCGCAGTCCCATCGTCCGCCTGCGGCAGCTCTTTGACCTCTACATCAACCTGCGTCCGTGCAAAGCGTATCCCGGCAACCCCCTGAACTATCGCGAGGGAATCGACCTCGTCGTTTTCCGGGAAAACACCGAAGGATTGTACTGCGGCGTCGAATATCATCCGCTGCCCGCGAGCGTGCGTCGGGAGCTTGAAGAGACCAGCGCGGCGATGCAGGCGTTCAAAGGGATTGCTTCAGAAGATATTGCGCTCTCCGCCCGGATCATCACCCGGCGCGGGGCGGACCGCATCGTGCGCCGCGCCTTCGAATACGCCCTACAGCACGGCTATCCGTCGGTGACGCTCGTCGAAAAGCCGAACGTCTTACGGGAGACGAGCGGGCTCATGACGCGCGTCGCGCGCAAGGTGGCCGCGGAATTCCCTGGCGTTGGGCTGATCGAGGCGAATATAGACGCCATGATGATGTGGCTGTTGAAAAACCCCCAGCAATATGGGATTCTCGTCACGAGCAATCTCTTTGGGGATGTCGTGTCGGACTTGTGCGCGCAGCTCGTCGGAGGCCTGGGATTCGCCGCGAGTGGGAACATCGGAGACCACTATGCCGTCTTCGAGCCCACGCACGGCTCGGCCCCCAAGTATGCAGGCTTACACAAGGTCAATCCAATGGCCACTTTTCTGGCCGTCAAGCTCATGCTCGATTGGTTGGGAGAGAAGGACAAGGCCGCTCGGCTCGAGGGCGCAGTGGCCGGTGTCATCCTTGAAGGCCGCGTGCGCACATACGACATGGGCGGCAATAGCTCAACGATGGACATGGCAGAGGCGGTCGCGAGCAAGCTGAGATGAAGCACCTTTTAGATTTGAGTAAGCCCGTGATGTAGAGCCCAAACAGGGAAACCGGCAAGCCCAAGATCCAGGTCGGATTTTTCCGCCTCGGCATCGCAAATGAAAAGCTGCAAAAGAAGGAGTCACAACAACTGGACAACGATCAGCTAGAGAATCTTGCGAGAGACCTCGTCCATGGAGCGGAGCAATCGAGCCTGACGCTGCGCGTCCTCGGAGGCGTCGCCGTATACACTGTCTGCCCGAGCATCCGGGCTCGCCCCTCTTTACAGCGGCGGGTGCAAGACTTGGATTTCGTCGCGCCGCACGATCAGATGCGGGGTATCATAGGCCTTCTTGCGGGTCAGGGGATTCCTGTTCGTCGCCAAGACAAGTCGGAAGTCGCTTTTGAGAAAGAGGGTACCGAAATCGAGGTCACCATCCCGGATTTTCGCGAGGACCACCGGATCGACCTTGGTCCGCGTTTGGGTTTGAGTTCTCCGACGGTTCCAATGAGCGATCTGCTCTTGATCAAACTCGCGCGCGTCCACTTTGAGGAGAAAGACATACAGGACTCGCTTGCACTCCTACTCGATCACGAGGCAGTTGCGGGCCAAGGGGAAGGCAAGATCGATTCAGCCTATATCGCTAAATTGACGGGGCAAGATTGGGGCCTGTTCAAGACCGTGTACGACAATACGGTGACTCTGGAAAAAGTGGTCGACAAGTATCTGAAACCGGAAGAACAGCGCCTTGTCTGGAGAAGAATAGAGTCAATTCAGGAAGCGATGGACCGGCAGCCCAAATCAGCCGGCTGGATGATCAACCAGATTCTCAGGCATCCGACCCAATTGGCCGCCTGAGACCCAATCTCTCTGTGTCCCCATCACCCCCTATCAAATGGGCGTGGGAGGGAGTGGCGCCGAAGGCCCACTCCCTCCCACATTTCATAAATCCCTCTCCCCCAGCGGGACCGGTTTGGTCCCATTGGGGGAGAGGGAAGGGTGAGGGGGCGCATCCAGGCATGCAGACGAACTCACGAGGCGAAAACCAGTGCAGCACGGCTACTTAGGGCGCAAATTCATATGAGCAATTCGGGCACATAACCAGCCCGCAGCGTGCGCCGAGCCCACAGGTGCTGCACGCGGCCGCCTCCCCCGCTTGAAACGAATGGCCGCACAATGGACACCTGACCGATTTCTGATTAGCGATTTCCGATTGCAGATTGGCTGTTGCCGAACGGCGCGGGTCTCTGCCGACAGCCGCAGGCCCCTCTGCTCCTCCGCTCCTCTGCCGCCCTCTTGGCTTATTGGCAAATTGGCTCATTGGCTCATTGACTCTGTCTGTCGTCTTTCTAAACAATCGCCAATGCATAGTGTGCTACTCCTCCGAGCAAGACGGCGAGTACAATCGTAAACGCCGCGATGCTTATCGCCGTGCGCAGGCCGAGTTCTTTGCTCAACATCGTAAAGGTCGCGACGCAGGGAATGTAGATGGTGTTCACGAGCGCATAGACGAAGAGCTGCTGTCGCGTCATGAAAGAGAGAAGGTTCGCCGCGCCCGCGCCGTATTGGACCAAAGCCAGGGTGACCAGGAATTGCAGCGCTAGCTCTTTGCGCAGTACGGCGAAAATGAGCGTGAGTCCTGCGACGGCAGGCAAGCCCAGCCACCCCTGAACAATGGGGGAAAGCGGTGCACTGAATAACCAGATGGTACCTGTCTCGTAGAGGCCGCCCATGACGAGGCTGCCGATGAGGACGATCGGCAGTGCCATCAGAACGTATTCCTTGAAACGATGCCAGGTCTTGCGAACGACGGCGCGAGGAGCCGGGACGCGAAACGGGAACATTTCCATGACGAGGTCATCCGAGCGCCCGGGCATGACGAGGTTCAATCCAATCCCGACGAGAACCAACAGCGCAAGCGAAATGGCGAATAGAGCGGCGCCATACTGCCAGCCTGCAAAGAGCGCAGCGCCGCCGATAATGACCGCCGTGCGCGCGCTGCACGGGGTCAGGACGACAAGCGTGCTGGCGATAATGCGCTCGCGCCGGGTGGTCAGGACGCGCGTTCCCATGATGGCAGGCACGTTGCAGCCCGCGCCGGCAAGGAGCATGATCGCCGCGCGACCGTGCAGCCCCAAGCGCTTCATGAGAGCATCGAGCAGGAACGCGATCGAATTCATATATCCGCTGTCTTCAAGAATGGCCAGCGCCGCGTAAAAGGTGAGGACGTACGGGACTCCTACTTCGAGCGCCGCCTCAATCCCTGCGTCGAATCCCCACAGCGCGACCTTGCTCAACATACCTTGTCCCAGCAGCGCCGTGACTACCAGCCGGATCGCTGGCGAGATAAGGGCTGCCCACAGGCTGGCAAGGAGTTCGCTCAGCCCGCTGCCGGCCCAGAACAGGAAAGCGAACAAAGCGATCAGAACGAGAATGAGAGCGGGGATACCCGTCAGCGGCTCGATCGACCAACGCCACAACTTGGCCCCGAGAGGTTCAGAGGCCGCATGTTCGATTTCGGCCTGTCGCGCAAGTGTGCGAGCCAATTCGTGCCGCTCACGCGAGATGTGCAGGCTGAGCGGCTCGCCCACATAGCTTTCGACTCGCTCGGCTAGCCCACGCGCTCGGGCGAGAACGGCGGAGCCGCCTGGTTCCTCGGCCACCGCTTTTACCAGAGAGGCATCTTCTTCAAGCAGCAACAGTGCAAGGGAGTGGGCGCTCAGGCGGAAGGGAGTCTTATCCAAAGAGAGGCGGATACTGTCGGCGAGCTGTCCTACCGCGCTTTCTATCTCCGGGCCGTACTCGGGCGGCTTGATCGACGCCTTGCTCGGCAGCGCCGCGACGGCGGCAAGCATCTCGGAAATCCCCTCGCCGCGCGTGGCCACCGTGGGGACGACCGGCAGATGCATCGCCTGGGACAGTTTGCTCGTGTCGATCTCGATGCCTGACCGTGCCGCTTCGTCCACAAGATTCACCGCGAGCACGAGCGGGAGTTCAAGGTCGAGGTACTGAAGAGTGAGATAGAGATTCCGTTCGAGGTTAGTCGCGTCGGCAATGGCAACCACGGCATCCGGACGCGGCTCCAGCACGGCCTGGCGCGCCACCCACTGGTCCTCGCTCAGGGCGCCGAGAGAATAAGTGCCGGGCAAATCGATAACGCCAATGCGCTTGCCAAGATAGTACGTCACGCCCGAGTTGACGGCGACGGTCTTGCCAGGATAGTTCGCGGTTTCAGCGCTCGCACCCGTAAGACGGTTGAACAAACTCGATTTCCCGACGTTTGGATTTCCGGCGAGGGCGATCGTTAGATCGGTCTGCTCTTTGAGCATTTGCGCGGGCATGTGGCAGGATGACATATCGAGTCTCGTTTGGAATTTAATTGGATGGCCGGACCCAGATGCGTGCCGCGAGACCATGTCCCAGGGCGTAATGGGCGCGCCCGACCCGCACCATCAGCGGGCCTGAAAAGGGTGCCTTGTTCTCTATCTCTATTTCGACGTTGGGTAACAGACCCAGGGTGGCGAGATGCCGCAGGGCGGCCGGGGTCTCCAGCCCGATGCGTGCGATCGTCGCCCGGGTGCCGCCCGCGCAGACGGCGAGTGGCGTGAGAGCTCCGTGATCCCAATCTCCTGTTGCGCGCGGGATCGGGTTCCCGTGTGGACAGGTGTCGGGCTCGCCGAGCTGAGTAGCGAGCTGCTGCTCCGCTTCAGGAGAGACCTCGTGCTCGATTCGGTCGGCCTCCTCGTGGGCCTGCGCCCAATCAAGGCCGAGGACATCCGTGAACAGCCGCTCGGTCAAACGATGACGCCGGAGCAAGGCTAGCGCGCGTGAGCGGCCGGTGGCCGAAAGTGCAAACGAGCCGTCCGGCAGTGATTGTAATTGGGATTGCTCGAGAAGAGGGGCGAGCCTCGCGCTGACGAGTGGGCGTGGGAGATCGAGCTCACGGGCGAGGTCGTCGATCGTAATCCGCTGTGAATTCTCTTCGGCCCGTGCAACGGTTAAGAGTATCATCTCTTGGGGTTCGTCTTGCGCTTTGCCGTGCTGGGCTTCTGAGCGGGATTTTGAGAACCGGTTTGGCATCTTTCAACCCCATTCTTCGGTGTCAGGGTGTATCATGTAACTTAATGCAAACAGCTGATGTTAGTATAACCTAACATCAGCTGTTTGTCAACAAACACGGGTTGAATTTTGGTCGTAATTGGGTTCAAAATGGTTTAGCCGACCCTAGATATTGAACCGTATTGTGAGAATGTCCCCATCTTGCACGATATAGTCTTTGCCTTCCAGCCTCAGCAGGCCTCTGCGGCGGGCTTCGGCCATGTCTCCACTTGCGATCAAATCGGCGTAGGATATAACCTCGGCGCGGATGAACCCGCGGGCGAGGTCGGTGTGAATGGCGGCGGCCGCGTCGACAGCGGTCGCTCCAACCGGGATCGTCCAGGCGCGCACCTCGTCCTCCCCTACCGTAAAGAAAGATTGAACGCCGAGGAGGGAATAGGAGAGGCGAATCATCCTTGCGAGACTCGGTTCTTCGATACCATACTCAGCCAAAAAATCGCGTGCGTCTTCCGCAGGCATTTGAGCCAGCTCCATTTCGAGCTTGCCCTGGAGCGCGACGAGCATGGTCTTTTTGTGATCGTAGCGGATCGTCTTCTCAGACTCTGTACCGGGGCGCTCGCCTGTGTTCAGAACCACGAGTTGAGGCTTGAGCGTGACGAGGGCGAGGCTCTTGAGCAGGCGAATTTCGTCTTCGGCCAAATCCAGGTCCCGCAGGGGTTGTCCTTTTTCAAGCTGGGCTTGCAGCCGTTCCAGTATTGCCCCTTCGCGCGCAGAGGCTTCGCGTTCTGCCGGCGTTCCGCCGCGCTTGGCCAGCGTAGTCTGGAGGCGCTCGCGCCGGCGCTCGACGACGCCAAGATCAGAGAGGATCAATTCGGTATCGAGGATTTCGAGATCGCGCGCCGGATCGACCGTCTCTTCAATGTGAGGGACAAGCGGGTCGTCAAAGACCCGGACGACGTGGAGGAGCGCGTCGTTCTGGACGATCTGATTGAGCAGATTGCCGTCCAGGCCCCCTTTCTCCCCAATGCCTCGCGCGAGCCCGGCAATATCATTGTACTGCACCTGAGCGCGCGTGACCTTGCGGGGATTAAACATCGGGGCCAGGGTCTCGACGCGGGGATCGGGCACGTCGACGACGGCCGTATGGACCTCAAGTTTGCCTGAGGAATAGGCAGCCGTCTCGATCTGCCCGCGCGTCAAGGCGTTAAAGATGGTCGTTTTCCCGCTGTTGGGTAAGCCGATGATTCCTATTTGCATGGACGCAAGTTCACAGTCCCTTTTGCAGAATCTCGCTCAACCTCTCGGCCACCTCGGGGTCCAGTGACATGAGGTTCAGCTTGAATTGGGTCGGGCGTGGATCATAGTCGATATGCTTGATCTGCAGCTGGCCGTCTTCCCAGACCGCATAGGTCGCGCTGGGAAGTCCGTGACGGGGCTGTCCCAGGCTGCCCGGATTGACAATGTGCGTGTTGTCGACGCGCCGGATCGAGGGAACATGCGTGTGCCCCAGGAGAACGACATCGGCCTCAACTCCCTCCAGTTCGGCGCGCAGCGTATCGTCGGAAGAGGTCATAAGGTCAATGGGACGCGCCAATGGGGCGCGCGGAGAGCCGTGCGCAAGGAAAAAGCGGGCGCCCCCCATTTCGACGAGAGCAGTCGTCGGGAGCGCGGCCAGGTAGGCAAGCGCCGCGGGCTTGAGCTGGCGCAGGGTATGCTCGCGCGTAGCAATGGCGAGATCGACGTATTCGGGTGGCGACGCGAAATCAGAGTGGGTTACGGTGGCATGATCATGGTCGCCGCAAACGGCTCGCGTCGCGCTCGCACGCAGCCAAGCGACGCATGCCGTCGGGTCTGGCCCGTAGCCGACGGCGTCGCCGAGGAAGAAAAGCGCGTCCGGCGGCTGCTCGACTTGGTGGAGCGCCGAAAGCGCTTCGAGGTTCGCGTGTAGATCGGAAAAGATCAAAATTCGCATCGAAAGACCAAACCTGAACAGAACGGTGGGCAGCCGGAGCTATCCGGCGCTGGAGAACCACGAAACGACACTGGTCGTGTCCACCATGTTTTTGTCTAGAGCGAGGCTGTGAGGTGAGATGCCAAAAGCCAGGCCCATGAGTTGGGTAATGAACAGAACGGGAATCGGCTTTTCAAGCTTGAGGGCCGCTTGCCGTGCATCTAGATTCACATGGCAGAGCGGGCACGCCGTCGTCACAATATCCGCGCCGACTTCTTTCGCGTTGTCCAGGATCCTTTTAGTAAGCTTGAGCGCGAGATCTGTGCGAGTGAGGGAGAGACTGCCGCCGCAGCATTCCGTCTTGAAAGACCAGTCGACCGTTAGGGCGCCAAGCTCTTCGACCACTCGCTCCATGCCCATTGGATTCTCCGGGTGCTTGGAGCCGGTCACCTTCGGCGGGCGAGTAAGAAGGCAGCCGTAGTAGGAGGCGACCTTGAGATTCTTGAGGGGCTTTCTCACTCTTTTCGAGATGGCACCCAAACCAACCCGCTGCTCAAAGACGTCGAGAAGAGACTTGACCTCGACCTTGCCCTGGTACTCGTATTCGTTCTTTTGGTCTACTTGCCTTTTCAGATCAGGGTCTCGCGCCACATCATACTGAGCCGTCTTAAAGCGCGAGTAGCAGGCAACGCAGGGAGCGAGCACCTCGCTGAACCCGCTCTGTTCAATGAGCGCGAGATTACGGATGGGAAGTGTGGCGGCCAAAAGGGGGTCGGTGCTGTGCGCCGGCGAACTGCCGCAGCAGCTCCAGCCGTTTGGCTCATACAGTTCCACTCCGAGCTCCTTGAGCACGGCCTTGGAGGAATGATCCAGTTCGGAGGACAGCGAGTGAAGCGAACAGCCGGGATAATAAGCAATGCGATTGGGTTGCTGCGGGACGGGAGACGCGTGCTTAGCGGGCCTGGTAAAGCTAGGAAGGACCTTGATCTTGCCTTTGCGCAGCATCCCGAGCCCCATGCCGACGTCCTTAAAGGGCTGGCGTGTGCGCAAATTCATTTCGGCGATGAGACCCAGCTCGTAGGTGCGACCCAGCAGGGCGACATCCCGCAAAAAGACCTTGCGGAAGAGTGCAACCTCGGGGATTTTGGGCTTGATCCCGCGTTCCTGGGCGATCATCGCGAGCTGATCGTTAATGCGCGGCAAGTCGATCCCCTGAGGGCAGCGAGTTACACAAGTCTGGCAGGAAGCGCACAGCCAGATGGTCTTGCTGTTTAGGACGCGTTCGTCCTCGCCGAGCTGCAGGGCGCGCAGAACCTGGTTTGGAGTCAGGTCGAATTCGTCGGCGAGCGGGCAGCCGCTCGTACATCTCACGCACTGGTAACAGAGAAAAACATTTTCCTGGGTTCTCGACGCGATTTCGCGTGCTAGGCTATTTCCATTGGTCGCAGCCACAATCCTCTCCTAAATCGATGGGCCGATGGGCTGATGGGGCTCGCTTGGACCAGGGTGCCCGGGGATCGCCATTGGCTCATTGAGAATCATTGGAACGTAGGGCGGGGGAGGAGGCCGGCTTGCTCTGTGATCTTGGCGACGGCATCTTCCCATTCGATAGCCATGATATGGACGCCCGCGACGCCGGGTATTTCGCGCATTTGCTGAATCAGCTCGGCGCAAATCGCAATCCCCTCTTCTTTCCACTTGTCCTTGGGCGTCTTTTCCATCCGTTCCACAAATTCGTTCGGCACTTCCAGACCCGGAACGTTGTCCCGCATGTACCGGGCGGCCGCGGGAGACTTGAAGGGGCCGACGCCGGGCAAGATATAAAGCTGTTCGTGGACGCCGAGGTCTACCACGCGCTTCATAAACTCTTTGAATTTCGGTACGTTGTAAACGAGCTGAGTCTGGATAAAATCGGCGCCCGCCTTGGCCTTTTTCGCGAGGCGGTAGGGACGGAATTCAAAGGGGTCGGCAAATGGGTTTTCCGCGCCGCCGATAAAGAACCGCGGGTTGACTCCTTTGATATCCTCGCCGCACTGGAATTTCTTGTCGTCTCGCAGTCCCTTGACCATTTGGATCAAAGTGATGGAATCCAGGTCATAGACGTTCTTGGCCGTCACGTGATTGCCGAATTGTTGATGATCGCCGGAGAGGCAGAGCAGGTTGCGAACGCCGAGGGCATAGCCGCCGAGCATGTCGCTCTGCATGGCCAGCCGGTTGCGGTCGCGGCAGGTTACCTGCATGATCGGTTCCAGGCCTTCTTGAACGGCGATGGCCGCCGCGGCAATCGAGGACATGCGCACAATGGCCGTCTGGTTGTCCGTGATGTTCGTCCCGTCGCAGTACCCCTTTAAGAGTTTGGCCTTTTTCCGTATGACTTCCGCGTCGGCGTTCTTGGGCGGCCCCAGTTCTGCCGTGGCGGCAAATTTGCCCGCGGTCAAGATCTTTTCAAGCGTGCTGCCCGATTTGTACTCTTTGGTTTCTTCTGCCATCATTTCCTCCAAGTCACCGTCAAGCGCCGTCTATTCTTTTGCCAACATCAAATCTTCGCGCGTAATCCGGCGTGGACCGCCATCTCGGCTAGTCTTCCAATCCTTGGCGGTGTTGATTTCAAGCAGCCGATCGAGTTCGCCGCGCTCCATCAGCTTGCGGACAATCATGTCCCAGGCGCAGTCCACCGTCTTGTTCTTGTCGCTGATTTCGCATTTGCCGCCGGACGATCCGCCGCACGGACCGTTGAGCAGGCTCTTGGAGCAGCGTGCGATGGGGCAAATACCGCCGGTGAGATCGAGGATACAATTGCCACAGGCCGCGCAGCGTTCGGCCCACACGCCTTGTTCGACGGGCAAGCCGAGGAAGGAAGTGTTCAGGCCGGGCGCGACACGCGCTTGTGGAAAGTGCTCGGCAATCGCCTGAACTCCAATCCCGCAGCCGAGAGACAGCACAAGGTCATAGTCCCCGATGCGATCTTTGATCGTGTCGAGGTACTCCCACTCGCACTGGCGCTGGACGGTCACTTCGTCAATCTGTTTGGGGGTGCCGTCAATCTTGGTCGCCATCCGCAAGCTGGAAGCGAGAATGCCGACCTCTTTCTCGCCTCCCGCAAAGCAGACGGTGACGCAGGTGCCGCAGCCAACCATCAGAATCTTGTTTGCCTTGGCGATCTTGGCTTTGATCTCATCAAACGGTTTCTGTTCTGCGACGATCATTGTATCCTCCGTATTCCTTATTCCCGTTCACTTGTGCAATGGGTTGGGTCCCAGAGCCTTGACTTGCTCTGTCATTTTGGTGATCGCTTCGGCGAACGCCCCTCCCATGGCGGACGACATATGGAACATTTCGATTCGCCGTTCGCCCAGTCCGATCTTGTTCAGTAAATCTTGAACGTACCTGACTCGCCGTTTTGCATTGGTATTACCTTCCAGGTAATGACAGGTGCCTTCCAGTCAGCCGGCGACCAGGATGCCGTCGGCGCCGTCCTCAAAGGCCTTGAGAGCATACTGCACGTCGAGTTTACCGGTGCAGGGAAGAAGGACAATCTTGGCGTTGGGGGGGTATTGGATACGCGACGAGCCGGCGAGATCCGCGGCCGCATAGGCGCAAAAGTTGCAGCAAAAGGCCACGATTTGTGGTTCAAATCCGTTCGAGCTCATGCAGGCACCTCCGAAAAGAGCGCGTCGACCTTTGCCAGCACCTGTGCGTCTTTAAAGTGCATCAACTGGATGGCCTTCGCCGGGCATTCCGCAGCGCAGATCCCGCAGCCTTGACACGCGGCCGCCTCGATGTAGGCCGCGCCGTAAATGCCTCCGACGGCAACCTGGGTGGGCTCGATGCGCGGGACGCGGTAAGGACAAATGCGCACACAGGTCAAACATCCTGTGCATTTGGATGCATCCACCTTGGCGACGACGCCTCCCGCATGCAAAGATTCTTTGGACAAGATGGTTGCGGCGCGCGCGGCGGCTGCCTGCGCCTGAGCAATCGCCTCGTTCGGGAATTTCGGATAGTGCGCCGCTCCGGCGACGAAAATGCCCTCGGTCGCAAAGTCCACCGGTCGCAATTTGACATGCGCTTCAAGGAACCAACCGTCTTGGTCCACCGGTACCTTGAGCCTGTTTGCCAACTCGCGCGCGTCCTCGTGAGGCACGAGCGGCGAAGCCAGGACGACGAGGTCCGGTCTCAGCACCAGTTCCTTGCCCAGCATGGGCTCCCAAACGACGATTTCTCTTCCCGGCTTGAGTTGAGGCAAATGGGCGTCGTCATACCGAATGAAAACCACACCTGCTTCCCGGGCCGCCTGATACAAGCGCTCGCGAAAACCATAGGTGCGAATATCCTTGTAGAGGACGGTCACGTTCGCATCGGAATAAAGTTTCTTCAAGCGCAAGGCGTTTTCCAGCGACTCGCTGCAACAGAGTCGCCCACAGTACTTGTCTGATGGCCCCACACACTGGATGAAGACGACTGAACTCGGAGGAGGAGGTTCTTCCAAGCGCCGTCCAAATTCACTTTGTGTCAGCACTCCCGGATCCCGCCCCAGGCCATAGGCATCGCCGTGCCACTCTTGCGCGCCCGTTGCCACGATAACGGTGCCGTGGCGCACCGTCTCTATTTCGCCGTTCGCGCGTTTCAGGCGACTGGCAAAGTTGCCGACGAAACCGGTGAGCTCGACCAACTGCGCTTCCGGGTGAACTGTGATCAGCCGGTGACTATCAACACGGCCGATCAGGTGATCGACATAGAGGCCGGGATCACTGTCGTCCGCAGATTCTGGTTTCTTCGCCGCTTGCTTTGCAAGCCCTCCACCCAAATGTGCGCTTTTCTCTATCAAATGAACAGGAAAGCCCTGGTCGGCGAGATTGAGCGCGGCATTCATTCCCGCGACTCCTCCTCCAATCACGAGCGCGCTGTGGTCCAGTGCCACGGGGATCTTGTGCAATGGCTCGAGTTGCGACGCCCGGGCGACCGCCATCCGTACCAGGTCCTTCGCCTTGTGCGTCGCCCCATCTCGGTCGTGCGAGTGGACCCATGAGCATTGATTGCGAATGTTGGCCATCTCGAAAAGAAAAGGGTTCAAACCGGCAGCCCGGATGGAATCCTGGAAGAGCGGCTCGTGCGTGCGCGGCGTGCAGCTGGCCACGACGACGCGGTTCAGGTGATGCTCCTTGACCCTCTCCGTGATTCGGGCAATGGAATCCTGCGAGCACGTGTAGAGATTGTTCTCCGCATGCGCGACATTCGGCAGGGTCTTGGCGTATTCGGTCACCCCGGGCACGTCGAGATAGCCGCCGATGTTCGAACCGCAATGGCAAATGAATACGCCCACACGTGGAGGCTCGCTCGTGACATCGCGTTCAGGTGGATACTCGCGGTATTGCGCCAACGCACCGCGCACTTGGGCGAGCAAGGCTTCCGCATTCGCGGCCGCGCCGCTGGCGTCCACCACGCTTTCCGGAATGTCTTTGGGTTCGATGAACGGTCCGGCGGCAAAAACGCCGGGGCGAGAGGTCTCGAGTGGGCGGAAAGGAATCGTTTGACAAAAACCAAAGTCGTCGAGTTGGACGCCGAGCTTGGTCCCCAAATCCCGCACCTTTGGCGAAATCTCCATCCCTACCGAGAGGACGACGAGGTCAAATTCCTCTTCCTGCATTTCCCACCGTCCGTCTAGAGTTTCGGAGTATCGGATGATGAGATTATGATTCGCGGGATTCTGTTTCAGAGAAGAAATCCGGCAGCGTGTATACCTGACCCCATAGCGTTCCTGAGCGCGCCGGTAATACTCGGCATAGCCCTTGCTGAACGCACGCGCGTCCATCATAAAGATCTGAATATCGGTCTCGGCATCATGCTCCTTGGCCATCATCGCTTCTTTTGCGGCATACATGCAGCACACGGCGCTGCAGTAATCGTGCGATTGATCCCGGGAGCCAATGCACTGCAGAAAGGCGATCTTTTTGGCTCTTTGATGGTCCGAGGACCGCTCGACGTGTCCTCCGGTCGGACCGGAGGCAGAGAGCAGCCGCTCGAATTGGAGGCTCGTGACGACGTTGGGGTATCTCCCCAGGCCGAACTCTTCTGACAGCTCGGCGTGGTAGGCTTCGTACCCCGGAGCGAGAATCACGGCGCCGACTTGCACTTGCTCGACGCGCTCGGCCATGTCGTGCACGATCGCCCCGACGCCGCAGGCATAGTAGCAGCTCAGGCACTCGGAACAGACGCCGCAGGCGAGACAGCGGGAAGCCTCGGCTTTGGCTTCCTCCTCAGTATAGCCGAGCGCGACCTCGTCAAATGTTTTGGTGCGAGCGCTTGCTTCGCGCGCGGCCATCTTGACGCGCGGCTGCATGTGAATTTCACCGCGGGCGATTCGTTGATCGATCTCCGTGCGGGTGAGTTTCACCACTGGCAATTCAAGCGCGCGGGGGGGGCGTTCGAGCGGCTGTCCCTGCAGATACAAATGGATGGACTCGGCCGCGCGGTGGCCCGCCGCGACCGAATCGATGACGAATGCCGTGCCTGTGGCCGCATCCCCGGCCGCGAAAACACCTCGGTGCGTCGCCGCGAGGGTGTTTGGATTGACGGCGATCGTGCCCTTTCGAGTCGTCCCGACGCCGGCATCCGCCGGAATGAAACCGAGACCGGCCGCTTGGCCGATGGAAAAAATCACAGTATCGCAAGAAAGAACGTGATCGCTTCCCTCGGCGGTCTCGAGATTCAGGCGCCCTTCGCTGTCAAACTCCATGAACTTGACGTCGAGGCATTCAACGCCGGCGACGTGCCCCTGCCCGTTGTCCAGTATCTTGGTAAACGTCCGGGCGGGGAACATCTGGATGCCTTCCTCTTCAGCCTCCTGTATTTCCCAAGGATGGGCGGGCATCTTGTCTCGCGACTCGAGACACGCCATCTTGACACGAGCGGCGCCCAAGCGTACGGCGGTCCGTGCTACGTCGATGGCGACGTTCCCGCCGCCAAGGACAAGGATGTCTCGACCGCGCACATCAGGAGGGGTGCCCAAGCGCGTGTCTCGCAAAAAGAGGGTGTTGATCATCACGCCGTCGAGATCGGCGCCAGGTATGCGCAGCTTTTTGCCTTCGTGGGCGCCGACGGCGATCAGTACGGCATCGTAACCTTCTTTGAACAAATCGTCGAGGTTGTTCACACGGGTATTCAAGCGCAGCTCGACGCCGAGATCGACAATGTCCTGCACTTCACGATCGACGATCCAAGAGGGCAGACGGTACTCGGGGACGCCGACACGAAGCATTCCTCCGGCGACCGGCAGTGCTTCGAAAACGGTGACCCAATATCCCTGCTTGACGAGGTCCATCGCAGCGGTCAGGCCGCAGGGCCCCGAGCCGATGATGGCGATCCATTCGGAGCGGGTGCGGAGGACGGGCATGACGGGTTCGCGTGGCTTGCTGTATACTTGGTCGACGATAAAGCGTTTAAGATCTTTGATGGCAATGGGCTCGTCGACTTGATTGCGATTGCAGGCTGCTTCGCAGCGGTGGTTGCAGATGCGGCCGCAGATGCCGGGGAAGGGATTCTCTTCCTTGATCACCCGGAGCGCATCCGCATAGCGTCCTTCATGTACGAGCGCAATATAGCCCTGGGCGCGCGTGTTGACGGGACAGGCATCACGGCAGGGCGAGATGCCGCGCTTTTCGATCGCGTACGCATTGGGAATGGCTTGAGGATAAAGGCGATAGGCTGCATGCCGCTTGCCGAGACTCTCGTTGAACGAATCGGGGACGGTGATGGGGCAGACCTTTTCGCAATCGCCGCAGCCGATACATTTACTCAGATCGATATAGCGCGGTTTTCGACGCAGCGTCGCGGTAAAGTTCCCTGCCTGCCCCTGGACATCCAATACTTCGGTGTCGACCAGGATATTGATGTTAAGGTGCCGCCCGGCTTCGACGAGCTTGGGCGAGATGGTGCACATCGCGCAGTCATTCGTAGGGAAGGTCTTGTCCAATTGGGCCATGTGGCCGCCGATGGCGGATTTGGACTCGACCAGGTAAACCTTAAAACCGCTCTCGGCAAGGTCAAGGCTGGCTTGCATTCCGGCGATACCTCCGCCGACGACCATGACCGCGCCGACAAGCGGCGCTGCCGCTCCTCCTTGATTGTCGGGTGGACTAGTGTGACCGTCATCAGCCATGATTCCCCCTCCCCCAAAGCCCCGGCCGGATGATCGAGGGCAGTTCCGCCCGGGTATCCCAGAAACCCATTGTTGGGTAGATCGCGAACCACAGATCGCGCCTTACGCCCTCTGGAACTGTTTCTTCCCCTCGGCGTAAGCGTCCCCACCGTACACATCGTTCACGACAATCACCGGAAAATCCTCGACCTGCAGCCGCTGCAGTGCCTCTGCGCCCAGTTCCGGATAAGCAATGATCTCGGCTTGCCTGATTCTCTGCGCGAGGAGCGCGGCCGCGCCGCCGGTGGCGGCAAAGTACACAGCCTTGTATTGCTTCATCGCATCTTTGACCGGTGCCGCGCGCAATCCTTTGCCGATCATCCCCTTGAGACCCTCGGCCATTAGGCGCGCCGCAAACTTGTCCATGCGTCCACTGGTCGTCGGCCCCGCGGAGCCAATGACCTTGCCTGGCTTGGTCGGCGAAGGGCCCATGTAATAGACAATCTGTCCGTGCAAGTCTGCGGGCAGCTTTTCACCGCGGTCGAGCGTTTCAACCATCCGTTTGTGGGCGGCATCGCGTGCCACATAGATGCTGCCCGATATCTCCACCTTATCGCCGGCGTGCAGCTTTTCAACGATCTCGTCGGTCAGAGGGGTCGTGAGCTTCACAATGTCGCCTCCTTAAATCGTGCGCTGTGGCATTGCACGTTCACCCCGACGGGCATGCTCGCGATGTGGCACGGCGCCGTCTCACAATGTACGGCCAGGCTGGTGATGCGCCCACCCAGCCCCATCGGCCCGATACCCAGATTGTTGATGGACCGGAGCAAATCCTGCTCGAGTAGAGCCACCTCCGCATCCGGACTGGGACTGCCGACCGGGCGCAAAAGCGCCTTTTTCGCGAGCCACATCGCATGCTCCGCGGTGCCGCCGACTCCGACACCGACGATGGTGGGCGGGCACGGGTTCGAACCCGCGCGATCGATCACGCCGACGACGAAATCGAGCACCCCTTGGCGCCCATCGGCAGGTTTGAGCATTCCGAGAGCGCTCATATTCTCGCAGCCGCCGCCCTTTGGCATGACCGTGATCTTGATCTGATCGCCCGGCACCACGTGAGTGTGGATCACCGCAGGTGTGTTATCCTTTGTGTTTAGGCGGTCCGAGAACGGGTGCGCGACCATGGATTTTCGCAGATAGCCATCCGTATAGCCTTGGTGTACGCCTGCGTGGACGGCTGACTCCAAGTCCCCGACGACATGGACCTCCTGGCCCAACTCGAGGACGACCACGGCGACACCCGTGTCCTGGCAGAGAGGAAACTCGCCTTGTTGGGCGATTTCGGAATTTCGCAGCAGTTGATCGAGTACCTCCCGGCCGACCGGAGACTCCTCGACCGCACGGGCATGTTGGAGGGCAGCAATCACGTCCTGGCCCAAAAAGTGATTGGCCTCAATCGACAGCCGCGCCACGGTCTCTGCAATTTGGCTTGCCTGAATTTCCCGCATGATGGCTTCTCCCAATGGTCATGCCTTCTTCACGGGGCTGGGGCCAAGCTTCTTGATCCGCTCCACCATCGTTTCGGCGGCGCCGGCAAATGTCTTCCCCTGCCCGCCGCTCATAAAAAACATGTCGAGGCGCTCCCCGCCCACTCCGATTTGATCTAGTATTCTTTTCGTCCGCTCGACGCGTGCCTTGCCGCGCTCGTTCCCCCGGACATGGTGACAGTTGCCCAGCGGGCAGGCGACGACATAGACGCCATCCGCCCCTTGCTCAAAAGCCGCGAGAATATAGCGGACGTCGATCTTGCCGGTGCACGGTAATTTCACGTATTTAACGTTCGCGGGATACTCCCATCCCAGTGTTCCGGCCGTGTCCGCGGACATATAACCGCAGTAAATGCATCCGAAAGCCGTAATCTCGGGTTCAAAGCCGTTCCCATTGTCGCTCATTGATTCTGTCCTCTTCTGGCCTATCAATTATGCCGGTTCGGGCAGCCATGCGCCCAAGCCCGCGCCCTCGCGCAGCATAATCTGCTCGTCGCGGTAGTTGAACAACTGGATGGCGGTCGCCGGACACTCGCCCGTGCACGTTCCGCACCCCTGGCATTTTGCCGGGTCGATCCAAGCCGCGCCCAGGATTCCGCCATTCCCGACGGCGGCGGGTTGGATCTGCGGTATACCGAATGGGCAGGTGCGGACGCAGGTCAGACAGCCGACGCATTTGGACTGGTCGACTTGGGCAACAACACCCCCGATGTGGAGCGGCGCCTGCGCCAGGATCGTCATCGCCCGTCCTGCGGCAGCAAGCGCTTGCGCGATCGACTCTTCGATGAACTTGGGGTAGTGGGCCATGCCGGCTATAAAGATACCTTCCTCCATGAAATCCATAGGGCGCATCTTCAAGTGCGCTTCCATGAAAAAACCCTCGGAGGAAAGCGGAACGTGCAGAATCTCGGCTAGTTGTTTTGTCCCTTGGGATGGCACGACCGGAGTGCTAACCATAATCATATCCGGATGCAATACCAAATCCTCGTGCAGCATGGGTTCATGAGCGCGCACGCGGAGCGACGTTAAAGTCGTGTCACCCGTGGGCGGAGTACCCCACTCTTGCATCTCGCCGCGCTCGTCCACGATTTCGACACTGGGCTTGGTCTCATCCGTATAGCGGACAAAGAGCACGCCGCGCCGGCGGGCCTCTGTGTAATACTGCTCGCGGAAGCCGTAGGTGATGATATCTTTGTAGAGCACGACAACCTGGCAGCCGGGATTCAACATTTTGATGCGCGTCGCGATTTTCATCGTGTTCGTGCAGCACACGCGCGAGCAATAGTCGGGTCCGTCGGGAGGCCGGACACACTGAATGATGGCAATTTCTTTCAGTTTCGCGATACGCTCAGGGGAGTGGACGATGATTTCTTCCAATTCGTGCTGCGCGACGATCCGTGAGTCCTGTCCCAGGCCGTACTCATTGCCTCTCTGTTCCTGCCCGCCCGTCGCGACCACGGTGGCTCCGTGCTCCAACACGGAACGAGTTGGCTCGGTGGCGCCTTTCACGCGGGTCTCTATGGTGGATCGGAATTCGCCGACGTGCCCTCGGTGCTCAATTACCTGGCTGCGAGTGTACACGCGAATTCGATCATGCCCCACGACGCGATTGATCAGGTCACGCAGCAAGCGCTGTGGATTGCCGCCCTCGGCAGTAAAATAGATATTGTTGAGATTACCTCCGAGGTTGTCGTTTCGCTCGACGAGGACCGCTTCGAAGCCTGTGTCCGCAATCGCTAGTGCGGCGGTCATTCCAGCGACACCGCCTCCAATCACGAGCGCGCGCTGGGTGGGTTTGAGCCGCTCTTTGTAGACCGGGGCGAGTGTGGCCGCGCGTGCGACGGCCATGCGCACCAATTCTTTCGCTTTGCGAGTGGCGCCCTCAGGGTCATGGCGGTGTGCCCATGCACAGTGCTCACGAATGTTCGCCATTTCCAACAAATAAGGGTTGAGCCCCGCCTCGCGGACGGTGCGCTGGAAGAGAGACTCGTGGGTGCGATGGGAGCAAGCGGCCACGACGACGCGATTAGCGTTCCTGTCTTTGATGGCCCCGCGCAGGCGGGCTTGCCCCTCGCTATAGCAGAGATACGAGAGTTGTGCTGCATGCACGACGCCGGGCAGTTTCTCTGCATAGTTGGTCAGGGCATCGGTGTTAACAACCTGAGAAATGGCATCCCCGCAAGAACAAACAAAGACTGCAGTACGCGCCGGCTGCCCGGCAACATCGGTCTCGGGGGGGAACTCGCCATTGCGCGCCATAAACGGGTACTCGCGGCTGTGGGGGGCCCGGCCGATCTTTGTCGGGAGAAGTCTCATGACCTCCGCCGCTGCCCCGCTCGCGTCAATCAAGCTCTCGGCTATTTCCTTGGGGGACGAAAAAGCTCCGCAGACATAGACGCCGGGACGGTTCGTCTCAAGCGGGTGAAATTTGTCGGTCTCGCAAAACCCGTACGCATTGAGGGTGATCCCCATTCGCTTGGCCAGCGCCGCGGCTTGGGCCGGAGGTTCCATGCCGACAGAAAGCACCACCATATCAAAGGTTTCGTTCTGGAGCGTGCCGTCGGCGGTCATGTATTGCGCGGTCAGACTATGCGTCGCCGGGTCTTCTCTGAGGTCGGAAATGCGGCAGCGTGTGAACCCGATGTCGTATTTCACCCGCGCCTGTTGCAGATAGGCGTTGTATTCCTTGTTGAACGCACGCTCGTCCATAATGAAGATGCGGCAGTCGACACCCGGGAGACGCTGTTTGGCGAGCATCGCCTCCTTGGTCGCATACATGCAACAAATGGACGAGCAGTACGGATGGGTCTGGTCCCGCGAACCGATGCACTGCAGCCAAGCCATCCGCTTGGGTGCGGCGCCATCTGACGGACGGGTCACGAGACCCTCCGTCGGGCCGGAGCGGCTGGCGAGACGCTCGTACTCCATGCTGGTGATTACATTGGGAAAACGGCCATACCCATACTCTTCGCTCAGGTGTGGGTCGTAGAGCTGGTTGCCTACGGCCATAATAATCGCGTCGGCCCGAATCTCCAGGTCAACCTCTTTTTCGGCCAAGTCGATTGCCTGGGTCGGACACACTTGCTCGCATTTATGACATTCGTCGCAGTAGGGACCGCGATCAATCACGTACGCGTCAGGGATCGCGCGGGGTGCGATTTTGTATGCGGCGCGGCGCGTAACCAATCGGGCTTCAAAGCCGCGCGGTTTCTCGACGGGACAGATCTCGGCGCAACGGCCGCAGCTCGTGCAGCGCTCGGCATCGACAAAGCGCGGAAAGCGGCGCAGGTGGATCGTAAAGTCTCCGGCTTCCCCCGTCACATCGAGAACCTGCGTGCCTGTCAGTACCTCAATATTGGGATGAATGTTCCAGTCCATGAACGCGGGAGAGATCGAAGGGCGGGTACATCCATAGCCGTGGTCCGAAGTCCCACGGCACAAAACGCAGTCGTGTGTGGGAAACATAAAGCCGAGCTGCGCCACTCGGCCGCCCAAGCCGTTTGTCGATTCCACTAGTTTGACGCGGATGCCTGCTTCTGCTAAATCAATCGCCGCGCGCATACCGGCGACACCGCCGCCCAAAACCATCACCGTCGCGGCATCATCATGAATTTCACCATTCGTTGTCACTGCACACCTTTAACCTGTGTTATCCCTAGAGGATGGAACCTCTTGCGATCCTTCCTCAGCAGGAATCTTGCCTCTGTGAGCGAGCAGCGGTCCTCATCGGAGTCAGATCCGAGAGTCGTATCATTTTGAGAGATTCGTCGAGCCGGGCCTGAATTTCGCCCCACGCGGTGCACGCGGTACAGCCCACATGCTGATCGCAGCGAGCGGGGTCGATTGAGCAGAGATTGAGTGCCCAAGGACCTTCAATGGCCTCGATGATCTCGTAGAGCGAGATTTCGTCGGCGGGCGCGGCCAGGCAAATGCCGCCGGCGGCTCCCAGCGACGTGTGCAACAGTCCGGCGCGGGCGAGCAGCGGGACGATTTTGGCCAAATAAAAAGCGGGGATGTTTTGTCGTCTGGCAATATCGGCTACAACGGTCCGAGTTGTGGCCGGTTGCCGAGCGAGTTCTACCATCGCCCGCACACCGTAATCTGCTTTGCGGCTTAGCACAATGCCCCGCCTTCCAATAGTCCGGCGTTAATCCGATTCAAATCAGACCCTACAAGTCTGATTATAGAGAAGGCGGGTCTGATAAACGTCTATTGAAGGTCAAAAACAGGTCAAAAACCATTGACTGTGCTGACCAGAGAGGCGCAATAAAGAACAACCCCGATGGGAGGATGCGGCCCCGTTCGAGTGCCATTCCGTAAAGGGCAGCTGCCGCCTCGTCCCATCGGGGCATCACATATTGGTCCCTTGCCGTTACTTGATGAGGCCAACGGCCCTTTTGGCAGAGTCCAGTGTGTTTTGCATGAGCATGGCGATGGTCATCGGTCCAACCCCGCCCGGCACAGGAGTGATGGCGCCAGCGACCTCTTTGGCACTATCGAAATCAACATCCCCAACCAGGCGGTAGCCGCTCTTCTTTGTGGCGTCAGGAATCGAATTGATGCCGACGTCGATGACCGTGGCTCCCGGCTTGATCCAGTCCCCCTTGACGAACCGGGCCTTGCCGATGGCGGCGACGACAATGTCCGCCTGTCGCACCACGTCCGGTAGGTTCTGCGTCTTGGAATGGCAGATGGTCACGGTCGCGTTGCGATGGACCAGAAGGAACGCGGCGGGAAGGCCCACGATGTTCGAGCGGCCCAGAACCACGGCTCGGGCGCCCTCAATTTTGGTACCAACCGAGTCGATCAGCACGATGCAGCCCGAAGGCGTGCATGGGACGAAGAGCGGCTCGCGGTTCTTCATGGCGAGACGACCGACGTTGATCGGGTGAAAGCCGTCCACATCCTTTTCAATGGGAATGGCGCTGAGGACGGTCTCCTGGTCGATGTGGGCAGGCAGGGGCAATTGCACAAGAATCCCGTGAATCTTCGGGTCCTGGGCGTAGCCCCGGATCACTTTCAATAGCTCTTCTTGAGTGATATCGGCATCTAGGTGGGCGCCCACGGAGTACATTCCCAACTCCTGGGTCATCTTTTGCTTGGAGGCCACATACGTTTTGGAGGCCGGGTTCTCGCCGACGAGGATCGTCGCAAGGCCGGGCTGAATGTTGTATTTCGTTTTCAGAGTCTCTGCCTCGTCCTTGACGCGCGCTTGGACTGAAGCAGCTACAGCTTTCCCGTCGATCAACTGAGCAGTCATGAGTCTCCTTTTCAGACAACACAGATCAGATTCAGAGAACAGACCACAGATCCCAGACACCAGACAGATGCATGCAAGTACGATCTACCCGGCTGGGTCTGTGGTCCGTAGCCTCCGGTCGTTGTCGAGCGTTACAGATTGAGCAGGTACTCGTAAGCACTAAGAGCAGCTTTAGCCCCTTCTCCAATAGAGATGAGCACCTGCTCTACAAAGACGTCGGTCACGTCGCCGGCGGCAAAGATGCCCGGCCGCGAGGTGGCGCATTTGCTATCCACCACGATTTTGCCACTGGAATTTGTCAAAACCAAATCCAGCGCAAGCTGCGAGTTGGGCGTGAGGCCCAGCTCGACAAAAAGGCCATCGACGGGAATGCTCTGGGTCTCTCCCTTGCCACGGACGACAACTTCTTCGACAAACTGCTCGCCGCGGATCTGGATCAGTTCATAGTTCTCGTACAAGGTCAACTTGGGGTTGGCGCGCAGCTTGCGTCCGAGTGGTGAATCGATTTCACCACGATCGGGCAAGATGAGATGCACGTGCTTGGCCACTTCGGCCAGCTCCGCCGCGCTGCGCAGAGCACGACCGCTGCTGCCTACCAGGGCGGCTTCTTTGTCGATAAAGAGCTGGGCATGGCTGATAGTCGAGTAAGAAAGCCCGTGCCCGATCAAGCGCTTTTCCCCCGGCACGTCAATTCGCTGCGCCGTGGCGCCCGTCGCGAGGATGACGGTGCGGGTTTCGTAGTGCTTGTCGTTCTGAGTGACGACGGCAAAATGCCGGTTCACCGTCGTCAGCTTGGTGACATGATCGATTTGATGTGCAAAATTCAAGTATTCGAGCTGGTGTTTGTACTTTTCGACGATATCGACGCCCGAGATGATCTCATGGCCTTCAAAGCCTTTGAGAGTGATTCGGTTGTTGATCTTGCCGCCGAGATCCTCGCTGATCACAAGGGTCTCGATGCGCTTGTTGAGGGCGTACGCCGCCGCGGTGAGACCCGCCGGGCCGCCGCCGACTATAATCAGGTCATACATGCTGTCCTCCGATGGGGTCAGAGTATCCTCGGCCCTGCCGACTCGACTATTCTGACTCGGCTATGAAACCTTCTTTCATCATGCTGTCGGTCAGGTTGCGCGAACGCTTGATGATGGCAGAAGCCTGCTTGAGCTCCTCCTCCGCCGTGAGCGCGATACGCGCGATCCCCTGCTCTTGTGCTTTCATGGCCACGGCGACCGCTTCGCGTGGGAATACTTCCCACTCGTCCATCAACGGCATGATATAGTCCTGCGACAGCCCCTTCTCTTCGGCCATTCCAGCCATGGCCGTCGCCGCGGCGATGCACATCTCGTCGGTGATGGTTTTGGCTCGCACGTCGAGCGTACCTCGGAAGATTCCGGGAAAGCCAAGTGAGTTATTGACCTGATTTGGAAAATCAGAGCGTCCGGTGGCGACAACCGCGGCACCGGCCTCTTTCGCGTCCCACGGCCAGATCTCGGGAATCGGGTTCGCACATGCGAACAGGATCGCGTCCTTGGCCATGTTGGCGATCCATTCCTTTCGGAGGACGTCCGGGCCGGGCGTCGAGAGGGCGATGCAGACATCGGCGCCTTTGAGCGCTTCGGCGATGCCTCCGGTCCGTGCTTCCGCGTTGGTAATGTTGCACAGCCTCCACTTGTCCACGAACTCTGCCTTGCGCTGCTCAAGGTCGGTTCGGCCTTTGTGGAGGATGCCCTTTGAATCTACCATCCTGCACAAAGCCGGGTTGGCGCCGTACGAGAAGATCAAGCGGCTGATGGCCACATTCGAAGCGCCGCAACCGACAAACGTGATGCTTACCTCGTTGATCTTCTTGCGCACCACCTTGAGGGCGTTGATGAGCCCGGCAAGCGTGACGGTGGCTGTTCCTTGCTGATCGTCGTGCCAGATGGGGATTTCGCAACTCGCGCGCAGCGTGTCCAAGATCCGGAAGCATTTAGGCTGCGAAATGTCCTCGAGGTTCACGCCGCCAAAAGCCGGCTGCAGAATCTTGACCGTGTTGATGATGACATCCGGGTCTTTGCTATCCACCATGATGGGGACAGCGTCCACGCCGCCCAGGTACTTGTAAAGCAGGGCTTTGCCTTCCATCACGGGCAGGCCGGCTTTGGGGCCGATGTCTCCCAGACCGAGCACACGTGTGCCATCGCTCACCACGGCGACCGTATTCCACTTGTTCGTGTACTGGTAGACGAGTTCGGGATCTGCCTGGATAGCCTTACAGGGCGCTGCCACTCCGGGGGTGTACCAGATCGCAAAATCGTTGAAATCGCGAACGCGGCATTTCAGTGCCGTCTCGACCTTCCCTCGGTAAAAGGGGTGGAGCCGCATCGCATCCGCTGAAGGCTTCTTCGCCTTTGCCAACAGTTCTTCTTTGGTCAACATGGTTCCCTCTCCTTTGAGTTGTGCCAGGGGCAAGACAACGGTTGGCAGATATTAGATTTCAGACCACGGACGACAGACCGCTTTCGCGGGCCAAATCAGCGGCAACGCGTCTTGGTACCGCCCACTGTGGGAGCGGGCCAGTCTGTGGTCTGGAATCTGTCGTCTATTGTCTTGCTAGACCGAGAGATATGCGTCGGCGTAAATGACCTTGTTCAAGAGAATCTGTACCGTCTTGTAGATCTCAACCTGCTTGGGATCCTTCATGTCCACGTCGTCCGGGGTGACCTCTTCGCCGGCGACCGTCCGGTCGTATAAGGTCACGATCAGCTTGCCAAATGCCGTCGATTCATCTCTCTGTTCTACAATCCGAATAAACTCCTTCAATTCCTTGTCGAGAGGATCGGCGATCGCCATATCGAGGCCAACGGCCATCAGCATCACTGCATAGGTACGGTTAATGAGCGGGCGCAAGTCCGGTGGAACCTGGTTCGAGACATTCGAAAGACCCGCATTCGTCAGGACGGGCAATCCCGACGCTTTCAGGATGCGGACAGCTTCGACGCATTGAGGAACGTATTCCTGGCAGCCTTTGACGGTCAGGACGAGCGGGTCGACGATGAGATTCCCGAGCGGCAGGCCCACCTCTTCGCAGCGAGGGACCAGTTTCTCGAGCGCGAGACTCACGCGCGCTTCGGCGCTGACCGGGATACCCTCTTTGGCCATCGTCAGGCCGATCAACTTGGCGCCGTATTCGACGGCAACGGGTGGAACGTTCTGCAGGCGCTCGGCCTCTGCGGAGGTTGAATTGATAATGGCCTTGCCGCGCGGGACTTTGGCCAGCCCGGCTTGGATGGCCGCAAGATTCGTCGTATCGAAGGACAGGGTGATATCCGTCCCCACAGCCTCCTGGACGGCGTCCACGAGCCAACTCATAACTTCGGGCCCGGCCTTTTTCTGTGGGCCCACGTTCAGATCGAGTGCCTGCGCGCCGTTCTGGACCTGCTTGCGGGCGAGGTCGACGAAGAATGCCCCGTCACGATTCGCAATGGCCTCTTTGACTCTGGGTGAAATGATGTGAATGTTCTCGCCGATAATGTACATGCATGCCTCCTCTTTGGTTTACCGAATCAGCTCGTTCGCTAGAGTTCCCATCAGTTTGGACAGGTGCCCACCTGCGCGGGCCAACGGGTTACAAGTCACTCGCCGCGCGAACGGTCAGTGCGTTTTCAATGGCCTCCTGAATCTCCTTATCGCTTGGGGGGGCCGAAAATAGAGTCGTTCCGTTGAAAAAGACTCCTCCCCCCAGCCCCAGGTGGGCACCCGATGCCCAGGCATCCGCAACCCAGAGGTCGATCTCGGCACGCGCAGGGTGGTTGTCCACCGCGGCAATCACGCGCTCGGCCGTGCGCACGCTCCAAGGGCATTCGGGATTAAAGAGCACGTCGACCGCCAAGCGCTGGGCATTCTCGTGCGCTTGATAGTGCGCGCGCTCCAGTTCCACGGTTGCTTGGCCGTGCACGAGCAGGACGCTGTCGCCCACCTGATCTACTTGGCGAAAACCAAGATGTTTGAAAAAGCTGGCCGGCTTATGAGTGCCTTCATAGGCAATTGTCGCAACGCCGCTGGGGGAATCCCCCAAACATGCGGCGAGCAAGCTGCGGCCTGCGTGTTGGCGTTCATATTCAGGCAGCACCCACAGGCAGGTGATGTAGTGCGCATTCTCCCCTGCCACGGGGAAAGGGGCGACCTCGATGGGAAGATACTCGATAAAGCCGACCGGTGCCCCATCGTCAAAGGCGATCCAGCCCCGGAGGCCCTTGGTAAACATCTCGTCCCACCAGCGCTCTCGCTTGGCGTTTGCACTGGCGAATTCGGGCTTGTTAGCGGTGCAGAGCGCGTGCAAAGTACCGGCATTTGCGCGAGTCAGGAATTCGTACTTCATAGTTGCTCTCCGTCGAGTCACCCTCGCGCGGACTATCTCCTCGGGATGAAGAGAGAACCGGTGAGGGTGTTAATTGTATTGCCGCGTCGTTGCGTTTTGGATCAAGCGCCATTGGTCAACGGATGGCGCCGCCTCAGGCACGTAGGGCATCCGGTGCCCAAACGCGTCATGACCGAAACAATTCGATGCAAGTCCTCAGGGCTTGGGCACGCCCAGGTCCGCGCTACCCCGGTCACTCATGGTGGCCGTCGGGAAATTCTCGTGGATCATCTCGTGAATGATCTGTGCGTACTTGACCTTTTCTCGGCACAACTCGACATGCGCCGCGGTAGGGGTCCACGGTTTGTAAATACCGCCGCCCGCAGCGAGCGCGGTGCCCGGCTCTATCTTAAAGTAGCAGGGGGCACAGAGGCGGGCCATTTCAGGGCCGTCATAGAAACGGTTGAACCCGCCGAACGAGTCGCTCAGGTAAATGTGCAGGTCGATGGGGATGTCGATGGCTTGGCGGATGCTGGCGAGGGCGGGAAGCGAGAGGTCTCCCACAGGATTGAACGTATTTGCACCCAGCATTTGGAGAACCCGGCCGCCCGCGGCATTCCCGTGGCCGGCATAGATGCTGACCTTGAAGACCACATCATTCGGAATGTCACCCTTGGCCCGCATCTCGTTCAGCAGCCACAAGAGTCCCTCGTCCGTCACCAGAAAGCCGCGAAATCCGACGTCGATGCAGCGAAAGATGTCCGCGATGACGTACGAAAGCTGGTCGGAGCCGCGGTGGCGCAGGCCACTCAACGCGCCTTCCGGCGTGGCGATCTGGCGCCCCACATCCCAGCTTGCGCGGGGCCCGGGGGTAATGATGACCTCGCATTTCGCCGCGGCGGCGAGATTGGCAAAGAGTTTGAGCTCCGCGTCGTCGAGCAGGGTGGCGCCCATGACGGTAGAGATGAGGCGATGAATCGGGGTCCGGCGCTTGTCGGATTCTTCGAGTAAGGCCTCCAGGACTTCGGGGCGCTCCACGCCCGAGACTTCCATGCGGTACCAGCCGCCGTCTGGGAAGCGCTTCGTGCTCGTGGGCAAATCAAAAGCATCGCGTCCTGGGATACCGTACTTTTCGATCAACCGGCGCACGCGATCGAGGTTCTCCATCGAAGCCTCCTTGTGAAGACAGAGAGAGAGCAGAAAAGAATGATGAGGGCAGGTCTCACCTTGTTCTCGCTCTCATCTATCCTTTCTTCTCTATCATCTTTTTTAGCTCGGCATACTCCTGATCCGAGATGCTGAACGTGTGCTGAGGTTCCGGAAAGGTGCCATTATGCACATCGTCGATATACCGTGCCAGGCCGTCGCTGATGACCTTGGCCACATCCCCGTATCGTTTGGCGAACTTGGGCATGAACGCAGGAAACATGTTGAACATGTCGTGGAAAATGAGCAGCTGCCCATCGCAGTCGGGCCCGGCGCCGATGCTGATAATCGGGATGTTGGCCTGCTCGGTAATCAGCTTGCTCACTTTGGAGGGCACGCTTTCGAGGAGGATGGCAAACGCCCCAGCTTCTTCGAGCGCAACGGCGTCGTCCATGACGCGTTTGGCCTGGATAGCATCCTTGCCCTGTGCCTTGAAACCGCCGAGGGCGGACATGCTCTGGGGGGTGAGTCCGAGATGCCCCATCACCGGGATGCCGGCTTCGGCAATGGAGCGGACCCGGTTGGCCATCGCGATCCCCCCTTCCAACTTGACGCCATCGCAACCGGACTCGGCCATGAATCGCCCGGCGTTCTTCACGGCGATCTCGTTCGACGGCTGGTATGTCATGTACGGCATGTCTCCGAGCACGAATCCATACTTGCAGCCGAGCGTCACCGCCGCCGCGTGCACCACCATCGTGTCCATGGAAACGGGCAGAGTGGTTGCGTTGCCCAACTCGGTCATGGAGAGACTATCGCCCACAAGGACGATATCCATTCCGGCTTTGTCAACGAGAAAGGCCTGCCAGAACGTGTAGGATGTGATCATCGTGATCTTTTGCTTCTTCCGCTTTTTCTCCTGCAGCTGCGGAAGCGACATTTTGACGCGTTCGGTCTCAGGCATGGCAACCTTCGAATTCATTTACGATCTACGATTGCTTATTTCGGATTCTCCACTAAAGCGCGTTTACTGGGGAGGTTCTGAGAGTTCAGCCGAGCAGGCGCGCTGGACAGTGTGCGGCCGGGCTAAAGAAAGAGTTCCATCAGGATTTCGTCTTCATAGCGGCCGTCTATTCGGGTCTGGCGCGTCAGACGCCCGCATGGCTTGAAACCCAAGCTCGTATAGAACTTTTGGCCGCGCTCATTGCTGGCGCGGACTAGGATGATCAACTTTTCATAGCCTTTGGACCGCGCGAACGACAAAGTCTCTTCGGCCAGCTGGTGCCCGAGACCTCTGCCGCGCCATTCCGGCAGGACAAAAGTGCCAATCTGGCCGACGTGGTCCATGGACGAGGTATAGGTGGCCCAGCGGTCAAGAGTTTGGAACCCGATAATCTGGCGTTCCAATCCGCGCGATTCAGCAACGAAAATTGCTTCGCGTTTAGTCAGCCCCTGGATGTAGGCACGCTCTTGGCCGATACTAAAAGCGCGATCGACGGCGGAAAAAATACGCTCCGCGGCAATCGCCCGCCAGATGGCAACAATCCCGGGTGCATCCTCGATGTTTGCGCGGCGAACAAAAACGTTCATCACCGGATGGCTCGCCGACTCGTCGCGCGGCTCTTGAGGCTTCCCGTCAAAAGGAAAAGGGGCTTGCTCTGGCATGAACGTTATCCTTCGACCGGCTCCTCGTCCAAGATCTTTTGTACGCTTGGAAACTGAGTCATATCGGTGTGCGGCAGGAAAAGGGCGGCCATGAACTGATCGGTAAAGGCATTGTCGGCGGCCAGCTCAAGATAAGTCATCTTCTTCGCGATCTCACAGATCTCTTCGCGGGCATCTCGGCGGAGAAGTGCCATATAAGCGCCGCGGGCGGCCGTATTCCCCAAGAATTTAAAGCGGTCCCAGGGTAAGTCGGGCAACAAGCCGATCTCGATTGCCTTTTCGATGTTCAGGTATTGGCCAAAAGAGCCGCCGATCAGCATTTGTTCCACGTCGTTCATAGACATGCCCACGCTCTGCGCAAGAACGATATAGCCGGCGTAGATGGCCGCTTTGGCACGTAGGAGATTGTCGACGTCGGGCTTGGTAATCACAATGTCCTTGCCCGTATCTGTATCCGCGGCCCACGAGATGACGTACTCGGGTCCGTGCTCGCCTTGCCGCACTCGCGGGCTTGGCAGATTGAGATTGATACTCCCCGCCTTGTCGGTCACACCCGTGATGAACATTTCGGCAATCAGGCTGATGAGACCCGAGCCGCACAGCCCGCGCGGCTTGCCACCTCCGATCACGCGGATCGTCGGCTCGTAGGTTTTGGCGTTGATCCAGACCTCTTCGATAGCTCCCGTGGTTGCCCGCATGCCGTGCATCACCCCGGCGCCTTCAAAGGCCGGCCCCGCGCTGCAGGCACAGCTGACGAGCCACTCTCGATTGCCAAAGACCATCTCGCCGTTCGTGCCGATGTCGAGGAAGAGGGTCACCTGATCCGTAGCATGGGTGCCGCTCGAGAGGACTCCGGCCGTGATGTCCGCTCCCATAAAGCTGGCGACGCCCGGCAGAGGATCCACGGGGGCCATGGGTTGGATGTTGAGATTGAGCTCGTTTGCCAAAATCGTTGGCGGATGGTTCACAGTCGTGATGTAGGGCGTGAGACGGATCTGCTCCGGTGGCAAACCGAGAAGGATGTGCATCATCGTGCTGTTGCCGACAATAGCCATCTTGTAAATCTCGGTGGGTTCAATCTTGCGTCGGCGGGCGCAGCGGTCGACGAGCTTGTTGATGGTGGCCGTGACGAGCGACTGGAGCTCCACAAGGCCCGTGCCGCTCTTGGACGCGTACACAATCCGAGAAATCACGTCCTCCCCGCGCTTGATCTGCCCGTTGTAATCCGCCGCGGTTTCGACGACATCGCCGGTGAGCAGGTCCACGAGATAGACGGTGACGGTAGTCGTCCCAATATCGACGGCCGCGCCATACAGCGAGCTGCTCCGGTCGCCTTCGAGAACGTCGACCAGGCGGGGGCGGTCGCTAGAGCGATCGATAACCGCGGTGACGCGCCAATCGGCTCGCCGCAGGCTCTGAGCCAAGGTTCGGAGCACGGGGAGGGGCGCGTAGAGGTCGCGTGCGTTGAACTGTTTGGAAAGCTCGCGTTCCAAGCGGGCAAGGTCATCCGTATTGTCCGTGAGACTGGGCGGCTCGAGCTCTACATAGTACTTGGCGACCGTTTGATGGGTCCGCCAATCATATTCAAAGGGCAAACTCACCTTAGCCGCGGTCTTTTCGGTGGTGAGGTGGCGTGTGATCTCTTCCTGAGGCGGAACGACAACCTCGAGATCCCCTTCCACGACTGTCTGGCAGGCGAGTGCATAACCCGCTTCGATGTCAGCCGCACTCAGACGCAGGGTCGATCGGCGGCGAGCATTGCCACTTTCCACGACCACCGCGCAGCGTCCGCAGCGGCCTTGGCCCCCGCAGGGGACGTTGATATCAACGCCGGCGGCATCGAGTGCATCGATCACGAGGGAACCGTGTTTCACTTCGACGGTCTTGTCGGCCGGTTTGAAATGGACTTTTTGCGTAGCGATGGTTGACCTCTTCGGTTCTCAAATAAATAAGAGCAACCTGCGACTCATTCTTCGTTTTGAGCCAGGCAATGTGGATATGAAAATGGACAGCCCCGCGACCTAGCGAACAGTCATGCGGGGCCGGACGCTAGGTCGGGCAGTGGGCTCCGATCAATCAGCTGATTCAAAAGACGCTTGGACGCCCTCCGCCGCTTTCGTCGTCGCCTCGTCGGCCTGCTGCATCCAGGTACCGCCGCGCGAATGGGGCATGCGCGTCATAATAAGGCGCATCGCCTTCTGGACATTCACATGCTCGGGGCACATGGTCATGCAGCGAGGATCGCGACAATCGAGACAACGGCTTGCCCCAATGAGAATACTCTGCAATTCTCCGAGATCAAGAGTGGCGGACATTTCGTGCTCACTTTCAGATGAATGCAGAGAGGAGAGACGAGAGAGGACGAAAGATTTGTCCAACTTTCATCTCTCTCATTTCGCCCTACCTCTCTTGAAGGTCACGGTTTAAGCTTGAGGTACGACGGCACGTCGACGGCCTCGCGGGGGCCTACCTCGATTTGCCAGCCGGCCAAGCTCTCTTCCACTTCGCCCATAAGCACCGCGACCGCGCCCGGCAGCACCAGGCGTTTGCGGTTGACTTTGGACTCGACGTTAGTGGTCTTGACCGCTTTCGCGATCCGATCCGAGTCGAACTTGCCGGCGGCCCATGCGGTCAGGACGCTCATGCCCTCCGCATCGGCGACGAGCAGCCAGGCGGGTAGACCTGCGCCTTCGACCTCGTTGGAAATCGAAAAGTAGGTAATAGAAAAGTTGGTGGTCACGAGGACGGGCGATTCCGGCTTGGGGCCGTTGATCTCATACAGCCCGGGCTGGACCTGGATCGGTTTCTGCGGATCTGTGAAAAGGTTCTGCCGCAGGACAAGGAGCGAGTACGCGCGCGCAGGGGTGAATTGGTCAAGAACCACAAACCCACCGTATTTCGCGATACACTGCGCGGCCATCACGGGCTCCAGGTCAGAGGCGACCCCCTCGCCCGGAAACGCAATAATCGGGTAACCCAACGGGCGAAAGTTTTTCTTGATGGCGAGGCGGCGAATTTGCGTCGCTAGTGTCAGCCATTTGGAAAAGTCGCGGACGCCAGGGTCGAGAACAATATCGTCCACGCCCGCGCTCTTGACCTGGTCCGCAAGACTGGCGAGCGCCTGGAGGTCCCCCTCCGCCTTGATCGCCAATGGAAGCTTGGCCTTTTTGGCAAGTTCCGCCAGAGGTTGCCAATTGGAGGCGTCGGCCGCGTAGAGCATTGGGACGTTGCCGCTGAGCTTGGACAAGGCAGCCGCAAATGCGGCGACATCCTTGGCCATGAGGATCAAGGGCAGTTGACTCACACGGCGTATCGTCTCGACCGCCTGAGCGAATTTGCCCGCATCGCCCGAAGCGTTCTCGACCGCCAGCCCATCCATGTGGAGGTCAATGCCGACGTAGTCGACTTTGTACTCGTCCACCTCCTTGGCCTTGGCCGTAATCTGCTCCGGCGTTTCAGTATCTTTGATACGCACGAAGAGGCCGCTGGGATGGTAAAAGGTCTTTTCGTGTCGGAAGAGGACGATTTCGTTGCCTGACTCGACCTTGCGACCGTCGCTGGACAGAGTGATCAATCGCACGGGGGGCTGCGAGGCCGCTTCCAGCTGCAGCTTAGAGGTCTCGCTCACATGCGGGCATGCCGCGAGCTCAGCCTGCTTCGCGGCCAGCTTCATGGCAAACGCGAGGCAGGTGGGGAACCCGCATTCCTTGCAATTTGTCTGCGGCAAGAGCTTGTAGATTTGCAATCCGGTTAACGCCATGGGTATCCTCCTCCGCGCTATTTCTTCTCAAGCTTGAACAATTCGCTCTCGAGCATTTCCTGGTGGAATTTCTCTTCACCGGCCAGCTTGGCAAAGACCTTTTTCAGCTCCTCGGAGGTGGCCAGCTCGCGCGCGATGTCGTATTTCTTCTCGGCGCCCTGTTCTTCGATAATCATCATGCGGAAGAATGCGTCCCACTTGGCTTTGTCGTCCATGATTCCTCCTTGGCAGTAATCAAACCGCCGTAACTTGTTTTACATTCGGGAATAGATCGCGAATCGTCGACTCGACGACGCGATGCAGCGTCCACGGCAGGAGAGGGCATCCCTCGCACGCTCCTCCGAGGTGAACGACGACATTGGCTCCGTCATACGAAACCAATTGGACATTGCCGTTGTGATAGATCTCGGCATAGTGACTTATGGTTTGGACCAATTCCTGCATCCGTTGCAGTTCATTCGGTTCTGACATTTTTCCTTCTCTCATTGTTTCATGAGAGCGGTGATCATCTCCTGAACGCGCTTGATCGCCTCGGGATGCCGCATGACCAGGACATTGGCGCCGGATTCGATCAGAGCCGAAGCCGTAACCGTCTCCCAGAGGATCCCGCGTTCCTCCCAATCACCCCAAGAGGTCGGGACATCGGTTCCCACTTTGGCCTCTTTTACGCGCCACGCCTCTTCGCCCGGAGTGACGAGCATTGGCTGCTGAGTCATTCCGTCGCCCTGCAGGGCGGCCAGGCGGAGACGTTCCATCACGGAATAACCGTATTCGATGCCGTACCCAAGCGCCGCTGTCGTTGGGTCCATGACAATGCGATCGAGGGGCAGGCCCATGTCGTGAACGAGGATGACCAACTGCTTCGCCAGATTGACATCCATCGGAGTACGCGAATCTACGAGATGATCATTCGCCATCGCAGACGCAACAATCGTACGATAGTTCTTGTCTTCGCAGACACCCAAGACCAAACGTTCGCCCTTGGTTTCTTCAGCCACGGCAATCAAAAAGTCATTGTCGAGTTCGGCTTGACCCGGACCAAAGACCATGAGAGGCAGCCCGGTCGCCTCCAAAACTTGCCGCGCGACTTTTTTCGAATTGGCCGCGCTGTTGGCGGACCCATCCGCCTGGGTCGCGTTAAGCTTGAGCAGAATCAAGTCGGCGCCGAGGGCTTCAGCCGCCTTTGCCCATGCGACCGGGTCGTTCACGACCTCTTTCCAGGCATCCAAGAGTACAGGGGACCAATCGGTAGGAGCGCGATCTTGGATTTCTACGGCAATCACGGGCGGATGAGGCATCCCTCCCTCGAAATGTAGATAAGGGAGTGTGCTTTCTCCGCCGATGGTGACTGTCTTGGAGCGCGTTCCGCCTTGTTCCTTGGTCGCCCCAATGACAATCTCGCGGACCTTGCCGCCGTACTTGTCCTTGGGAATCTCTACCGCAACTGGCATCAGTTCCTCCGTCGTTCTGTCATACGGATGCGCACGAGATTCTATGCAATCTCGAGAACGCTTCGCTGCGTCCCGTCTGACAGCAAGTCTATTTTGCTTCTTCGGGCTGGTCGAATGCAACAAGCAAGAACAAAAACACGCCGAGACCCATCAGGGCCAGCACCCCTTCCTGAGGCGCAGAAGTCAGATAACGTATCAAGACACTGGCGACAAGAATAACAATGGATGCTGCGAGCAGGATATTCGAGAGGCGTGCGGATAGGTGTCCTGCGGCTGGCTTCTCCGACATCATTCCTCCGAATCTGGGTCGAATTTAAACCGAATCGAAACCGAATCGAGAGACGTCCCTATTTGTCGGCGCCATTATATGCGTTTTTTCTCCAGCCTACAATTCCGAGAAATCACCGCTGCTTGTGACTGGCCAGCACCTTTCGTTCGACTCGCTCGGGCTCGAGGCCCGCCATCTCTCGGACGATCGCCCGCATCGTCACGGCAGCGCTCGGCCTTGAAGGCCCGGGGTGTTCGTGCATGATGAAGACCTGATGCACATGTTCCTCTTGCATCAGGTTCGCGGCCGCGGTTACAGACGTATCGGGTGCGATATTCACAATCCGCTCCGTCATGATGTCCTGGGCCCGAAGGAGCGCATAGTTCCGAGGATACACCCGGACGAGATCGCTCTGTGAGATGACGCCGCAAGCGCCATATTCGTCCATTACGATCAATGCATCGACTTGATCGCGCGCGAGCATGGCGGCCACTTGCACAAGCGAGGACTCGCGTGTGCAGGTCGGCACGCCGATTCTCATGATGTCGCGCACAAGTCGGTCCATGGATTTCCTGTTTCATTCTCCTCCCTCCCCCAGTGGCTTCGGGGGAGGGAGGAAGGGGCTTTACATCATCGGGTCCATCGTCAGAGCGGGATGGCCTTTGGACTCTAGATAGGCGACGAGATCGGGCACTTCGGTGCAGATCTTTTCATCCGCGATCTTGTCGATGAGATCGGGATCGCCGGCGAAATCGGCCGCAGTCTTCAAATCCTCGGCCATCGTCTCTTTCAAGACGCTCGACATCCAGACGACGCGTTTGAAACCGCCATCTGCCGAGAGAAACTTTTTCGACGTCAGATAGTACTTGCCGATGCCCATGACGCCAGGCGTCTGCAAGCCGCCGCCGGCCATGCCGGCGAGCGTACTGAAGGTCATGCCGGCAGGTGACATCGATGTATCTTCCCGAGACAGGACCATCACGCCGTTCGCCTCGGGGATCACCATGACGATGCACTCAAAACATCCGCAGGCCGTCATCGGGTTCTCCATAATCGAGTACATGGAGACGGTCTCGACCTGCTGGTGCGAGTTCTGGTAGACGAACTGGTTCGGGCCTTGCCAATAGCCCTTGTCCGCATCCAGTCGCACCCCCTTCGGGATCGGCTGGTTGGGGCCCGTTGGATTGATCTGGAAACTGGCCTTGCAGTCGAGCCAGGAGTAGGCGCCGCACAGTCCAACGCGCTCGGGGCTGATGACGCAGACGTGGTTGGGGGCAAATGATTGGCAGAGCGTGCAAGAATAGAATTCGTCTACTTGCTCGTCCGTCATCGTTCCCACGCGGGCGTTGCGCTTCGCATACGCATCGCGCGCGACCTGCAGCATGGAATTGACGTCGGCCGAGTTCGAGTAGATCGTGACCTGGATCTTGTCGACGATCGCGCCAAAGTCGGCGTGGAAGCGGGCGTGGAGTATCTTGCCGATGTCGGTCAGGCGAAAACCCTTGTCGAACGCGCCCTTGCTAACGCGCACCCAGGCAATATCGCGTTGGCCGACGTGCTGAACGCCGGAGGCGCCATTGACAAAGTGGTGGATCTGACGCTCGAGGACCGGCTCAAAGTCCTCTTGCATCTTGCGCCCCGCGACCTCGGCGACAATGCCCACGTCCATGTGGCCGCCGTCGGGAAGCGTGTCAATGTCCGGGCCGATCAACCGGACTTTGCCATCCTCGACCTTGTCCATCGGGATACTGTAAAGATATTCAAAGCAGCGGGAATGCTTGCCACCACTCTCTGCGCGCAGGTCTGCCTTGCGGACGACCTCGCCCTCAAATGCCGAGCCGTAAGGAACGGGGATCGGGACTTCGGTCATCTTGATCTTGACGCCGCGGACTTCGATGCACTTTTGCACGAGCTTTTCGGCGCGTTCCAGGTCATCTTTGGCTTCGATATCGTCAAAGGGCATCGAGATAACGTGCTCATAGGTCGTCACGCCGGTGGGGAGGATCTGAGGAATCACCGTGTCCGCGATGACGGGGAAGCCATAGTTGATGGCGCCGGCCGCCGCCGCGTACTTCAGGTCGTCCACTTCGCCGAGGGCAAGAACGAACGCAAAGACACGAGCCCGATTGTACAACAATATCTCCCGGGCCTGGCCGCCCTTCATGCCACCAAAAGTAAGAGCGGAGCGGGTGGCAAAACCGATCGCGTAGATTGCGGAGAGCGTCTCGGTGCCAAAGGGGACGATATAGGTGTCGTACCCCATTTCGACGCCCTCTTCTTGCAGTTGGTGGATAATCGAGCGGCCGTTCACATTACCGGCAAGGAAAATCAAGATATTGCGTCGCTGGAGTTCACGGACAATCTTGACGGCAACTTCGTTCGACTTGGCGCAACCGACGATGGCCGCGAAACCGGGCATACGGCCGTCGACCAGTTGGATGCCCCAAGATCGGAGCTGGATATCGTCGATCGCGCCGTTCAGCTGGCCGCCCCCATCGCCCTTTGTAAATTCTGGCGAAGTGAACGATGCCTGGGCGAGGCTGAACCCCTCCATCTTTTCCGGCTGCTCGCCGTAGAGATAGCGGAGAGCTTGCAGCGCCTCAACCGAAAGCAGGGTCGCGACGCCTGAATCCAAAGTCTCGCCGAGGTAGGGCGTCCAACGCGATTGGGCCGGGACGGGGTGCAGGGAGGATTTAACCTGCTCCAGGACCGGCACCAAGTCACCGACCGTCTCCACCTTCCGGCCGGTAAGCCCCAGGATCGTTGGCAAAAAGTAAGCTGTATTCGGAAAACCAATCTTGGCATCTGCGCCCTTTTCCGAGAGGGCTTTGTTTAGGTACAGTTCGGTCTCGCGGAAGATGTTGTTCGCGCCGCGAATGGCAGACGTTGCGATGTAACGAGACATGCATTTACCTCCCTACAGGCTTTTTCATTTATCTACCGGCCATCCAAGTCAGAACTCTTGACGCTTGGGCGTCAGGCGCAGGATGAGGACGGCCACATCATGCGTCTCGCCATCGGGCATCATAAAGTAATCTGGATAGTTGGCACATTGTTCAAAACCCAGGTCTCTAAAGGCCTTGATGATGGGTACTTGGTCCGCGACGATTTCGGCGACCAGTTGCTGCAGGCCGCAGCGCCGGCCAATGTCGATCGTGGATCGAAGCATGGTGCTGCCCAGACCGCGCTGCCGGAACTCTTTGGAGAGAAAGATGCGGAGGTCTCCAATATGGCGCCCCGGTCCAGCGCGAAAGTGCAGCGTGTTATCGCCGACGATTCGGTCATTCACCACCGCGATCAACGGGAGGACCTTCTTGTAATCCAAATTGTCCGTCCAGGACTCGACCAGGTCCCGGCTCCGGACGTCGTTGCGCATCATCTTGAGATCATCGGGTCCGATCGGCTCGAAGAAAGCGACGAGGTTCTTCTTGTCATCTTTGGTGAGCGGTCGCAAAAGGACGCGTGTCCCGTCCATCAAGGTGACCACCTGCCGGAATTTGGCAATTTGGTCAAGCATGGCAACCCTCGCTGACTCCGAGTTTGGGATTAGACGCCCTGTCGAGCGGAGCGCGAAATCCCAAACTCGAAAGTGGAACTAGGATCTGCCGGCGGAGCCGTACTTGGCTTGAAAATCACCGGCGGACAATTTGTAGAAATCGCGGTTCTTGTCGATGAAAGGCTTGTCTTCGTCCTTCAGGTCTGGCTCGGCAAAGATGGCGCTGACCGGGCATTCTGGCACACACGCGCCGCAGTCGATGCAGGTGTCCGGGTCGATGTACAATTGCTCGACCTTTTCGAAATCGCTTTCAGCTTTCGTTGGATGAATGCCGTCAACTGGGCAAACGTTGACACAAGCAGTGTCCTTTGTGTTGATGCAGGGGCCGGTGATAATGTACGCCATTTGAGAATTCTCCTCTTGGTTATGATACCTCTCCTCTCACGCTCTTGCCCCCTCTCCCCCCTATCAGGGAAGGGGAGAGGGGGTTGGGGGAGTGGGGAGAGGTTCGAATCTAGTCTGTGTGCTCGTGGCCGTTGTGGCCGTCGTGCTCGTGGCCGTCATGGCCGTCGTGGTCGTGACTGTGAATGAAACCGTAGAGCGCGGCACGACGCTCTTCGGCTTTCTTCGCCAACAGTCGTTGCATCGTTTCGTCGCCGGACTGCCCCCACTTGGACGGATCGTAAGGGGGCAGCTTGAGCGCGGCGCGCTTGGCGTCGATATGGGCGAGGCTGCGACGGACGATTTCCGCGGGATCGGGCACGAACTCCATCTTTCCGCCGAACGTCTTTTCCCAGCCTTCGCTCATAATCTGTGTGACTTCGTCGCTGGATTCGATCGGCGAACTGACGCCAAAGAGGACATACACTCCGCTCGCGGCAAAATAGGCGCCGATCGAGAGTGCCTTTTCACTCATCCATTCGGGCGCAATCCCGACACCTGGAATATCACTAATATCGTCGCCGAGTCCGCCTTCTGTCGCCATCTCGGTGAGGACGGTCAGAATGCGACTGTTGTCCACGCACGATCCCATGTGAAGAACGGGAGGGATGCCGATGGCTTCGCACACCTCGCGCAGGCCGCGTCCGGAAAGCTCGAGGGCGGCCTCGCCGGTGAGGATGCCATATTTCGCATTCGCGAGAGCGCCGCAGCCCGTCTGGACGACGAGTACGTCGTTCTTGAGCAGTTCCCTGACGATATAGTTGTGGCCCCCGTCGTGAGTGGTGCGGGGATTGTTGCAGCCAACCACGCCGGCAACGCCGCGCAGCCGGCCCGACATGACCGCGTCGTTCAGCGGACGGAAAGAGCCGCGGAACATACCGCCCTGCATGTAGCGGATGTACTCGTGCGAAAAGCCCGGCACGCAGTCCGACATGCTGGAGGGAATTTCCACGCTGCCGCGGTTGGGATAATTGTCGATGGCCAGCTTGACAATGTCTTTGGCAATATCGTACGCGTGGTGCTCGTCAAATTCAATGTGCGTGGCCCCCGTGATTTTGACCTTGGGCGAGGTCGTGATGAACTTGGTGTGGAACCGTTTCGAGAGGTCGCCCAGCGCCTGCATAATGCACTGGACATCTACGACCATAGCCTCGACGGCGCCGGTCATCACGGCGAGTTCCTGGTTCAAAAAGTTGCCCGCGCTCGGCACGCCCTGGCGCATGAGGGTCTCGTTCGCCGTGCAGCAGATGCCGGCGAGGTTGATGCCTTTGGCGCCTTTGGTCTTGGCGTAGGCGATCAACTCCGGATCGTCGGCTGCCTTGACGATCATTTCCGACAGGGTGGGTTCGTGTCCGTGGATGACGACATTCACTTCATCCGTTTTGAGGACGCCCAGGTTCACCTGAGTCACGAGCGGAGAAGGGGTCCCGAAGAGGACATCCGAGATGTCCGTGGCCATCATCGATCCACCCCAGCCATCGGCCAACGCCGTGCGGACGGCGCCCATGAGGAGATGTTCAGGATCCTGGTCGTCACCCATGTGAGTACGATGGAGCATGTCCACGACTTCGCGGTCGACGCCGCGGGGGATGACGCCGAGGCCGCGCCAAAGCTCAACGCGTTTCTTGGGCGCACGTGCGATGTATTTCAGCTCGCCCTTTTGCCCTGAGACATCGGTTAGGGCTGCCTTGGAGATGTCGGCCGCGATTTCGCGCGGCTCGCGCCCGTCCGTCTTGATTCCAAAGTAGGTAGCGATGGTCCGCAGTTTCGCAACGTCGCGGAGCTCGTACCCCTGGGCTTCATCCTCGGCGATGGCTTCCAAAGTGAAAATCATGTCGCGGCCGTGGTCGCTGTGAGCGGCGGCGCCAGCGGCGATGTGACGGGCCATATTGCGAGCGGCCACTGTAGCACGCGTGGCGCCGCAGATGCCGACCGGATCCGGATTGGCCTTGGTCGGCGTCAAACGGCATGGGCCCATGTCGCACATCTGGCAGCAGGCGCCTTCGGCGCCGATCGGGCACGGCGCCATCTTGGCGGCTCGACTGAACGCGGTCGGATATCCCAACGTCTCCGCGCGCTTGATCATCTGCGCGGCGGCGGGATCTATCGTCTTTAGCTGAGGGGCTGGTTCTTTTGCCATGTTTTCCTCCTAGTATTGGCGGAATTCGCCGGACAGTCGCAGGTCGACGGGGTTGGTGACCGTGGTCCGGATCCCGAGGGCTTCCCAGGCCGGATCAGGCGTCGCATCCGGTGTCCGCTCGACGACTGGCTCCAGTCCCGGCGCGTAGCCGGCCGCGGTCAAGGTCTTGACGAGGACGTCTGCTGAGGTCTTGGCCGCGTCGAACTCGATCGCAAGTTCTTTAAAAGCGCTGCTCACGACGACATTCTCCACGCCGGGCAGGGGCGAGAGGAGTCGCTTGACGACGATCACGTGGTGATCGGCGTACAGGGCAGGGACGGTCAGTGTGATTTTGTCCATCGCGTGATTCTCTCCTACCGAATTGTAGCCTCGGCCTGAGGGCCTGCGCTACTATTTTGTCGAGGTGCCTATTGCTTTCGAAACTTACACGTCAGCCCTTTTTTCCACGAACCCGTCAGGGCGAAAGTAGCGAATCGTTCGGTGGGGCTTTACAGCCGCGGCAAACGTATCGCGTGACAGGTCGCCGCTCACGTGCAGGAGCGTATCGCTATAATCCGGATCAATTCCCATGGAGGCAAGGCAGGGGTAGTGGTGGTGGAGCATGCCGGCCTGGAACTCGGCGTCTTCGATCGAGGTGCCGATGATTCCTTCTGCGATGTAGCGAGTGCAGCCGCAAGCGGCATCTCGTTCCACATGAACAGCTGTGATGGTCTTGGATGAATCGTCAAGAGAAACAGAGACACGGGGCTTGCCAAAATGGCGTGCGAACTCGGCGATGAGCGGATCGTCGTATTCGACCCGTTGCCCTCGAATGCTGTACGAGTTCTCTGTGAGGCTGCAAAATGGCTTGGGGAAAACGCACGCCACGCCGATCTCCTTCATCCAGCCGCGCAGTTGATTCATCAGACCCTTGGGCAGCCATTCCACGCGATCTACCGGCGCGATGAGCGATCGAGCTTGCGTCAGCTTGGCCACGTCCGGCAAAAGTTCCGCAATTCCCGGTTGTTCGCCCAGGCTGAGTATCAAATCCGTCTGGGGCAGAGTCTCCGGCATAAAATCGCGCGGGTCCTCAATAATAATTGGAAAACGTGTCGGCGCAGCCCATGCCTCCACGCTCCAGTCTGCAGGCCCGTGGTCTTTTAGGTTCTGGGCTATTCGTCGCCCGTATTCGCCGGATACAATAGCGAGAATTCTCATGTCGCAGAAAAACTCTAAAGCCAGTCAGTAGCCAACCCTCTGGCTACTGACTGGTAACAACGATCTAGAACAGGCCGAGGACCTTCCCCGTTTTGAGGTCCAAGTCCACATCGTAAAAAACAGGTCGGGTGGGGAGGCCAGGCATGGTCCGCATCGAGCCGCACAGTGGATACAAGAATCCGGCTCCGACCGACGCGCGAATGTCGCGAATCGGCAAGCGCCAGCCGGTCGGGCGGCCCTTGACCGCGGGATCATGCGTCAAGCTCAGGTGAGTCTTGGCCATGCAGATGGGGAGGTTGCTGAAGCCGAGTTTGGTATAAAGGTCGACTTTCGCCTCCGCATCGGGCGAATAGTCCACGCCGTCGGCGCCATAGATCTTGGTCGCGATCGCTTCGATCTTTTGCTTGATGGACCAGTCGAGAGGATAGAGATATTCAAAGTTGCTCTTTTGCTTGGTGGCGTCCATGACGGCTTCGCCGAGCTCGATCGCGCCCTTGCCGCCGTTCATCCAATGGGTGCATTTGATGGCAACGGAGCCGGCTTCTTCCGTCAGACGCTTGACCAGCTTGATCTCCTCGTCCGTATCATACTTGAACGAATTGATGGCGACGACGACAGGAAGGCCAAAGGATCTGGCGTTCTCGATATGCTTGAGAAGGTTCTGAATCCCTTTTTCGAGGAGGGGGAGGTTTTGCTCGGTGTACGCTTTGTCGAGCGGGCGGCCGGCGACGACCTTGGGGCCGCCACCGTGCATCTTGAGTGCACGAACCGTTGCCACCAGGACGACGGCATTCGGGATCAGGCCCGAATAGCGGCACTTGATGTCGAGGAATTTCTCCATGCCGATGTCGGCGCCAAAGCCGGATTCCGTAACCACATAATCGGCCAGCTTGAGAGCTATCTGATCGGCGACGATGGATGAGTTGCCATGGGCGATGTTGGCAAATGGACCGGCATGAACGAACGCGGGAGTACCTTCGAGCGTTTGCATCAGGTTGGGCATGATCGCGTCTTTCATCAAGACGGTCATGGCGCCTGCGACGCCGAGGTCTTCGGCGGTGACGGCCTCGCCCCGACGGTCCGTTCCGATGACGATGCGGCTCAACCGATCGCGCATATCCTCGATACCCGTGGTCAAACCGAGGATGGCCATGACCTCACTCGCCACTGAGATATCGTATCCGGTGATCCGTTCGTTACCTTTTTCTTCGTCGCCCAGCCCGATCTGAATCTTGCGCAGGAGCCGGTCGTTAATATCGACCACTCGCTGCCAGGTGATGCTGTTAGGATCAATGTTCAGCTGGAACAATCGGCACTTGTCGTCCTCGCTCAGCTCGGCAAGCGTCTTGGCTTTGATCCCTAGCCTTTCGGCGCGTTTTCTGATAGAAGGAGCAAAAGTGCCGTCTGGGCAGAGAGCCTGGGCGAGTTTGTTGACGTCGGGGGTAGCACGTTCATGGAGCATTCGAGCATCGATGGCAGCGGCAAGCAGATTATTCGCCGCGGTCACTGCATGAATGTCGCCGGTCAGGTGGAGATTAAAATCCTCCATAGGGACGATCTGGGAATAACCACCACCGGCGGCACCACCCTTGATGCCAAATGTGGGACCCATCGAGGGCTGGCGGATGCAGGTCATTACACTCTGTTTCAGATGAGCACCAAGCGCCTGGCTTAGACCAACAGTGGTCGTAGTCTTGCCCTCGCCAAGCGGAGTCGGCGTGATCGCCGTAACGTCGATATACTTGCCTTGTTTTCGCCTCTTGAGGCGGTCGCGCGCGTCGAGATGAACCTTGGCCTTGTATGGGCCGAACAACTCTAGCTCTTTTTCTTTGAGCCCAATCTCCTCCGCCACTTGGAGAATGGGTTTGAGCTTGGCCGCCTGGGCGATTTCAATATCGCTCGGGACGGGTTGCCTGATTTTGATCGCCATCTCTGGCTCCTCCTTTGGTGCTGCCTGCAAATGGAATAACAAGCTGATGCGGGCGGGCAATACTCCCGTGATAGGATAGCAAACGGCGGTCAAAAACGGGTCAAAATCTAGTGCGACCTTTGTGCGATATTCTGAAATTCGAACGACCTCCGAAAAATCGCCTCATTGTCGATCCCTGCTTTTGGGGGGTTTGGGCTTTGCCTGCAAAGATGGTACAATGAGTGTTAACCCATGTCCCAGAGGACAATCTATGGCAGCCTTTGTACCCCGTGCGTTGGCCACCGGAATAGGGAGTTTGCCTCACCCGGATGCATCATCGGCCCTGCGAGTCATCTTCAAGAATTTCCCTTGCATCCCTTATTGGCCGCAGCTCACACGGCGGGATTTTCGAGAGAATATGTATGTGCAGTTCAGCGAAGGTCTGGCGGGAGTCAAGCTCGACATGGCTCGAGAGTACATCGGAGTTGAGATTGGCCAGGAGTCGATGGGTCAAGCGGAAGCCTTTTATGCCCGGTACCTGGAAGAGGATCCGGGCCTCTTTGCCATCGGCCGCGATTATGCGAGAGGGCTATTCGCGCTAGCCGAGGAGGGGGTCGCGCTTGGCTCGCTTCAGTGGATCAAAGGACAGGTAACTGGGCCGATTAGCTTTGGTCTCAGAGTGACGGACCAGAATCTTCGGCCCGTTCTGTATGATGAGACTCTGCGGGATGTGCTCGTCAAGCACCTGGTACGCAAGGCTCAGTGGGAGGAATCCTACCTTTCCGGTGTTGGTTCGACGTTAATCTTTGTGGATGAGCCCTCACTTGCTCTCATTGGCGCATCCATGGTGGCGCTGAACCGGGACGAGGTTGTCCGCGACCTGGAGGAGGTCCTGGGCGGCTTGAAAGGGTTGAAGGGTACACACTGCTGCGGGAACACGGATTGGTCGCTATTGCTCCAAACCTCAGTGGATGTAATTTCGTTCGATGCTTACAATTATGCAGAAAACCTGGCGCTCTTTGCTGGCGACGTAAAGGCTTTTCTCGACCGGGGCGGCGTTATTGCCTGGGGAATCGTCCCTACGGCAGAGAACGAGATCATGAGGACAAGTGAAGAAGAACTCGTCAAGCGGCTCGATTCCGCCATTGGCTTGCTGGTCAACAAGGGCCTGGACCGCGGGCTTGTCTACCAACAGGCCTTGATTACACCCGCCTGCGGTCTCGGGACCATCTCGGTCCCTGCCGCCGAGCGCGCCTTGATGCTCACTCACAAGGTTTCGCGCCGCGTTCGCGATCGTGAGTGGGCATTCCAGTCGGAGTAATTGACTAGTTTTTGACCGCGCTTGGACTTGTCTGGGACTTGGCGCTGGTATATTAACATTGCGGTGAATTTCACATTCGCAATGAACGCTCCGCGGAAGAATGATGATGCGGCGCGCGCCAAGGCGCGGTATAGTTCGATCATGAGGTTCGCGATGACAAGGCGAATAGCTTTTTTTTGCGCGCTGCTCGCGCTCATTCTCGGGTTTTCGGCCGCAGTCGCGCCGCACGCTCTTGCGGATGACCCGAATCACTTGACCAATCTCCATGTGTCGGTCTGGCCTGAATACGACAAACCGAGCGTTTTGGTAATTATCGAGGGAACTCTCGCCGACACCTCGAACCTGCCGCGCGATATATCTGTCCTTGTCCCGTCTAGCGCCACTTTCATTGTGGCGACCTACGCCAACTCTGATGGGACGCTTGCGGCTGAGCAGGCCTTCAAGACGGCGGATGCGGGGAATGGTCTGACCCGTCTCACCTACACGGTGCGCGCGGGCGTGTACCATATCGAATACTACGATAATCTGATCCGTGGGACTCCAGACAAGACCATCAATTTCACCTTCACCGCTCCTGCCCCGGCGGACCAGGTAGTAGTCGAGGTGCAACAGCCTTTGAAGGCGACGAACCTTACCATCACACCCGCTTTGCCCAATACACGTGATGCGGATGGCTTCAAGTATTACAATTCGACATTCCCGAACGTGGCCGCCGGACAGGCTCTGAACTTTCAAATCAAGTACACCAAGGCTGACTCCAATCCATCAGTTCAACCAACAGTTGCACCGGCAGCCTCAGCCGCACCTGCGACCGCCACACCGGGGACCAACTGGACAACTGTTTACATCATTGCGGCGATCGTCACCCTCGGGCTGGCGGGTTTCTTGGGGTTCATGCTCCTTCGGCAACGCTCGCAATTGGCGACCCTCCCCGCTGCTTCGCAGGCCCGGGGACGTCGGACCGGCCGACGATCACAAGGAGGGTCAGGGCCCCCCAAAGGCGCCAAGGTCTTTTGCACCCAGTGCGGCCGGGCGCTCGGCACAGAGGACAATTTCTGTCCGAGCTGTGGGACAAAACGTAGAGCGATCTGATGAATGCAGAACGTCGGGAGGACTCGTCTCAGCGGCCGCTTCTTTCGCAGCGCGTCTTTGTGCTGCAGCAGGTTGTGCCGCTGCTCCTTCTCGCGACGGTCATGTTCTACGAAGTCTCGACTCGCTTGATTTTCGAGTCTTCGCAGCAGCCGCTCCTCTTTGCCATTGAAACCGTCGTCTTTGGGATTTTTGGGCCGGCGATGACGTGGGTCACGCTCAATTGGGTCGGTCGAGAGATCGCCAAGCGTGAGAGGGCGGAAGGTGAGGCGGACGCGCTGAGTGCGATGATGCTGGAAATGCACCATCGCATCAAGAACAATCTCCAGACGGTCGCCGATCTGCTTTCGCTCGAAATGTCACGCAATCCACGGCCCGAAGTACAGGAAAGCCTGCGTGACTCGATTACACGTATCAAAAGCATCGCGGTTGCTCACGAGATGCTTTCGGCGGAGAACGTCGGGGCGACCGATATTACAGAGCTCGCCCGGCTGGTTGGAGAGACTGCGCGGCGGAGCATGGTGCGGAGCGACCAGCGGATCGAGACGGTGGTTCAAGGCCCAAGTATTCTCCTCACCTCCAAGCAAGCGACTGCCTTTGCGCTTGTCTTGAACGAGTTAGTCAGCAACGCCATCGAACACGGATATCGGAATAGAACGGACGGGCGCATCGAAATCGATTTGGATTGGGACGGGGCCGATGTGTGGGTGCGTGTGCTGGACAATGGCGAGGGCCTCCCCCGGGACTTTGACTTGGCCACTTCAAAGGGGTTGGGGCTGCAGATTGCACGGACTCTGGTTGAAAAAGATCTGAGTGGCAAGATGGGGTTGACGGATCGGACAGGATCAGGAACGACCGCGTGGGTGCAATTCAGGCGCGGCGTGATGGCAAGCGAGGAGTGAACATGGAAACGCTACGAGTGTTGGTTGCCGACGACGAGAGCCTGCGCGTCTTGAGTCTCAAGGGACAGCTGGAATCGATTGGCCACAAGGTGATTGCAGAAGCGGCGAACGGCAAAGAGGCCGTGAGCCTGGCGCGCGAACTCAAGCCGGATCTGGCCATTCTCGACATCAAGATGCCGGAGATGGACGGCATTGAGGCCGCGCAGACGATCACCCAAGAGCGTCCAATTCCCATCATCCTTCTGACCGCGTTCAGCGAAAAGGAATTGGCGGAACGCGCAGCAAGCGCGAATGTGGCGGCTTATTTGATGAAGCCGGTTTCAGAGCAGGACCTGCTTCCCGCGATCGCATTGGCCGTTTCGCGCTTTAAGGAATTCCAATCGCTCCATCGCGAGGTAGACGACCTCCGGGATGCGCTCGAGACCCGTAAGCTGGTCGAGCGTGCCAAGGGCATCCTCATGCGGCGTCTGAACCTGACAGAAGAGGAAGCGTTTAGGCGAATGCAGCGCCGCAGCCAAAACGAGAACAAAAAGCTCGGAGAAATCGCCCAGGCAATTATCACGGCAGATGGAATGCTCTAAGCATCGCAGGTGCCGCCGTCTTCGCCGGAGGGGATGACGGCGCATTTCGAACGGAGGCGATGAATCTCGTCATCTGGAATTCATCGCCTGAATAGAGTTGTGTGCGTGGAAGGTTCTGAAGCGCCTTCTTTGACCTGAGGAACAGGGCCCAAGGAGGCGCTTTGCCTTTGCGTGGGGAAATCCGAAGATGGATGAGAACACCAAGATGGCGCTAGGAGCATTGGCGCTCGCGTTGCTCATTGTAGTGAGCACTTTCGCGAGCCGCGCCGCGCTGCGGTCGAGTGCACCGCCGGGCATCGACGTCAACGAGACGCCCTCCGGATCCGAGGTTCTCCCGGCGGTACCTGGGACTCCCGAACCCACACCACCCATCGCGTCACAGCTATCTGGATCCAGTCAACCTTGCCTGAACTGTCACCAGGATGTGATGACAGGCATCATCCAGGGCTGGCAAACAAGCCAACACGAAGCGACTACCACGGACTGTTTTGCCTGTCATCAGGCCTCTCCGTGTCCGGGACAAGAACCCGCGCGACAATAGCCTCCCGAGCGTAAAATGACGCCTCCCCGTTCAAGTGGGGAGGCGTTTTCTTTCATTCCTTGGGCGGCAGTTTACTGTACAGATCTCGCCGTATGATGTAGAGACTGCCGATGGCGAGGGCGGCGACGATGAGGCCGATGACCATGGCCTCGCGTCGCAAGACGCTGTCGGAGATCGATTTCATCGCGTCCGCTTTTACCTGATTCGCGGTGGATGTCGCCTTGTCCGTTTGCGCTTTGACGGTATCGAGGCTCAGCGTATGCTGTGCGGCGCGCGCGGTGATGAGATTGGTCATGGCATCGGCGAGCTTGGCCTGCTCTGGAGCCATGATGAGTCCGGTGCCTTCTGCATTCTGGACAGCCTGGGTCGCGGCATCGTAAGATTGCGCGCTGGCGTCAAGAGCATCGGCAATCTGCTTGACTGCCTGATTCTGGGGTGAGGTGGCTGTATGGCAGCTCCCGCAGTCCCGTGCGCCTGTGCCCGTAAACATGGCTTCACTCGGGGCCATGACATCGTGGTTGCCGTGGCAAGTGACGCATTTAGGCGTCCCGGGAGCGTTGCTCGCGTGCTGCCCCTTGAGATAATAGTCTTGGGTTGCGCTGTGACAGCTACCGCAGACGTTCGCGACTTCGCTAAAGCCGGGGGGCGCGGCGCCGTGGGTCCCGTGGCAGGTGGCGCAGCTCGGGGCGCGCGAGTCCTGTTTCTGCAAGAGAGCGACCCCGTGCACACTCGCTTTGTATAGATCGTATTGATTCGTCGGTATGCCGTACGGTTTCATGAGCTGCGCGTTCGAGTGGCAGCTTGCGCATAGAGCCGGTACGTTCTGCGGATACACGTGCGAGGACGGGTCATTGACTTCTTTGGTGCCGTGCTGGTCATGGCATGTGAAGCAGGTGGCGACGTTCGTATCGCCTTGTGCCAGCTTTTGCCCATGGACGCTATCTTGGTATTGCGAGTACTGGTCGGTCGGGATGTCGTATTGACGCATGAGATCCACGCGGGCGTGGCAGCTACCGCAGAGAGCGGGAATGTCTTGCGTCTTCGGCTTGCCGACGAAGCCAGCACTTGGGCTCATGGCCTCGTCTTTGTTCTTTTTCGTCGCATCGCCACCGTGACAATCGACGCAGGATACGCCGCGTTCCGCGTGAATGCTCGACGTCCACTGCTTGACGATATCCGCGTTTTGCCCGCCTAGAGTGGTGTGGCAGTCCACACAGGTGTTCTGGCCTTGTACAGTTGGCACGTGCGGCACGAGCGTGGGAACGACGACGGGCGCTTGCGGTTCAGGCTGGTGACACGTGCGGCACATGTCGTTCGTCCGGCCAGCATGGCTTGCCGGCACTTTGGGAGCGCCCCCAACGCCAGTTTGGTGGCAGCTCAGACACTGGCTACGGCCTTCGAGGGTATGCGGTATGACTGGCGGGACACCGCTCAATACCGCGGGCGTGCTGGTTGCGGACGCCGCGTTCGAATTCGTGGTCGGTGAGACCGTGCTCGAGGCAGTCGGCTGCGCCGTGCTGGTCGCGGAGGCCGCACTCGAATTCGTGGTTTGTGAGACCGTGCTCGTCGCAGTCGCCTCCGCTGTGGTGGAGGACGTTTTGAACGTATGACATGCCAGGCACATGTCATCCGTCCGGCCGGCGTGGTCCGCCGGGTATTGGGGAGCACCGTTCACCCCTTTTTCGTGGCAGGACAGGCAATCGGTGTGCCCTTCTTTGGCATGTGGAATCTGAGGGGGCCCCCCTTGTCCCGGGGGATTTGCTTGCACGACGAGATAGGGTACAAATAGTGCAAAGGCAATCGCCATTGCGGTCAGCAGGCCCAATCTAAATGCGAGACGCTTCATTTGAGATGACCTCATACTATCCATTGGGAAGGAAGAACCAACGAAGTAGACTCGCCCAAGAACGCCCCCCGTATTGTGAGGAATGCGATGATTACGAGGATGATGATGACAATCGCCAGCATAACCGGGCGTTCCTTGGCGGGCCGCTTTTTGGATCGATCAAGAAACGGTAGCAACGCCAGTAACGCCAGCCCGATGCCCGGTATAGTAATCCCGGCCAGCTTGGGCAGCTCGGGATTCACCACGCTTAAAAAGGCGGCATCTTTCAACAGTTGGTATAGGAAAAGAAAATACCATTCCGGTTTTACATTGGGGGGTGTCCGGAAAGCATCCGCTTTGGCCTGCAAGTCGGCTGGCCATAGAGAAGCAAGGGCGATGAGCACAGCCAGCATCACGTACCAGGCGATGAATTCACTGAGGATATAGTGAGGCCAAAATGGCAATAGTTGCTTTTTTTCTTTTGTTTCTGGTTTGGCCATCGTATCTATTCTCTTTCTTCCGGGTCTGCGATGCCTTGCTGGTGAATAAACAGTAGGTGAGTTCCAAGAAACGCTCCGAGCGACAGGGGCAGGATCATGACATGCACGTCGAAAAAGCGTGAAAGGGTCAAAGCGCTCAGATCGGGACCACCTCGCAAAAAGTCCTGAATATAGCCGCCGATCAAAGGAACCGCCCCCGCAATCTCCGTCCCGACCGTCGTCGCCCAAAAGGCGCGCTCATCCCAGGGGAGGAGGTAGCCCGTGAACCCAAACCCGAGCGTGAGAAGGAGTAGGACAACCCCGACCAACCAAGTCATTTCACGGGGAGGGCGATAGGCGCCCTGAATCGCCACCCGCAACAGATGCAGCACGCAAAAGACGATCATCAGGTTGGCGCTCCAAGCGTGAATACTGCGGACGAGCCAACCGAAGTTGACGTTGTTCATGATGAAGAGAACGCTGTCGTATGCGCTTCCGGGGGTCGGATGGTAGTAGAGAGCGAGAAGAATACCCGTGATGACTTGCACCATGAAGAAAAAGAGCGTGATACCGCCGAGATAGTAGGTATGGGCAGTCCGGGGGATCGAGACGTGCGTCGCATAAGTGACGATCTCCCGTATCCCGATGCGGTCGTCGATCCAATCGATCAGCCCGTTAACCCATTCAGATGGACGAAAAGATACGGTCCTCTGCATTACGCCCCTCCTACATAGATCTGGTCATTCTCGACGGCGACTTTGACCGATGGTAGCGGCGAAGGCGGTGGGCCGGAAATGACGGCTCCCGTGGTGGGATTAAATCGGCCGTCATGGCATGGGCAGACGATGATCTGTTTACTCTCATTCCATCCGACCACACACCCCAGATGCGTGCATATCGCCGAAAAGGCCTTGACCCCGCCCGCGGCCGTATTGACGACGATCACCGGTTTGTCGTTAACCGGGATGACCTTAGCCTGTCCCGGTGGCAAATCCTTTGTGGAACCGGCCAACACCCGGCCGGAACCACTGCCGGCGCTTTGCACCGGCGGCCAGATGTAGCCGACGATCGGCACGATAATGCCCCCAATCGTCGCGATCACGGAAAAACCGAGAGCCCACTGCAAGAAACCGCGCCGCGTAACCGAGCCCGCGGCCTGAGCATCGGGAACGCTTTTAGTTCTTTCTACCATGCCTCCCTCCCCGGGAAACCTTTATCTCTTCAGGACAAGTCGCAAATGGGACTTGCGAGTTCTCCTGGCGCGTCAAATGGGGAACCGCCTCTGAAGAGTGCGCAAGACTCCTCAGAGGCGGTCCCCACCTCGAGACATGAGCACCGTCATCAGTGCTTTTGCAATTCTCTAATGCGATTATACATTGTAGTTTCAATTAATGTCAATACCGAAATGTCCCGAAAGGGACCCCAAAACGGTCACTTTTGCTCCGGAACCGCTCGTGGATCTCAAGTTGATACTATAGTCACCCGTCCCGCGGGACACTCGTTTGTCCTGGTGCCCGTGCGCCCTCCTCAAAAATAGAGCCCCTTGCAAATTTCATCTTGAGCAAGGGGCCCTTGTGCTTTCAGCTTTTGCTTTGGAGGCTCATCGTCGAACTCGAAACCGGCAACGTGCAACCATTGCTACGGTCCTTGATGGCACATTTTGCACGTGTCTTCCGTCCGACCCGCATGGTCCGCGGGTACTTGCGGGGCACCACCCACGCCGGTCGCATGGCACATCAGGCAACCTGTTCGGCCCGCATGGTCCGCGGGTATCCTGGGTGGCCCGCCAGAGGGAGAAGCCGAGGTGGTCTGAGCTCCAATGGTCGGCGTCGCAGCGAGTTGGGGCGCGGTCGTCGCTTGGGCGCTCGTCGTCGGTTGCGCGGTGGTCTCTGCGGCGCCCGGTGTCGGTTGCGAGGCTGGGACAGACGATGCGGGCTGCGCAGTCGCCGTTGGCTGTGCGGATGCCCCCGGTTTGTGACAGGACAGGCATTGGTCGTTTCCAAGTTTGGCATCTTTATGGAACTGTGGCACCTGCGGCGCCCCTGTCCCAGGATTATCGTGGCAACCCAAGCACTGTGTTCGCCCCGCCGTGTCGTGAGGTATGCTGGGCGGCCCGCCCGCCGAAGCTGAGGGAGTTCCGCTCCCTGTGTTAGTTGTGTTTGGTGAGAGGCTCGGCTTGTGGCAGGCTAGACAGACATCATTCGTTCGACCGACATGGTCGGATGGATAGGGCCGCACCTTGCTGTTAATACCATGGCAGATCTGACAGTCAGGGTTACCTCCGATGGGATGGGGAATCTGCGCTGGCTGGACGTTCGGCCGCGGCGCCGGCACCGCGGGTGGAGGGAATATCTTGGCGAGCGCGGGTGCATCCAGGCCCGCAAATCGCCAATTCGTGCCGTGGCACGCGCTGTTGGAACAGAACGAAGAATTGTCGCTGCCGCCGGCATTATTGGTATCATGACATTCCTGGCAGGTCGCATTAAAGGCAGTGCGGTGCTGCGCAAGCCAAGTCGTCGTTTTGTGGGAAGCAGGCTCGTTGGCTGCGACCAAGGAGATGACGGGAGCGGGCCCCCCCGGCGTGGATACTTCAGGCAAACTGTGACAAATATTGCATTCCAGTCGAATCGCCTGCTTGTTATCCGAAGTAAAGTGTTTACCGTCATGGCAGCGGAAACAGCCCGGCCAGTCTTTGTGGCCAAGATTATCCGGGTGTGTGTTCCAAGAGAGCTCCTGGTCAGGATAAACCAAGGTCGGGTACAGTGTTTTCAGATAGGTTATGGCGTCTTTGACTTGGAGCGACTTGGATCGGTAATAATCGGGGTAATTCTGCTGATAGAATCCGTCCAATGCCTCGATCGCCTTGTTCGCGTCGGCCGACGATGTATAAGTAGCACTGAGAACCTCGACCGCCTTTTTCTTTATATAGGGGATCGTAGTGTCCACGCGGTTGAGCGACAGAGCCTGGTCCATTGCCTGCGTTGGCGATAGAAAGGTGTGAGAAACCCGGTTGTGGCAGTCAATGCAATCCATCCGGTGCTTCTGGGCCTTGTCTATCTCGTTCTGCGGGAGGGGGTTCTGAATGTCCACATACGTCGTCGTCTTGCCACTTGCATCGACGACCTGGACCCAGGGGATGTTCTGTTTTTGATCGTCGGTGGCGATAAAGTAAACCTGATTCTCAATGTGCCAGTGGATGCCTAGCCCAAGCCCCTCTCGGCTCGTGCCGCCACCTGTTTTCAGCAACAGAAAGGTCACTATCTGGGTATTGTTTTGATCATTTTGATAATGCTTAATGGTCACCGCGCGGTCGTCGGCAAACTTTTCAGGCCAGTGACACTTTTCGCACGACTCGCGTGCGGGGAGCATCGCCTCGGCGAACAGCGGAAAGCTGTAGCTGTGCGTTGCGTATCTCACGACGTGCATCAAATCGCCGGCCTTGCGCCCGAAGGTGGTCGTGACAATATCGCGGCCGAGATGGCATTCGACGCAATTGACGCGCGCATGCGGGGAGACCTGATAAGCATTGTATTCTGGTGGCATCGTGTGGCAGGTCGTTCCGCAAAAGGTGGGGCTGTTGGTGTAATCCCATCCGTAGATAACCCCCGCCCCGACGAGGACCAGGACAACGGCAGCGATTCCCCCGAAAGCCCATTGTTTTTTGGAGAGCGAGCGGATGTGCCGCCACAATCCGCGGAAAAATGACATTTCTCCTCCAACTTGCTGCATTGAAATGAAAAAACCTTTCAATGCCAAATGCACTGAAAGGCTTCCGTCACCTTCCGTAACGTTCCCTTGACAGCCTCTGCACTGTCATGAGCATTGCCTTGAACTGGATATAAGCAATCCAAATGGTATTCTAGTTGCCCCAAGTCAAAACGAGGTCAAAATCCAGTGCTAGTGTAGTCCGAAAAGAGGCAGAGAAAGAGGGCGACAACCGTCTCGCCCTCTCAATGACCGCCGACCTAACGCCTCAATTCACATTCCAAGCAGAAGTTTATTGCGGTTTGTGGCAAGCCATACACATCGCGTCTTGGCGACCCGCATGGTCCGCCGGAAGCGCGGGGCCCGTGCCGTTCGCGTGGCACGCAAGGCATGTAGTCCGTCCAGCATGGTCAGCGGGCAGAGGCTTGGGGCCGCCGGAGGTCGCGGCTGGTGAAGGAATGCTCACTTTTGTCGACGCGGGGGCGGCTCCCGCCCCCGCGGTCGTGGGAGTAGCGGATGTCGCAGCCGTGGTCGTGGAAGCGGCAGGGGTTGCGGTCGCTGCGCCGCTTGCCTTATGGCATCCCGTACAAACTGCGTCAGTGCGACCCGCGTGATCAACGGGCAGTGCAGGTCCGACTCCGTTGGCATGACACGCAAGGCATGTAGTACGTCCGGCGTGGTCCCCCGGCAGCGCTTTCGGTCCTCCGGAGCTCGAGGTTGGTGGCGGATTGCTTGTCCCGGGAGCTGGAGTGGCGGTGGGAGGTGCCGCTGGTGCAATCTTGTGGCAAACTAAGCAGGTGTCATTCGTCCGTCCGGTGTGATCCTTGGGCAAAGCTGGCTGGGTCAGGCTAGTGTGGCAGGCGAGGCAGTTGGTCCTTCCGTTATGACTGGCCGAGACCAACTGCGTGGGCATCGTCACCTTCCATCCATCTGGAGTATGGCAGTTGGCGCAGTTTCCGGTGACGCCATTAATGGTGCCCGGATGCGTACTGGGCGGCGTGTGACAATCACTGCACACATATTTCATGCTGCTGAGATCTCTGTTGGCATGACACTTGACACAGTCCACGCCGGCGTGTTTGCCAGTCAATGCGACCGGGTGATTAAAGGTATGCTCGGTCCAGGTCGTTTTGGACGTGTGGCAGCGGCTGCATGGGACGGAGATGCCGTGGGGACTGACGTGGCACGTCTGGCAGTATTCTGGGCTGCCCACCTTGTTTTTCTGGTGGCACTCTTGGCAGCTCTCCATGGGCATCACACCCTGCAGGCGTGCTTTCTCATGCATGGGAATGATGCCGCTGTGGCAGCTCGTGCACGCGAGGGTCGCGTACCCGTGCGGATTCAGATTCTCGGGCGTGTGGCAAACCGTGCAATCACGGACTTCATGCGGATTGGGCGACGTCGAGATCGTGTCTGCGCCATTGACGTGGACGAGGCGACCATGGCAGTCGGAGCACTGCTGGTTCTGGTGTTTGGAATGGTCGATGATCAACGTGGTGCTTGGGATTTGGTCGGGAAGAGAGCTGCGGGGATGGCAGTTCAGGCAGCTCGAGTCGTTGACATCAGCCTCGGTGGGTACCTGGTAACTCGACGTCAAATGCGTGATGAGATGCTGCGCGCCGGCGACGTTGATCTTGATATAGCCGGGGATGCCAGGCTCGGTATGGCAGTTCACACATGCGACGCCGTAGTGTGACGACGTCCGCCACTGGTCGTAGGCTGGCTGGATTTCGTGGCAGTTCGCACAGAAAGCGGGTTGCTGGGAGATAATCACAGTCGTCGAACCCGCGATCAGGAATACGACGACGATGCTCGCAACCAAGACCACCATACGTTTGTTCTCGCGTAGGGAGGCCCACAAGTTCCCTAGCAAGAGTGAGAAAAGAGACTGTTCGGGCTCAGGAACGGAATGAGAACTGTTCGGTCGGAGCTTGGCGTCGGCCATCTGTTTCTCCAGCGAATGGGAAGTAGAGACGTTTCAGGCAACGTCTTTACGTGAGAATGATAGGTACCGCTGCAGCAATCACCAGGTAACGCAAGACGAGGCCGCCTAGGATCACACTCGAGTCACTGATGAGGACCCAGTGGGGCTTGAGCGGCCTGCCCAGGACAACCTCGTAAATGTAGATCAGCAGCGGGTCAATGACTCCAAAGAAGACGATTCCGATCCAGAAGAATGGACTATACTTGCCGGTCAGCAGCAATCCGACGCTCGCGGCTGCCGTTACCGAACCGTTCGCGACAATAAAGAGCCAACAGAAGATAAAGATGACTTCAGTGACGATGAGGGCCGAGTGAATCTGGTTCACGTAAAAGTAACTCTTGGCCAGGTGCACCCCGTCGTGTTCCGCGCGCTCAGCCGTGATCTGGGAGAGCACGACACATGCCGCCAATCCGGTGGACAGGGCCGAGACGAAGAAGAGCATCGGCAGGATGGATGTATTCCACAGCGGCACGCCGTGCACCACGCCGAGCAAGAGCCCGGTGTAGATGGAGATGACGATGGCGAGCAGCGTGCATATCTGCTGCATTCGCGTGCGCCACCGGACGACAAGCTTGCGCAGCCATTGCACCAAAGGCCATGGAGGGTTCAGGATGTCCACTTCGAGCCAGCCCTGAAGCAGGGCGAGAGGGATAAAGGGTGTCAGTACCCATACGCCCCAACTCATGGGTGAAGTGGGATTGCTGAACAGCCAGATCAATCGCCAGGGTTGGGTGCGTCCCGCCCCCAGGTCCGCGATGAGAAAGGGCATGCCCAAACCAACCAGGACGCCGCTCAGGATCATGCCCGCACGGATTAGGGGGTGGAAGGCGATCCTGTTGTAGATTTGGGCCGCGATGGCCGTGAGGTAGGCGCCGGCCCCCATGCCAGCGAGAAACAGGTACATTGCAATCGGAAAGCCCCAAGCCATGGTGAATGCTCCGTGGGACAAGTGACAGGTGACGTGCGACAAGGGACCCCAAACGCGTAACTTGTAACTTGCCTTGTCACTCGACGCTTGTCACTTGTCACTCCCTATTATCGTATGTAGTATAGACTGGGCTCTGTACCCAGGTCCGGTCTGAGTTTTGTCGCTTTCCGGCTTACGACGAGCTGGGAGACCTCGCTCTCGGGGTCTTCGAAATCGCCAAAGTAGCGAGCCCCGGCAGGGCAGGCGACGACGCAAGCCGGAGCGACACCTTTTTCGACCCGCTCGTAGCACAGCCAGCATTTCTGCGCGACCCCGCGCTCTTCGTTAAAGATACGTGCCTGGTAGGGACAGGCGACGATGCAATACTTGCAGCCGATGCAGCGGTTTTCGTCAATCATGACAATGCCGTCGGTGCGCTTGTAATTGGCGCGCACTGGACAGACGGTGATGCAGACCGGCTTGTCACAATGTTGGCATTGCACGGTGAGGAAGCGCTTGGTTGCGCTAGGATACGTGCCCTCGGTCACTTCTTGGACGCGCACCCAGCGCTCGTAAGGCTGCAAGCCATTTTGGGTTTGGCAAGCCGTCGTACAGGTGCGGCAGCCAATACATTTGGTCAAGTCAATCACCAGACCGTATTTGGGCATTGTCTTTTACCCCCGTTCGACTGTGACAATCGTTTCGCACAGAGCCGCGGCGCCGGTGATCGGTTCGGCGCGGTCCGCAACCAAATAATTGTCGTTGGCACCTTTGCCGTAACTGACCGCCAGACTCTTGACGCTGTGTCCGTAGCCGTGGGCTAGCCAGACGGCTTCCGGGTAGATGCCTTCGGTTAGCCGGGCTTTGACCCGCACCTGACCCGTCTCCGATTTGACGACAACCCAGTCTTCATCTTCTATGCCCAAGCGCGCCGCGCGCGCTGGGTGGATCCAGAGGTAGTTTTCGTCACTCAGCGCGGCGAGATAGCGGTTGTTCTGTGTGCTCGTCCCTGTGTGGGCGAACTCGTGACCGGTGAGGAGCCGGTAATTGTGCAAGTTGGGCTCGACGGCTGGCGGCGAATAGACCGGCAGCGCATCATACCCGGCTTGCTTGAGCGCATCGGACGCCAACTCAACCTTGCCGCTCGGCGTCGCAAAGGTCGAGACAGCCGGCCGATCATCCTCTTGCCAGACGCCATCTTTGTCCAAATCCTGCAAGGTCTGGCCCGTGGCCTTCATCTGGGCCTCGATGGACTGCCTTGCCGAAAACCCAAATGCCGAGTCCAAGCCGGCGCTCGCCGCCATTCCAGCGATGATGGTATAACCGGGTCGAGTGTCGTAGCGGGGAGATACGACCGGTTGGCGCAGGGCCACTTCGGCGACGAGCCGGTTGGAGACCGCGAGCGGATCGTCCCGTTCCAGATAGCTGGACTCGGGGAGTACGTAATGGGCGAGCTGGGCCGTTTCGCTCATCTGCACGTCGATGACAACCAAAAGGTCGAGCTTGCGCAGCGCATCCTCGGCCTTTTGGGTATTGGGGAGTGAGAGCGCTGGATTGGCGTGGTTGACGATCAATGCCCCGATAGGATACGGCTTGCCGGTCAGGATGATCTCTGGAAGCTTCTGCGGCAGGCCGCCCGTCGGCGAAGCAAATGGGAAGAGCCCGTCGCCGACGCCGTCTGCGCGCTTGGCAGTCACGGGTGGCTGGCTGGGGAAGGGGGCCGCCGCCAAATTGGGCTTGGGTGCGAAGAAGAGACCGCCCGTTGCCCCGTAGTTGCCTAACAGCGCGTTGAGGCTGAATGCGGCACGAGCCGTCTGCAAGCTGTTTGTGTAGGAGCTGCCCCACGCGCCGTGCCAACTGGGATCTATTCCGCATGCGGGCTTTTGGGCCGCCAGTTCGTTCGCCAGGCGGCGAATGGTATCCGCTGGCACGTCGGTGATGGACGAAGCCCAACCCGGCGTTTTGTCCAGCACATAATCCGCAAGCTGAGCGAACCCGACCGTCTGTTTCTCGACGAAAGCACTGTCGTAGAGTTTATCGCCGATCAGCACGTTCATCAGAGCGAGCAAGAGTGCCCCGTCGGTGCCGGGCTTGATCGGAATCCATTCGTGAGCCAGAGAGCCGGTATTCGTAAGCCGCGGATCGACGACCACAATGCGAGCGCCGCGGTCTTTGGCGCGCGTCAATTGGTTGATGTCGGCCGTAAAGATGCTTTCGGCGAAATTGCGGCCAAAGATCAATACGTAGCGAGAATTGGCCAAGTCAAAGACGGGGACGGCACCCAACGTAGCCTGGGCAGCCGCATCGCGGCAGGCCCGGCCCAAACTGGTGCTGGCGAAGATATTGGGCGAGCCAAAGGCGCGCATGAACTGCAGATCCCAAGCATCGGATAGGTCAGGGTGGCGGAGCCACGCCAATCCCTGTGCGCCGAAACGCTGCTTGACGTTTTTCAGGTTGGCGCCGATCTCGCTCAACGCCTGTTCCCAGGAGAGGGGTTCAAAGTGGTCGTCGACGCGCTTGAGGGGAGATCGAACGCGGCCGGGGTCGTCCAGGGTCCTTGCGCCGGCAACACCGCGTGGACAGATCTTGCCCAGGCTGTGCGAATGCCGGTAATTGCCTTCCAACTTGAGGAGCTGCTTGTCTTGAATGTACGCGAGAACGCCGCAGTGCGCTTCACACATGCCGCAGACTGTAGGAACGAGGGTGGGGGCAGGGTCTTGGGCGGCTGCAGCAATCCATCTTCCCTGGCCGAGGAGGGGGCCCCCCGCCGCAGCCATCGCGCCGAAGAGAGCAGCGGCTCGGAGAAATTCGCGACGAGTCATAAAGTGTTTCATGGCAAAGCTCCGATGATGAAATGCGCCTGTCCAAAAAAAGCAAGCCTCCCGATGTAAAGACCAAATGCATCGAAAGGCTTGCGTCACCTTCAGTAACGTCCTGTCGGCGAGCGACTTCACTGCCGCGTATGCGATTACTATTTCAGTATAGCCAGATCAAGTCAAAATGGGGTCAAAACCCAGTCATAAGTGCGTGCAAGATCAGTGAGCACTCAACCGATTGTTCATTGACTCTTGTGGCACAAGACGCACATGGCGTCCGTGCGACCTTGATGATCTGCCGGCAGCGCGGGTTGCGGCAGGGTCTGATGACAGCTCAAGCAAGCTGTTCGTCCCGCGTGGTCCGCGGGGATCGGGCTAGGTCCGCTCGCGCTCGATGAGCTTGAGCTTGCCGTCGGCGCGACCGTCGCGGGTACACTATCTGACGCAGCTTTGTGACACCCGAGGCAAGTCTGGTCAGTCCTCCCCTGATGATCGGCCGGTAGTTTGGGATCTGGTAAATTCTGGTGGCAGGCGAGACACGTCGTTCGTCCCGCATGGTCCGCCGGGAGCGGTTTGGGTCCGGTGGAGGTCGCGGCTGGCGGAGGATTGCTCACTTCCGTCGATGACGCGGCCGGAGTGGCCGCTGGTGCAGCGCCGCTCTTGTGACAGCTAGTGCACGTAGCATCGGTACGACCTGCGTGATCCGCGGGGAGTGCCGGTTGCGTCAGGTTTGCATGGCATGCGAGACACGTCGTTCGACCCGCATGGTCGGCCGGGAGTGGTTTGGCGGAGACCGGAATACCCTGCGGCGTTCCTGACGTTGCTTTCGGGGTCGGCGTCGACGTGATCGGCGCGTAGACAACGATCTGAGGTTGACGAGGCAGAGTCGTGATGGCAATGGGCTGATAGCTCGTCACAAAGTACAGCCCGGCCAGCATCACGACGCTTGCGAAGGCAGCGGCTGGTATATATACTTGCTGGCGCTGCCTGATCACTTCAGGCGCGGGGCGCGGATCCAGCTTGCCTTTCTTGATGCGCTCTAGCTCCAAGGCGTGCTCTTCGACCATCTCATGTTCCGTGAGCTTGCCTGTGAACATGGCCTTGCTGAAATCTTTGATGTGGACGCCATAAAAGTGCCACACGATGATGGCCAGCACCGCCAGGAGCGCTTCCCCGCCGTGGGCTGCTTTGGCCGCAGGAATGATTTCGCCAGGTAGCCAGTCGGTTGTCAAGATCGGATTCCACATCATGAATCCGGTCAGCGCCATGATCACGGTTCCCCAGATGAGGGCCCAGTACTCTGCCTTTTCGGTAAAGTTATAACGGTCCATCTTGGGCTCGTCTTTAGTCAGCCCCAGGTTGTAGCGGATGGCATTAATACCGTCGATGGCATCGTCAAGCCGCGGAAACATGGTCCAACGGATCCGTAGCACAAAAACCTTGTATGCCAGGTCGACCACGTGGTAGAGCCCCAGCACGCACATGATGAGCGCGGCGGTATGGTGGATGAGGCGCGTCGTCTCGATGCCGCCGAACATCGCGATCATCGTTTCGGCCCAACCATTTCCGACGAACTTTTGCGGGATGCCGGTAATGGCAAGCGCCGTGAAGGAGATGGTCAGGACCCAATGCTCAACGCGTTGTAGGACCGTAAAGCGGAGGTATTCTTTTTGCTCAGCCATCAAGCCCTCCCAGTCTTTTGGAAACGATTCCGCAGTCGACGTGCGAAATCTAGCAGGACAAACAGGGCCATTCCGCCTATCACGACCGGAATAAAGATCATGTAGAACAAGTTCACATAGTAAACGGTCGGGAACTGTGTCGGGCTCGCCCGATAGTGCATCAGCCATGCCGCCGGGAAATTGGTCGTCGCATCGGGGTGGCACTGCTGGCACGTCTTGAGCAAATTCGAGCGAAAAACTGTTGACGTGGGGTCGTTGATCTTTTTGATATCATGCACGCCGTGACAGTCGTAGCAGACGGCTTCGTTCGAGGGCGCATCGGGCGACTGTTTGGCAAACAATTGGACGGTAGTGCCGTGGAAATCGGCGACATAGGTGTTCAGCACATCCGTCGAAATGTTGTATTTGCTCATGATGGCCTTGTCGGTGTGGCACTTGGCGCAGATCTCTGGCGATTTCAGACGGAAGGCAGCCGTCGTCGGGTCGCCGATGTTGTGAACGCCGTGGCAGTTCACACAGGTTGGAACGTCGGGATTCGAGTGGTCAAGCAGCGCCGAGCCGTGAACACTCGTCTTGTACTGATCGTAAATGGCGCTGTGGCATTGCCGACAAGTCTGGGGAATTCGTGAGCGCGGTTCGTCCGGCGGCGTTACATCGTGTGCAGTATGGCAGTCGGTGCACACCGGCGCGTTGCGATTCCCTGCAGCCAATTCTTTCGCGTGGATCGAGTCCGATGTTTTTTGGTATTCGTCGTTGTGGCACTGCCGGCACAGGGTGTACATCTGCAGACTAAGGTCGCGAGTGTTCTGCGCCGTGATAGCGGGGTGGGGATACCCCGTGATGTCCGAGTGGCAGGAGGTACAGGCCTGCCCCTGCTTCCCGTGGACCGAGGCATTAAAGGTGGTTACGTCAACATAGAGCGAAAGAACCTCGCCGCTCGGTAGTTTCGTCGAGAGGCTGGGATTAGAGTGGCACGCGAGGCAAGCCTGGTTGTCGGCAGCGGCAGAGGGCGGCGCATCGCCCGGTCCGCTCGCTCTCGCGGCAGGGGCGGCAAACATTGCCAGAATGGCTGACGGCAACAGTGCAATCAAAAGCCATGACCAACGTTGATGCATACCCTCACTCCTGGAAATGAAAAATGCCTTGTCGACTTTTCGACAAGGCATTCGCAACCTGCTGGATTCGTTCAGAACCTAACCAAAGGTCCACCCGCACCGGTGAACCTATCCCAAAAATATCTTATCAAGCACAAGTCCAAAGCCAGTTTCTGTAAGGTCAAAAACAGGTCAAGTTTTGCCCTCTGTGTTTAGTGAGTATCAGCGGCACGTACATTGGCTTATTCCGTCGTTCTTAATTCGGCGTGAGCCACGCGCTCGATGAGCGTGACGAGACTGGAGTGGTCCAGGTTGCCATCGCCGGCGGCAATGAGCGCGTTCATCATCTCATAAACTGCTGCCGTTACGGGCAATGGCACGGCGTATTCCTTCCCTGCCGCGAGCGCGATTCCGAGATCCTTGAAATGTAGGTTGGTCCGAAAGCCCGGTCTGAAATTCTGATCGAGCATGCGTTGACCGTGGACGTCGAGGACCCGGCTTTGGGCGAATCCGCCCAAAAGGGCCTGGCGCACTTTCCCCGGATCGACCCCCGCCTTGGCGGCAAGGACCAAGGCCTCGGCGACGGCTTCTATGGTTAGCGCCACCACGATCTGATTGGCTGCCTTGGCAACCTGTCCCGCGCCGGCCTCACCAATCAGGACAATGTTCTTGCCCATAGTCTGGAAAAGGGGCAAGGCGCGCTCAAAGCTGTTTTGCTTGCCGCCTACCATGATGGACAAGGTGCCGTTGATGGCACCGATCTCACCGCCGCTCACCGGTGCATCCAGCATGTCCACATGGCGACGACTGGCTTCTGCCGCAAGCCTGCGCGCGGTAACCGGTGAGATCGTGCTCATGTCCACGAAGAGCATGCCCTCCCGGTCGCCCTCGAACGCGCCTTCTTTGCCGAGGATGACTTGCTCGACATCGGGCGAATCGGGCAGCATCGTGATGAGGATGTCGCATTGCTGGGCGACTTGCTTCGGGGACGCGGCGGGCTCGGCCCCTTCTTTCGCCAACTCGTCGACGGCACCACGGGAGCGGTTGTGGACGGCAAGGGGATATCCCGCTTGCAGCAACCGCCGCGCCATGGGCTTGCCCATCGTGCCCAGTCCAATAAATCCCACTCGCTCCATCACGTCTCCTTATCCAAGGATCGGTCGCATGTTCCTCATGGTCTGCTCGGCGGCATGGGGAATATCAGGCTTGGGAAGGATTTCTGCACTGATCCACCCTTTATAGTTCATTTCGCGCAAGGTCTTGACCACACTGCGAAAATCAATGTGCCCCCACCCGGGTGCCCACCGGTTCGAGTCGGCAAGATGGACATGGAAGAGGCGTTCGCCACACCCTCGCATGCTCTCTTCGATCCGCGGCTCCTCGATATTCGCGTGAAACGTATCGAACAAAACGCCGACATTGTCCGCGGCCACCTCGTCGATCAAATGGAGCGTGTCTGAAACGGTGTTAAGCAGATTGGTCTCATAGCGATTGAGCGGCTCAATCACGATGCGTACGCCCCGCGCCCGCGCTTCCGTCGCCAGCGACACGAGCGCACTCACTAGCCAGCTGCGTGCCTGTTCGGGCTGAACGCCCGGCTGCAGTCTGCCGCGCAGGAGCCCAATGATGACGAGGGCCTGGAATTGGCTCGCCAGAACGACGTGGGATAGGGCGCGCTGATGCGCTTGATTGCGGACGGTCTCGTCCGGGTCTGTGAAGGACAAGTGCTCTTCGAGGAAAGCTTGTCCAGTCCCGATGGCGGGCACGCGCAGATGATGCTTCTCGAGGACTTGGATTACGGCGGAGACATCAAGCTGAGAAGGGTCGCGGACGGCCAGCTCGATGCCGTCGTAACCGAGCGCGGCCATCTGCGCGGCGCTCGGCTCGAAATCGGGTGAAAACGCCGCGGCTTCAAAGCGCGTGGGCTGAGTCGAGATAACGTAAGATATATCCATCAACCTGATTTTCCACTCTCCTCCCCGTGGTGCGGGGAGGAGAGAATTTTGGAGTCGGGGGAGAGGCGAACTCCAAAGCAGTCCGCCTCTCCCTAGATTTTCCTCTTGGCCCGCTCCGCTTGAGGGGAGGCGGGGTAGGGGGTAAGGGGGTTTCTTGTAGCAGCTAGACTGGCTCTTGCCCGATGCGGGGCAGGGCATATACTGGCTTCCACCCCGGACTCATGGGTTCGCGCAGGAACGGTTCCATCTCGGCCGCCGTTCTGAGGGTGACTTCCTCGACGGGCGGGACGGTGCCGGCAGGAAAGACCTTGAGGATCTCGTCGTTGACGAGGGTTAGGTAGCGCAAGATCGCGGCCAGAGGACGCATCGCCTTGCGAGGATCACCGTGTGTCGCCTTGCCCACAACTCCCTCCGGCGTCCCCGAGATCTCAATTGGAAAGTGTCCTTCCCCTTCAGACCAGCGGTGAGGCCGCCCAAACGGATCCACTGACTTGTCAAAATGACCGTCGGGCAGGTAGCCCTTGGACTCGGTGTCGACCGCGTATTTCATATCCACCATCTGGGGGAACAGGTACAGCGCGAGCGATGTCTCTGCTTCATCGGCGTGGACAAAGTTGGTATCCCATTCGCCCCCCATCTCCTTTGTGCGCCACATTTCGCGCACGCCGCGGTGCCAATCGAGGACGCGAAAGATGCCGGGGAGTTGGTAGCGTTTTTGGAATTCCTGAATGGTGGATTCGAGCACCCACAGCTGGCCGTGATTGTTGACGATAATTTGCTTACGAAAACCGTCATTCCAAAGGCCAAGCATAACGTCCATCAGCATTTCCCGGACGACCGTCTCGCGGACGATGACGGTGCCCGGCATTCCGACATGGTGATACGGATGCGCGCCGTAATTCAGCGGGGGCAAGGCGAGGTTGACGTGACCGCTCCGATTCTTTTCCGTAAACCGTCGCACCCCTTCGCAAATCATGCTGACAAATAGCGTGTCGGAGGCACTCGGCAGGTGGGCGCCGTGCAGCTCGGTACAGCCGACGGGAATGAGGACGATGTCGTTCTTGCGACGGTTCTCCACCACTTGCCAGTGCGGCGTCGTCTGGATGTAGGCCCCCGGCTTGGCCCATTCGCAGCCCGAGGATGGCAAGCCGTATTCGGCCAGGACGGACTTGAGCTGGTCTTCGTTCATGTCCCAGATCTCTTTCTTCATCCGCCCGACAGCATTTTCTTCAAACCACAAATCCGGTTGTCCGGTCGGGATTTTCCCCTCCGGAGCTTTGGTTACGCTGGACATAGTATACACCTCTGTGAAATCAGGATTCAGAATTGGCGATTTAGGATTCCGTGGCAGGGCTCTTCAATCATAGATCCTAAATCTGAATTATACATCGACTTACAGCTCCAACACGCGTTTGGATTTTTCCTTTGCTTCCTGCGCGACGGCAAGTGGGTCTCTCTGCCAGTACTCGGGACGGAAAATCTCGACCGAGGCCACGCCGTCAAAGCCGGTCCCGCGCACGGCGCTGATAATCTGCTTGAGCGGAATGACGCCGTCGCCCGGGAACAAGCGATTAGCGTCTGTGATCTGTTCTTTCGGCATCGACTCAACGTCGTTGATGTGAAAGACGGCGAGCTTGCGCGCGTCGATGACGCGAATCGAATCCAGTGTCGAGTTCCCTGCGTAGAAATGGCATGTATCGATGACCATGCCCACGTTCTCCCGGTCGGTCGCCTTCACGATTTCCCATGCCTGTGCCGCCGTCTGCACCGAGCACCACGGGAACCCGAGAAACTCGAAAGCCAGGTGAACCCCGTACGGCGCGGCCCCCTCGCTCATGGCGCGCAAGCTGGCCACCGTGTTGTCACAAATCTCCTGCCAGGTTGCGCCTTGCGGCGCCGGACCCGGCACGGCGATGATCCACGGGCAATCGAGCGCCTTGCTGTACTCAGACAGCTGCCGGGTGCGCGCGAGCACCTCGCTCCGACCCGCGGCATCTCGAAAATTAATCTTTTCGACCGAATTGATCGCGTGCGTCTTGAGGTGCGCTCCGTCAATTCGTTGGCGAGCTTCGCCTATGGAATGAGATTCCAGAAATTTGTCCAGCTTCGTCGCGGTGATTTCGAGGACGTCGAATTGGGCTTCGCCGGCAACGCGAATGTCGATCTCGAGACCGCTGGTCATTGTCGTTGCGCCGTTGTAACCAAGCTTCATAGTGGTGCGTCTCCTGGAATAGTCGCTACGTGTACAGCATGATCTTGCCTTTGGGGACAATAACGCTGACGTCAGGTCCGGTGATTTTCTGGGCTCCGTCCACGAGGATCATCTCGCCGTTAACGTTCACATAGTGCCGATACAGCGAGCCGATAAAGAAAACTTCTTCCAGCTTGCCGTGAAAGACAACGGCGTCGTCTTTTGTGCTAGTTCCCGGAACCAGGTAGGCCTCATCGGCCTTAAAGACGGCTGTCACCGCTGTCCCCGCCCCACTGGGTTCCGCGGGTCTCTGGACCTCGCGACCTGGGCGGGGGTCCGTTGGAAGCGCCCCCGAATAGGGGACGCACACTCCGGCCACCATCGCTCCCTTGCCATCCGGAGTCACCGTGCCGCGCAGCACATTGCTCACCCCCAGAAACTCGGCGACAAACGCCGTCTGCGGGTTGTGGTAGATTTCCTCCGGTTGGCCGATCTGCATGACCCGACCCGCGTTCATCACCACGACCATATCCGACATGCTCAGAGCTTCTTCTTGATCATGCGTGACATAGACCGACGTGATGCCAATCCGCCGCTGGAGCCGACGAATCTCGACGCGTAGCCGCTGGCGAACCTTGGCATCCAAGTTGGAGAGAGGTTCGTCGAGCAAGAGGACCTTGGGCTGCGTCACGAGGGCACGCGCGACGGCAACCCGCTGCTGCTGCCCGCCGGAGAGCTGCGACGGGCGACGGTTCAATAGTTCTGACGGCATCTCGACGAGTCCCATCGTCTCTTGAACGCGACGGTTGATATCTTCCTTGCTCGCATTCTGCATCCGCAGCCCATAGGCAATGTTGTCAAAGACCGTCATGTGCGGCCAGAGCGCGTAATCCTGGAACACCATAGCGGTCCCGCGGCGGTGAGGTGGCATTTGGTCGACGCGTTGGTCGTCGATATAGATGCCGCCTTCGTCAGGCTCGTAGAACCCCGCGATCAAGCGCAGGAGTGTCGTCTTACCGCATCCGCTGGGTCCAAGCAGGGTCGTGAACGTTCCTCGCGGGATGTCGAGAGAAATATGGTCGACCGCGGTCACGCGTTCGAATTTCTTGGTGACGTTGTCGAGATGAAGATGCGCAGGTTGCACGTGATTTGCCATGATCGCTAAACCCCGGTTGCTTTCTGCAATGCGACGCGCCGCCCGCTGATAAAGTAGGTGACAATGAGCACGATGACGGAAACTCCAATGACCGTGACCGTAAACGCCGTCGAGCCGCCCCAGTCAAAATCGGTCACCAGTTGGAATATCGTAATCGTCGCTACGGTCGTACTGGGCGTGAACAGGAAAATCACGACGGAGAGTGTCGTCACCGCGCGAACGAACGCGGTCACAAAGCCGGTGAGAAGCGCACTATCGAGCAACGGGAAAAGGATGTCGCGAAAGCCGCGCAGCGTGCTCGCGCCGAGACTCGTGGCCGCTTCGTCGAGCGAACGGTCGATCTGCTGCAAGCCCGCAATTGCGGCCTGGTAGCCGATGGGAATGTTCCAGAAAATCATGGAAAGGGTAATCAGCATGCCGCGATTGATCCAATCGAAAATGTGTTGATTGAACGCCGTGGCATAGCCGATGCCGAAGAACAAACCCGGCACCGCGGCGGGCATGATCGCCATAAAATCGACCGCCTGTCGTCCCCACCACTCTTTGCGCTGAACGAGAAACGCGAGGAGCATGGCGAAGAGCGCGCAAACGATCGCGGCGACCCCGCCGAACTCGAGTGTGTTGATCAACGATTGGGAATGGGAGCCCATGTACTCGAAATTCTTCGTGGTGAAAGCTAGATTGTTCGGGAAGGCGATCGTCACCGCGCTGACGATGAGGACGCCGTAGACCAGTAGGATAAGCACAGCCAAAGCCAAACACGCGACAAAAGACGCGATGGAGAGCGCGCGCGGGACAGGCGGGCGCGGGATCGAAGTCGCTTTGCCGCTGATCGTCACATACGAACGGTTGCCTTCGATGCGTATCTTGGCGATGTAGAGCACGAGCGCGAGCAAAAGGAGAATCGTGCTGACGGCGGCCGCCCCTACGAAATCGCCGAAACCTTCGATGAGCGAGTACGCTTGCGACGGCAAGACCGTGAACTGACCGGCAATCAGTAGAGGATTGCCGAAATCTTCGAGGATGTAGATCGCGGTCGTCAGAATCGCGGCGGCGAGACCGGGACGCGCGAGAGGGAGTGTGACGGTGCGAAAGACATTCCAGGTGCTCGCGCCGAGATTGCGCGCTGCTTGCTCCAAACGCGGGTCACTGCGCGCGAGAACGTCCGCGATCAGTTGATACGCGAACGGAAAGAACGCAATCGTCTGAACGCCCCACAATCCGCTAAATCCCAGGATCAGCGGCGACTGATGAAAGACGCCGTAGGTGATCACACCGCGCGGACCGAAAAGCAGAATGTAAGACGCGGCGACGACGAACGGCGGTGAGAGGAGCGGTAAAAGGCCGACGATGCGAAAGAACGGCTTCCACGGCATCTCGCTATAGACCATGGAGTACGCGTAGATGAAACCCAGGATCACGGCGGTCGTCGTCGAGAAGAGCATGATCTGCATCGAATTGAGGAGGGGCCTGATCCAGGTCTGGCCGGTCAGAAAATCGACATAGCCGCCTAGCCCGGGGACGATGACGACCTGGACTTGGGGATAGATAATGAACATCAACATCAAGCCGACGAGGATCAGAAGTACGACGACGACCGCTGGTTCGCGCGAGATGCTTCTCATGGGTATCCCGTGGCGAGTGACAAGCGACGAGCAAAGGACCTCGTCACTTGTCACTGGTCACCTGCATTTTACATTCCGACCGTTTTCTGCCACAACTGTACGAGGCGCTTTTGATTATCCCCGGCCCATGTGCCGTCATAGTTCACGAGCTTGACGGAGTCCAGGGTCGGCGCGCCCGGAGCGGGTGCCACGCCCGGAACCAGGGAGACGCGGTTCGAAAGCTTGACATTGAGCGCTCCGGCCTCCGGGGTGAGCATCCAGTCCACGAAAGGCTTGGACGCGGCAGTGTTCGGTCCGCCCTTGATGATGCTGACACTACCCACTTCGTAGCCCGTGTCGTCGATGACAGCCAGGCCGATGGGGTTGCCCTGGGCTTTGGAGGTCAGGATATCGTGAGCCCAGTTCGGACCACCGACGAATTGCCCTTGCGCGACGAACTGGATCCCGTTCGGCGCGCTGTCGACGTACTGGGCGACGTTGGCGTGGAATTTCTTCATATAATCCATCGCCTTGGCTTCGTCCCTGTTGAAACGGAACACCTGCGTCGCCAGGAACACATAGCCGCCGCCCGTCGTAATTGGGCTGGGCATGATGATTTTGCCCTTCCAGGAGGGATCGAGGAGATCGTCCCAGGTCTTGGGGACTTTGTTGCCCATCTCGGCCGCCAGACGGCTGGTGTTGTAGACGAATGCAAAGATTCCGACATACCAGCCGGTCCAAAAGCCGTTCGGGTCCTTGAAGCCGGCGGGGATGGCGGCGGCGTTCGGGGAAACGTACTTTTCCAACAAGCCCTCTTTACCTAACACATCATGGAAAGAACGATCGCCGCCGATGAAAATGTCACCTTTCGGGGACGCCTTTTCTGCGATAATACGTGTCTGCAAGGCGCCGGCCGCGGCCAGGGGTAGGAGTTCGACGTCGATTCCGGGCACGGCCGCCTTGAACGCGGCGAAGAAGGCATCGTTCGTGGACTGGTTTAACGCGGAATAGACCGAGATCTTGCCGGTCGCTTTAGGCGCGGCGACGGTCACGCCAGCGGCGGCGGGCGCCGAGGTGGGCTGCGCGGATGATGGTGCCGGAGTCGCGACAGGAGCACAGGCGGCGAGAATTCCACCCGCCGCAGCCACTCCCAGCCCGCCGCCGACAAAGCGCAAGAACTCACGACGATTCATCACAGGGGACCATTTTTCGTTCTCAGACTCGTTCATGAGAATCTCCTCCTTCAGAGTTGGCCGTTCCCTTTGTTTATTTTCGAAACGTCAGCTTACCTCGATAGTTCTCCCTCCTTCCTCCATCAGGCATCCAACATCGGACGACAGATGCCAAAGAAGAAACACAACCCATCATGCTGTTGTCTGTCGTGTGATGTCTGACCTCTGTAATCTGCCACTTTTGCTACGGCTTTACCGTGATCTTGCCCTGGCTGCGCTCGCCTGACGCCGCGATCGCTTCCACTGTCTTGGGGAGATCGTAGCGCGCGGTGATCATCTGCGTCATATCCAACCGTCCCGATGCCATCATGCGAATAACGCTCGGGAAGATCGCATCGCCGCTGTGTCCTTGCGACCCAAAGACCTGGCCGCGGCGAACCTGGAGCGTTTCCAGGTACATGGGCACGCGCGCAGCGGCCCGGCCGATCTGCACGATCTTGCCGTTGATCGCAAGGGATTTTTCCATCTCTGGAATGGTCTTGTCCGGAGCACCCGCCGCTTCGACCATGAAATCGAATCCTTCGCCCTTGCTCAACTCCATCAGCACCTGACTCGGCGAGACCTTGCGCGGATCATACGCGAGATCGGCGCCGAGGTTTTTCGCGAGCGACTGACGGTTGGGCGAGACTTCAAAGGCGACGACGAGACCGGCACCGGAGGCACGCGCTAGCGCGACCGCCGCGAGGCCGATGGGGCCAGCGCCAAAAACGGCAACATACGAGCCGGGTGCGAAACCACCGGCGCGCGGAAACATGCCGTTGTAGGCGACGGTCGTGGGCTCGACGACGGAGCCGGCTTCAAAAGCCTTCTCCTGGGAGCCGTATTTCTCGGCAATGGCATCAAGCTTCCAGCAGTACTTTTCACCGACGGCGATGTATTCTGCAAAGGCGCCTGGAATCGTAAAGCCAATTTCCTCCAGATTCGCACAGTGGTTCGGATAACCGTTGCGGCAGGGGGTGCAGTATCCGCACCAGATCATCTCTTCGGCGGTGACCATATCCCCCTTCTTCAGATAGTGAGTGTTTTTGCCAACCTCCACGACCTCGCCGGAGAATTCGTGGCCCGTCGTCGTAGGGAATTTGGTCAAGCCAGGATAGAGGATATAGTCATCCTTGTCCCTCTCATAGAAATGGATATCCGATCCACAAACGCCGCAGGCCTTTACGCGCAACAGGACATCGTCCGGGCCCGGCTGGGGGTCTGGTACCGTGCGGACCTCTAGCGTGGGATGGCGCCACACACTCGAGCCCGTGATGGCCTTGCCGGTCTTTTTCTCCCATTCACTCAGGGGATACTCAGGACGGGGCTCCCATTTTGCATCCAAGACGAGCGCTTTCATTTTTTACCTCTTCTAATTTTGAATTTCGGAATGTCCTAGACTTCTGCAGATCACGATCCCGCAGGGTCCGCGGGACCGTGGGCCGGACGGTAGAACACAATGAGCAAATAGAGGACTCTACGCGGGCAGTTGGACTGGAAGATCTGTCGGCGCGAACTCACGAGTCGACTCGCGCACTACGAGTTCGCCTGGCACCATGACATTGGTGACTTGATCCCCGTTCAGCAGATCGATCAGCATTCTCATTGCCAGACGCCCCATTTCATCTTTGGGCTGGTGGATGGTCGTGAGAGGAGGTTCGACAAATGAGGCATACTCAATGTCGTCAAAGCCTACGACGGATAGGTCGGCGGGCACGCGGAGCCCGCGGCGTAACAAGGCATGCACGACCCCAATCGCCGTTAGATCATTGTAGCAAAAGACCGCGGTTGCGGCGGGCGAATGGTCGAGGAGGCTCGCAACTTGGTTACCGCTGTCGGCACGGCCGTTGCCCGGAAGGACGAGTGAAGGATCGAACAAGAGGCCGGCCTCGGTTAATGAATATCGATAACCGGTCAGGCGGTCGCGGTGAGAGGAGTGATCAGACGGACCGCCAATATAACCGACGGTACGGTGGCCGAGGGACAGCAGATGGCGTGTGGCCTGTTCAGCGCCCTCAACGTTGTCGACGGCGACCGAGTGGACATAGGGCCCTTCTTGTTGGCTGTTAATCAAGACCACCGGCACGCCAATCTCGTTGAGGAGGGGGATGTAGAGAGCGCCCACACGTGATGAGGCGACGATTACGCCGTCCACGCGCCACTCACGAAATCCCTTTACCAAGTTGACTTCGCGGATTGGGTCTGAATGGGAGGTGCCAAGGAAGACTCGGTAGCCGTTGTCCGCCGCCAACTCTTCGATTCCCCGGACTACTTCGCCGATAAAGGGGTCGGCTATGGTCGTGACGATGACGCCGACCGTCCGGGTCTGCTGAGTGACCAAGCCGCGTGCAATGGCGTTGGGGCTGTAGCCTAGTTCCTGTGCGATAAGCCGGATGCGGTCACGCGTCTCTCCCGACACGAGGGGACTGTTGGAGAGGGCACGCGAGACTGTGGAATGGGAGACACCGGCAGCTCTGGCAATGTCTTTGATAGAGACTCGCATCGTTGGGCCTTATGCACACGTGTGCATTAGGAGTATACCACGGTTGCACAGGTGTGTCAAGAGCGCCAGGACTTGCAAACTAAAGTCAAACGCCACGCGTCATCGAAGAGCGTGCACCGCGACGAAGCAGCTACTCAGCAGCGGGTGAGATCGCGCTCACGGGGCCTCACGGGAGCCTGCTGCGCCCACTGGGTGGCGGCGCCCAGAATTCGGCCTCGCACTGGCACCCAAGGCAATCTATCTCTGTCTTCCGGGCTTCCCGCTTCTTCAGGCGTCTTCCCGGTCCTCCCGGCGTCTTCCCGCGTCTTGCAGCGTCATCCAGCGTCTTCCCTCGTCTTCCCGCCGAGGGTGCCGGGCGAGCACTTGCGGTGGGGTGGGTGGTCAACCGATTTAACTAAAGCCGTGCGCCTCTCGTTTCCGCGGTTCGGTCAGGCCAGGAGCGAGGCGCGGTTGGGCGTGGTCCGAGGGTTGGTGGCTGTGGGGATCTGAACGCGTTCAGGCACCTCCTCTCTGGCGTGGTTGCCCGTTTTAATAGCCGTCAGGGCCGCCGTACGCGCGGTCGAGGAGGTCCAGGACATGCAAAACCTCGACGTTCATGCCTCGCTGCCGGACGCCCAATTCAAGTTGGAGAAGGCAGCCGGCATTTGCAGTCGCGACGATTTCGGGCTTCACAGCCTCGATATTGTCCATCTTGGCCGCGAGCACCTCGTTGGCGACGTCTGGGTGAGTGATGTTGTAGATGCCGGCGCTCCCGCAGCACCGATCGGGATCGCGCATTTCGACCAGCTCCAATCCTGGGATGAGACGTAAAAGCTCGCGTGGCTCGGCTCGGATCCCCTGGCCGTGGGCCAAGTGACACGGGTCCTGGTAAGTGACTCTGGCCCGGATCTCTTGCGTCGGCCTGGCAATGCCCTGCGAAACGATAAATTCGGTAGCATCCTTAACCTTGGAGCTGAATTCGCGTGCCTTGTCCGCAAAGAGGGGGTCATCTGCTAACAGGTGGCCATATTCCTTCATGGCAAGACCGCACCCGGCTGCATTGACGATAATCGCATCGGCGTTCTCGGAGAGAAAGGCATCGATGTTTCGTCTCGCCATCTCCTTGGCGTTCTCGGAGAGAAAGGCATCGATGTTTCGTCTCGCCATCTCCTTGGCGGTCATACGCTCACCCGCGTGGATAGCGACCGCGCCGCAGCAAGTCTGTCGCTGAGGAATGGCCACCTCAAAGCCGTTGCGGGTCAGGACGCGCAGCGTAGCCGCGTCCGTATCGGCAAATACAGTTCCCATGATACAGCCGGTGAGAAATGCGACCCGGCCGCGCTTTTCGCTCTTGGCCGGCACGACGCCCCGGGTCACCGCGAATTTGTCGGGCAGCCGGGGCAGGAGCGCCTCCGAGTCGCGGAGGGGTGGTGGGATAAGATGGAGCCGGCGGGCCAACGACTGGAGCCCGCTCCGCTGATAAAACCAGAGGAGGCTGGCGACACCACGCAGGCGAGCGGGATAGGGAAAGAGCTGTTTAAGAATAGCCCAGCGCAAGAGCCGTGGAAGGGGCTTTTTGGGGAGTGTCGAAAGCGCTTGCCAGCGCGCGGCCTCGACCATCTGCCCAAAGTTGATATTCGCGGGGCATGCGGTCTGGCATGCGCGACAGGCGAGGCACACGTCCATGTGCTCGGCGAAGGATTCGTTCACCTCAAAAAGGCCTTCGGTGACGCCGCGCATCAAGCGGGTACGGCCGCGCGGCGAATCCATCTCCCAGCCAAGCACGCGATAGGTCGGGCATTGGTTGAGGCACAGCCCGCAGTGGGTGCATTTGAGTATCTCGGCCATGTCCGGCGCGTCGGCGAATCGGAAATTGCCTGTCGTTCTCGCCTCTTCTTTGGCGTTCTCTACCATTGGAAACTCGCCGCTACCAAGGGAACCGGCCGGGATTCAGAATTCCCTGCGGGTCTAGCTCTTGCTTCAACTGCTTCATGATACGCCAATCACTCTGGGGCGGCCCCCAAACATCTATTCGCTCGCGCAGTCCACGCGGCGCTCGGGCAATCGTCAAGTGTCCCCGGCGCTCGATCACTTGGCGGCGCAACGCGGTGATCGCGTTTTCTGCTTCGATCCCACCCGTCTGAAAGCTCACGAGCGAGATTCCAATGGCGTGAGTGATGCTCGCGTACTGTATGCTGTTCTCTTTTGCGACATTGGCGGCGAGCTGCTCGATCTCTGCAACTTGGGTGGGAAGCGTGCCTATTTTGACCACGACGCGGCTCTCGAATGAGAAATCTCGTATGCGGCCCCACAGGTGCTCATCATCTTCCATTCGTTCGAGCGCAACGGCGCCATTCTCCCGCGACCATGTCTCGGCGTCCTGCAACTCCCGACGAACTGTGCTCCCGATTCCCCCAAAACGGATGGCGAGCACGTAAGAATCGCCGAGGTCGAGAAAAGCGCTCGCGGCCGGGCTCAGAATGTCGAGGCCGCTTGGAAGGAGTGGCGAGTGCAGGATGCGCTGTGCAGCGACCGCCGCTTGTTCCATTCGGTCAAAGCCGGCGAGCAGCGTCGCAGTTGTTGTGGGGAGCGGTGCGACCTTGAAGGTGGCTTCGAGGATCACCCCGAGTGTGCCGAGGGAACCGATAAAGAGCTTGGGGAGATCATAACCCGCGACGTTCTTGACGACTTGGCCGCCTCCGTGAACGATTTGGCCGTCGGCCAGTGCAACCTGGATACCGATCAAGAGATCGCGCGCGGAACCATGGCGCACGCGCAGAGGCCCGCTTGCGTTCGTTGCCAGAATGCCTCCTAGCGTCGCACGCATTGGACAATAGGGATCAAGCGGGAGGAATTGGCCCTGTTCGGCCAGAGCTTGATTGAGCGCGGCAAGCGAGATGCCTGCCTCCGCCCGCACGGTCAGGTTCGCGGGCTGATAGTCCAATATCCGGTTCAGGTTGCGCGTCGAGAGAGCGAGGTCAGCGCGTGAAAGAGGGCCTCCTAGCTCGAGCATCGTGGCCCCGCCGACCGGCGCAACTGCCCGCTCCTCATCCGGGGCCCGCTTCAAGAGGCGGGCAATCTCCTCGCCGTCTTGCGGAATGACAACCCGCTCGGGCCTCAAGCCGTCCGTTTCAAGGGTTAGGTCATCCGTCATGGTCCTCTTTTGGGTGCAGAGAGCCATCGTCGGCGCTGTTCAAGTATGCATCGGCTTCGATCTCAACCAACCAGTCGGGATCAATCAAGCGACTGACTTGAACCATTGTGCTGGCGGGTCGAAACTCGCCAAAGAACTCACCGTGCACCTTGCCTACGGTCTCCCAGTCATCAATTCTTGTGAGGAGTATCCGAGTTCGGATAACCGCGGCGAGCGGAATCCCCAACTGCTGCAGGGCATCACGAATGATTTCCAGACAGCGCTTCGTCTGTGCGGCTGGGTCGCCGCGTCCCACGGTTTTGCCGTCCGAGCCAATTGGGGCCGTGCCTGAGATGGCAACTACTTGTCCGACGCGGACGGCACGGGAAAAACCTATGATCGGTTCATAGGGCGATCCTGAGGATACATGCTGGCGCATCGCGCTGGTCATATCTGCATCTCTCTCTTCCGCTTCTGCCCTTCTTCTTTTTCGACTTGGCTTGCGCTTTGCCGAATGTCCTGTTTTCTCCGGCGACGAGCTTGAGGGATCGATTAGGTCCGACTCATCCAAATTGTCGTTCTAAGCATGGGTGACCAGACCTGCAAGTGTTGCTGCCCGCCAGAGCCAAAAGCGCCGATTTGCGTTGCGCTGTCACAACTATGGAATCGGAAGCCCTGCCAATCGCTCTAGCTCGGCGCTGCCCAACCTGAGCGGCTTTTTCATTGCCGCACGTCGCTTGCTCGAAATTTCAATGCACATTTTGCTTGCCGGGAATACTTTGCAAGGGTTTAGCCGGTCGTCTGGATTAAAGACAGCTTTGATGCGCCCCATGACCTCCAAATCGGTTGCGCTAAAGAGGAGTGGCATCAGATCGCGTTTTTCAATCCCCACCCCGTGTTCGCCCGTGATGGATCCCCCCACGCGGATGCATTCCTTGATGATCTCATTCCCCGCCGCAATGACGCGTTCGGTGAGCGCCTCATCCCGTTCGTCGAACAGGATCAACGGGTGAAGATTCCCGTCGCCGGCGTGAAAAACGTTTGCGATGCGCACGCCATACTTGGCGGAGATCTCTTCGATCTTGCTCAAGAGTGCTGGCACCTGTGTCCGCGGGACGACGCCGTCTTGAACATAGTAGCTGGGAGCGAGACGACCCATCGCGCCGAAAGCCCCCTTGCGCCCGGACCATAGTTTTTCCCGCTCCTGCTCGGACTCCGGGATGCGGATTTCCGTCGCGCCTTGGGCGCGACAAACCTCCGAAATCTGCGCAACCTGTTCCTCCAATCCCTCACGCACACCTTCGACGTCGATGAGCAAGACCGCCCCTGCGTCGACCGGATAGCCCGCGTGCTTGGCCGCCTCGACCGCAATGATGGCAGTATTGTCCATCATCTCCATTGCCGCAGGAATATGGCCTGAAGCGATGACCGCGGAAACGGCGTTGGAGGCGGCACCTACGTTGGGGAAGACGGCGAGAAGCGTGCGCACTGACTCTGAGAGGGGTGCCAGGCGCACGATGATCCGGGTCACGACACCAAGCGTGCCCTCGGAGCCCACGATGAGGCCGGTCAGGTCATAACCGGGAGCGTCGAGTGCCCCGCCTCCCGTCTCTATAATCTCGCCGTCCGGAAGGACGACTTCTAGCCCCAGTACATGGTTTGTCGTGACGCCGTAGGCGAGACAGTGGGGACCGCCGGCGTTCTCGGCGACGTTCCCCCCAATCGTGCAAGCCTTTTGGGAGGATGGGTCGGGGACGTAATAGAGGCCGTAAGGAGCAGCCGCGACGGAGATGTCATAGTTCACAACGCCGGGCTCGACAACTGCGCGCAAATTGGGGGCATCGATTTCAATCTTGCGCATGCGGCTCAACGCAATTGTGATGCCGCCCTGGTCCGCGACGGTGCCGCCGCTCAGCCCGGTTCCTGCGCCGCGTGCCTGGAAGGGAACCCGCTCCCGATTCGCGATTTTTACAATCGCGCTGATATGTGCGGCGGTCCTCGGAAAGACGACGAGGTCCGGTCGCCCGCGCTCGATTGAGCCGTCGTATTCGTAGAGCGCAAGGTCTTGGTCTGTATGCAGGACCGAGCGCGGGCCGAGTAGCGCTTCAAACTCGCGAATGAGATGCGGTTTGTCCATAGGTCACAAAGACACCTTTTGCGTGACTTGGCCTTCAGGAGGCGGTAATTCCAAATGAGAAAAGAAAAAGGCAGACTGATTCTCCTGTCTGCCCCATACAACGATCGGAGAGCGTGTCGTCCATAAACCGAGTCGAGACTTTCAAATGCATGACGTACACCGTCACAAACAGGAAGCCGGGTCCATGGGGTCTTACGTCACCTTTTAGCAGGCCCGGCCCCGGAAGCCCAGTCTCTCAGTACGCGGCCAATTCTCGTAGAGCTATTGCGATCTTGTCCGCGTTTGGCAGGAACGCGTTCTCTCCAGCTTCATAAAACGGGATTCCCGGGAGGTCCGGGCCGGTCACGCGCCGTACGGGAGCATCGAGGTCGAGAAAGGCCTCCTCAGTAATGAGCGCGGCTATCTCTGCGCCCAGTCCCATTGTCCGTGTATCTTCATGGATGATGCACACCTTCGCCGTCTTGTGCACGGACGCGAGGATGGTCTCTCGGTCCAAAGGCGAAAGGGTTCGCAGATCCACGACTTCCACGTCGATACCCTCACCTGCCAGGCGCTCGGCCGCCGTCATAGTCTCGTGAAGCATTGCGCCGTAGGAAATTGCAGTCAGGTCCGAGCCCGGTCGCTTGACCTCTGCACAGCCAATCGGAATGACATAGTCTTCGTCCGGCACAGGGCCTTTGACAGAGCGATAGATCTTCTTGTGCTCCAGAAACAAGATGGGATCCGCGGCACGGATGGCCGCGGACAGCAGCCCCTTGGCGTCATATGGGGTTGCCGGCGCGACGACTTGCAGCCCGGGAACGTGGCAGAAAAAGGCCTCAACGCTCTGCGAGTGGTACAACCCTCCGTGAATTCCGCCGCCATAAGGCGTTCGTATCACCATCGGGCAAGTCCATGTGTTGTTGGAGCGGTACCGCATTTTCGCGGCTTCGTTCACGATCTGATCAAATGCCGGAAAAATAAAGTCTGCGAACTGAATCTCGGCAATCGGGTGCAGGCCCGCCGCAGCGGCTCCAATGGCGATGCCCACGATTCCTAGTTCGGAGAGCGGTGCATCGATCACTCTCTGCGGACCGAAACGGGCCTGCAATCCTTCCGTGGCGAGAAACACACCGCCGGCCTTGCCCACATCTTCGCCCATCAAAATCACCCGCTCATCGCGGGCCATCTCGGCGTCAAGTGTATCATGTACGGCTTGGACGATCGTTTTTGTCGTCATCTCGTTACCGGTCCGCATAAATGTGTGTGAACGCTTCGGCTGCGCTAGGAGAAGGGCTGTTCTCGGCGTACCCGAGGGCGTCTTCCAGCTCCAACTTGATCTCCTCGCGCAGACTTGCCTCTCGCACATCATCCCAGAGGCCCTTCTCGTAAAGGTCCCGGCGGAAAAGGTCGACGGGATCCCTCAAGCGTGCTTGCTCCACCTCTTCCCGGGTGCGATACCTGCGATCGTCGTCATTGCTCGTGTGCGGCAAATACCGGTAGACCTTGATTTCCACAAGCGAGGGCCCGCCGCCGCTTCGCGCACACTCTACAGCCGTCCGCGCCGCCTCGTAAACCGCGAGAGGATCACTCCCATCGACAACCATGCCTGGCATCCCATAGCCTGCGGCTCGGTCCGCCACATTTTTGATAGCCATCTGCTTTTCTACAGGGACAGAGATGGCATAGCCGTTGTTCTCACAGCAAAAGACCACTGGCAATTTGTGGACCGCGGCAAAGTTCATCGATTCGTGGACGTCGCCCTTGCTCGAACTCCCATCCCCAAACCCGGTCCAGGTGACCGCATTCTCATGCCGTATCTTGCAGGCGAGCGCGATCCCGACTGCGTGTGTCACATGATTGGGTTGCGGGCTCGAGAGCGAGAGGATACGCCGCCTTGCATCCCCCCAGTGTGCGTACATCTGACGGCCGCCGCTCATCGGGTCATTGGCTCGGGCGAAAAGATGGCAAAAGATATCACGCGTGGTTACGCCGAATCTGTACAAGGCGGCCATGTCCCGATAATGCGGCACGAGATAATCACGAGACGGATCAAGGGCGAAGGCATACCCTGCCGCCGCGCCCTCATGGCCCGCGCAAGGGACGGCAAAATGCGCCCTGCCCTGGCGGTTGAGCTGCCAGAGCCGTTCATCTGCCATTCGGGTGAGAAGCATGACGCGATAGATTTCGAGAGGATCGGGTTGGCCCATGTCACTTGAACTCCGGCTCGCGTTTTTCGCGGTACGCCCGCCGTGCTTCCAAATGGTCTCCCGAAGTCTGGGCCATCTCTTGCAGCTCAAAGTACTTGTTCAAGAATCCATCATACCCCATTTCAAAACTCTGGTTGACCAGCGTCTTGGACTTGACGGTCGCCACAGAGCAGACGCGCACATATTGCTGGACGACTTGCTCAAGGCGTGTTTCAAATTCCGGCAGGGGAACGCAATAATCAACGAGGCCCATGGCATAGGCCTCTTGGGCGTTCACGTTTTCACCTGACAAGACCAGGTGCTTGGCGCGACCGAGGCCGACATAGTGGGAGAGGCGAAAAGTCCCAAGGCCGGGAATTAGGCCCTCTTTGACGGCGGGAAGCCCCAGAATGGCATTGTCGGCTGCGACGCGAATATCACACGCGAGCGCGAGCTGCAACCCGCCGCCCAGGCAGTATTCTTGGATACCGACGATGACGATCTTTTCCATCGTTTCAAAGATGCGCAATGCACGCTCAAAGCGGTGGTGGTAGACCATCTCGATTTGGTCAGTTGACAGCTGCTTGAGATCGATCCCGGTGCTAAAGGACCGTCCGGTGCCGGTGATGACAACCACACGGACGGCATCCTCCTTGGCAATCGCATCGGCGACGGTATTCAAATCGATTGTGGCCTGGTTGCTCACGGCGTTGAGTAGCTGCGGGCGGTTCAGTACGACGCGTGCGACTTTGCCCTCTTTTTCCCAGTTCATTGTTTCCAATTGTGTCATGTGAATATCCCCTATCGACGATGTGAGGAGCAAGACAGATAAGCCGGCGCCGATGTTTTCGGCTCACCTCCTCGGGTGCATTTTATGGAATAAGAGGGACTTTGGCAAGTGGGGTGGTAGAAGAAGGAGTGAGCACACCTGGTGCAAGCAGATGTGCTCGCGCTATGCAAGCGGCAAGGTCCATCGCTCGGTTTCTCCATCAATCTCTTGGTGAATCACGCTGCCACACTCCCGGCTCATGACGTTATCCACATTCTCCATAGGTTCTCCCCGGACCCGCGCGCACGGCCAGCGCTCATATCATTGGAATTTTTATCTCATGCTTCTTGGCGAATTCGATCGCTTCAGGATAGCCGGCATCGACATGCCGCATGACACCCGTGCCCGGATCGCTCGTGAGAACGCGTTCGAGACGTTTCGCCGCTTCCGGAGTGCCATCCGCGACAATGACTTGGCCGGCATGGATCGAATATCCAATCCCTACCCCGCCGCCATGGTGAATAGAAACCCAGGTGGCTCCGTTCACGGCGTTGACCAGCGCGTTCAAGAGAGGCCAATCGGCAATCGCATCTGATCCATCCCGCATGCCTTCCGTCTCTCGCCTGGGCGACGCGACCGAGCCGGCATCGAGGTGATCGCGGCCAATCACGATCGGCGCCGATATCTCGCCAGCGGCGACCAGCTCGTTGAACTTGAGCCCAGCGCGGGCACGTTCGCCGTATCCCAGCCAGCAAATCCGGGCGGGCAGCCCCTGGAACGCGACCTGCTTTTGCGCCATGCGAATCCAGCGAGCCAGAGGTTCGTTCTCAGGAAACAGCTCGAGGATGGCTTCGTCCGTGCGATACAGGTCTTTTGGATCGCCAGAGAGTGCCACCCAACGAAAGGGGCCTTTGCCTTCGCAGAAAAGCGGCCGGATATAGGCCGGAACAAACCCCGGGTAATCAAAGGCGTTCTTGACCCCTGCGTCGAACGCCCGCTGCCGCAAATTGTTGCCATAGTCAAATACGACAGAGCCTTTCCTCTGAAACGTGAGCATTGCTTCGACATGACGCGCCATCGCCTGCATTGAACGCGCCTGATAGCCTACCGGGTCGCGCTGGCGCAATTCCGCGGCCTCGTCCACGTTCATCCCGTTCGGGACGTACATCAAGGGGTCGTGGGCCGGGGTCTGGTCGGTCACGACATCGGGGATGACTCCGCGCACGACGAGTTCCGGGTAAACATCCGCCGCGTTCCCAATCAGCCCGATCGATTTGGGCTCGCCTTTCCTCAAGGCGTCCTCGACACGCGTCATAGCGTCCTCGAGATTATCGGTCAGTTCGTCCAAATAGCGGGTCTCCAGCCGCCGCTTTGCCCGCTGCCGGTCTACCTCGACGATGAGGGCAACGCCCTGATTCATGGTCACCGCGAGGGGCTGCGCGCCGCCCATCCCGCCGAGGCCCGCCGAAAGGACGAATCTGCCCTTCAGCGAACCCCATCCTTTTTGTTGGGCGAGACTCCCGAGCGTCTCATATGTCCCCTGGAGAATACCTTGCGTTCCGATGTAAATCCAGCTTCCAGCGGTCATTTGCCCAAACATGATGAGCCCTTGCCGTTCCCACTTGTCAAAGTTGTCCTGAGTGGCCCAGGCAGGGACGATGTTCGAGTTGGCAAGAAGGACGCGCGGCGCATCCGGATGCGTCTTGAATATCCCGACCGGCTTTCCAGACTGGATGAGGAGCGTCTCGTCATTCTCCAGACGGCGCAGGGAGGCTACAATCGCATCAAAGGCCTCCCAGTTGCGGGCCGCCTTGCCTCGGCCGCCGTAGATGATAAGCTCTTCCGGCTTTTCGGCGACCTCCGGATCAAGATTGTTCATAAGCATGCGGAGGGCGGCCTCTTGCAGCCAACTTTTACACGAGATCTGCGTGCCGTGGGGAGCGCGGACAGTACGTGGAGTGGACATTCCTTGGCCTCCTCTCAAGGAGCGTACAATGACCTTCTAATGCCGTTCTTGTATCCAGCGTGCAGCCTCCTCGACGTCAAGCGGCAGTTCGGTCCCATCCTCGCTCGTGGCGCCCAGTCGGGTCAAAAGCTGGGCGAGGAGCGGTGGCTCGATGCGTGCCTCGTCGAAAAGCTCTTTCCTCAAGAATATGTCCGCCGGTGCGCCTTCCGCAATGATTCCGTGCTTGGGCGAGACGATATAAACCCGGTCGGCGACGCGCGGGACAAGGTCCACGTCATGAGTTGAAACGACAAGCGCGACATGGTGCACGTGGTTAAAATGATTGAGGATTTCGATCAGTTCGGTGCGCGACCTTGGATCGAGACCCGTAAACGGTTCATCCAACACGACCAACTGTGGATAAAAGACGAGAGCCCCCGCCAAGGCCACTTTCTTGCGTTCGCCCCCACTTAGATAGTGGGGCACCTTCTCCTTGAGCGCTTCGAGATGCAACTCCTGCAACATCTCGTTCACCATGCGCTCTACCTCCGGCTCAGAAAAGCCGTAGCTCCGCGGCGAAAAAGCAATGTCGTCGTACACGGTTGGACCGACGATCTGTGCGTCCACATCCTGCAGGACCACCCCGACACGCTCACGAATCTGGGCAAACTGGCGCGACGGCTCGACTCCGAACACGTGCACGTCCCCATCGAGCGGCCGGAGCAGACCGACCAGATGGAAGAGGAGGGTCGTCTTGCCCGAGCCATTGGCGCCGAGAATGGCGACTCGCTCTCCCTCGTGGACGACCATATCCATCCCACATAGGTTCACTTCGGTCTTGTCTTGGTAGATGTGTTTGAGACAGTGGACCCGCACGATTTCGCGGGGTATGATGCTCGTCGCGCGCGGCAATTGAAGTGAAACCATTCGTCGACTCCATTCTTGACAGCTCAGGCTCGGATGCCGAGCGCGAGCGCGAGGGCCAAGGCCCCCAGGCTGAGCGGGAGCGCGTCGTTGATATTCATCCGCCGCCACCGTTGGCTTGCAGGAATATGTCCGGCGTAACCGCGCAGATGCAAAACGGCTTGCGAATGCTCTGCCAGGTCCAGCGCCCGCAAGAATGTCATCCCGACAACCTCGGCCATTTGCGAAAAACCCCGCAATTTCCACCGCGAGTAGGCGCCCCGCAAGCGCAGCCCGATGACCAGTTGGGCAAAGGTTTCGAGCAGGATGAAGAAAGAGCGATAGGTCAGGAAGAGGCCGTCGGCAAGCAGAGAAGGAAGAATGCGTCCGAGGGCGGCAAAAATATCCACGTAAGGCGTGGTCGTAATCAGCAAGAGCATCGCAAGGGCAGCGGTCAGTGCGCGCGCCAGGATGAGGATGACCACGTTCCACCCTCCTGTTTGGCTGACCGCAAAAAGGAGCGTGAAGAGGGCGGGATATGCGCCGACGAGCGCGATCTTAAAGACAGGCAGTCGCGCCGTCCAGATCGCGAAAAGGAGCGCGGCATAGACGAGCAGGAGAACGCGCCACTCGTTGGCAGAGACCACGGCGGCAATCAATAGGACGGTGGCCGCGAGTTTCCCAAGTGCGGACGCCCGGTGCCAGGCGCTCGAACCGCCCACAGCCCATTGATCAACTTGGGCTAGTTCCAACCGCTCCTCCGCGCGACCGTATTAATGGCCCGCTCAACAGGTCGGGGCGCGTCCGCGCCAGAAAGCCAACCACCAGGGCGGTGAAGGCTGCCTCGATAACCCATCCGATCGCGCCAAGCAGATACACCAACTCGGAGAAACGGCCCAAATTTAGACTCGACATCGGATTGCCTTCGCTCGAGCTCAAAAGCTCAATGCTGAGCAGGGGCGCGGGTCCATTTCCGGTGGGGCCGTGGAAAGCGAGCGCGGGCTCTGTGCGTGTAAGCGCGACAATTCCGATCATGAGGGTTGTCGAAAGCGCAAGTGTCACGACCGTCGCAGCAGCCGCTGCCCAGCGGGCGTCGAGGCGAGTTCTTAGACCGCGAAACAGTCCCCAGCCCATGATGGTTTCGCTCCCGACGATGAGCGAGTTAATGCCGACGACAGTGATCCCTCCATGCCCAAAGAGCGCCAAAATGAGATTCACCAAAAAGGCGGCGATGAAACCCAGCCAGGGACCGAGCATGATGCCCGCGAGCACGGTCAGATTGATGTGATAGCCGATGATGCCGATCTCGACTGACATGCCGACGAGCATGAGCGCCGCGACGACGCCAAGGCGCGGCAAGCGACTCGCGGCATCGCCTCCGCGCACCCGCCGCAACGCGACCGCGAGCACGGCTGCGGTGATCAGATAACCGAGAATGAGCCAAAAGACCGGGATAACGCCGTCTGGAATGTGTAGGTGGGACATCTCGACCTCTCCCCCATTGTATCCCGATGATGGTCAACTCGCAAGCGCAATCCGAAATTGAAAATTGACAAGAGGCCAGAGTTACCTTAGAATGTACAGGGTATTCACCTCCTGTTCTTGCGTCGCGGTCGCTTCTTCGTACCCAGTGTCAACTAACCCTCTCGGAGGCATCTAATCCGGCTCGCCCCATCGCCGCGCTCACTACTGGCCGGCCTCGCCTTTCTCTTTGCTCTTGGCTTGACGATCTCTACTGCGCTGGATTTCTTTTTCGAATTGAACCAGCTTCAGGCCGCCTCGGCTGCCGAGCTCGTGCCAACGGGGACTCCCAAGGTCGCCCGTTTCGTCGCATTCTTGGCATCTCCCTTACCGAGCGCTACACCGGCCTCGCTCTCGGATGCGACCCCGCGTCTCGCGCGGACGTCTTCCAGCGGGCCAGGCGCTCCTACCGCCACACGAACGGCGATTCTAGCCAAAAAGCCCACCTTGACTCCCACACATGAACCTGTGACGGTGATTCCCCGCTTGCGCGCGGCCGTGGTCACGAATACAACTGCTGCCACTTCCCGTCCGAGCGCGACTCCTTCTGCCACAGCTGTTGTCGTCGCGGCTCCCCTGGGAGAAACTTACGGCACTCTGGCCGTCTTGTCCGGCCCAATTGATCGGCCCGCGGACAAGCAGGCCGACTTGAACCTCTCGCTGCGGGGCTTTTCTCCAATCAAGGCTCAATTGGGACTCGTCGATTACACGGGGAATACAGATGGAGGCGCACCGCAATTGGCTGGACTCTTTAGCGACAACCGGACTCCCACCTTCGTGAACACGTATCAAGTCTATGATTGGGATTGGGGCTGCAATTGCCGCGGAGCGGTGATCACCGACCCGGAGGTTACCCTAGTCGGTCTTGCTACCGTGCCGGGAGAGACAATCCACCTGCCGGGCGCTGGGCTCGAAATCGGAATGGGCTTTCAGGCTTTCGTTCTATATGCAGACGGAGACCGCATCGTCTTCAAATACACTCGGAAAGACAGCGTCGCCGACGGTTACACCCTCCACGTGGAAGGTTTGGCCCTGGACCCCAGCCTATTGTCTCTCTACCAGCGCCTGGACCAGGCGGGGAGGGGGGATTTACCTGCCTTGCGGGCCGGCCAAGCTTTTGGTCGGGCCCGCGGGAACCAAGTCCGCGTCGCCATCCGGGACACGGGCACATTTATGGACCCCAGATCACGCAAGGACTGGTGGCGCGGAAGGTAGGACAACGCGGAGGCGAATCGGGACCTGTGGATACTCGAGGCCTTGAGGAATTCGGACAGCCCCGAGCTGAGCAGGAGGGGTATTGATTTTCTTTTCTTTATTGCTATACTTGGGGAAATTGAACAGGCCCGGATGTGAAGAGGGTGATGAATGCCCTTGAGCGCTTTTGGCTCAAGGGCATTTTATTTTGCTCAAGAACGCAAAGGGAGGTGGCTGGAAACAAGTGCGTTTTCACAGTTGATTCTACTTTCATTTCAGATCCAGGAGATTTCGCACAATGAACAAGTATCTACTACTTCTAGCTCTTGTCGTCCTCGTGGCTGCCAGCTTTGGATGCGCCGCCCCGGCCGCGCCCACTGCGGCTCCGCCGACCACGGCGCCAGTTGTCGCAACCACCGCGCCGACGACAGCGCCAACCACAGCGCCGACGACGGCGCCGACCGCTGCACCTACTGTGGCGGCCACCACGGCTCCTACGGTCGCGCCGACGACGGCCCCCACCGTTGCCCCGACGACGGCACCGACGGCCGCGCCGACCACCGCGCCGACTGCTGTTGCTACCACGGCCGCGACGACCGCCCCAACTACAGCGCCGACCGCAGCAGCTACTACAGCCGCCACAGCCGCGGCGACCACGGCCGCAACATCTGCAGCACCCGCGGCCGCGCCAACACTTCCTCCGGACCATGCGGGGCGAACGGCGTGCCTTGTCTGCCACGCGACCGGAGTGGGAGGCGCGCCCAAGCCGCCAACGGCGAACCCAGACCACAGTGCCTTTACAGATGCGAACAATGCGGCGCTGTGCCTCGGCTGCCACAAGCCCAGTCCATAGCCATAGCACGCCACAGCATTACAGATCCAAACCTGCCCCTCTCCACCTCTGTGGAGAGGGGTTTGCTGTACCCTGTCTGCGGCCTGGGTGGAAACGGTCAAGGAAATGTCAGGAAGGGAGGTGCATCCAGTGGTAGAATGGGGATGTACTATGCGGATTTTTTCGATCGCCGCTGGGAGGAGAATATGCTAACCTTTGGATTGGTAATCGGGTTGTTGATTTCTGCAATTGGGTTGATCACGTACTGGCTAGCGCCCCGTGTTGGACCGAATCCGATCTTTGGCGTGCGTGTGGGTTATTCTTATGCCAGCCGCGACGTCTGGGATCAAACCAACCGCGCGGGGGGTTTATTGATCGGCGCGATAGGTGTCATTGTGGCGATTTTGTCGTTGCTCCTTCAGTGGCTTGGCATCAGTCCTGCTCAGATCACCGGAATCATCACGGCGGTAATGATCATTGCCTTGCTCGGGGGGACAGCGTCGATGTTTTGGTATGCTCGCAGGCTTGCGCAAGGAACCGCTCTGGCGCGCGAGATCAAGCCTGTGGCGTTTCGATGGGCATATCTGACGCCCTCGTTTGTTACTTTTCTTGTACTGGTCTTGCTTGCTGCGTATTTCTATCCGCAGCTGCCGGCAGGGCAAATGGCGACTCATTTTGGCTTGAATGACCAGCCGAACGGGTGGATGCCCCGAGATGTATTTTTCGCGACTTTTCTTGGAATGGCGGCCTTGTTTGTGCTCTTGAATGCCGTGGTCGTGCTCGTCGCGACCCGAGAGCCGCTCATTGCTTTCGAGCGCCTGGGGTCCACCTGGTGGATGGACCCGGAGCGTGGGCTCTGGTACGGCGGACTCGCCTTTGGTCTCGTGAACTTGATCCTGATCCTTGCGCTGGGCGACGTAGGTTGGTACAACCTGTATGGCTATCACCTGTTTCCACTGTCGGTCTTCTTTTGGATCATCATTCCAATTGCCGTCATTCTCATCGGCCTGTTTTTCGTGCTTGGCCGGCGAACGGCGCGGGCCGGGTAAAGCACAAGATGGCCATGGACGCGAATTATGTCGCATGATGAGTCTCCATGTTAATGATGAGAAGAGGTCCATACATTCCTCCGATGCGCCAGTTCCAATGTTATGATACAGTTGCCGTGCAACCAGGGCATGGAATGTTTGGGGCCTTGGCATGTTTTCATCTCCTGGCACCGGGAGAGCGGCCGGGAGATCGGTGAGGTGGATGGTGTTGAACGAATCTGTGGTTACTCAAGACGAAAAGACAAATGCGATGCTCGCACATGCAAGCATCGTGCTGGGCCTGTTCAGCCGCGGCACTCTCGGCATCTTGCTGGCCTTTCTCATCTGGGTTACCCAGAGGAACAAGTCGAGGTTTGCCTCTCGCGAGGCAGCTCAGGCTGCGGTCTATCAACTGATAGGCCTCCTCGTGACGATCATCGTGTGGATCGTTTGGGGATTGATGATGGCCGGCTCCATCGCAATACCTGTGCTTCTGGACCCTCGGCGGCCGGAAATCTTCTTTCCGTTCACGATGATCCCGGCCTTGGCGTTGATCGTCTTCCCGCTCGCGGTCTCGTTCGGATGGGTCGTCTACGGGATTTACGCTGCGGTGCAGGTATGGCATGGCAAGGATTTCTCCTACCCCGTGATGGGCAACTGGGTCAAGTAGCGGGAGGTTTGCGGGTGAGAGAACGATATTCCTTTTCAAAGGTTGTAGTGAATGATCGAGACACATGGATTGACCAAGCACTTTAACGGGACGGTGGCGGTAGAAGGGCTGGACCTGCACGTCAACGCGGGCGAGATTTTCGCCTTTCTTGGGCCCAACGGCGCCGGCAAGACGACGACTGTGCGTATGCTCGCTTGCCTGGTCGCCCCCACGGCGGGCGAAGCTCACGTCGCGGGGTCCACCGTCGGCCGAGACAATGATGCCATTCGAGCACAGATCGGCATTCTGACCGAATCGCCCGGTTTATACGAAAAGCTGAGCGCGCAACAGAACCTGGACTATTTCGGTCGTCTCTACGGCCTGAGCAACGCGATGCGCGCGGACCGCGTCAAGTACTACCTGGAGCTGCTCGGGCTGTGGGAGCGCCGCGATGAGCCGGTCGGGGGCTTTTCGAAAGGCATGAAGCAAAAACTTGCGATTGCACGCGCCCTTCTCCACGAGCCCAAGATTGTCTTTCTGGATGAGCCCACGAGTGCGCTCGATCCTGAAGCGGCCAAGATCGTCCGCGACTTTATCGCAGAACTAAAGAGCGAGGGGAGGACCATCTTTCTCTGCACTCACAACCTCGACGAGGCCGATCGCCTCGCGGACCACATTGGGGTGATGAAGCAACGCCTCATCCAACTGGATACGCCGGAGAACTTGCGGCGACACCTCTACGGCCGCCATGTTGTTATCCGAATGCGCACGGTCACGGATGCCCACGCCGCCGGGGTCAAGGCGCTTGCTTTCGTCAAGAGCCTTGAAACACGGGATGGCGAAATGATTCTTGGCCTGGACGACCCGGATGAAATGACACCTGCCGTGGTCCGCGCACTGGTCCAGGCCGGCGGCGAAATCCAGTCGGTAGGCGAGGAAAAGCACTCGCTCGAGGACGTATATTTGAATTTGGTCGGGAACGGTGGGGGTAAACAATGAACACGGCCCGGTTGCGCGCGGTGATCGGCAAGGAACTCTTGGAGCTGCGCAAGAATCGATCTTTGATCTATACGGTCTTTTTGCCTCCACTCTTGCTGACCCTCCTGCCGCTCGGAATGCTTTTAGGTCTCGGAAGTCCAATAATGGGGCGGAACAAAATGAGCCCCGAAGATGTTGCGCGCATCTACAGTCTTTCTCCGGCCCTGGCGCGCTATCCGCCTGCGGAATTGGTCCAGCTCATGGCAATCCAGCAGTTCCTGCTGCTTTACCTGATCATGCCGTTGATCATTCCGATGACGATCGCCGCGGCCAGCATCATCGGCGAAAAGGAGAAAAGAAGCCTGGAACCGCTGTTGGCGACACCCGTCACGACGGGCGAGCTGCTCTTTGGCAAATCCATAGCCGCCGTGGTTCCCGCGATGCTGGCGACCTGGGCGGCATATCTCATCTTTTTCCTGGGCGCACGTTGGGTGGTGAGCGCGCAGGTCTATGCGGGCTTGTTGAATCCCATGTGGCTCGTGGCGATGGTGGTCCTGGCCCCGCTCCTCTGTCTGTTCTCGGTGAGCCTCGGCATCTTGATATCCTCACGGGTGAACGATGCGCGGGTGGCCCAGCAGATAGGAGGGGCTCTCGTCATACCGATCGTGCTCCTCGGAGTCGCTCAATTGGCCGGCTTGGTCCTCGTGAGTGCGACGACGTTCGTTGCTAGCGCGTTCGGGGTGGCCGCTGTGGATGCAGGTGTACTGTACCTCGCCACCAAGCTCTTTCAGCGCGAAACGATTCTCACCCGTTGGAAATAGCGAACCGGAACAAATCGTATTGCGTTTTCGCATGAAAGGTTATATAGTGGCTTTACATTTTCCCCGGGGAGGCCTTTGGCCTCCTCGGGTCTAAATGACGACATGCAGCCGGAGTCGAGGAGCGGATAGAATTGGAGCTGATACCTGTTGTCGACGGGCTGTACCTGGTGCCGGGGGAGAACGGAGGTCGGTTTCCGCTGGCTCACAGCATCTTGGTCGACGGTCCTGTGCGGGCGCTGATTGATACCGGCTGTGGATCAAGCGTCGTCGATTCGCTGATCAGCGAGCGCCCCGTGGATATGGTGATTTGCTCGCACTGCCACCCTGACCATACCGCGCTGAACTGGAAATTCGCGGATGTCCCTCTCTACATGCCCGATTATGGCGCCGAATCTTTGGGGGATTGGGAGTCTCTCGCAAGGCGGTTTACAGGCGGAGGCCGCTTGGGCGAAATCTGGCGCCATTATGTCCAGAGCGCGATGAACTTTCGGCCCTCGCGGCCGACGCATACCTTCGCGGATGGACACGTCCTTGATTTCGGCAAGATCTCCTTTACAGTCATTCACACCCCCGGTCATACCATTGACCACACCTGCTTTTTCGATTCGCGACAAGGCATCCTGCTGTCGTTCGATGTCGACCTGACCTCCTTTGGCCCTTGGTACGGCCACACGGAAGGCGATATCTCTGCGTTCGAGGATTCGATCCATAAGGTCATGGCACTGAATCCAGAGGTGGTCATCTCCAGCCACAAGGGCGTCATCCGCGACAATATTGCTGACAAGATGCAGCGCTTCCTGCAAGTCTTTGACGATCGAGACCGCATACTGCTGGACCTCATTCCAGAGGTCAGGACCGAGGCTGACTTGGTCGCGTTCTCTCCTTTTTACCGCTCCAATTCACACTCGCATCCGCTTGTGCGCTACTGGGAAGAGCAAATGGTCCATAAGCATCTCGAGCGCCTCGGCGAACGCGGTCTCATCCCGCACCCGCTGCCATCTCGCTTCACGCCTTGACTCGATGCGGGTGTGTCAGAGCGACGAAATCGAGTTTCTCGGATTCTAGGCTCTAGCCGGCCATGATTGAAATTGCGCCAGCGCGACCGGCTCAAGCTCAAAATGAAGGGACGAAAATCGTCCCTAGTTCAGGAGGCAGCCCACACGGCGATTCCAGAAGAAACGCTTCCGCGTACAGGCTGTGCGAGCTGGTTTGTCCGCGCCGGACGATTGCGGTCGGGCTGGCGAGTTCTGTTATATGTTATCGCGGCGCGGCTGGTCGATCTTATCAGCGCCTTTGTGATCGGTGTTGTCCTTGCAGTGACGGTCGGCGCGGCGCTCGCTCGGCAGGGCCTGCCCCCCTCGGAGATACCTTCGCGTATCGTGGGCATGCTCGAAAACTTCGTGCAGAACCCCGCGCTCGCGCTGGGCGGTGAAGGCGAGAGGCTTGTCGCGGTCCTCGTCCTCGTTTGGTTGTTCCGACGTATCGTCGACCGAAAATCATTTCGTTCGCTCGGCTTTGAGCTGACGAGCGGATGGTGGCAGGAAGCGCTCGGCGGTTTTGGCTTTGTCATCGCCTCTTGGGCCGTCATCTTTCTGCTTTCGCTCGGTCTCGGAGGCGCCATTGTCGTCGGGTCCGCGGCAGACAGTGGTAATTGGGTCGGGGTAGCAGGTGGGCTCGCGTTCGGGCTTGTGCTGAACGTCATGGTCGGGGTGACGGAAGAAACGGACGCGCGGGGTTATATTCTGCAGAACTTGGCTGAGGGCATTCGTTTCTGGCCGGCGGTCTTTGTCTCCGCTCTCTATTTCGGTCTCTTACATCTGCTCAATCCGGGCGCCGGGCTGGGTTCGACTGCAGGCATTTTTGTCGCTGGGGTGCTCCTCGCTCTCGGCTACTATGCCACGCGGCGCATGTGGTTCCCCATCGGGATGCACGCGGCCTGGAATTTCGCCGAAGGGCCGCTTTTTGGTTTTCTTGTCAGCGGTCTCAACATGGGTGGGTTGGTGCAGCTCAAGATCACGGGGCCGGATTGGCTCATGGGAGGCGCGTTCGGCCCCGAGGCCGGCGCGCTGGCGGTGGGGGTCGAAATAGCCATGATCATCGTGTTGTATGTGTGGGGGAGGGGAAGGCAGAGGGGCCGGGAGGCATTGAATTCAATAGACAAATGAAGAGTCTTTTCGCCCGCGATGAAATCTGCAATCTGCAATCGCAAATCGTAAATTCAAAGTCCGAAATCTAAAATCCTAAAATCCTAAAATCCTAAATTCCTCATGCCTCCTCTTATCATCCTAACCAACGACGATGGTATCAAATCTCCCGGTCTGAGGGGAGCGGCCCAAGCCGTCGCGGACCTGAGCGATCTCTTGATTGTTGCGCCGAGGGAACAGCAGTCCTCGGCGGGACGGGCCTTTTATGGCGAAGGTGATGCCGTGCCGATGGCATATCGACTTAATGGCAAAGCGGTCCGCGCTTTTGGGGTGCCGACCTCGCCCGCGGTTACGGTGCGCCACGCGGTCCTCCTTCTCGCCGACCGCAAGCCGGATCTCGTGATTTCCGGGATCAATTACGGAGAGAATATCGGGAACGGGGTGACCATTTCGGGAACGGTCGGCGCGGCGATAGAAGCGGCCAGTCTGGGTTTTCCGGCTATGGCCGTCTCCGTTTCGACGGCTTTAAAGTATCACCGCACCCACAGCCGCAAGATCGATTTTTCCGTTGCGGCGCAGTACATTCGCCGCTTTGCGCGCCGCATTCTCCGGCAGGGAATGCCGCTTGGAGCCGACGTATTGAATATTAACGTGCCGAGTGGGGCAACGCTCTCAACACCCTGGCGCTGGACCCGTGTCTCCCGCGTCAGCTACTTTCGTTCGACCTTCGTCGAAGCCGATGGCGTCAAGCGCTTTACGGGTTACGAGTCCGACGTGGACCCGGCCGTGCTTGAGCGAGACTCGGATATTTATGCGATTCTGGTGGACAGAGTCGTTTCGGTGACACCCATTACCTTTGATCTCACCGCCCGCGTGGCACAAAAGGAGTTGGCGCGATGGGGCGCGCGACCATCGGCCAAAGGGTAATCGTTCAGAGGGCACCGCGTAGATGGGGTGGCGTCATCTGGGGCGCGGGCTACGCAGATAGAGTCGTGCGAGCGGCGCGGAGTGGGACCATACGGCGGCCGATGAGCAGGTACACGAGCGCAACAGCAATCGCCGTCAGGCCCATGATCGGCCAGACCGCACGAGGGGCAACTTGGTCGTTGATCACCCCTCCGATGAGGGGGCCAAGTCCAAAGCCGACGCTGACCACCAGGCCGAGGACACCCATGTAACTACCACGCAATGAGGAGGGAGCGAGGTCGGCCGTGACTGCTACCATGTTCGGGCTGACGAGCATCTCGCCCAGAGTCATCACTGCCATGGCCAGGACAAAATGGGGGAATTCAGTTCCGAGCCAGACACTCGCGATTCCGAGGCCATAGAGAACGGATCCGGCGGCTATTAGACCAAAACGAGGGAATCTTGCAGTCGCGCGCGTGATGGGGTATTGAAGCAAAACGACGAGGCCGGCATTTGTCGTCATCACCCAGCCGAAAAACGTCTCGCCGAGAGCGAACTGTTCTTTCATGTACACGGGCAGAACTGTCAACATCGGTGCGTAGGCGATGGTCGTCACTGTGAGCGCCAGGCAGAAGAGGACAAAGAGCCCATCGTGCAAGACGTTCGCCAGGCCGCCGACCCCGGGCTGGCGCGCGTGAGCGGACCTTGTTAAAGGTTGTGTCTCTTGGGTCAGCGTGAGGACCGCGACAAAGAAGACGAACGAGGCCGCGGCACAGAGCAGGAAGGAGAGCATGTACGAGCGCGATGCGAGGAAACCGCCAACGGCGGGTCCAATCGCGATTCCTAGATTGGAGACGATGCGGATGAGGCTGTAGGCCTGCGCCCGCTTGTCTTGTTCGACCAGGTCGGCAATCATCGCATCTCGCGCGGGCTGGTACATCGCGGTAGAGACTCCGGCTGCCATTATGATGCCGAGGGCGGAAAAGAGGGAATCGGCCAGCCCAAAGAGGGGAATAAGCAGCGCGCCGAGCAGAAGACTCAACGCCATGAGTCGTTTGCGGCCAAACTGATCGCTGAGCGAGCCGCCGATCAGGCCCCCGACCAACGAACTCCCGAACCATACCGCCAACAAAGCGCCCACATAGGTCATCGAGATCGCCAGATGCTGATAAAGATAGAGGGTGAGGAATGGGAACACCATCCCGCTCCCTATCCCGTTGACCAGCGTACCGCCAAAAAGGACCCAGAACTGGCGAGGGAACTCACTGACTAGGTTCGAAAGGCGTGGATACATGTCGTCTCCGGCGGCCGGACGGCGTGACTATACCTTGATTCATAGGGAATGTCAATGCAGAATTTTGTGAACCCACTGGCATCATCTCTTGTCGACCCACAGGAACTCGCCAACCTCGTCCAACGCTATGGAGAGCCTATTCAATGGTTGCGAGGTTTTGAAGTATCGGCCAATACACTCGAGGAGGCACGCAAGCGCTTGAAGAAACGGCGAGGCGAAGCGGTCCTAGTTCTGCCGCGCCCAGGCGAGCGCGTTCTTTTGCATATCAAGAGTTTTTATCCGCCTACGGCCTACCGGCTTCTCTCAGGCGGGATACGGCTGGGTGAAAAGGTCGAAGCCGCCGTCGCGCGCGAGGTCTACGAAGAAACCGGGTTGGATCTCAAGCCCGTGCGGCTGCTGGGCCTTGTCGAGTACGGATTTCAGAATGGCGGCGAGAGCGCTCCATATGTCTCGTACATCTTTTTAATGGAGCTTTCGAGCGCGGAACCGCACGTATACGATTTGAAAGAGCGGATCAGCGAATTCCGAGAGGTTCCATGGTCAGAGTTGACCCGAGTTGCCGAAAGCCTGGAGCAGTTGCCCGAGGAATGGCGCGACTGGGGCCGTTATCGCGCCATCCCTCACCGACTTGTCGCCGAGGCAACACGAGACCCGACCAAATTGGCATAATTCCCAGCCTCGCCCCTTAACCTGAAACCCTCAACCAGGAACCTTGAACGCAGATCTCACGTCGTTGTCACGAGGTCACCATCGATTACGGCAGAATCCTCGCGCGTGCTTTCGAAATCACGCGGCGCGATCGGGCACTCTGGCTCTTTGGATTCCTGCTCGCCGTCACGGGAGGCTCTGGCGGCCATCCGGGCCTCAATTTTGGCCTCTCCTCGGAATTGCCTTGCTGATCAACATTCCGCTCGCCCTGTTATCGATCCTCGTCATCTTCATGGCCGCGGCGCCCTTTTTCGTTTCGCTATTGCCTTTGATCCGCTCCGGTCAGGGCGAAACACCGGGCCAGCTGATTGGGCTTGTTTTCTCGGGCCTCTTTGGTTCGATTCTATTGATTTGCTTTACTATTTTGTGCATAGCCGCAGTCGCCATCGTCATCCGCCGTTCTACGAGTTCTTCGTGCGCGCAGGCGTGATTCGCCGCCGCGGCGGATTCGGTCGCGAGCGGGGTGGCCGCCGGCATCCTGTTTGGCATACCCACGCTGATCATTCTGGCCTTTATCGCCGGCCTGTATCAGGCGTTCGAGTCGACCGTTTGGACGGAGGGGTATCTGGCTGCGACGGCACTACCGACGCCGGCAGTCCTCGCACCGGCTGGCCCCGGGCTGTAACCTTCTTTCTCCTTCCACGTAGATAGAGTGAAATCAGGCGTCACAATTCACCGTCTAAAGACGCGCGGCGCCTGATGTGAGGTGACGTTGGAAACGGCGCAAGACCGTTTGCTCGTAGGACGAGCGCAGCAAGGTGATCGGAACGCGTTTTCCAGACTGGTAGACAAGTATCAGATACCGGTCTATAACTTGGCGTACCGAATGCTGGGAAATGCAAATGATGCCGAGGACGCAGCGCAGGAAACGTTTTTGCGGGCTTTTGGTCAACTCAAGCGAGTTCGTCCAGAGCAGTCTTTCGCCACCTGGCTGCTTTCCATCGCCGCACATTATTGCATTGATCGGCTGCGTCGTCGCCGTTTGACTTGGCTCTCGATTGAAGATGAGGGATTGAGCGAGGTGCTGTTGAGCGACTCGCCGGAGCCTGACGACGAGGCCCTGAAGCATGAGAGTGAGCGGCAAATTGAGCAACTGCTGGAGCGTCTTGCGCCCGCCTACCGGTTGGTGGTTGTGCTGCGCTACTGGCACGATCAGTCGATTGAGGAGATTGCGCGGACGACGGGCGATTCAGTCGGTGCGGTCAAAGTGAAGCTGCACCGTGCGCGCAAGCTGTTGGCACAAGAAATGTCGGGCACGGACGACGACAGGGCAGCATCGAGCACACGCATCATCCGCGTGTTGTAGGGGAGTGGGCGATGCAGAGAATGGAAGGGTCAGAGGTTAGGCCAAGAATGATCTCGCCTGCACCGGGTTTTACGGCCCGGGTTATGGCCCGCATTGAGGAACGTCAACGTGCGGAGGCGCAGCGCCGTGCCTGGATCGGCGTTGGGTTGCTCGTCATCGCGGCCGCTATTCCTCTCGCGGCCCTAGTGGCCTGGCTCTTGCAGCTGCTCTCCGGTCTCTATATCATCCCGGATGTCGCCGTGCAGCTTTTGGTGACCTTGCTTCCCTATGCCTTGGCGCTAGGCGAATTCGGGCTGGCGCTTCTGAGCCTACAGGGTATTCAACTGCTCGGGTACGCCCTCTTCGTCCTTGGGCTCACCTTTGTCTGGGCCCACATTGTCGCCGGTTCTTCCCAACGTCAGCTCACCTAGATTCGGTGGGAGGTGTGAAATGAAACGCTTGCTCGTCGTATTGATTGCTATTGTTTTGATGTCTTTTCTGGCTACCCCGATCTTTGCCCAAGGACCAAACCCGGGCGACCACGTCTGCATGGGTGGAACCACGGTCGTCCAGGGATATTCGCCGCGCAATGTCATTTTGTTTGGCTGCGGTGCAAGAATTGCCAGCGGTACGACGGTTTCACGCGACATTGTCTCTTTCGGCGGAGATCTAGTCCTGGAGGAGGGAACGCACGTAGGCAACGATATTGTCATTTTTGGCGGAAATGCAGACATCTCCGGACAAGTAGACCATGGAGTTGTGGTCTTTGGCGGGACGGCGACGCTCGAACCGGGTGCGGTGGTGGAGGGTACCGTCGCGGCGATCGGCGGCAGCACGAACGTGAAACAAGGCGCGACCGTTCGGGGTGGAATTACGAATGGCGCGGGGACCAGTTTTCGAGGCTTTCCTTATCCCATCTGGTACTCGTTTGCATCCGGCGTGACCGGGATCATGTTTGGTTTTGTGCGCGGCGTCGTGACAGCTCTTGCTCTGGCTGCGCTCGGTGCGCTTACGGTTGTCTTCCTACCGAACGAAACGCGTAGGGTGAGTGATGTCGCCGAAAAATCGGCTCTCCCCAGTCTCGGCGTCGGCTGTCTCACTCTGCTCGTCGCACCGATGCTCACGATCCTTCTGGTGATTGTCATCATCGGAATCCCGTTCGCGGTCCTGCTGCTCCTGGCGCTTGCCGTCGCATGGCTCTTTGGATGGGTCGCGCTGGGGCGATTTGTTGGGGAAAAAGTCCTGGAAGGTTTCAAGGTGCACGAGATTCTGCCTATCGTCGCCGTCATCGTCGGGGTGATCTTGCTGGCAGTTCTGGGCGCGGTTCCAATCTTGGGTTGGCTCATCTCACTTTTCGTCGGCATGCTCGGGCTGGGCGCGGTCATCCTTTCCCGCTTTGGGACCCAGGCGTATCCTCCGGCGATGCCGCAGGCGCTCGCCCCAGTGACGCCACCGCCGCCTCCTGCGTCCGGCGACATGACCCCATCAACCTAGGTCTCTAGGAGAGAGGCGCTCAGGCCTCTCTCCTGGCTCCGTAATTGGAGAGGGGGAGTTTAAAATGAACGGGGCACTCGTGTTAGCAATCTGCGCAGCCCTCGTCCTTTCCGGTTGCACATTCGGGGGTGGAATCGCCGGCTCGGGACGGGTTATTTCCAAAGAATATCCGTTGTCCGACTTTACCGGGGTGGACGCGGCAAGTGCGTTCCAGGTCAACTTGGTTCGAGGCGACTCGTTTCAAGTGACCGTGTCCGCAGATGACAACTTGTTTGACTATATCAAGATTGTGAAGGAGGGGTCCACTCTCCGCATCTATACGGATTCGACGCCGGGTCGCGGCATCCGCCCCGCCACCTTGAGAGCCGATATTCAAATGCCCGCACTCGACGAACTTCGGCTAAGCGGCGCGACGCGCGCGAGCCTGAGCGGCTTTAGCTCTACGAGGGATCTTCATCTGGACGTGTCAGGCGCGAGCCGCCTGAACGGTGCGATGGACATGGGGAACGCGCGGATGCAAGTCAGCGGCGCCTCTCAGGTGACACTGAAGGGTTCTGTGAAAACGATGACGGTTAATGTGAGCGGCGCTAGCAAGGCCACGCTGCGAGATCTTGCCGCCGAAGCGGCGGATATGGAATTAAGCGGGGCCTCCACGGCCACGGTGCATGTCAGGAACAATCTTGCCTATAACTTGAGCGGTGCTTCGCACCTCATCTACGCGGGCAACCCCAAAATTGACCGCGGTCAATCTTCCGGGGTCTCCTCCATCTCCCGCTCAGAATAAGAAACCTCCACCAATCGAACAAGTGGCTTCATTAGAAGAGGGACGAGGCCCCAGCCGCTATCACAGCCGTTGGATCTTGACCTGGTCGATTTTTAAACCATCCATACGCGTTACCGTAATCTGCACCTTGTCTATTCGTAGCTGCTCCCCTTGTTTGGGGATATGGCCGGCGATGTAAAGAACCAGGCCGGCCACCGTTTCATAGTCCGGGCTCTCCGCAAGATGCAGCCCGAGCTCCTCATTGACCTCCTCCACGCGCATTTGCGCGTCCACCAAAGTCGTCCGCTCGTCGATGGCTTCGACCGGAGGTGGTTCATGCGCCAGTTCGTCGGAGAGCCGGCCGACAATTTCCTCGATGAGTTCTTCGAGCGTCACCATTCCGGCGGTCCCGCCGTATTCGTCAATTACGATGGCAAGCTGCGTCTTTTGCTTTTGCATCTCTGCAAAGAGCTTTCCCACCCTCTTCGCTTCAGGCACGAATTTTGCGGGCCGCGCGAACGCTCGGAGCGCTTGTCCGCGCACTTCATTTCCTTCCGCCGCGATCGCTCGCAGGATATCTTTGATGGCGACAAAACCGGTGATATTGTCTATGTTCTCGGCATAAATCGGAAAACGCGCGTGGCTCACCTCTTTGAACGTTTGCAGAAACTCGTCAACGGTGGTATGCTCCTCTAACGCGATCATGTCTGGACGTGGGATCATCACTTCGCGCACGAGCCGGTCGCCGAACTCAAAGACATTGTGGATCATCTCCTTTTCGCTGGCTTCCAACTCTCCCCGCTGCTGGGTCTCTGAAATCAGTTCCTCTAGTTCCTCGACGCTGTAGATCGTATGATGCGCTCCTACGGGCGGAACGCCCAGCAGTTGCACAACGGCCGTTGTGGCATTGTCGAGCACGGCGATAAAAGGTCCCATGATCCGGTTAAACGCGGACAATACCCGCGCCGAGGAGAGTGCGACGCGGTCCGGGCGGTTGATCGCCATGATCTTGGGAGTTTGCTCTCCGAGAATGATCTGAAAAGACGAAATGAGAACGAACGCGATGACCAGCCCAATTCCATAGGCGATCGCACCGGAAAAAGCCGGCGGGAGATTGGCAAAAGCCAAACGAATCAGTTCACTCGCCGTGTTCTCGCCAACCCAACCGAGCCCGAGGCTCGCAAGCGTCACCCCGAGCTGTGCCGCGGCCAGGACGCGATCGGTGTCGGAGGTCAGGCGTTGGACGATTGCCGCGCGGAGGTCCCCTTTGGCGGCCAGTTGCTGAATACGTGTTCGAGGGACCGTCACGTAGGCGAACTCGACGGAAACGAAAAAGCCGTTAAGGAGCACCAGAGCAACCATGGCCCCAAGCTGGAGAAGCATCCGCGCTAGGTCTGGATTCATTTTACGACTCCTCACTATCATTATAGCATAACTGGAATCGCTCTGGTGCCTAGCTGACAATGGTTATGGCAACTGCGCCTGGGAAAATCATTCTTTTTGGCGAACATGCCGTCGTGTACGGACGCCCCGCGATCGCTGTTCCCGTCTTCCAGGTCGAAACACAAGTCTCCGTCGAAGAGTGGCGAGGGACGCAAGTCAGAATCGACGCCGCGGATATCGGCCGCGAATACGACATGGCCGATGTGCCTCCGACCGACCCGATCGCGGCGATTATCCGCTTGACCTGTGCCGCGCTTGGCATCGAGCCGAGAGGCCTGAGCGTGCGCGTCCGCTCGACGATCCCCGTCGCACGCGGACTGGGGAGCGGCGCGGCGGTTTCCGTCGCGACTGCACGGGCGATTGCCCGATACTATGGCCGGGACCTTTCTCGAGAACAGGCATCCGCCCTTGCGTTCGAGGTGGAGAAGTTGCATCACGGGACCCCGAGCGGTGTCGATAATACCGTCGTCGCCTTTGCCGAGCCCATCTACTACGTCAGAGGCAAGCCATTCGAGCGCTTTCGAACGGCCACTCCTTTTCACCTCGCGATTGCAGATACCGGCATCCCCAGTCCAACCCTGATCACCGTTGGCGACGTGCGACGGTTATGGGAAGCGGACAAGACTCGCTACGAGACAATGTTCGATCAGGTTGGGGAAATTGTCCGTGAGGCTAGAAATCGGATCGAGGGCCGGTCGCCGGCCGACCTGGGACAGCTAATGAACCGGAACCAAGAGCTTTTGCGCGAGATGGGGGTATCCTCTCCGGAGATAGAGCGTTTGATTGAAGCAGCCCGGCGGGCAGGTGCTAACGGGGCCAAACTGTCAGGCGGCGGCCGTGGAGGCAATATCATCGCGCTCGTCGAAGAGCAAGCGCGGGAACGGGTGGTGAGCGCCCTCACACAATCCGGCGCTGCGAGCGTGATCGTGACGCGGGTGGAGTGAGGGCTCTGGACTTGCTCACGCGCTCGCGGAGCGCCGAGTTGAATGGCAAGTGAGAAAAACACAATGGCTCGCCCACTGTCAGGTTGGCGAGCCATTACCTAAAAAATCCCAGGAGCGTTTTATGCCCTCATCTCATCTCGTTCCTGTTTTTCCAATGCGAAGGTGACATCCTGCTCCTTGACGACTCCCATCTGCACCAAGACGGTGCCGAGAAGGGGGGATGTCCCGCCCTGGAGCGTGACTGCTTGCAGCTCTAGTGCCTCTTCGAGCTGATTCGCATTAATAAGGTGATCCTCTACGAGATATTCGCCGATTAGCTTCTTGTCCATAAGCCTCCTCAGCCAGATAGGTGTCGGATTTGCCATTTATAACGAGAGGCCGAGCAGGCCGTTTCTGACCGGCTACATAATGTGTTTCCGATCGCTCACTCCGGTGCTTGTTCGAGGACGGGGCGAGCTTCTCGCTCGGAAAGATGCAGCGCGACAAAGAGCCAGGGCGCGCCAAGCGCCATCCAGAATCCATTTGCCGAATAGCGAGCCCGCGTGTAGATATCGCCATCAGGCAATAGCGGCTTGAGGGTGATGCGAATGCCAAGGCCTATGGCTAACCCAAATGAATGCCAATCCCCCTTGATTGAGCTCAGCTATTTGCAACTCCCGCGTGCATTGTCCCAGTTCTACTTCCCACTCGTTCCCTTTTGCTACTTGCCATCCCCCTACTGATCGCGGGATTCGCGAACCGGCTTTTGCTTCTCCGCTTTGGTCTCCCGCAGCATCTCCTCGGCGCTCTTGCGCGTGAGCGCCGTGGCAGTGCCGAGCATCTGGGCCAGTTCTTCGACTCGCTCAGACCCTTTGAGTTCGTGGAGGAGGGTCACCGTACGCTCGCCCACAATGTCCTTGCGGATGTTCAGGTGGATATCTCCGAACGCCGCAATCTGAGGCAGATGAGTAACGCAGATCACCTGATGTTGCGGCACCCCGTCGGCTCTTGCTGCGGTCGGAGTAAGTGCCCACAATTTGTGTCCGACAATGCCGCCCGTTCGGCCGCCGATGCCCTGATCGATCTCGTCAAAGATCAAAGTGGGTACATTGTCCGCGCGCGACAAGACGGATTTCATCGCGAGCATCAACCGTGAAGTCTCGCCACCGGAAGCGATCTTCGCCAAAGGCTTGAGTGGCTCGCCCGGGTTTGGCGAGACCAGGAACTCGACGCGGTCGATCCCGGTGGTGTCAAAGGCCACGCGGGTGCCGTCGACCTCGACGCCTTCCGCGTCCTCCGCGCGTTCAAGCCCGACCCCGAATTTGGCTTTGGCCATCCCCAGGTCCTGAAGCTGGGCTTCAATTTCAATGCCAAGACGTTCCCCTGCCTCGCGCCGTGCCAGCGACAACTCTCCCCCAAGCGACGCAATCGCCTGGAGCAAAGCGGCCTCTTGGGCGTGCAATTCCTCGGTGCGCTGTTCGCCGTGCGAGATGCCGGCCAGTTCCGCAGCAGCATTTTCTCCAAACGCCAGTATCTCTTCGATGCTCTCCCCGTACTTGCGCTTGAGCCGGAAGATCAGGTCGAGTCGTTCGTCGATCTCTTGGAGGCGATCGGGATTGTGATCGACCGCGTCTCGATACTGGCGCAATGCGCGCGCGAGATCATCCGCCTGGGCCGCTGCGCTGTCTGCCTGCTCCCGCAGATCCTTGACCGAGGCGTCGTAGCGCTCCAATCCGGTGATCGCCTGCAGTGCTTCTGCGAAAAGGTCGATGGCTCCTTTTTCGTCTTCCCCGGCGCCATAGAGGGCGCGGTAGGCATGATCGGCAAGATTCGCCCGCAGCTCGGCATTGCCGAGAAGCTCGCGCTCCTGTTTCAGTGTCTCTTCCTCGTCCACCTTGAGGTTCGCCTGAGAGATCTCCTCGACGATATACGTCAGCCGGTCCACCCGGCGCGCCCGCTCGCGTTCGTCCATCATCAGACTCTGCAGTTCGCTCCGGACAGCCCGCAGGGCTTTGACCTTTTCTGCGACGTGCGCCCGCGTTTCCCACAAGTTTCCATACCGGTCAAGGAAATCGACATGTTCCCGCACACGCAAGAGCGAGAGATGTTCGCTTTGGCCGTGGATGTCGATCAGATGCTCTCCGATGCGCTGCAGGACGTGCAGAGTCACGGGACGGCCGTTCAAACGGCACGTGTTGCGCCCCTCGCGATTGATTTCACGCGTGACGATCAACGAGTCGTCGGCGTGGTCGATGCCCATTTCGTCGAGGACGGGGCAGATGCTCTCTCGGGCGGCTGGCTCGAGGGAAAAAACACCTTCGACGCGCGTCCGCTCGGCGCCTGCGCGCACGAACTCGCTCTGTGCGCGGCCACCGAGAAGGGTGCCGACGGCGTCGATGATGATGGATTTACCAGCGCCGGTTTCGCCGGTCAGAACATTGAAACCCCGATGGAATTTGACGTGCAGGTGATCGATGATTGCGAAATTGACAATGTCAATCTCAGCCAGCATACCATCCTCTGGTCTAGCGCAGACGGGCGTAAACCGTGCTCACGGCCAAGACGATATAGATCAGAAAGCCGAGATTCAACACGGATCGCATGGCAATCGCGGGGAGGACTAGCAGAAGCGTGAGCAAGCTCGGGCTTTGCGCCCCCGCGAGAAAGAGGGGCAACAGTCCTGCGCCGCCGACGCCTCCGACAAGGACGGTCGCGCACGCGAGGAGCCAAAGATAGCGGCCGCGGTGTTTTGAGGTCGCATATCGAATGACCTCGGCGATGATTCCACCCGCAAACGGGGCATAAAAGATCTCAAAAAGGAAAAAACCAATGGCGACGGCAATTGCCCCGCCAATCGCAGAAATCGCCAACCCCGCGATCGTCGCGAGGACATAGTCCAATGGGGTCGCGGTATAAAAGCCCGCTTGCTGAACGTTGAGACAGTCTTTGCACCGATAGCCGACCGGGGTTCGCTCGACGCACTTGAGGCACACCGGTCTCCCGCATCGGTTACAGTGCAAGAGCGTCTCTGTGTTAGGATGGTTGACGCAATAAATTGGCGTGTTGGTCGCCACACTTTTCTCACTGGTTGCCACGATTCACTCTCAGAACAAAAATTCGTTCAACTATTTTACCACACAATATAGGTCGAGCAAAGGGCAGAGTTATTTCCATACCATCAGGAGCCATCCCGCAATACAGAAAAACGGACCGTAAGGAATGGCAGCACCCAGCGCCAAACGGTGCTTGACGACGGCTTGATAGATCAGGAAAAGGGCAGCGCCGAGCCCGCCCAGCAGGATAGCATAAAGGATGGCTGTGAAAACATCTGGAAAGCCTGTGAGCAAACCGACAAAGCCCGCGAGCTTGACGTCGCCAAAGCCGAACGGTACCTTGATCGCATGGTGACGGAGCTGGGCAAAGACGCGGGCAAAAACATAGATGAGATAGACGATCAGGTACGCAAGGGCTCCGCCGAGCAGAGAGCGCACCGTGCCCAAGGGGGAAAGGGGGCTGGCGAGGATCGCGAGGAGCGTCGCCGGGAGAATCACAATATTGAGGATCAGCCGGTGCTCCAAGTCGGTGACCAGGACCAGCAACAGCACCGTGGTATAGATGAGGGCTAGGACGAGAAAGATACTCGTGCCAAAGCGCATGCCCAGAAACGCAAACGCCGCCGCGCTCGTCAATTCTACCAGAGGCGCGCGCATGGAAATCGGGGCCTGGCACTTGAGGCAGCGCCCGCGTAAGAGAATAAAGCTCACGAGCGCAATCTGGTCGATCCATGGCCGCGGCGTGCCGCAGTACTGACACTGAGGCGCCCGCAGGGCTAGTTCCGGCTGCCGGCTGGGAAGGGTATCGGCCGCCCGGTTGACGAGAATGCCTGCAAGCAGCCCGACAAGGGCAAAGAGGATGATCGGCATAATGCTCCCGAAAGGTCAAGATGTCTTGCGCGAGCCATGATGGGCCCCTGGTTTGACAAAACGCGTAACGCCGATTATGATGCCATTCATATGACGAGCCCCATCCTTGACGAACCACCTTCTCAGGTCAAGAGCGCTCTGGCGTCGCTCGATCGCTTGAGCCTGCTGGTCAGCTTCGTTCTGGTCGGCCTGACCCTTTCTTCCATCCTCGACCTGCCCTCCCGACGAATTGACTTTTCCTTTCTTGGTTCAGACGCCAATATCACCGTCTCGGGCACTTGGTTTCTGGCTCTCTTGCTCGCTGGCCTGACCGCGGCCGGAGTGGACTCGATCGCACGCACGCATCCCCGTGTCCATCTGGGCGAGGTGCAGTATATTTTTATCCTCTGGATTCTGCCATCCATGATTGTCGTCGCCGCGACCCTGGTCCTTGCCCTGAGCGAGGTACGTGTCTATGGCTTGATCGGAGTGGTCGTAGCAGGAGCTTTACTCGTCTTGGTGGTCCTCGGCGAATACATCACGATCGACTTGAATGACCGCTGGTACAGCACGGCTCGGCTGGGTATTAATCTTGCCGTCTATCTCGCCGCACTCGTCCTTTTTGCCACCATCTACAGTTGGAAAGTGCGCAGCCTTTACTCTGCGCCGGCGATCGGCATTGCGGCCGGGCTACTGGCCCTCGAGCTCTTTCGCGGCAGCGAGGCGGACCTGGGCCGCACCTGGCTATTCGCCGCAGCCGTCGCCCTCTCCATCGCGGAATTCGTCTGGGCGCTGAATTATTGGAATGCGACCGCCTTTACCGGGGGGGGACTCCTCTTGGTCTTTTTCTACGCGCTCACAGGCGTGACTCAGCAATATCTTTGGGGACGTCTATCCAAGTTCGTATTTGTCGAGTTCAGCCTCATCACCTTGGGCGCCATCACCCTCCTCTTTTGGTGGAAGCCGCGGTGATTTGGGCTGCTAGATTTCAATTTCGACGCCCAGCTTTTCCCGCTGGGCCGCATCGTAAATCGCACGTGCGACCGAGGCATCCTGTACTGCGTTCCCGACCGATTTGAAGAGTGTAATCTCGTCCGGCTTTTCGCGGCCCGGCTTTTTCCCCGCCGCAATCTCCCCTATTTCGGCGTAGATATCCGATTCTTTGATCGCACCCTTCTGGAGGGCGATGATCAAATCTCCCGCTTCGACCAGCGCCCCGCTCCGGGAATCGATGACGATCTTGCAGGCTCGCATCGTCACCTCGTCAATCTCTTGCATTTGAGGAGTATAGGCCCCAATCGCGTTGATGTGGGTTCCAGGCTTGACGTCGGCACCGCTGAATATGGGCCGTGTGGACGTCGTCGCCGTGCAGATGATGTCGGCTTGTTTGACCGCCTCTGCAGGCGTCGCCGCAACCCCGAGATCCGCCGGTACTCCGGGCTGGCCGCGCATCTCTTGGACAAAGCTCTCTGCTCTCTCCCGCGCGGCGTCGAATACAACTACCTTCTGTAGCTGGCGTACGGCGGCGACGGCAAGGAGCTGGGTATGCCCCTGCACGCCTGCGCCAAAGATCGCCGCAACATGGGCATCCGGACGCGCGAGCAATTCGGTCGCCGCCCCGCTCGCGGCCCCCGTGCGCAGCGCGGTCAGATAGCCGCCTTCCATGGTCGCGAGAGGCTTGCCTGTGGCCGCATCGATCACGACGACGAGCGCATGGATCAGGGGCAGACCCCGAGCAGGGTTCTGGTTATAGACGGAAACGATTTTGACGGCCAGCGCATCGCTTGCATTCAAATACGCGGGCATGAACAGCGTGACCCCGTCGTATTTCTCGACGGAAATCGGTACGCGCAGGGGAACCGTGGCTTGGTTTGTAGAGAGCTGGGCGAAGGCATCGCGGACAATGCCAATCGCCTGCTTCATCGGAAGAGCACGCTGAACGTCTGAACGAGACAGAACCCGCATATCTCAATCTCCCCAATTTCCCCCGCCATTGCGACGGGGCGAATGGACTATTCCCCCCGCCATTGTGGCGGACGCTTGGCCAGGAACGCCGACATTCCTTCCTGCGCATCGCACGTCATTGCACTCTTGGCCATCGTTTCCGACATGAGTTCGTAGGCAGTCTCCTGGTCTCTGTCGATCTGCTCATAGAACGATTGTTTGCCAATCTTGAGCGTCAGTGGACTGTGGCTCGCAATCTGCTGCGCCAGCTCCATCACCTCTGCCTCTAGCCGCTCGGCCGGAACGACACGATTCACCAGCCCCCATTCGGCAGCAGTGCGAGCGTCGATCGGCCTGCCAGTCAGGAGCATCTCCATCGCCCGCTTCCGACCAATCGTTCGGCTCACTGCTACCTGGGGAGTTGAGCAAAAGAGACCAATCTTGACGCCTGGCGTCGCAAACTGTGCCTTTTCCGAAGCGACCGCAAGGTCGCAAGTCGCCACGAGCTGACAACCTGCGGCCGTGGCGATACCGTGAACCGATGCGATCACCGGTTGGGGGACGCGCTGAATCGTCTGCATCATGCGGGTACAGACGTTAAAGATCTCCCGTTCTTCTTCAATCGTGCGGTTCAGCATCTCTTTGAGGTCGTGACCCGCAGAAAAAGCAGGCCCCGCCCCGCGGATGATGATGACTCGGCATTCAAGGCGCGCGCTCTGCCGCTCTAACTGCTCGGTCATCTCCTGCATCAACCCAGTCGAGAGGGCGTTGCGCTGTTCGGGCCGGTTCATTGTGATGATAACGGCGGGAAGTGCGTCCTCTACGATCGTATAGTTCAATACTTGACTCACGAGAATACCTCCACACTACAGAGGCGAAGCGCTCTCTTTCGCAGGTGAGCACTCCGCCTCTCCTTACCGGTCAATGTCCATGGGCATGGCTTGCGCTTTGTGACACTATGGCTCGGTCGTTGTTGCCCTAACAGGCTCTTGCGTCGAGGCCGACACTTCTTCAGCCCGCGGCTCTTCCAACTCCATCCTCCGTCGTGCTTCGGGCAACAGACCCTCAGGGCGGACGAGCATCATGACGACGAGGACAGCTCCATAAAATAAATAACGGTAATCGCCGACCTCGCGTAGCAGCTCGGGCAAGCCAACCAGCGCGAGTGCTCCAACGATCACTCCTGGGATACTCCCCATTCCGCCCAGGATGATGAGGGAGAGAACGTTTGCCGAGATGAGAAAGCCAAACGACTGTGGATACACAGACTGGATCTTGCTCGCGAGAATCGCACCGCTCAGACCGCCGAACGCCGCGCCCAACCCAAAAGCGAGCAGTTTCGTCACGACCAGATTAATCCCCATCGCTTGCGCCACGTCTTCGTCCTCGCGGATGGCCATCCAGGCGCGGCCCAGCCGAGAGATCTTGACGCGACTGGCGACGAAAATCCCCAGGAGGCAACCTCCAATAATGACATAATAATACATCTGCTGCGGCTGGAACGGAATCTGTCCCAATATAGGCAAGTTCAATTGGGTGGTGACAAACTGAAACGGACCGATGGCGGGTGTCGGGATGCGTTGAATCCCTTGGGCTCCCCCTTCCCACGGCTTTAAAAAGTCCGAGATCGCCAGCAAGCGAATGATCTCGCCAAATCCCAGAGTCACGATGGCAAGGTAATCACCGCGCATTCTCAGTACGGGAATACCCAGAACTACGCCGGCGAAGAGCGCCACGACGATGGCAAAGGGAGCCGCCAACCACCAGTTGTGAATAATGCCTGTGGCGTGCTGAGGCGAAGTCAGAATGCCGACCGTATAGGCGCCGAGCGCCCAAAAGGCGACATAGCCGAGGTCGAGTAGCCCGGCGAACCCGACCACGATGTTCAGCCCCAGGCCCATCAGCAAGTAGATCCCGACCGTGTCGATCACATCAGTCAGGTAAAGGCCCAAAAGGACCGGCATAAGAAAGAGAAGGACGACTCCTAGGACGACGCCCGTCCATTTGAGTGTCATACGGGCCGGCGAAGGTAGGGCCGCAACGCGGCTTTGGACGAGGGCCCCGCGTGTGGACTGGAGGTACGAACCCAGGACGAAGATGACAAAAACGGCAATTGTGCCTTCGTTCGACAAGCCATTGGACGTGTAGAGGAATTTCACGATCGGGGTCAAGGCGTCGAAATCCGAAAGGGTGACCCTGACGAGGTCTTGGAGCAGCCCAAACAATAGGACTGCCACCAACCCGTAAAGGAGTGCCTGGCGAATAGCCTTTGGAAGCAAGTAGATAATCGCAGCGGCAAGGCCGATACCTAGTCCAGAAAGGAGGATGGTCAAGCTGCCGGTGGTCAGTCCCTGCTTAAAGGTTAATAGATCGTAGAGCTCGGGAGTGGCGCTGATGATCATCCCGCCGATATTGATCACCTGGCCCACGGCAATCAAAACCACCAGCGAGAGCGCGGCGATGAATCCCGCGAGAGCGCCGATGATCAGGCCAACGGCGGGCGATGCAACTCCGCTCTTGGCGGCGGCCACATAGGCGGTAGCAAAGTAGGTGATGAAAATGATAATGATCCCCATGGAGACCACGCCGCTAACAATGTCGCGTGTGTTAAAGGCCTGGACCATGCCTTCCAGAGCAATGAGCACGGCAATAATGCCGCCGATAAGGCCCATCTTTAGCGCTTGCTTGAACCACGCTGGAACGGCGGTAGGGGTCGCCAAAGGTTTGGTCTCGGATATAGCCGTCATAGGCCCATTACCTCATGCTCTCTTCTCAGCCAACGATTCGCCGAGAATACCCGAAGGACGGAAGATCAAAACGAGGACAAGGAGCGTGAATGCAATCGCGTCCTTGAGCTGATAGGGCGCGGGAATGCCGAGCCCGTCCAAAAAGAGATTCGGGCCGACCGACTCGGCGACCCCTAGGAAGAGGCCGCCCAGCATGGCGCCTGGAACATTGCCGATCCCTCCCAGCACGGCGGCCGTAAATGCCTTGATGCCCGGAATAAAACCCATGGTAAAGCTCACTTGTTTGAACATCAAAGCGTAAAGTACGCCGGCGGCACCCGCGAGCGCACCGCCCAGAACAAAAGTAATGACGATAATTCGATCGACGTCAATGCCCATCAGCGCGGCCGTCTGCTTGTCTTCCGAGACCGCCCGCATGGCCTTGCCCGTCTTGGATTTCATAATGAATAATTGCAGCACAGCCATCATCAAGAACGAGGCGACGATCACCAATATCTGCACGTAGGTGACGTTCAAGTCCCCGAAGGTGATGTTGCCCTTGAGAGCCGGAACATCAGGATAAACCTTGATATTCGGCCCGTACAGGCCGCGGAAGAAATACTGTAGGAAGAAAGACGCCCCGATCGCTGTGATGAGGGGGACCAGGCGCGGGGCAAAGCGTAGCGGACGGTAAGCGATCCGTTCCAACAGAACCGCGACGATCGTGGATATCCCCATTGCCAAAATGAAGATGGCGAGGAGGCCGATCACCGGGTTCTGATCCAGAAACCCGGAACGCCCCCACGCATCCGCGAGAAAGTAAGCGGTGAAAGGGCCGCTCATAAAGACTTCGCTGTGCGCAAAATTGATCATTCGAAGAATGCCGTAAACGAGTGTGTAGCCAAGGGCAATCAGCGCGTAGATGCCCCCCAACGCCACTCCAAAGACGACTAAATCCATCCATTGGCGTGCCGTGTATTTCCCATGGAGCAGAGTCGCAATCGACCCCACCACGACCAGGGCGAGGATGAGGCCCCCAATGATGAACATGGCCACATCCGTCAGGCTGATCAACTTGCCACCAATTTTCATAGGCATTCCACCTTTAGGGATGAGCCGGACCGGTCGGCCCGATCCGGCTCATCGGTTTCATTCATTGACTTACGGGAGCAACGTGGGTGTGTAATCAGGCCCGCCGGGCGCCCAGACCGGTTTGCTCGGCGTTTGCCCCTTCGCAAGATCGTCTGCCGTCTCCTGGTAGACAGCGATCTTCGGGT